>DASUSN010000017.1:0-22874 GCA_036375075.1 Thermoanaerobaculia bacterium | reverse complement strand
CGGGATGACAGGCGGTTCGGCTGCGCCCAGTTCTTCAGGCCTTCATCCTTCATCCTTCCGCCCTTCATCCTTCCGCCCTTCATCCTTCCGCCGCCCACCCCTTGGCCCGCTCCACCGCACGGTGCCAGGAGGCGATCTTCGCCGCCCGCTCGTCCTCGGAGATCCGCGGCTCGAACGTGCGATCCGCTTCCCATTGCGCGTCAATGGTATCGGCAGACCAGAAGCCGACGGCCAGGCCGGCGAGGTAGGCGGCGCCGAGGGCGGTGGTCTCGGGCATGCGCGAGCGGACGACCGGGATGCCCGCGACGTCCGCCTGGATCTGCATCAGGAGATCGTTGACCGAGGCGCCGCCGTCGACGCGCAGCTCGGACAGCGTGAGGCCCGAGTCGCGGCGCATGGCGTCGAGCACGTCCGCGCTCTGCAGCGCGATCGCCTCCAGCGTCGCGCGTGCGATGTGCGCCGACGTCGCGCCGAGCGTGAGGCCGACGATCGCGCCGCGGGCGTAGCCGTCCCAGTGCGGCGTGCCCAGGCCCGTGAAGGCGGGCACGAAGACCACGCCGTTCGTGTCCGGGACGGACGCGGCGAGCGGCTCGACGTCCGCGGCCGTGCGGATCAGCCCCAGGCCGTCGCGCAGCCACTTGATCGCGGCGCCGGTGATGAAGATGCTGCCTTCCAGCGCGTACTGCCGCGGCTCGCAGATCATCGTGGCCAGCAGCCCGTGCGTCGACCGCACGACGTCCGCGCCGGTGTTCATCACCAGGAACGAGCCCGTGCCGTACGTGTTCTTGGCCATGCCCGCGCGCGTGCAGCGCTGGCCGAAGAGGGCGGCCTGCTGATCGCCCGCGATCCCGGCGATCGGAATGCCGGCGGGGATCGGCAGTCCCTCCGCCGTCTTCGCCACCACGCCGCTCGAAGGCCGCACTTCCGGCAGCGCCACGCCGTGGATGCCGAGAAGGCCGAGCAGCTCGTCGTCCCATTGCGAGCGGCGGATGTCGAACATCAGCGTGCGCGACGCGTTCGTCGGATCGGTGACGTGCGCCGCGCCGTTCGTGAGGCGCCAGATCAGCCACGTGTCGATCGTGCCGAACGCCACGTCGCCGGCTTCCGCGCGATCGAGGCGATCGAGGATCCAGCGCAGCTTCGTCCCCGAGAAATACGCGTCCACGACCAGCCCCGTGCGCTCGCGGAACAGGTCCTCGTGCGCCCGCAGCTCGTCGCAGAACTGCGCGGTGCGGCGGTCCTGCCAGACGATGGCGTTGTGCAGCGGGCGTCCGGTTTTGCGGTCCCACACCACCGTCGTCTCGCGCTGGTTCGTGATGCCGATCCCCGCGATCTCGACGCCGCGGACCTTCGCGATCGCCTCCGCGGCGACGGCGATCTGCGTCGACCAGATCTCCTCCGGATCGTGCTCCACCCATCCCGGCTGGGGATAGATCTGCCGGTACTCGCGCTGTGCGACGGCCAGGATGTTCGCGCGGTCGTCGAACACGATCGCGCGCGAGCTGGTGGTCCCCTGATCGAGTGCCAGGATGGCTTTCACGTGCGGGCCTCGCACGGCGGCATGGACAGCCAGGTGGTCTGGTCGAACTCCTCGCCGTTCGCGTCGCCGCGCCAGCGCCACGACTTGCCCGCGTCGGTCTGCAGCTCCACGGTGACGCGGTCGCCGCGGCGGACCTGCACCGGGACTTCCAGCGGCAGGAACGCCTGCGACCACGACGTCGAGTGCGCCTCTCCGTTCGACAGCTCGATGCCGTCCGCCAGCGTCGCGCTGAAGAACGCACCGAAGCCGTGCAGGTGCGCGTCGCGCTTCGCGGTGAAGGTCGCCGACCCCGCCGCGTCCTTTCCCTCGCCGCGCAGCAGGTCGATGGACAGCACTTCGTGCGGGGTAGCCAGGTACGAGCCGGAGCGGATGTGCGCGAAGAGGATCGCGCTCGACGCGAAGAGCCGCAGCGGACGGAGATCGACGCCGTAGCGCCGCTCGTTCCAGAACGCGACGTGCTTGTCGTACTCGTAATCCATCTCCACCGGCACGATCGAGACGCCGACGCGTTGCGGCACGATGCGCGCGTCCGGCTTGAGGAAACGGGTTCGCGCGTCCGCCACGATCTCCACGATCCCCTCGTCCAGCCCGGCCACGCCGAGGGTCTCGCTGAGGAGGACGTCCGCCCGCTCGGGCAGCTCCAGCGCTTTCGCCTCGCCGTGCAGCACGGTGATGCGGTCGCCCAGCCCGTTGTGACGGGCGAGCAGCGACGCCACGTCCGCCGCGTGGGTCTGGTCGATCGCGTAGACCCGCGCCGCGCCGGCCTGGCAGGCGAAGAACGACAGGATGCCCGAGCCGCATCCGAGGTCGAGGACGACGTCGCCCGGCTTCACGACGCGCAGGATGGCTTCGCGGAACGCATTGGTGCGTCTCTCGTCGGCCAGGAGCTCCCGGTGGTAATCGATCACGATGTGCGGGAGTCTACCGTCCCGAACAGGCGTTCGTACTCCTGGCGCACGACGTGGTAGCACTCGCACGCCGCGTTTTCGAGCGCGGGGCGGTCCAGGATCTCGACGAGCCCGCGGCTGTACGCGATCCACCCCGCGTTCTGCAGCTTCAGCGCTCCCTCGGTCACCCCCGCGCGCCGCACGCCGAGCATGGTCGCCAGGAACTCCTGGGTGATGGCGACGGAATTCGAGCCGATGCCGTCGCTGCTCATCAGCAGCCAGCGGGCGAGGCGTGCGTCCACGCTGTGGCGCCGGTTGCAGGCCGCGGACTGCGACGCGACCATGAAGAGGGTGTGGATGTAGCGGGTCAGCACCGTGTGCAGCGCGCCGCGGCGGTCGAACTGCTCCTTGAGGGTGTCTGCGTCGATCCGGAACGTCTCCCCCGGGACCTGGATGACCGTCTGCATCGGCGTCGTGCCGGCGCCGAGGACGATCGGAATGCCGACCATCCCTTCGCGTCCCACCGAACCGGATTCGACCGTCGAGCCGTCCTCGAGGACGATCACCAGCGAGGCCAGGCAGGTGACGGGAAAGTATGCGTGTCGGATCGGCTCCTGCGGCTGGATCAGCGGATACGCCAGCTCGAGCCCCAGCAGCTCGAGATGCGGGCGCAGCTCGTCGCGGTCCGCGGCCGGAAGGCTCGCGAGCAAACGGTTCTGCGTCAACGGGTCGTTCATCGGGTTCAGCTTTGGCTGACGCAAAAGGCGTGCGCGGTTAGCGCCCCGCCCGCCCGGGTCCCTCGCTCGACGCTCGGGATGACATCGTTGGAGTGCGGAGGCTGTCTCAAATGTAGGGCGCGGCTTCAGCCCGCCTCTCGGACGGGGAGGGGGAACGCCCCCGCCCACGAGAGGGGCGGGCTGAAGCCACGCCCTACATTTCGAGACACCTCCAACCGCCTCCGCACTCCAAACGCGCAGCGCGCCCATACATCCGCACGGGTGAGTCCTCCGTAGGTTCCGCAGACAGTCCGATCCCGATCGCCACCGTGTCGCACCGGCATGTGCGACGACCCAGGGGGAAACTATGTTCAGGCGGAGCCTCGCCCTCGTTTTCGCGGTTCTCTCACTCGCCACGAGCGCCTTCGGCAGCGTGGCGGTCTTCGGACCGAAGACCTACACCGTCGCGGCGCGCGAGCATCGGACGTTCGACGAGCCGGTCCCGATCAGCGGCCCGTGCGACACCGCGCGCGCCCTCTACACCCTCTCCGTCACCAACAACGGCGCGAAGAGCGGCAGCATCTCGCTCGACGGCACCGTCATCGT
This sequence comes from Thermoanaerobaculia bacterium, assembly GCA_036375075.1. Lineage (GTDB taxonomy): Bacteria > Acidobacteriota > Thermoanaerobaculia > Gp7-AA8 > Gp7-AA8 > QHVT01. Next base: position 19,125 of record DASUSN010000017.1, on the reverse strand, counting down.
CGACGCGAAGGAGCTGCGCAAGGGCGCACCGCCGATCGAGAAGGCGATCTCCGTCGCACCGAGCAACACCTTGCGCGTGGAGCTCGACGGCGACACCACGGCCGGCTCGATCGCCGTCAGCATCCGCAGGCGGATCGCCGTCCCGGTCTTGCCGGACAAGGTCTACCAGCTCGCCGCGAAGAGCGACGCCTTCGAGCAGTCGTTCTCCGTCGCGGACACGGCCGGCCCGTTCACGCTGATCCTGCGCAACGGCAGCGCGTCGATGCTGCCCGTCGACGACGCGCGGATCGTCCTCAACGGCGCCGCGGTCATCACGAAGGCGGACATCGACAGCCGCGGGAACCAGGACACGCGGCAGACCATCGCCCGCGGCGTGAGCCTCGCCGCGCAGAACACGCTGCGCGTCGAGTTGAAGGCGAACAAGGTCCCGGCCGGAATCGCCCTGCAGATCGTCCGCGAGGTCTCCGACACGACCGCGCCCTCGATCCGGGTCGCCGGCGGCCAGACCGTGACCTCCTCTCCCGTCACCCTGACCGGCACCGTCAGCGACGACTCGGGCGTGAGCGCCTTCACCATCAACGGTGCTCCCGTGCCTCTCAGCGCCGCGGGCGAGTTCACGAAATCGATCGCGCTCGTCGGCGGCGCGAACGTCATCGCCCTCGCCGCCACCGACTGCGAGGGGAACATCCGGCAGGAGCAGCTCACCATCACCCTCGGCGGCGACACCACGCCGCCGCTGCTCGACGTCGCCTTCCCGACGGCCACGGCGGCGAGCTTCTATACGACCGCGAACGGTCCGCGGAACGCGACCATCGCCGGCCCGGTGAGCGACGCGCAGTCGGGCGTGCAGAGCGTGACGTGCAACGGCGCTCCCGCCGCGGTGGAAGGGGACGCCTGGAGCTGCACGCTCATCCTCGCACCGGGACTCAACCCGGTGGCGGTCGAGGCGACGGACGCCGCGGGCAACCGCAGCCGCGTCACCCGCGACTTCACGCTGTTCGTCGACGACGTGCCCCCGGCCATCGCAGCGGTCCTGCCGCCGGCGAATGCCGCCGGCTGGCGGCGCGGCGCGATCATCCTCTCCTTCGACTGCACGGACGACAAAGCCATCGCCTTCTGTTCGCCGGACGCGTACCTGAACGACGGCGCGGACCAGACCTTCGAGGGCGTGGCCATCGACGGTTCCGGAAACGAGACCCGCATCACCGTCGCGGTCGACGTCGATGGCGCCTTGCCGCGTCTGGCGATCGCCGGCTCGCGCAACGTGCTCGCGAAGGATTCCCCGTTCCGCCTCACCGGCACGGTCACGGACGCCACCTCGGGCGTGCAGAGCGTCCGCTGCGGCAGCGTGCCGGCCACGCTCTCCGGCGAGACCTTCGAATGCCTCGTGCCGCTGACGGACGGCACGCAGCCCGTCCGCGTGTACGCCACCGACATCGCGGGGAACGAACAGAGCGACGAGATCACCATCAAGCTCGATCGCACGCCGCCCCAGATCCGGCTCGATGCGCCCGGTACGGAGAGCTTCTCCACGAGCGAGCCGTCGATCCTGGTGGCCGGCTCCGTCACCGACGACGATCGCGTCGCGTCCCTGACCATCGGCGGCACGGCCGTGGCGCCGGGAGCGTTCGCGGTCGACGTGCCCCTGACCGAAGGGGACAACCGCATCGAGGTCCGCGCCACCGACCGCGCGGGCAACGTCGCGGTGCGCACCATCGAGGTCCGCTTCCTGCCGCGGGCGACGCTGACCATCACCTCGCCCGCGGACCTGGCCGTCCTGCGCGGGAACACCGTGACCGTCACCGGCACCATCGCCGGCGCACCCGCCGCGGTGCGCGTCAACGGCGTGGCCGCGACGATCGGCGGCGCGACGTTCACCGCCGCCGGCATTCCGCTCTGGCAGGGACGCACCGTCATCACCGCTACCGCTGTCACCGCCGGCGGGCAGGTGGCGACGGCGAGCGTCAACGTCTATCGCGACAGCATCCCGCCGCGGGTCACGGTCTACGCGCCGCCGGCGGGGAGCGACGTCGGCGTGTCGCCGGTCCTCGTCTCGGGCATGGTCGACGACATCGTCGTCGGCACGATCAACGCCGGCCAGGTGCGTGTGACCGTGAACGGCGTCGCGGCGGTGGTCTCCAACCGCACGTTCAAGGCCTCCGTCACGCTGACGCCGGGCGAGAACACGCTCATCGTCGCCGCGACGGACCAGGGCGGAAACACGACCACGACCGCGCACCGCGTCCGCCTCGTGGCGCCGGCTGGAGCGCGGATCGTCGCCGTCGACGGCAACGACCAGACCGCAACCATCGGCGCGGAGCTGCCGTCGCCGCTGCGCGTCCGTCTCTTCGACGCGAGCGGCAACCGCGCCGCCGGACAGGCGGTGACGTTCCGCGTGACGGCCAACAACGGCTCGCTGTCCGGCGGCGGAAGCTCCGGCCGCCGGGTCACGGTCACGACCGACGCGCAGGGCGAGGCCGCGGTCCGCTGGACGCTCGGCACGCGCGCCGGCGCGGCCAATCAGCAGGTCGAGGCGACGGCCGCGGGCTTCGCGGGCGCGGACTTCGTCGCATCCGGAAGCACCGGCGCGCCGGCGCTCGTGGCCATCGACATGGGCAACAACCAGTACGGCATCAACGGCGAGCGCCTGCCGCGCCCGATCGTCGTCGCGGTCGTGGACCGCGGCAGCAACCGCGTGGCGGACGTCCCGGTGACGTTCTCGGTCCTCGACGGCGGCGGCAGCATCGACGGCCGTCCCTCCGCGACGGTCCGCACCGACAGCGACGGCCGCGCGTGGATCACCCCCACCCTCGGCCCCGGCAGCGGTTTCGACCATCACGCGTTCGAGGCCTCCGTGGCCGGCATCGCGTCGCGGGCCGTCTTCACCGCGTCGTCCGCGCCCGCGGGGCCGGTGGACGAGACGCGCATCAGCGGCGTCGTGCTCGACAACACCAGCATCCCCATCGCCGGCGTGACGCTGCGCATCGAGGGGACATCGCTGCAGACGCGCACCGACGCGCAGGGGCAGTTCACGCTCGGCGGCGTGCCGGCCGGCTACGTGCGCCTCATCGCCGACGGCTCCACCGCGCTGCGCCCCGGCACCTGGCCGACGCTCGAGTTCACGATGTACACGAACGCGGGCCAGGACAACACCATCGGCATGCCCGTCTTCATGCTCCCCATCGACGTTACGCGCGGCGTTGCCGTCGACGAGCAGCGCGGCGGCACGATCGCCATCCCCGAGATGCCGGGCTTCTCGCTGACCATCGCGCCCGGCTCGGCGACGTTCCCGGGCGGCCTGCGCACGGGGACGATCTCCGCCACGGCGGTACACAGCGACAAGATGCCCATGGTGCCGGGCTTCGGCCAGCAGCCGCGGTTCCTGATCACCATCCAGCCCCCGGGCGTGCTCTTCGATCCGCCCGCGCAACTGACGATGCCGAACGTGGACGGCCTCGGGCCGGGCGAGGTCACGGAGATGTACTCCTTCGACCACGACCTCGGCCAGTTCGTGGCCATCGGCACGGGCTCGGTGAGCGAGGACGGGAGCGTCGTGACCAGCGACCCGGGCGTGGGCATCATCAAGGCCGGCTGGCACTGCGGCGGCAACCCCGCCGGCAGCGGGACGACCGGATGCGTCACGGTGGACGTGAGCGTGAAGGACGACGTTCCGATGCCGCCCGCGCCGCCATCCGCGCGCCGCGGCCGCGTGGCGTCGCTCTCGCGCCGCATCGCCGCACTGCAGACCGTGACCGCGCCGAAGGCGGCGCTGGTCAACACCTGCGTGCTCGTCACCGCCGTGGGGCGGCCGCAGGGCAGCACCGGCACGCCGGCGGTCAACGGGTCGTACGCGTGGACCATCACCGGCCCGGGGATGTTCGTCGATCCGCCTCCGCCGTGCGTGGGCCAGGCCGAATGCGTGGCCAAGGTGAAGTCCGCGGCGCCCGGCATGGTCACGGTCACGGCCCGGTACACCGCGAACGGCACCACGGAGAAGGCGGAGGCGAAGATCACCTTCGTGAAGCTGACGATGGAGATCGACGAGGTCTCGTTCTTGAACGATCTTCTCGTCCTGACCGACACTCAGGGCGCGATCGCTCCGAACTTCGGTCCGGCTTGGCAGCGGACCAATCCACCGGAAGAAAACCAGCCGGTCGCGTATGTCGGGAACTTCGACGGCGGCAGCCGGAAGATCCATGTCATTGCCACCTTCAGGGTCGATCCACCAGCGGCGGAGACGATCGAGAACCTCGTGCTGGAAGGTGCGGTCTCCGATCCCGGCAACGGCCCATTTCCTGGAGGGAAGCTGACGAAGGACGTCACGATCATGAAGGGCGCGAAGACCCTCGTCGTCGACGATTTCGAGATCGACTTCACGCTGCCCGGCACCACCTACTTCTTCGACCCGATGCAGTTCGACTGGAGCCTGAAGCCGAAGAACAACTGCGCGGACGATCAATCGAAAGTCGACGCGGGCAAGAGTGCGAACGTCGTCTACGTCACGCTGGAACAGCCTGACGTGACGATCTACCGCACCCCGCTTCATCTCGCCGTCGCCGGTCCGCCGCAGGACACGAAGCAGAAGGCCATCGACTTCGCCTGGTCGAGATTCAGCACCGGTACGGCGCCCGCGAATGTGAAGACCTGGGACGGCCGCCCGCTCGTCTATTACGCCCCGAACTTCGCGTTTCGGGACACGGAGCAGAACGACTTCGAGGTCTTTCTCAAGACCGAGCGCGATGGTGGCGGCCGGTGCGGCATGCACCAGGAGCTCCTTTACCAGACGCTCCATCTCAACGGCATTGCGGCCCGCCGCGTGAGCGTGTACTCGAAATCGCGCGACGTGAAGGATTGCGATTCACGGCAGCAGTTCTGCGCGACCGGGTTCCTGGTGAAGAACTGGTCGTTCGCGGCGCCCGGGAGGCTCGCGCCCCTGAATCTGGGGGACGGATACGACTGGCTGTGGGAGACGCCTCAATGCCCGATTCCCGGGATCACCGAGGGCGACACGCCTGGCGAATGTCTCTTCGAAAATTCGCCGCGTCCCCTGAGCGGGTTCTATGGCGACGTTCGCAGCTTCGGCGGCGCGGCCGGACAGCACAGCTCCACGCCGGCCCAGAAGGCGTTCCCGGATCACGCCATCGTGCAGGCCGGAAGCACCTATTACGACCCCTCCTACGGCAAGCAATACGGCTCGGAGAAAGACTTCGAGGACCTGTCCATCGCCGGCTACGTCACCCTCTTGTTTCCTCCCGGTTCGGTCTACCCCGATCAACGCTGGAAGGCCGCGAGGCCGTCCGGCAACGGCAGCGGCGTGATCTTCAAGTGAGGCGACGGAGAACACCATGACCACGACTACAGCTATGCGCATCCGCTCTCTCTTCGCCGCCGTCGCGCTCCTCGGCCTGGCCACCACCGCCGCGGCGCAGCTCGACGACCGCTGCACCGTGGCGGTCCTCAACCGCACCGCGCGCGTCGACGCGAACGGCTTCTGGCGTCTGCCCAACGTCCCCACGAACCTCGGCCAGGTCCGCGCGCGGGCCACCTGCGTCCGCGACGGCGTGACCACCGTCGGCGTCTCCGAGCTCTTCACCGTGCCGCGCGACGGCATCGTGTTCGCCGGCGCCATCAACTTCACCGCGCCGCTTCCCGTCCCCGCGTCGCTGCGTCTCACCGCGCCGCGCGCGACCCTCGCCGCCGCCGGCGAGACCGTGCAGCTCTCCGCCGTGGTGACGAATCCCGACGGCACGTCGCGCGACGTCACCGCCGCGGCGGCGGGCACGAGCTACACCGCGTCGAATGCCGCGGTGGTCGCGATCTCCGCGGACGGTCTGGTCACCGCCGCCGGCAACGGCGTAGCCATCGTCAGCGCCGTCAACGAAGGCGCCCTCGGCCTGGTGCGTCTCACCGTCGGCGGACCCGCCGATGCCGACGGCGACGGCATCCCCGACGACTTCGAGCGCGCCGTGGGCCTGAATCCGAACGATCCCTCCGACGCCGCGGCCGATCTCGACGGCGACGGTCTGTCGAACCTCCGCGAGTTCCAGGCGGGCACGGACCTCCGCGCCGCCGACACGGACGGCGACGGCATCCGCGACGGGCTCGAGGTCCAGCTCGGGACCGATCCTCTCGATCCGCGCAGCTTCGACCTCGCCCGCGCGCTCCGCCGCGTCGACGTCACGCCGGCCGCGGTCGTCCTCCGTCCGAATCTCCTCTTCGGCGAAGCGAGCCAGCAGCTCACCGTCACCGGCCTCCTGCTCGACTCCACGACCCTCGACCTGACGTCGGCGGCCCGCGGCACGAGCTACTCGGTGAGCGACCTGGCGGTCTGCAACCTCGGCACGCGCGACGGCGAGCTGATCGCCGTGGCCGACGGCACCTGCACCGTCACCGTCGCCACGAACGGCTTCACCCTCGCCGTCCCGGTCCGGGTCGAGGCGTTCACTCCCTCGCCGGTGAGCGTGCTGCCGATTCCGGGCTACGCCAACAACGTGAAGGTCAGCGGCGGCTACGCCTTCGTCGCCGCCGGCAACGCCGGTCTGCAGGTCGTCGACGTGCGCAATCCCGCCGCGCCGGCGATCGTGGGCTCGCTGCCGCTTCCCGGCACCGCCATCGACGTCCGCATCCTCGGCGATCTCGCCTATGTCGCGGCCGGGACGGCGGGCCTGCACGTAGTCCGCATCGCCAATCCGGCCGCGCCGGTGCTGCTCGGCAGCGCCGATACGCCGGGCGTGGCGCAGGACGTGTGGGTGGAAAGCGAGCGGGCGTATGTCGCCGACGGCGCGAGCGGCCTGCAGATCGTCGACGTCTCCAATCCGTCCGCCCCGGCCGTCGCCGGCTCGATGGAGACCGCGCACGACGCGAAGGGCGTGTCCCTCTCCGGCACGATCGCCGTCGTCGCCCTCGATCTGGGCGGCTCGATCGGCGGCCCCGTGGGGCTGGTGCATTCCAACGCCGTGGAGCCGAACGTGCTCGTCGTCGACGTCAGCTCCGCCTCCGCGCCGCGCCTGGTGGGCGGCATCGCCGTGCCCGGCGTGCCGAAGGACGTGTTGACCGTGGGCACATTGGCCTACGTCGCGGCGTTCACGGAAGGCCTGCAGATCGTCGACTTCTCGGCGCCGGCCGCGCCGCGGATCGTCTCCGGCACCGGCCAGCTCTTCGTCCCCCGCGACGTCACCGTCCGCGGGAACCTGGCGATTCTGGCCGAGCAGCTCTTCCCGAACGCGATTCCGTTCGTCGACGTGGCCGATCCGGCCAGCCCGATCTTCCGCGCCGCGCTCGACCTCTCCGCCCTCGGCGACTACGCCGGGACGGGCATCGACGCGGACGAGCAGCTCGTCTACCTCACCGGCGAGTCGTTCGTCGTCGGCACCGATTTCGGCGCCGAGGGGAGCACGGCGCTGATGATCGCCCGTTACGACGACATCGTGGACACTGCGGGGATCGCGCCGTCGGCGTCGATCACCGCGCCCACGGCCGGCACGACGCTCACCGCCGGCGCGAGGGTCCCGGTCGCGGTCACCGCGACGGACGACGTCGCCGTGGACCTCGTGACCGTCAGCGTCAACGGGGAGCCGGTTGCCAGCCTGCGCGAGCCGTTCACCACCACCGTGCGCGTCCCGGCGGGCCCGGACATGAAGATCGAGGCCGTGGCCGTCGACTTCGGCGGCAACGCCGGGCGCGCGCCGGCGGTGACGATCCCGGTCGTGCCCGATCCGCTCACGACCGTGCGCGGCACCGTGCGCACCACGGCCGGCGCGGCGGTCGCCGGAGCGGACGTGAAGCTCGGCGCGCGGGCGACGGTGACGGACGCCTCGGGCGCATACGAATTCGCCGGCGTGCCGACGGTCGACGGCAACCTCGTGATCGCGGCCGAGGCGACCGCCGGCGGCACGCTGCTGCTCGGCCGCTCGGCGCCCGTGGCGCCGGTGCGCGGCGGCATCACGGCCATCGACGTCGTCGTCGCGGAGCTTCCCGCCGGGACGATCTCCTCCGCATCGTTCCCCGCGCTCTACGCGAATGGTGTCGACGTGCGCGGCTCTCTCGCCGCCGTCACGGTCGGCATTCCGTTCAATCCGGGCGACGCGCTGCGCACGCCGCGCCGCAATGACGCGGAAACGTCCGAGCTGCATCTGTTCGACGTGACCAGCCCGATGTTCCCGTCCCTCCGCTCGACGATCGCCATCCCCGGCTTCGCGCACGACGTCCGGCTGACCGCGACGCGCGCCTATGTCGCGGCCGAAGAGGGCGGCGTGCAGGTCGTCGACATCTCCGATGCCGGCCGGCCGGTGCTCGCCGCGCCGCTGCCGGAGTCGATGGGCGCCGTGTCGCTCGCGCTCACCGGCTCGACGCTGTCCGTTGCCGCCGGAGACCTCGTGCTCTACGACGTCGCCGGCGGCGCGCCGGCGCGGCGGCTGGCGGCGCTCTCCTTCCCCCGTCCGGCCGCGAGAGTCACGGCCGGCGCCGGCCTCCTGGCCGTGGCCGAGGAGCTGTCGCCGTTCGACTTCGGCAGCGGCAGCAGGATCCACCTCATCGACGCGTCCGCGCCGGAAGCGCCGGTGGAAGTCGGATCGCTGATCGTGAACGGCCCGCCCCGCGCGATGGCCATCGCCGGCCAGCGGCTCTTCGTCTCGACCGGGATCGGCTTCCCGAAGGTCTTCGACCTCTCCACGCCGTCCAGCCCCGTGGAGAGCCTCCTGCCGCAGCGGTTCTCCGTGTCCGCGATGGCAGGCTCCGGCACGTTCCTCGTCGAAGCCGGTTTCGCGTCGGGATTCGAAGAGCCCGTGGACAGCATCGCCGCCGTGGTCGACGCCACCGGCCCCACGGTCCTCGGCACCCTGTTCCCGGCGTCCGGCTTCGCCGGCGACGCGCTCGCGCTGGCAGGCCCATACGCCTACGTGGCCGGCCACACGTTCAACGAAAGCCGCCTGTTCGTTTTGAAGTACCGGATGGCGGCGCCGTGAGGCGGTTCCTCGGGTTCCTCGGGTTCCTCGGGTTCCTCGGGTTCCTCGGGTTCCTCGGGTTCCTCGGGTTCCTCGGAGTTCCTCGGAGTTCCTCGGGGGGATGGCCGAATCCCGAGGAATCCCTGAGGAAGGAACCCCGCATGTCATCCCGAGCTCGACGCTCGGGATGACAGATGTTGCCCCCGAGGAACTCCGAGGAACCCGAGGAACCCGAGGAACTCCCCGCCAGCCACGCCTAGATCCGCACCTGCTCCCCGTCGAACTTCGTCAGGCTGAAGCCGGAGAAGAAATCGTTCGCCGTCAGCTTCATCTCCTGCAGGTACCGGATCGCGAACGTTTCCCCGAAGCGGATCCCCTCGATCGCGTCCGAGCGCCAGTGCACGCCGGCGAAGTCTCGGCCGATGGCGACGTTCTCCGCGAGCTTGTCCAGCTCCCCGCCCACCGTCAGCGGCTCGCCCTTGTACCGCTCCAGCTTCAGCCCGTCGCTGCTCGCGACGTACGCCTCCGGCAGCACCCACGACTCCGCGAAGCACGCCTTGAGGATCGTCACGCAGGCCCCGGCGATCACCGCGTGACCGGAGGGATACGCGGGATGCGCGGGCGAGCCCTCCGGGTACGCCTGCGGAAGCAGGGCCGTCCCGTAGCGCTGCCGCACCAGCTCCACCGCCCTCGACTCGAGCAGCTCCCGGTGCAGCGGCGCGTCGCCGCGGCGCGTCAGCGTGAAGTGCACGCGTCCGCCGATCTCCTCCGGCCGCGCCGTGCGATGCACGGCCCACTTCTGGTACCACGTCGCCTTCAGCGCCAGGTTCGCGACCGTGGCCACGAGATGGAGGATGTCGCTCGCGCCGAACGTCACGAAGCCGCCCTGCGTGAGCGAGTGGTGATACGGGATCGCGCCGTCGAGCGGGGCGCTCATCCTCAGGAGGATCAGCGCCGTACACAGGCCCGCCTGATACGTGAAATCGCGATGGTCCCACTCGCCGAGGTCGCGGCCGTTGCGGATGTGGCGGGGCGTGACGTCGAACGTATTCACATGCGCGAGCTGCCCGTTCTGAATGTTCAGCCAGTCCGCGGGCGTCGTCAGAAAGTCCCGTCCCGGCACCGCCGTGCGGATCTTCTGCGGGATGCGGATCGGCGTCATGGGGACGTCGCGGAGGAGGAACTGCGAGACGTACGGCCCGCGCAGGCCGCCGGGGGTCACGCCGCGGAACAGCGTGCGCGGCGTCACCGCGCCGCCGTCCTTCGGGCCGCGGAAGTCGCTCAGCGACGAGAGCTCCGCGGCCGCCTCGGCGACCAGCGGGTGCGAGTCGTAGTCGTTGAAGGGCACGTCGCGCAGGAGCGCGTGCCAGTACAGCTCCACGGCCTCCGACGCCAGCTCCGCCGAGGCCAGGGCGGGCGGGGTGCGGAGCGGCAACTGGGCGGCGTCCGGACCGGTGAGGTCGATCGCGAACGCCGCCTGCGGATCGCTCAGCTTCAGATACCCGCCCAGCGGCACCTGCTCCAGCTCCTCGTGCCGGCCGCTCTCCAGCGCGCGGAGGTACGCCGCGTAGACCTCGCGGCTCACCTCTCCGGTGCCGTCGTGCGGCAGGCCTTTCGAAAAGCTGTTCCACCGGCGCGGGTAGCGCTCCTCGTCGCCGTTCGGCTTCGCGTGCTCCTCCGCCTGGTCGCGGACGAACTGCGCCGCCCGCACCCGCGCCTGATAGACGCGCTCCCGGCGCGTCTGCGCCGCCGGCTCCGTTTCCCGCCTGACGGCGGCGTCGGCCAGGGCGGGGGAGAGCGGTCCTGCCGATGCGAGGAGAGCGAGCTTGCCGGTGGTCGAGAGCAGACGTCGTCGCGAGATCGGACTCATGATCCGAATTACGTTCGCGCCCGTAATTCAGATGTCGCCCTCCGTCCCCTCTGTGGTCTCTGTGTTCTCTGTGGTGAATCGGTCTCTTTTCGGTGCAAAGCACGGAGGGAGACGATTCACCACAGAGGACACAGAGACCACAGAGGGGACGGAGGGGGATTCACCGCCCGTAGCGCATGCGCGCCGCGGTGATGCCTCCGATGAAGCCGAACAGATGGCCGCTCCACGAGATCCCCTGGGCCGGGATGATCGACATCAGCAGCGAGCCGCCGTACAGCACCGCCACCACCAGCGCGATCAGGAAGGAGCTGATGCGCCGGTCGTACAACGCGCGGAAGAGCAGGTAGCCGAAGAAGCCGAACACCACGCCGCTCGCGCCGATGTGCATCGTCCCGGGCGTGCCGAAGAGCCACGTGCCCGCCCCGGCGATCAGCGCGCTCACGACGGCGACGAACGTGAACGCCCGCGCGCCGCGCAGCAGGATCACCGCGCCGAGGATGACGAAGGGGATCGTGTTCGCCAGGAGGTGCTGCAGGTTCGCGTGGAGGAACGGCGCCATGACGATGCCGGTCAGGCCGTAGATCGTGCGCGGCACGATGCCGTGGCCGAGGTCACCGGGCGTGACGGCGTCCGCGGCCCAGACGATCCAGGCCGAGGCCGTGGAGCCGAGGAGGAGAGAGGCGCGGGAAGACGATCGTGCGGCCATTCGCGACAATGGTAGAGTGCTCCGCGGTCCCATGCTCACCGTCCTGATCGTCGACGACAACGTCTCGTTCCGAGCGCAGGCGGCGCGGCTCTGCGCGGCGGAGGGATTTTCGACCGTCAGCGCCGGCTCCCTGTCCGAGCTGGCCAACGTGCTGACGACGTCCACGCCGGACCTTGCCCTCGTCGACATCGAGCTCCCCCAGATCCCCGGCCACCGCCTCGGCGCCCTCATCCGCTCGCGGCAGAACATCCCCATCGTCCTCGTGTCGGCCCTCGACGAGGGGCACGTGCGGCGCCTGTTCGAGGCGTCGGACGCCGACGGCTGGATCTGCAAGCCGCTGACGCGGGACAAGCTGATCGGCGCGGTGACGCGCTTCGTCGTCGCGCGCGGACGCTCCGTGGAAGCGGCCGCCCCCTCGGCGCCGGAAGTGACGGAGCCGTCGGCGACGCGCGTGCTGCTGGTCGAGGACGAGCCGATGATCACGGACCGCATCGAGTCCGCGCTCGCGTCGACCTGCTCGGTCACGACGGTGACGGACGGCGACACGGCCATCCAGCGCCTGCTGCACGGCGACTACGACTGCATCCTGCTGGACCTGATGCTCCCGCACCTGAGCGGCTTCGACGTCCTGCGCCACCTCGTCCTCCGCCGCGCCGACCTGCTCAAAAAGACCATCGTCATGACCGCGGCCACCGACGAGTCCCTGCAGTTCATCGACCGCAACGCCGTGGGCGGCGTGCTGCGGAAACCGTTCGAGGTGGGGACGCTGCCAGACGTCATCGCCGGGCTGCGCTAGCGTCCTCCGTCCCACTCTGTGCCTCTGTATTTCGCGGCGAAGCCATACGCCGGAGGCGTAACAGAGGGTAGCCGGTGGTTGAGCGCGAAGCGCGATACCACCGGACCGCCAGGTTGCATCTCCGTTGCGCCCCGGAGGGGCGCCAGGTCACAGCACCTCTGGCGTCCCTCCGGGACGCATTGGAGGGGACGCCTTCGTACCGGTGGTATCGCGCTATCGCGCTCAACCACCGGCTACCCTCGACCCACGCCTCCGGCGTGCTTGGTGGCGGCTCTGCCGCGCTGTGTCTCTGTGGTGAATACCCACGTGCCGCCTGCGAGGAGCGTTCGCATTCACCACAGAGACACAGAGGCACAGAGTGGGACGGAGGAAGATGGATCGATGAAGCTCTTCGAAGGGACCGGCGGCTCGATCGTGCTCCCCGAGCTCCCGCTCGTCGACCGCAACGACGGCGGCAATCTGATCGTCAACCCGCCGCGTGAGGTGTGGGAGCGCAGCGAGCTGACCGCCGAGGAACTGACGCGATGGTCGTTCCTCGTCGCCGCGACCGGCCGCGCGATGCTGGACGTCCTGCCGCAGCTCGCGGGCGGCTGCATCAACTACTGGGAGGCCGGAAACTGGGCCCTGAACGACGCCGCCGAGCCGCAAGGGCCGAAGACGGCGCCCGAGCATCGCCGCGTGCACATGCACCTCCTGGGCAGGAGCCCGCGCGCGCAGCATCCCGACTGGCGCTGGGGCGAGGCCCCGAAGTTCCCCGACTTCGCCGAGCGGCGCGAGTGGGCGTCGTCGTTCGAGCCGCTGACCGCTGAAGAATGCCGCGCGGTGGTGACCCGCGCCCAGCAGCTGCTGGCCGGGCGATACGGGCAAAAATGACAACTCGGCATCGAATCGTCTCCGTCCCACTCTGTGCCTCTGTGTCTCTGTGGTGAATGCACGCGCGCCGCAAGTCCGCGACGGTGCGCCTTGGATCGCGCTCGCATTCACCACAGAGACACAGAGGCACAGAGTGGGACGGAGGACGGACACACTGCGTCGGAGCCCCGACACACTGCGTCGGAGCCCCGACACACTGCGTCGGAGCCCCGACACACTGCGTCGGAGCCCCGACACACTGCGTCGGAGCCCCGACACACCGCGTCGGAGCCCCGACACACTGCGTCGGAGCCCCGACACACCGCGTCGGAGCCCCGACACACCGCGTCGGAGCCCCGACACACCGCGTCGGAGCCCCGACACACTGCGTCGGAGGCCCGACACACCGCGTCGGAGCCCCGACACACTGCGTCGGAGGCCCGACACACCGCGTCGGAGCCGCGATCTCTCCTTGACATCCAGCCAATTCGACTCTAAATTTTTGAGCCTTGGGTCGAGGATCGAAAGAGCCTCGGCCTGGGCGGCGAACGGGTGAGACGACAGCGCTGGCTTAAGTGCGACCGATCTCATCCCTGCGGAAGTCGAGCGAAGCTCCTTCCGCCGCGGGCTCTGGAAGTGTGCGCACTTTCCAGAAACATCAACCGGAGAAGCCGGCGCGTTGCCGGCCGCTCCAGCCGGTGGTCGCCTGCGCTCGTGCACAAGTGCTCGTCGTCTCCACCGGCCATGCTCTCGAAGCTCAGGAGAAAGAACATGGCTACCCAGAATCCCCGGAATCCCAATGCCGCGGCGGACCTTCCGCAGCCGGTATCGACGCTCGAGCCCGAAGCGGTGGTCGAGCAACTGCGCGCCATGCGCGGGCAAATCGGAGAAGTGACACCGCTGACCGGCGCCGAGCGGGAGCTGCTGCGCCGCCGCGCGAAGACGTCCAATCCCGTGCTGCAGGCCTCGATCAACATGATCGGCGCGCACGACCAGGTCTCGCTGGCCGTCGCGCAGAAGGCCGACGGCGTCCGCCGGCTGTACGACGAGGCCAACCGCTGGACGGCGGTGGAGGACGAGCTGCGGACGATGCTCGAGGGCGTCGCCGGCGCCAACCTCGTGCGGCGCCAGCGCGTCGCGCTCATCGCCGCGCAGGCCGTCAGCATCGGGACCCAGCTGGCCCGCGATCCCGCCAACGCCGTGCTGCGGCCGCACGTGGAGGAGATCAAGCGGTTGAAACGCGTCACCCGCCGCAAAAAGAGCGGCGAGGCGGCGCAATCGCCGTCCCCGGCACCGTCTTCCGCGGCACCCGGCAGCCCGAAGCCGTAATCTTGTGATGGGAGGGAGACCGGGCGCGCTCGCGCGCCCGGTCGTTTTCCTCCCGCGCGATCGAGGAGCACGCCCATGAAACGCAAAGACCGCGATGACCCCGAGATGCCCCCCCTCCGCTGGGAAGAACGCATCGAGGCAGCCTATCTGCGCATCCAGGCCGGACTCCCTCCGGTTCCGTGGCTGCCGAATGTGCCCACGCTGACCGGACTGCGCCGCCAGATCCGCCGCGCCCGTGCCGGCGTGGTCAAACCCGGCAACCCCCGAATCTCCACGCGCGCCTGGGCCGACACCCTCGAGCAGGGCATCGTGATGAACGTGATCGAGCGCGAAGAGCAGCGCAAGCGCATCGAAGAGGACAAGCAACGGCAGGCCGAGTACCAGCAGCGGGTCCTTGAATACAACCGCTGGTGGATGGAGGTCTACCGCGCCCTCAAGCGACTGCCCGAGGCCTCCGACCCGAACAGCGAAGTCGGCGCGCAGGTCCTGGCGATGAAGCGCGAGCTGCGCAAGCTGCGCGGCCGGCCACGCAAGCGCCGGAAGGGGCGCGCCAAGACGACCCGCGGTCCGGATGCGGAGTGAGCCCACGGCGTGTGCCCGGAAGCGGTCGCGCGGCGCAAAGAATTTCCCGACCATTTTGGAGTGCGGAGGCCCTCGCCTCCGCTTTCCTATTCGGGTGCCTCGCCGCGATAGGCGTGCGAATCCAACAGCGGAGGCGACTGCCTCCGCAACTCCATACAGATGACCGTTGATTGCGGCTCTGCCGCCCTGTGCCTCTGTATCTCTGTGGTGAATACGAACGCGATCCGAGCCGCACCGTTACGGCTTGCGGGGCATGTGCATTCACCACAGAGACACAGAGGCACAGAGGGGGACGGAGGGGGTTACGGGCGGGCCCACACGATGATCCGGTCGCCGCGTCCGTGACCCCAAAATGGAAACACGATCGCTTGAACCTGGTGGCATAACGCGTTATGCGACATTTCCGCCCCGGAACCCCCACTCCCTGGAGAAACTTGCAATCCTCCAACGGCCGAGGAAGCCTCGGCGCATGCCGGAGCCGCCGAAACCTCCTCGACCGCGTCAGGATCGCCATTCGCGTTCGCCACTACAGTCCTCAAACCGAAGAAGCGTACGTTCAATGGATCCGCCGGTTCATCCTGTACCACGGCAAACGCCATCCCTCGGCGATGGGCGCAACCGAGGTCAATGCATTCCTCAGCCACCTCGCCGTCGACCGCACGGTCAGCGCGTCCACACAACACCAGGCACTGGCGGCCCTGCTCTTCCTTTACCGGCACGTGCTCGAGCAGCCGTTACCGTGGCTCGACCTGCGGCACGGCGCTCGCGGAGTGCGCAGCCCTCTCGATACGCCATGAGTCGAATCACGCCGGACGGAGCCATGCATCGACTCAGCGCTACCCTGCGGAATCAGCGACTATACCCGCTAGCCATTTAAAGTTGGGCGGACCGACCCACGCGTTCCGCGTACGCAACGCCGCAGGAACGGCTCCGCGTCCACATGCGTTCGCGCGATGTGGTGCCGAGCGCGGCGAACTCCGGCCGGCAGAAGATCTCGCCGATCAGCTCTCAGCCACGTCGGAACAACCCGACATGTCGAGAATCGCCGGATCGAGGGTGCCAACGTCGGCGAACTTGTTTGCGGGCACGCCGCCGGTCATCATCGCCTGCCGCAACCGCTTGTCGCCGCTAACGAAGAGCCAGCACGGCTCCCACAGCGCTAACGTAAGGTCAAGATCAAGTGCGTCATTGGCCCGCGGCTTCAGACTCCGTTCGAACAGGTTGACCGCATATCCGCGATACGTCTGGTAGTACGCCTCCAGAACCTCGTGTGCTCGATCCCACAGCCTACTCGGAAGCGCCATTCTGTCCCATCCCTGGCGCGCCATCCATCCGCGTGTCACTTCACGGCGGCCGGCGTCCGAAAAAAGAAAGTTGCGGAAGCGCTGCAGCTCGGCAGCAGGCAAACGAATGTTGAAGCTTTGGTCGCTTGTATCCGCCCGCGGCTGAATCGAGGGAATCATGACCTCTCTCATGGGCACTAGAAACGCGCGTCCGTGTTCCTCTCTCTGGCGACGCGCCGCCTCAAAATCCAAATCTAGGTCGGCGAGGCTTTCCGCATTGGCGATCATTTCGGCCAATTGCCGCCAGCGCCGTACCTCGTCTGAGTCCTCGGTGACGCCGAGCGCCATCCGAAACAGGGTATCAGCGTTAGGTAAGAAGTGCGTCGGACTTACCTCCAGCAGAAGGCGCAAATGCGAGCGTGCTTCACGAAAGCTTTGTTCGTCAACGATATCGGCAACCGTCTCGACGACATGTACCATCGCGCCCCACATGATCGTGTCGGACCTGGCGGCTAGCGTGCGCAACGTCTGCGGCTTGTAAAGAGCATTGGTGTCGTACAAGACGTTCAGCACCCCTAGAGTATGACTCAACGGGCAGCCGCGAAGCGGGCGCCTAACGCTGAAGCTGGTGCGGCCCGGCTTCGTCCCGCCGGCCGAGCCGGCTGCCTCGTCGCCAGCGCGACGGCGTCACGGCGGTTGCAGTTCGCGATTCGGTTCTCCGAATGTCATTCGCAGCAACCGCCGCGCCGCTTCGGCTTCGGCACGTGGGCCGCGGCCGCACAGCTTAGCGTGAGATCCGTTAGCCGCAATGGTTTTAAGTTAAGGATTTGTCGAGAGAGCCGCGATATCACGAAGCCCGACAACCGGCCATATTTGGAATCGACAGCGCCGTTGCGCTACTCAGATATGCCGAAAACGACCGTCGAAGAGCGACGGTAAGTGGCCGCGGCACCTCAACTTGGTCTCTGAAATCCTTAACTTAAAACCATTGCCGTTAGCCGGACGAATCACACGTCGCGGCACCGACATCAGGCAATCCGCGATTGCACACTTACCGCGCTCCGGAGGCGGGGCAGAACGCACCCGGGCGTGACTCGCCCGACGTAGAATGAGGCGATGCTTGTCGCCGCGGCGGCTTCCGTGCTGATGTGGTTGCTCCTGCGTAAGCCCAGCGGGACGTCGCCGGTACCGCCAGCGGCGGACACGACGTCGCTTGAGACACGCGACAAGCTCGATGAGGCTCAAATCGAGCAACTTCACAAAGCGGTGACGCAGTTCGGTGCGAACTGTTTCGAGTTGAAGAAGCTCTGCGTCACGGTCGTATTTGCCGCGGCCACGCTGCTCGCGACGCTTACCGGGAAGCAACTGGATGCTGCCTTCTTCGTTGGCGCGCTGATCGCGATCGTTGTCTTCTGGCTTCTCGACGCTCAGAGTTATTACTACCAGGAGAAGCTCCGTGCCCGCATGAAGAAGTTGGCCGAGGGGATCGGGGCTAGGCATGCTCTTATCGAGTACACAGACGGTGTTGGTATGCCGCTCTCGGAGGCGCGTGAGAACCGCAGCCCATCGGGCCGAGCAATCCACGCTCTATTCAACTGGTCGATGTTCTTCTACATGGTCTTAGGCTGTGTCGTTGCCATTCTCCTTGCGCTTTACCTCGGCGGCATCATCGACAATACATCGTTTGTTCGCACCGTAGCCACTGCTCATGAATAGACCGCTTATTTTCGTAAGTTATACGCAACGCGACCGAGTCGTGACGGCGGATCTGCTTGGCCGAGTACGGCCTCTTATATCGAGATACGGCGAGCCCTACATCGACGTGCTAGATAACCAGAGTGACGACCCTCAGGAGCACGTGCTTGCGACCCTACACAGAGCGGACGCCCTTTTGGCAATTGTGACGCCCGACCTGCTTTGCTCGCAGTGGGTCCGCCTCGAACTATCGGTCGCACTCGAAAGAGATCTACCCGTCATTTTTGTCCCAGTGGCGGACCTGGTTGGACGTGACATGCGTAGTAGCCTGCCGGCTAACTTTGGCGTGCGGCCGGGAACATGGGTGACAGATCAGACCGGGCACATAGGTTACACCTTGTGACTGTCGTTCGACCACTCGACGGTCGATCTTTCCTCGCTGAACACCCTACTTCGCGGAGCGTCAGCAACTGATTCAATTCGCTCGATAGACGCTGTCGACACGATGATCGGTTGTTCGATCACGTGGGGGATCAACTCTCGATGCGTCGTGCTCCGACGCCTCTCTCTCGCACAGGAATCACCCATAGAACCGCATCTCCCGTTCATCGAAGCGAGCGAGCAGCACCGGTCCGTAGTAGAGCGACCAGATACCGTCGTCGATCTCCTCGAGTCCGACCCATTCGCCGCGCAGCGTCTTGCTCGTGAAGATCAGGCCGTTCTTCCAGCGCATCATCCCGTTCTGTCCGACCTTCCGGGTCTCCAGATGGCCGGCATATTCGATCGGCGGAAGCGTCTCCGGATAGGACCGTGGCGACGGACGATAGATCGTCGCCGGCCGCTTCTGCCCGAGCGCCTCGTGCGGACGTTCGTGGTTGTAGGTGTGACGGAATTCGTCGAAGCGCCTCTGCTGACGCTCCATCGTCTGATCGGGTGGTCGCGCCGTTTCGGCTTTGAGCGTACGGTGCATCCGCTCGTGCGCGCCGTTCTGTTCCGGGTGGCCGGGAACGATGCGCTCGACGGCGATGCCCAGGCGAATCCACCAGAGCGAGAGCCGCGAAAGCCTAGCC
>DASUSN010000016.1:0-11355 GCA_036375075.1 Thermoanaerobaculia bacterium | reverse complement strand
TGGGGCGTCGGGCATGGGCTCAGCGCCCCGCCCACCCAGGTCCCTCGCTCGACGCTCGGGATGACAGGGGGCCGGACGGACGGCCAGCACATGGCGGCGGTCGCCGTCGTACCGGATCACACCGCCGTGGCGTGCCGCGTCCGCGAGCTGTTGCGGCGTGTGCCTGTCGGTATAGAGCACCGAGATCTGCGTGTCGGGCAGGAGCAGGGACAACGACCGCTCGAAACCGATCCATGCGTAATCCCAGCAACTCTCCCGCGACGCGGTGTCGTAGTGGCCGACCAGCGTCACCTGCGCCACGTGAGCCCGGGACTCGCGCACGGCGTCGAAGAGCTCGAACAGCGCGTGGACACCCGCCTCACCTTTGCCGCGCGCCCACGCATACACAATGGATAACGGTCCCATGGCGCCCTTCAGGGCCGCGCGCACATCCGGACGCTCCCCTCCCTCGGCGAACACGATCGTCCGCCGATCGTCCGGCGGAAGCTCCCCGTGCAGCGGCTCCTCGCGCCAGTACTCCTCGAAGAGCAGCGGCTGCGCGGCTTCCGGCGCGGAGGCGTCGATCCAGTGCCGCACCCTCGCGAACGGATACGTGGGCAGAGTCAGCAGCGCAGGCGCGATTGCCGTCGTCGCGGCGTTCTGTGCGACGAGCTCCGACGTCCGGGTGTGCAACAACGGATGCAGCACCGCGGGCCCGGCAGGTGCCGAAGCGGTCCAGTGCCGCTCTCGCGCGAACGGATACGACGGCAGGCTCAGAAGCTTTCGCATCCCGCCGCGCAGTTCCGCCGTGTCGCTCTGCACGAGCAGCGGCGACGTGCTCGCGTGCAGCAGCGGATGCAGCCTCGCCGGTCCGGCCGCCGTCGCTTTCCGGACCCAATGCCGCTCCCGGGCAAACGGATACGTGGGCAGGCTGACCCGGCGCAGTGGAGCCTCGCCGGAGAGCGGATTCCAATCGACCTTCGCTCCGCGAGTCCATGCGTCCAGCAGCTCGGAGCCGCCATCGGCAACGGACTCGCCGTCGACGAACGCTTGCAGTTTCGCCGTCAGCTCTTCGACCGAGCGGGCGACGAAGCCCACTCTTTCTTTCATCGCTTCCCGGCCCGCCTGGAGTGTGTGGGCCAGAGCGGCGAGGTCGATCTCGTTCACGCGCAGGTGCCGCAGAAGGTCCTGCGCCCGCTGCCGCAGTTGCTCGCCGGTTCTGGCCGACAACGGGATGACGCGCGCCGGCGAGCCGCCGGCGGACCGGCCGGCTGGCAGCCGGCGCTCCATGGCCTCCTGCACCACCACATGCGCGTTCGCTCCGCCCGAGCCGAAGCTGCTCACACCCGCGAGCCGCAAACGCTCGCCGGCCCACGGCTGCGATCTCGTGGCGATCGACAGCGGGCCGTCGAGAGAGATGCGCGGATTCAGCTTCTCGAAGTGGATCGACGCGGGGATGCGGCGCCGCTGCAGGGCCACGATCACCTTCAGCAGACCGGCGATCCCGGCGGCCGGCTCGAGGTGGCCGAGGTTGCCCTTGACCGAACCGATGGCACAGGAGCCGGACGTGCCGTACGCCGTCTGGATCCCCTCGATCTCGATCGGATCGCCGAGGGAGGTGCCGGTGCCGTGGGCCTCGAGGTAGCTGAGGTCCTGCGGCGTGATGCCCGCGTCTTTCCACGCGGCCAGCAGCAGCTCGCTCTGTTTCCGCGGATTGGGCACCGTCAGACCCGCGGCCAGCCCACCGTGATTCACGGCGCTCCCTTTGAGGACCGCGTGAACCGGATCGCCGTCCGCGAGAGCGCGGGCCAGGGGCTTGAGCAGCAGCATCACCGCGCCTTCCGCGCGCACGTATCCGTTGGCCGCGGCGTCGAACGGTTTGCAGCGTCCGTCCGGCGCCAGCATCCCGGCCTTGCGATAGGCGATGGAGAGATGCGGGTGACAGATCACGTTGATCCCGCCGACCAGCGCGGCCGGGCATTCCCCCGCCCGCAGCGATC
The DNA here is from genome assembly GCA_036375075.1 of Thermoanaerobaculia bacterium. GTDB lineage: Bacteria > Acidobacteriota > Thermoanaerobaculia > Gp7-AA8 > Gp7-AA8 > QHVT01. The sequence continues at coordinate 9,376 of DASUSN010000016.1, read as the reverse complement.
GCATCGCCGCGTGCAGGGCCACCAGCGACGACGAGCACGCCGTGTCGATCAGCAGGCTGGGGCCGGAGAGGTCGAAGAAATAGGAGATGCGGTTGGCCAGCGCCGCCAGCGCGCTGCCGGTGGCGTAATGCGCCTCGATCTCCAGTCCCGCTTCCTGGATCAGGCGGCTGTAGTCGGCGTTGCTCGCACCGATGAACACGCCCGTGCTCGTGCCCTTCAACGCCTCCGGCAGCACGGCCGCGTTCTCGAGACAGGCCCACGCCAGCTCCAGCAGGATGCGCTGCTGCGGGTCGGTCATCTGCGCTTCGCGTGGGGACATCCGGAAGAACGACTCGTCGAAGGCGTCCACGTCGTGGACGAAGCCTCCCCGATCGATCCCGGCCCACGCGGCGCCCGACGGCCACTCTCCCCGTCCCGCCGGGTACGAGCCGATCACCGATCGCTCCGCCGCCAGCACTTCCCACAACTGCTCCGGCGTCTCGATCCCGCCCGGGAGCTTGCACGACATGCCGATGACGGCGATGTCCGCGGGCGCCGCTTCCGCGATCCGTTCGATGGAGACCGCCGTCGAAGGACGCGACGTCAGATAGGCCACGATCTTCGCGGCCGTGCTGTGCTCGAAGAAGAATCCCGGTTTCAGGGCTCGCTGAAATCTCTGCTCGAGCTGCCGCTGCAGGGCCAGCAGGTCGGCGGAGTTCAGGCCCATCTCCATCAGCGGGCGGTCGAATGCGAAGGCGTCCCTGGCGGCGCCGAGCAGCAGCTTCGTCGTGCTCTCGACGAACTCGCGGACGTCGCCGTCGCTCGTCGCCGCGATCGCTGCCGGCGCGGCCCTCTGGCTCTGCGAAGCTCTCGCATGGACGTCGTAAAGGACCAGGACGCCGTGCCCGCGATTCGCCTCGTCACGCGGCCGGTAGCCGGGCAGCACCTCGGCCACCGCGGCCCCGTGGGACCGGTGAAAGGCCAGCACCGGATCCTGATCCGCACCGCTCCTGCGGATGTACTCCTCGAAGGGCAGCGAGCCGCTCGCGTCGTAGCTCCTGCACACGGTCACGCCGGCGATCTGCGTGACTCCGGTCATCACGCCGCAGCGCTGCAGCATGAACTCGAGCAACTGATCGCCATAGCCAAGGTTCTGGACGGCGGGGTCGACGTTGACGGCGAGCAACTGGACGAGCGGACCATCCGGCCGGTGCAGCGTCTCGACATTGCCCGCATGACACCGTTTCAGCGCGTCGATGCTGTCGATCCGCTGGCTGTAGATCGCGCCGAGCACCACACCGTCTCTCTCGAGGACGAACTGCCCCTGCGGGTACTGCTGCAGACGGGTGCGGATCTGCCGCTGCGTGGCCCGCAGCGGCTTCCGCCAGCAGAGCCGCTCCAGCCGGTACAGACTCTTCAGATCTCCCGCGGCCGCATGACGCACGACGTAATCGCGCCTGCGCAGGTGGTGCATGCTGATCCGGCAGAAACCGGCCAGCTTGGGGTAGCGCTTGACCGGCGCGTCGTTGAACAGCCCGACACCGGCCGCCAGGGTGAGGAACGCCTCCGCGCCGATCAGGTACTGATGGGAGAGGCGGTGGATGGTGTCGAAGTAGAAGTTCTCGGAGCTCGCCAGTTGCCGCTGGATGACGTCCGCCGGCAGCGCGTGCGCTTCGAGGATCAGCAGATCGGAATCGCCGACGCTCTGCGCCCAGTCGCGCAGATGCTGCTGCCAGCGGGTCAGCACCGCGAGGGTGTCGAGCAGCCGTCCGCGCCGGTCGAGATAGGCGCCGGGTTGACCGGCCGCGAGGACGGCCAGGGACTCGTCGGCCTGCTGCCGCGCACTCACGTGGATGTTGTGGTCCAGGAACGAGCGAATGTGCAGGACGCGCTGGTCCCGCGTCACGCCGATGCGCTCCAGCGCGCGCCTGAGCTCCTCGGGACGATTGATGTCGCCGTGGAGCGTGTGATGCTCGACGTCCGCGAGCGTGCGCGCCGTTTCTTCCAGCGCCTCCCGGTTGTAGTCGACACCGACCAGACGCACCGGCAGCCGGTCCAGATGCCGGCCGCGCAGCGTGTGCTCGCGAATCGTGTGATGGACCTGCGCGAGCAGCGAGCCGTCGCCGCAGCCGACGTCCACGACCGCCCGCGGCTGCGCCTCCAGCGGCTCCTCGTTGAAGATGTCGACGACCTTCTGCCGGATGTCGTGGAAATAGCTCTCGTGCTGCAGGCCGCTGCCGATGACGTTGAGGCGCCGGTCGACGTGCGTTTCCTCGCCCGCCTCGTTGCGGAGGAACACGCCCGCGGCATCGCCGAACAGCAACTGCTCCATGGAGTGGAGCATCGGCCGGTAGGAGACCGCGATCGTGAAGACGCGCGTCTGCAGTACGTGCTCCCCGGCGGGAGTCAGCGTGTCGCCGTCATCCGCCAGCCATTGCTGCCGGACGAACAGCGCACGGATCGCACGGGCCAGGCGCGCATCCACGCGCGCCAGCGTCCGGGAGAATCGATCGGCGCCGTCTTCCTGAAGCGCCGTGATGAGCGGAGGAACGATCGCTCCGTGCACCAGCCCATCGGCGCCACGATCCAGGACCTTCTCGATCCGCTCCGCCAGTTGCCGCGCGGGATCCGCGTCGCGGAGCAGCGCTCGCGGCTCGGCCGCGTACAGCGCGGTCAGGTCGAGGTCGAATTGGCCGCTGTCCGCGCGGGCCGTGGCGCGCCAGGCGTCATCGCCATTCCGTTCGAGCCAGCCCAGCGACTCGAGCGCGTGCAGCGCAACCGTCAGATATCCGGAGCTCGCCCCGAGCTTGCGAATCAGCCAGTCACGGCGCCGAAACGATCCTGTTTCGAGCAGCTCGAACAGCCCGTGCCGGCGCAGTGCCTCAACGATCGGCGTGGCAACGTAGCCGTGACAAAGAAGATTCAGTAGATCCAACATGGGCCGGGACGGAACGCCTCCGGTCGATCTGCGCGAGCAAAGCTCCGCCCCGTCGGGGGCGCGTCCCTCGAGACGAGCGGCCTTGCCAGATGGACTGAAAGCCGGATTTGTGTGTGGCTGCCATTATCCTCGGAAATCCCCGATGGAAATGAAGAAAACGGCAACAATCCGAGTCTTTCTGCGGGCGTTCCCGTGTCGCGGCCTTTGACGGAGCGGCTCGTTCCCCGGAATGAGCCGCGCGGGTTCCGTCACCCGGCTACGCGGAGTGGACTCCTGATATACGATTTCATCCAGTGACGAGCCGACACGACTCGGAGTGAGTGGTCAGGCGGAGCGGGAGGAGAAGTACGCATGACCACCTTCTACAAACTCCTCGGTGTCGCATTGCTCGTCGTGACCGCGAACAACTTCGTGTGGTTCGCGCTCACCTTCTGGATCTACCTCTCGACGCGCTCCGTCGTCTCCACCTCCACCCTTGGCGGTGCGTTTCTGGTGATGGCCATGGTGTCGGGCCTGTGGTTCGGCTCGATCGTGGACCACAACCGGAAGAAGCTCGCAATGCTCGGGTCGTCGATCGTGACGCTGCTCTTCTTCGTGGCCGGACTGGCGCTGCTGGAGCTCACGCCCGCGAGCGCGTGGACCTCGGTGGCCAGCCCGCGCCTGTGGCTCTTCGCCGTCGTGCTCCTCGGCGGCACGATCACCGGGAGCATCTACAACATCGCCGTCCCGACGCTGGTCGCGTTCATCGTCCCCGAGGACCGGCGCGATCGCGCGAACGGCCTGTTCGGGACCGTCATCGGAGTCGCGTTCGGCATCACGTCGGTGGCCAGCGGCATCACCCTGGCGTTCGGAGGAATGCGGCTCGTGCTGCTCATCGCGATTGCAGCCACCGTCCTCGCCATCGTCGCGCTGTCCCTGATCCCCGTGCACGAGAACAGGCCCGAGCCTTCCGCCGAGCATCCGCAGAAAAAAGAGATCGACCTGCGCGGCACGATCCGGGTCGTGCGCAACATCCCCGGCCTGTTCGCGCTGATCTTCTTCACGACGTTCAACAACTTCCTGGGCGGCGTCTTCTTCGCCCTCATGGACGCATACGGCCTCTCGATGGTCTCGGTGCAGGTGTGGGGGCTGCTGTGGGGCCTCCTCAGCCTGGGCATGATCCTGGGAGGGCTGTACATCCATCGCCGCGGCCTGGGCTCGGATCCACTGCGCGCGCTCTTCCGCGTCAACACCATCGTCTGGACGGTGTGCATTTTCTTCACGATCCAGCCTTCGATCGTGCTGCTGGCGATCGGCGTCTTCATCTGGCTCTTCCTGTTCCCCTTCGTCGAAGCCATCGAGCAGACCATCTTCCAGAAGGTCGTCCCGCCGGAGCGCCTCGGCCGCGTCTTCGGATTCGCACACAGCATCGAGCAATCCGCGTCACCGGTCACCGCGTTCTTCATCGGACCGATCGCACAGTTCGTGTTCATTCCGTTCATGACCACGGGCCGCGGCGTGGAGCTGATCGGCAGCTGGTTCGGAACGGGCGTGGGCCGCGGCATCGCACTCGTGTTCACGACCGCGGGCGCGATCGGCCTTCTGGCAACGACGCTGGCGCGGCGTTCGAAGGCCTACCGCCTGCTCGCGCAGAGGTACGCGCCCGGCGCCGAGGAACCGGCTCAGCCTCTCGAGGCGTCTTCCAGTCCGTCGCGATAGACGTCGTCGACCTGCATCACTCCGCCGATCGACTCCAGCGCCAGAGACTCACCCGCACCCGCCTCGGCCACCGTCCATCCGTGCTCGCCGCGGCGATGCAGTGTGATCCGCGGCTCGCGGTGCGACACGATCAGGATCTCTTTCGCCGAGGGAATGGCCTGATACTGCCGGAGCTTCTCGCCGCGATCGTAATCTTCGGTGGAGTTGCTCGTCACTTCGACGAGCACGAGAGGGTTCGTCACGGCGACGGGATCTTCCGGGGCGCGTTGCGTACCGCCGCACACGACGGTGCCGTCGGGATAAGTCGTGAGGCCCGTCGCGGAAATGCGGACGCGGAGATCCGACGAGAACACGCGGTAACCGCGCGGGTGTTGCGCGCGGAGAATCGAAAGCACGGCCGCGGCCAGGGCGGCATGATCGGGCGTGCCGCCTGCCATGGCATAGATCTCCCCGTCGAGGTATTCGTGCCGGATCGAGCTCTCTTCTTCCAGCGCGAGATACTCGGCGTACGTGTAATGCATCCGCCGGGAGGTCGCAGGCATCGTTCAGAGTATACCGGCGGCTCACTTCCCGCGGCCGGTGATCCGCTTGAACGCGCCCACCGCCCGCCCCCGCCCTTTCGCCATCAGCTCGTAGATCGCGGGGATGATCAGCAGCGTGAGCAGCGTGGACGTCACCACGCCGCCGATGATCGCGCGGCCCATGGGGGCGCGGAATTCGGCGCCTTCGCCGATGCCCATCGCCACCGGGATCATGCCGGCGATGAGGGCGAGCGACGTCATGAGGATGGGGCGCAGGCGGATGCGGCCGGCTTCGACGAGCGCCTCGCGCAGGGGCATGCCTTCGTCGGTGCGCCATTTCGCGAAATCGATCAGCAGGATGGCGTTCTTCGCGACGATGCCCATCAGCAGCAGGACGCCGATCATGCTCATGATGTTCAGCGTGTCGCCCGTCATCAGCAGCGCGAGCATGACGCCGATCAGCGAGAGCGGCAGACTGAGGAGGATGGCCAGCGGGTCGAGGAAGCTCTCGAACTGCAGCACGAGGACGAAGTACATCAGCAGGATGGCGATGCCCATCGCGGCGAACATGTCGCCGAAGACTTCCTGCGACTCCTCGCCTTCGCCGCCCTGCGACAGCACGTAGCCGGGTGGCAGCGGCACGTTGGTCACGCGCTGCTGGATGCCGCCGATGACGGCGGACAGCGGGCGCCCTTCGGCATTCGCACCGACGGTGACGACGCGCTCGCGGTCGAGCCGCTGGATCTCGCCCGGTCCGATGCCCTGGCGGATCTTCGCCACCTGGCCGAGGGGGATCATGGCGGCAGGCGCGGTGGGGGCGGGAGCGGCAGGATCGGGCGTCATCGAAGCCGCGGGCGACAGCGGCAGCGACGCGAGATCCGCGACCGAGGTCCGCGACTCCGGCGCGAGCCGCACGTAGACGTCGTACGACTCCCCGCCCGGCGTCATCCAGTCGCCTGCGTCCACGCCCGCGAATGCCGGGCGCAGAGCCGTCGCCACCTGCATCACGTCCACACCCAGCGCACCCGCGAGCGGACGGTCCACTTCGATCTCGATCTCCGGACGCCGCCCGCGCGTGGCCAGCCCCACGTCCGCGGCGCCCGGCACCTGGCGCATCTCGGCGGCCAGTTTCTCCCCGAGCGACATCAGCGTGTCGTAGTCCGGACCCTTGAGCTGCATCTGGATCTGCTTGCCGCCGCCCATGCCGCCGCTGGCGACGCTCACGTTCGCGCCGGCGATGCGCTTCAGCGACGCGCGCACGCGGCGCTCGATCTCCGACTGATGGACGTCGCGCTCTTCCCGCGGCTGCAGTCGCACGTAGATCTGCGCCTCGTCGACGGAGCCCGACTCGCCGCCGATCGTGGTGTACGTGTATGCCACGCCCTCCGCCGCCCGAACGGTCGCCGCGGCTTCTTCGCACTTCATGCGCGTGTACGCGAGACTCGATCCCGGCGGCGTCTCGACGTCCAGGTTGAACTCCGAGCGGTCCTCGACCGGGAAGAACGCCGAGCCCACGAGTCCCATGGCCGGCAGCGCCAGCGACGCGATCAGCATCACCGTGACGATGACGATGGTCGTCCACGGATGGTCCAGCGTCCAACCGATCACCCGCTGGTAGCGCTCCGCCTGGCGATCGAACCACGCGTTGAAGCGGTCCAGCACGCGCGTGATCCAGCGCTTCTTTCCTCCATGCGGGTCGGGCCAGTACGCCGACATCATCGGATCGAGCGAGAACGACACGAGCAGCGACACCAGCACCGCGCAGGCGATGGTCAGCGCGAACGGCCGGAACCACTGCCCCGCCACGCCGCTGATCATGCCGATCGGCACGAAGACGACCACGATCGAGAACGTCGTCGCCGCCACCGCCAGCCCGATCTCCGCCGTCCCTTCCTTCGCCGCCGTGTAGTGGTCCTTCCCCATCTCCACGTGCCGCACGATGTTCTCGCGCACGACGATGGCGTCGTCGATCAGCACGCCCACGGCCAGCGCGAGGCCGAGGAGGGACATCGTGTTGAGCGTGAAGCCGAAGGCCCAGACGGAGATCAGCGCCGCCAGCAGCGACACCGGCAGCGCCAGCCCCGTGATCACCGTCGAGCGCCACGAGTTCAGGAATACGAACACGGTCAGCACCGTGAGGATCAGGCCTTCGATGAGCGACTCCGAGACGCTGTTCACCGACGCCTGAACGCGGACGCCGGCGTTCTGCACGATCTGCAGCTTCGCGTCCTCGGGCAGGCGCGCGTTCAGCGCCTCCACGCGCGCGAGGATCTTCTCGGCCACGCTCGTCGTCGAGTATCCCTGCGCCTTCTTCAGGTCGACGCCGACCGCCTCCTGGTCGTTGTACAGCGCGAGCGTGCGCTGCTCCTCCGCCGCGTCGCGGATGGCCGCCACCTCGCCGAGGCGCAGCAGACGCCCGTTGCGGCCGCTGATGACGATCTGCGCGAAGTCGCGCGGCTGCGCCATGCGGCCGAGGAGGCGGATGGACTGCTCGGTGGAGCCCTTCACGATGCGGCCGACCGGCGCCGCCAGGTTCTGGCTCTGCACGACCTGCACGACCTGGCCGATCGACACGCCGGCCGACTCGAGCTTCCGCGGGTCGAGCTCGATCACCACCTGCCGTTCGAGGCCGCCGCGCACGACGACGTCCGCCACGCCGGCCACGGAGCGGAGCTGCGGCTCGACGATCTCGTCCACCAATGAGGTGAGCTGGGGGACGCTGCGGGTCTTGGAGGCCAGCGTCAGCGACACGATCGGCAGGTCGGCGGGATCGAAGCGCGTCAGCACCGGCTCTTCGAGCTCGAGCGGCAGCTCGCCGCGAATGCGCGAGATCGCGTCGCGCACGTCCTGCGAGGCTTCGTTGGTGTTCTTGGAGTAGACGAACTCGATGATGATCTGGCCGAAGCCGTCGACTGACGTGGAGGTGATCTTGTCGACGCCGCTGATGGACGCGATCGCGTCTTCGATCGGCTTGATCGCCTCCTGCTCCACGACCTCGGGCGAAGCGCCGGGATAGGGCACGGCCACGGCGACGACCGGGGCGTCGATCTCAGGGAACTCGTCGGTCTCGAGCTGCGCGATCGCAAACAGGCCGAAGACCACGAGCGCCAGCATGAGGACGACCGTGACGACGGGGCGGTCGATGGCGAAGTTGGAGATCCACATCGGGTCAGCTCACGTTCACGCGCGTGCCGGGCGTGATCGTCCGCGCCGGTCCGATCAGCACGGTGTCTCCCTCCGCGAGTCCGGCGAGGATCTCGACGAAGCCCTCGGCGTCGCTGCGCATCCCGAGCTGTACGGGAACGCGCTCGGTGACGCCGTTGCGCACGCGCACGACGCTCGGCGCGGCGCCGCTCTCGTCGAGCGCTTCGATCGGGATCACCAGTCCGATGCGGGCGATCGTGCGCACAGTGCCCTCGGCGAACAGGCCGCCGACGAGGCGCTTCCCCTGGTTGGGCATGGAGACGTACACGCGCACCTGGCCGGTGCCGGGATCGACGCTGGGCGCCACGCGGCTGACGGTGCCGCGGAAAGTCTGGCCGGGATAGCCGCGGACTTCGAGCTCGACGGACGTGCCGGGGTTCACCTGCGCGATGGCGTCGGCCGGAACGGTTGCCTCCAGTTGCAGCGTGGACAGGTCGACGATGGTGAAGAGCGGCGTGCCCGGCGCGACGACGTCGCCGGTGCTGACGCGCTTCTCGCTGACGATGCCGCTGACGGAGGAGACGACGCGCTGGTTGCCGGCGCGCTCCTGGGCCGTGGCGAGCTGCGCGCGGGCCTGCCCGAGCTGTGCCTCGGCCGAGGCGACCTGCGAGCGGGTGACGTCGATGTCGCGCTTGGGCAGCGCGCCGGCGGTGGCCAGCCGCTGCGTGCGCTCGTAGTCGCGGCGCGAGACGGCTACCGCGGTCTGCGCGGACTGCACGGCGACGCGCGCGGAGAGGAGCGTGTCCGCGGCGGTCTCGTCGGCGATGCGCGCGAGCTCGGTGCCGCGCCCGACGCTCATCCCCTCGGCCGCGCTGACGCTGGTGACGGTGCCGCCGGTCTCCGCGAGGATGGACGCGCTCTGCTGCGGCTGGAGCGTGCCGCTCAGCCGCGGTCCGGTGGCAACGTAGCGCTTCGTGACGATGGCGACGCTCGCGCGCTCGATGCGCATCACGACCGGCGCCGGCTTCGGCGGCGGCTCGCGTTTGCAGGCGACCACGGTGAGGAGCAGGAGCGCCAGCGTGAATGCAGGGCGTGG
>DASUSN010000015.1:0-5407 GCA_036375075.1 Thermoanaerobaculia bacterium | reverse complement strand
GTCGTCGAGACCTTCTTGACGACTCGACGACTCGTCGGCTGGCCGGCTCGGCAGCAGCGCCATCTTCAAACCGAGCAGGATCAGATAGGCCGCGCCGGCAAGCTGCAGGATGTCGAAGACGCGTTTCGACGCGATGAGCAGCGCGCCGAGGCCGGCGGCGGAGAGGGCGAAGTAGACGGCGTTGCCGGTGAGGATGCCCGCCGACGCGCGGCGCGAGCTGGCGAAGCCGCGGCGCATGCCGAGGGAGACGACCAGCAGGACCGCCGGTCCGGGCGTCATCGAGAGCAGCAGCTCGGTGGCGGCGAAGAGGAGGAGGTGGCTGGCGGACATCGGGCCGAAGAGTATCTCAGCTCATCCCTCCGTCCCCCTCTGTGCCTCTGTGGCTCTGTGGTGAATCCGCCCACGCCTCGCACGAAGAGCGTTCGGATTCACCACAGAGACACAGAGGCACAGAGGGGGACGGAGGACGCGATAGAGTGCGCGCATGAAGCAACCGCTCTTCACCCCGCGCGCGATCGGGTACGCGCGCACGTCTTACGCCGACCTGGCTCAGGTGCCCAAAGGGCCGCTCGCGAAGCATGACCACGCCGAGGGGGTGCTGGAGATCGAGCCGGAGCTGGAGCAGGGGCTCACGGACATCGAGGGGTTCTCGCATCTCATCGTGTTGTGGGTGTTCGATCGCGCTCGGGGGTTCGAGCTGATGGCGACGCCGCCGGGCGGCACGGTGGCGCATGGCGTGTTCGCGACGAGGTCGCCGGACCGGCCGAATCCGATCGCGCTGACGGTGGTGGAGCTGGTGCGGCGGGAGGGGAACCGGTTGTATGTGCGGGGGGTGGACATGCTCGACGGCACGCCGCTGCTGGACATCAAGCCGTATCTGTCGAGCGTGCCGGAGGAGAAGCTGAAACGGGGCTGGCTACCGGCGTTCGAAGCGCGGCAGGAGTGATGGGGACGCCCTCCCGAAAGCCGCGCGCCGCTGACGTTCCAGATGCCCTTGGCCAGATTCAGCCAGCCAGGCCCTCCCCCAACGCGATGCGGGTCTGACTCTCAGAGCCGTCTCCCCAACGGGAAGGCCCGCGGCTCGAACGCCGAGTCACGCATCGCTGACTCTGAGTGATCGATTGCTCGGCACAAGGGATGCGGCTCTGACTCCTCACAGCCGTATCGCTGATTTCAGTCGTCGACCGCTTCCCGCAAGGAACGCGGCTCTGACATCTCAGAGCCGCATCGTCCAAATTCAGCCGATCCGGCATGTCCCCCAGCGCGCAGCTCTGACGCCTCAGAGCCGCGTTTCCAGACTCGTGCGGTGCATCTCTGAAGTTCAGAGGCGCATCCCCACATTTCAGCGATCGATTGCTTCGCGGAAGCAATACGGCTCTGAGATCTCAGAGCCGCACTTCCAATTTCACCGATCGATCGCTTTCGCGGAAGCAATGCGGCTCTGACATCTCAGAGCTGCACTTCCAATTTCAGCCATCGATCGCTTCGCGGAAGCAATACGGCTCTGACACATCAGTGGCGGGCGGCGGTGACGGCGGCTACGTATTGTTTGGCTTTGGCCGTGATGGCTGCCGCGTCGCCGGTGACGAGGTCGGCGCCGACGCCGAGGGCGAACGCGCCGGCCTGGATGAAGTCGGCCACAGTCTGGAGGTTCACGCCGCCGGTGGGGAGCAGCTCGATGTGCGGGAGGGGGGCTTTGATGGACTTGAGGTACGTCGCGCCGCCCACGGCGTTCGCGGGGAAGACCTTCACCGCGTTTGCGCCCGCCTTCCAGGCCGCGACGATCTCGGTCGGGGTGAGGGCGCCGGCGAAGACGGGGACGACGAGGCGCTTGCACGCGTCGATGGTCGGGATGTCCAGCGCGGGGCTGACGATGAACTTCGCGCCTGCCTCGACGCACCGTTCCGCGGTCTCCGCGTCCAGCACGGTGCCCGCGCCGATCAGGGTGTCGTCGCCGAGGCGTCTGGTGAGTTCGCGGATGATCTCGATGGCGCCGGGGACGGTGAGGGTGATCTCCAGGATGGGGATGCCGCCGGCACGGATCGCTTCCGCGGCCAGGAAGGCCTGATCGGCCGACGACGCGCGGACGACCGGGACCAGGCCCACTTCGCGAATCCGTTCCATTTCATTCATCAGCGACTCATTTCAACGGCTGACGCGGGCCGTCCCGCCCTTCATCACCCGCTCGACTTCCGCGAGCGTGGCCATGCTCGTATCCCCCGGCGTGGTCATCGCCAGCGCACCGTGCGCGGCGCCGCACTCGACGGCGTATTGCGCGCCCTTGCCTGTCAGGAATCCGTAGATGAGACCTGATGCAAAGGAGTCGCCGCCGCCCACGCGGTCGAGGATCTCGAGGTCGGGACGCGGCGTGGCCTCGTAGAACTTCCCCTCGTGCCAGGCCACCGCGCCCCAGTCATTCCGCGTCGCCGTCTTGGCCACGCGCAGCGTCGTGGCGATCACCTGCAGCGACGGGTAGTCCTCGCGGACCTTGCCGATCATCGCCCGGAACGCTTCCTTCGGCAGCTCGCCGAGGTGCTCGTCCACGCCTTCGACGTCGAAGCCGAGGGCGACGCTGAAATCTTCCTCGTTGCCGAAGAGGACGTCGACCATGCCCACCAGCTCGCGATTGACCGTCCTCGCCTTCTCCGCGCCGCCGATGCCCTTCCAGAGCGACGGGCGGTAGTTGAGGTCGTACGAGACCACCACGCCGTGGCGTTTGGCTGCCTCCATGGCCTCCCGCGCGACGTCGGGCGTCGACTCGCCGAGTGCGGCGAAGATGCCGCCGGTATGAAACCAACGCGCGCCGTAGAGGACGTCGTCCCAGTCGACGTCGCCCGGCTTCAGTTGCGAGATGGCCGTGTGCCCGCGATCCGAGCAGCCGAGGGCCGCGCGGACGCCGAACCCGCGCTCGGTGAAATTCAGGCCGTTGCGGGCGCTGCGCCCGACGCCGTCGTCGCCGACCCAGTGGAGGAACGACAGGTCCGTCCCGCCCTGCAGCATCAGGTCTTCGACCAGGCGCCCGACCGGATTGTCGACCAGCGCCGTCACGATGGCCGTGCGCAGGCCGAAGCAGCGGCGCAGACCACGGGCGACGTTGTATTCGCCGCCGCCTTCCCACGCCGTGAACGTGCGCGTCGTGGCCACGCGGCCGTCGCCCGGATCGAGGCGCAGCATGACCTCCCCCAGCGCCACGAGATCGAACCGCGCGTCCTGCCGGTCCTTGATGTTCATTTGCGCGACGCCTCGAGGCCTGACCCGCCCTGCGCGTAATCGGGATGCACGTTGACGACCCCGAACTGGCGGTCCTCGACCTCGCGATTGGCGGCCATCATCCAGAGGAAGTTGATCGTGCCGCCGGGCGCGGAGACGTTCGGGTGGTAACCGCGGGGCATGATCACCACGTCGTCCTGCTTGACCACCGCCACGAGCTCGGGATTCCGCGGATCGGTGTAGACGAGCTGCAGTCCCCATCCCGGCTCCGGCATGTCGATGTACAGGTACGCCTCTTCGGCCAGGCTCGCGTGCTCGTGCGGCGGCCAGGACGTCCAGTTGCCCGGCTTGCTGAACGTGACGCCGGCCAGGATGCGCCCCGCCTCGATGTTCTTGCCGATGAGGATGTTCAGGTTGCGCTGCGCGGACGCGCTCCCGGTATCGAACGACAGCGCGGGGTTGCTCTTCACGTCCGCGAATTTCACGTACTGGATCGGGTACCTGTTGTCCACGGGCGCCGCGACTTCGGCCAGATCGCATGTGCCGCGCACCGTCACCTGCGTGTCGCGGGGCACGTACAGCGCGTCGTACTGGCCGACGTCGTACGACTGGCCTTCGACTTCGACAACCGCCTGCCCGCTCATGCCGATGAGCGCCGTCTCGCGATCCTCGGTGGCGAAGCTCTCAGAACCGCCGTCGAGGACGATGCGGCCGTAGTGCAGGTAGCGCGCGGCGGTCGGTCCGGGTCTGACGGAAATCCGCCGGCCGCGATGGCCGGCCGTGCCGCGCACGACGCACGTCTGCGCGTCGATGGGGGGAAGCTCGCTCATGGTCTGGTCTCCGGTTTCTTTTCCTTCGGCGCCGCCTCGGTCGTGACGCGGTCGAGGGTGAGGTCGACCATGCCTTCGATGACGTGCCCCTGCGCGACGCCGCGGAAGGCGCTCTCGCGCACGACGACGTTGCGGATGGGGGCCTTCTCCAGGCCGACGATGTAGAGGGCGTGCTTGCTCTTCTTCGACGTCATCCGCTCGACGAGGATGTTCCGCACCTCGGGGACGAACGGCCCCTGGTCGCGCGGCTCGTAGCGGAGGTCGATCTCGATGGGGGCGAGGTTCACCTCGCCGATCTCGATGTCGCGCACGAAGACGTTCTCGATGACGCCGCCGCGCAGGGTGTTGGTCTTGAAGCGCAACGCGCGCTCGAGGTTCACGCTGTCGAGGCGGCACTTCTCCGCGAACACGTTGCGCGCGCCGCCGCTGATCTCGCTGCCGACGGTGATGCCGCCGTGGCCGTCTTTCATCACGCAGTTGCGGACGATCACGTTCTCCACCGGCGTGCTCAGACGCCGTCCGTCGGCGTTGCGGCCGGACTTGAGGGCGATGCAGTCGTCGCCGGTGTCGAAGAGGCAGTCTTCGATGAGCACGTCGCGGCACGACTCCGGGTCGCAGCCGTCGTTGTTCGGGCCGTGCGAGACGACCTTGATGCCGCGCACGATGACGTTCGTGCAGAGCGTCGGATGGGTGACCCAGAACGGAGCGTTGCGGAGGGTCACGCCTTCGATGAGGACATTCTTACAACGATAGGGCTCGATGAACGACGGCCGCAGGAAGTGCCCCTGCCCATAGATGCGCTGCGCGACGGGCACGCCCTCCTCGGCCTGCCGGAAGAGCTGATTGCGGTCGGCGAGCTGCGGGGCCGGACCTTCGTTGTTCTTCGTGACGTCGGCGCGCTTGCCCGTGGTGACGCCCTTCCACGGCCACCAGTGCTCTTCGTCCGCCTGGCCGTCGAGCGTCCCTTCGCCGGTCACGGCGACGTCCTCGCATTCGAAGGCGTAGATCAGCGGCGAGTAGTTCATCAGCTCGACGCCTTCCCACCGCGACAGCACGAGCGGGTACTTCGTCGTGTCGCGCGTGAAGCGGAGCGTGGCGCCCGCGGCGACGTGAAGCTCGATGCGGCTCTGGAGGCGGATCGGTCCGGTCTCGTAGTCGCCCGCGGGGACGACCACGCGGCCGCCTCCCGCTTTCGTGGCGGCGGCGATGGCTTTGGGGATGGAGTTGCCGTACTTCGTGATGACGAAGTCGCGTTTGGGGATGCGCGGAGGGGTGATGCGGGCGAGGAGCGCGGGCAGCGAGGCCCACGGGTTCTGCGGATCGACATCCAATGTAGGGCGTGGCTTCAGCCCGCCCTCCCCCGGGGG
>DASUSN010000014.1:0-51391 GCA_036375075.1 Thermoanaerobaculia bacterium | reverse complement strand
CCGGCTATGCCAACCAGCGCTGCCGGCCGCGCCGGCCCGCCGGAGGCCCTTCGTCGTTCCCTCGTGTTGGCGGAGTGAATGTGGTCTGCTTAGGAGTGCGGCGGCACGGCCGCCGCTTTCGTACCGGGGGCGCGACGTGCGTGCACGCTACCAAAGCGGTGGCTCGCCGCCACCGCACTCCTAAACTTACTCGGCGCCGGAGAAGCGGAACCGTGTGACCTCGGTCTCGAACTCGCGTCCGCTGCGCACGAGGTTCTGCATGGTCGCGTCGAACTCGCGCGCCACGTCGTCGTTCTTGCGCGCGATGTCGAGCATGACCCGCGACGCGTCGGCGATGCGGTCCGTTTCCTCGAGCTGGCTCTCCAGCAGGTCGCGCATGGTGCGCGCGTCGTCGGCGATGCGCTCCAGCGCCGCGGTGATGCCGCGTCCCGCCTGCGACTGCTCCTCGGTCGCGTTCTTCACCTGCGCGGCGATGTCGCGCACGCGCTCCGACTCCTGCGCCATGAGCTGCGTGCCGCGCGCCTGCTCGCTGGTGGCGCGGTTGATCTCGGCGATGTGATCCGACATGCGCGAGGTCACCTCGTGCAGCCGCCGGCTGGCCTGCGACTGCTCCCCCAGCGCGCGGCTGATGCGCGTGGCCATCTCGTACGAACGGTTCGCGCTGCCGACGATCTTCGTCAGCGACGACGCCGCCTCTTCCGCGAGCTTCACGTTCTGCGTCACGCGCGTCACGCCCTCGTGCATCTTGGCGACGGCGGCGCGCGAGCCGCTCTGCACGGCCTTGATGATCGCGGCGATCTCCTTGATCGAGCCGCGCGTGCGGTCGGCGAGCTGGCGGATCTCCTCGGAGACGACGGTGAAGCCCGCTCCATGCTCGCCCGCCTGCGCGGCGATGATCGCGGCGTTGAGTGACAAAAGGTTGGTCTGGTTGGCCACTTCCTCGATCACGCTGAGGATGCGGCTGATCTCGCCGACGCTGCGCTGCAGCTCGTCCATCGTCCGGGCGGTGCTCACCGTCAGCTCCTGCGTGGCGTTGATCCCTTCGACCGTGCGCTGCACGGCGTCGCCGCCGCCGCGCGCGTCCTCGCGGACCTGCTCGGCCAGTTCGGCGGTCGACTGCGAGCTGGTGAGCAGCTCGGTGACGGTCGACTCCATCTCCGCCACGAACGACAGCACTTCGTCGCCGATCGACGCCAGCACCTCGGTGCGCTGCGAGGTCTCGCCCATGGTGGCGTTCATCTGCGTCGCGGAGGACGACGTCTTCTCGACGGACTGGAAGAGGTAGTCCATCGAGCGCGCCACTTCCTCGGCCGAGGCCTGCAGCTCGAGCGCGCGCGAAGAGGCGTCGTGCGTGAGGTCGTTCACCGTCTCCGCGTTCTGCAGCACGTTGCGGATGCCGCCGCGCACGTTCTCGACCGCGACCGTGGAGCGCTGCGTCAGCTCGCTCTGCTCGCGCGAGCGCGCCAGCAGCATCTCCGTGCCGCCGGTGATGACGCGCACGCCGTCGGTGATCGTCGTGCCGCTGCCGCCGACGCGGCCGAGGAGGCGGCGGAGGTTGGTGCGCGTCTCGCCGAAGCTGCCGGCGAGCTGCCCCACTTCATCGTCGGCGAAGACGCGCGGTGCGACGTCGAAGTTGCCGCCGGCCATCTCCTGCGCCACGCCGCGCAGCTCGTGCAGCGGATGGGTGACGTCGCGCGAGAGGAAGTACGTGGCCACGATGAAGGCCGCCAGCGTGAGGAGCATGACCAGCAGCGTGTACTTCGTGACCTGCAGCGGCACGTTCTGGTAGCTGGCGAACGGAATGCTCAGGACGAGGATGGAGCCGTCCTTGAGCTCCGCGAATCGCGCCACCTGCGGATGCACGAAGGAGCGGCTGTCGCCGCTGCGGAGCTGGCGGATGTTGTCGACGATGCTCGCGTCGAGCGGGCTGGCGGTGTTGAAGATCTCGCCGCTCTTCGGGATGAGATGCAGCGCGTATCCGCTCGGGATCGAGTAGCTCATGTCCTTGACCGCGCTGGCGTCGATGCGGGCCATCAGGTTCGCGGTCTCGACGAGGCGCTGGAAGCGGTCGGCCTCCGCGTCGACCGCCAGTCCCTCGAGCGTGGACGAGAGCCGCGAGGAGAGGAGCAGGATCAGCGCGGCGGAGGAGAGCGTCAGCGAGCCGATGAAGACGATGGCGATCTTGCGCCCGAGGGAGATGCCGTTGCCGGCGTAGCGGATCGGCTTCCCTTCCGCCGCCTGGACGAGGCGATGCTTCCCCATGGCGTAGCCCCAGACGATGGAGATGAAGCCCGCCATCAGCGCCGCCACGAGGAACGAGGCGAAGCCGATCAGCGTGCGCAGCAGCGTCGCCGAGGCGATGATCGCGAAGAGCACGCCGCCGCCGCCCCAGAGAACGAGCGAGAGCAGCCGCGTCCGGTCGAGGCACTCCGACATCGCCGTCGACAGGTCGCCCTGGCCGCGCAGCGCCTCCTCCACGCGCCGCGCGTACGGCGCGAGCATCATGGCGAAGACGACGCAGCCGCCGGCGTACATCACCGCCAGGAGGACGAACAGCGCCACCAGCCTGCCCGGCGAGAGCTGGATCGTCTGCGCCAGAAACCACAATGCCGGGCCGACGCTCACGAACAGCGGCGGAACGAGAAGCCACGCGAGATACCTGCGGGTGAAGGGCATGGGACGCGGGGATTATAGAGCGCGCGCTCCTGCGACGATTTGTAGCGTATGGTTCGGGCGTGCAGGATGCAGAATCGCGCGCCGTGAGAACGCGGGTCGCGATCATCGTCGTCGGGTTGCTGGTCGGTCTCGCTGTCGGCCTCGGCGGTTACACCTTCGTCTACGCGAAGGGCTACTCCTACCTGACCAACGACCCCGCCGCGTGCGCGAACTGCCACGTGATGAACGACTACTACGCCGGCTGGATGAAGGGTCCGCATCGCTCGGTGGCGGTCTGCAACGACTGCCACGCGCCGCACGACTTCATCGGCAAGTACTCGACGAAAGCCTCGAACGGCTTCTGGCACTCCTTCTACTTCACCACCGGCCGCTATCCCGACCATCTCGAGATCAAGCCGAAGAACCGGCAGATCGCGAATGACGCCTGTCTCTACTGCCACCAGGAAATCGTGCACGCCATCCAGTTTTCGTCCGAGAAGGGAGAGCAGCCCTGCCTGCGCTGCCACTGGGACGTGGGACACATGAAATGACCAAGAAACGCATCACTCTGCTGCTCGTCCTGACGGCCGTCGTCGCCGCGGCCATCGCCATCGGCGTGACCGCGCTGCTGGTGAACATCTTCCAGCGCAAGACCGAGGCGAAGAATCCGTTCTATCGCGTGGTGGCGCTGGACGAGAACACCACCGATCCCGTGATCTGGGGAAAGAACTTCCCGCTGCAGTTCGACGGCTACCGCCGCACGGTCGACCAGGTGCGCACGCGCTTCGGCGGCAGCGACGGCATCCCGCGCACGCCGACGCAGGCCGATCCGCGCTCGATCGTCGCGCAGTCGCGCCTCGAGGAAGACCCGCGCCTGAAGACGATGTGGGCCGGCTACGCGTTCGCGAAGGATTTCCGCGAGGAGCGCGGCCACGCGCACATGCTCAGCGATCAGACCTACACCGAGCGCCAGCAGGTGGTGAAGCAGCCCGGCACGTGCCTGCACTGCCACGCCTCGATGGTCACGGCGTACCGCAAGGCCGGCAACGGCGACGTCTGGAAAGGCTTCGAGGCCATCAATCAGATGCCGTACTTCGAGGCGCGCAAGCTGGTCACGCATCCGGTGGCCTGCCTCGACTGTCACGATCCCGAGACGATGGCGCTGCGCGTGACGCGTCCCGCGTTCATCGAGGCCATGCGCAATTTCAAGAAGGATCCGAATTACGACCCGAACGTCCACGCCACGCGCCAGGAGATGCGCACGTACGTCTGCGGCCAGTGCCACGTCGAGTACTACTTCAAGGGGAAGGAGAAGCGCCTCACGTACCCGTGGCACAACGGACTGAAAGGCGACCAGATCCTCGAGTACTACGACACGCAGACCGATCACGCCGACTGGACGCACGCGGAGTCGGGCGCGAAGGTGCTCAAGGCGCAGCATCCCGAGTTCGAGATGTACAACCAGGGCGTGCACGCCCGCAGCGGCGTGGCCTGCGCCGACTGCCACATGCCGTACAAGCGCGAGGGCGGCCTGAAGATCAGCGACCACCACGTGCGCAGCCCGCTGCTGAACATCAACCGCTCCTGCCAGGGCTGCCATCGCTGGGACGAGTCGGAGCTGAAGGCGCGGGTGGAGACGATCCAGGAGCGCCACATGCAGATGCGCAACGTGGCCATGGACGCGCTGATGGCACTCATCGCCGACATCAAGTCGGCCGCCGCGGGAGGCGCGTCGCCCGCGCAGCTCGACGAGGCGCGCAAGTATCAGAGGAAGGCGCAGTTCCTCCTCGACTTCATCGAGGCCGAGAACTCGACGGGCTTCCACGCGCCGCAGGAAGCCGCGCGACTGATGGTCCAGTCGGTCGACTACTCGCGCAAAGGGGAGCTGGCTCTGCGCAGCGTGGCGCCTGGCGGCGCCGCATTGCCGCAGCCCACAACACCTCAGTTGCCGCCCGTCGCGGCTGCGCCGAAAGCAACCTCTCCGTAACTTGACTTCTTGACGGCACGGGCGCTTCATAACGCCCGTGCTGCAGGTCAAGCCCGAGCGGCGCCGCTACGGCCGCATTTCCCTCGACGATCCGATGCGCGCGCGCTTCGGCGGGAACGAGGTGCGGGTGATCGAGCTGTCGGTGGTCGGCTTCCTCGCCGCGCACGAGGGACGCCTCACCACCGGCGACGTCCAGCACTTCGTGCTCGACTGGGACGGCAAGCCGATCGCCCTCGAATGCGCCGTGGCCCGCTCCACCCTCTACCGCCTCGGCAAGTCCCTCGGCACGAAGAGCATCTACCACACCGGCCTGCGCATCGTCCGCTTCGAGGGCGACGGCTTCCAGCGCCTCCGCGAGCTGATCGCCGATCGCATCGTGCGCGCCCTCGACGAGATGAAAGCCAACGCGCGCGGCATCCCGCCGCTGGCCGCCTACATGTACCAGCCCGGCAAGGGAGAGCTCTTCCGCCGCTGCGAGCTGATCGACGGCGCGTGGCGGAAGAGCGAGACCATCCGCCCCAACCAGCCTCCCAACGGCTTCACGATCTCCGCCGACGTCGAGGACGAGCACGTCGACCTGCTCTGCCAGACGTGGGAACGGACGACGTACGAAGGCCGCCGCCTGACGCAGCTCCTCGCGGAACTGTCGATCAGCCGCGTGGAGGGAGTGCCGACGCGGCGCTACGTGCCGTGAGGGAGCTGATCGACATTCTGTCGCCCGAGGGCGTCCCCATCGGCGTGAAGGACAAACGCGCCATGCATCGCGATGGCGACCTGCACCTCTCTGCACACCTCTGGCTCGTCTCGGGCGACCGCGTGCTCCTGCAGCGCCGCGCGTTGGTGAAGGAGTCGTGGCCCGGACTGTGGGACATCTCCGTGGCCGGACACCTTTCGGCAGGCGAGGACTCGGTTTCCGCGGCCATCCGCGAGGCGCAGGAGGAGCTCGGCCTCGTCGTCGATCCTGCCGAGCTCCGGTACCTCGGCAGGTTGCGCTACCACGTCGTCCTCCGCGACGATTTCATCGAGAACGAGCTCCACGACGTCTACCTCCTGCACCGCGAGGTCGACGTCGCAACACTCACCCTCGATCCGCAGGAAGTGGCGGAGGTGCGCTGGGTTTCCCTCGACGATCTCTCGCGTTACCCCCTCGTGCCGCACGACGATGAATACGCGCTGCTTAGACGCACAATCATCGGAGGCCTCTGATGATTGATCGGACGCGTTCGTCGAAAACATCGTACACGCTCGATAAAAACGTCAGGCACGATCGATCAAATGATCGAAAGCCGACGACGCTGTTGTCGAATTAAGCCGATTCCATGGTCGGCAGTCGCCATTCAAAGGATCGTTGCTGGCCGACCAATGGATCTGGGTCGCACGTAATCGCCATCGGACTCGGACGATTCATTGATCGGATGCAGATGACATATTCATCAGGCCGCTCTATACTTTTTCCATGAGTGAACCGATCGAGGCGGCCGAGTTACTGGAGACGCTGGAGCGTGTGCAGGAGCGGATTGCCGGGTTCCGCCCCCTGACGAACGAGGAGATCATCGCCATCCGCAAGGCCTCCAGCCTCGACCGGGACTGGGTGGTGCAGGCCGTGGGCGCGCTCGGCGCCTCGGAGAAACTCCAGGCCGTCGTCGGCGCCACGCCCGAGGATCTCTTCGTCGAGATTGCGGACGAAAGGCAATGGGACCGTGCGGAGAGGCAGATGCGCGCGCTGCTCAACGGCCTGGCCGCGACGAACCTGGCCCGCCGCCACCGCATCGGCGTCAAAGCCCTCCAGATCTACGGCATCGCCCGCCACCTCGTCCGCCAACCCGAGCACAGCCACCTCATCCCCTTCGTCGAACGCCTCCAGCAGATGAACAAACTCGGCAAACGCAAAAAGAAGACACCCCCCGCCGAGGAGTGAATGTGGGGCGGGCTTCAGCCCGCCGGGGCGGCGGTGCCGAGGACGCGGTGCGCAGCGCACACCGACGCGGTGCGGCGGCCGTAAACGCCCTGTGCTACGCTCGATCCATGGCGTGGTGGATCTGGGTCGTCATCGGTTTCGTCTTTCTGGCGTCGGAGTTTCTGACCGCCACGATGCACATCGCGTTCTTCGCGGTCGGCGCGTTCGTCGTAGGCATTCTCATCGGAGCCGGGCTCGACCTTCCGCTCTGGGCGCAGCTCCTCATCTTCACCGGCACCTCTCTTTTCGCCTTCTTCTTCCTGAGGCCGATTGCGGTGAAAAAACTCAAGCTCGACCAGAAGAAAGTGGTCGACTCCCTTGTTGGGGAGCAGGCAACCGCAATGGAAGAGATCGCGCCCCAGGGGCTCGGCCGCGCCGAACTGCGCGGAACGACCTGGAGCGCACGCAACGTCGGGGAGACGGTGCTGAATCGAGGGCAACGCTGTGTCGTCGCGGGCGTGGAAGGGCTGACCATCCACATCCGGGCGGCTTAACGAGGTTCAAAAGGGAGAAGCAGCCATGACAGGTTCCATCATCGTTACAGGAGTGATCGCGGTTTTCGCGCTGATCGTCATCTCGAAGATCATCCGCGTCGTTCCGCAGCAGCAGGCGTGGGTCGTGGAGCGCCTCGGCAAGTACAACGAGACCCTCGGCGCCGGCCTGCACATCCTCTGGCCGTTCTTCGACACCATCCGCTACAAGCACTCCCTCAAGGAGATCGCCCTCGACGTGCCCGAGCAGGTCTGCATCACCAAGGACAACGTCCAGGTGGCGGTCGACGGCGTCCTCTACTTCAAGATCCTGAACCCGGAGCGCGCCTCCTACGGCATCAGCGACTACTCGTGGGCCATCCAGCAGCTCGCGCAGACGAACCTCCGCAGCGAGATCGGCAAGATCGACCTCGACCGCACGTTCGAGGAGCGCACCAACATCAACTCGCAGGTCGTGCAGGAAGTCGACAAGGCCTCCGAGTCGTGGGGCGTGAAGGTCCTCCGCTACGAGATCAAGAACATCACCCCGCCGAAGGACGTCCTCGCGGCGATGGAAAAGCAGATGCGCGCGGAGCGCGAGAAGCGCGCCGTCATCCTGTCGTCCGAGGGTGAGCGCGACGCCGCCATCAACACCGCGGAAGGCCACAAGCAGCAGGTCATCAAGAACTCCGAAGCGGCGCGCCAGCGCCAGATCAACGAGGCCGAAGGTCAGGCCCAGGCGCTGCTCGCGGTGGCCACGGCGACCGCGGAAGGCATCCGCAAGGTGGCCGAGGCGACGACGATCGCCGGCGGCTACGAAGCCATGCAGCTCAAGCTCGCCGAGCAGTACATCGCGCAGTTCGGCAACCTGGCCAAGGCCGGCAACTCGATGATCGTCCCGGCCGACCTCTCCGACGTGACGGCGATGCTGCAGATGGCCATGAGCGCCGTGAAGCAGCGGCCGGTGGACTCGCCGAAGATCCCGGTGCGCGGCACGCAGCCGACGGTCTAGGAGTGCTGCGGCGAAGCCGCAGCTTTGGAAAGCGGAGGCGAGAGCCTCCGCTTTTCGTTTTCGCGGTAGAAAAGCGGCGGCCTTGCCGCCGCACTCCTAAACTGTGGTAGCGTGTGTAACCGGTTACATCATGGCGCGCACACCTGCACGGATCGCCGCCCCTCTGGTGAACGTCACCATCCGTGATGTCGCTGCCCGTGCGGGAGTCTCCGTGGCCACCGTCTCCCGCGTCTTCAACCAGAAGGGTCCCATCCGCGAGGAGACCGTCCGCAAGGTCATGGACGTCGCCGGGGCGATGCAGTACGTGCCGCATGCCGGCGCGCGCAGCCTGTCCACGCGCTCCACGCGCACCATCGGCGTCGTGCTGCCCGACCTGCACGGCGAGTTCTTCTCCGAGGTCATCCGCGGCATCGACCTCGCCGCGCGCGAGCACGGCTATCACCTCCTCCTCAGCGGCTCGCACGCCGACCGCGACGAGATGCGCGCCGTCGTGCAGGCCGTGCGCGGACTGGTCGACGGCCTGATCGTCATGTCGCCCGATCTCGATCCGGCGGCGCTCTGCTGCGAGCTGCCGCCCGGCGTTCCGGCCGTGCTGCTGAATGCGAAGGCGGACGGGCGTCCCTCCATCACCATCGACAACGCCGGCGGCGCGAGAGACGTCGTGAAACATCTGGCCGCTCTCGGCCACGAGCACATCGCCTTCATCACCGGCCCCGCGCGCAACAACGACGCGGAACAGCGCCGCCGCGGCTTCCGGGCCGGCGCGAAAGCGCAGGGCGTCGACGCCATCGAGATCGCCGGCGACTTCACCGAGCAGTCGGGCTACGAGGCGGCGAAAGCGATTCTGAAGATGAAGCCGCGGCCGACCGCCGTCTTCTGCGCGAACGACTCCATGGCCATCGGCGCGCTGAGCGGCTTCCGCGACGCCGGCGTGCGCGTGCCCGACGACATGGCCCTGGTCGGCTTCGACGACATCCCCATCGCGCGCTTCCTCGATCCGCCGCTGACCACGGTCAAGGTGCCGATCGCGGAGCTCGGCCGCGGCGGCCTGCAACTGCTCATCGGAGAAAAGGCACCTCAACGTCTGGAGACGTCGCTCGTCGTGCGCCGCTCGTGCGGCGCGGAGCGCAGCAAAAACCAACGAAGCAAGAGGACATAGGAGATCCGGCGATGTTACGTACCTTCGCAGTCTTTGCAGCTCTGCTGCTTCTCGCCGTGAGCGCGGTCGCGCAGACGACCGCCACGATCACCGGCTCGGTGCACGACGAGAGCGGCAACATCTTTCCCGGCGCCACCATCACCGCCACCAACGTGGCCAGTGGCTTCACGCACAGCGCGACGTCGGGCGCGACGGGCAGCTTCACGCTGGCCGGCCTGGCCCCCGCGACGTACCGCATCGACGTCACGGCTCCCTCGTACAAGGGGAGCTCGCGGCAGGTGCAGGTGCTGGTCGGGCAGAGCCTGGAGCTCGACTTCCGCCTCACCCCCGACCTCGTGCTGATGGAGAACATCACCGTGGTCGGCGAGGGGACGCAGGTGCTGATGGACACGCGGACGACGGAAGTCGCCACGAACATCACGCAGCAGCAGATCGAGAACCTGCCGATGAACAACCGCAACTTCCTCGCCTTCGCCGGCCTCGCGCCCGGCATCGCGCTCACGCGCGACACCGAGGCCGCGGGCCAGACGTTCAGCAGCGGCGCGCAGGATGCGAAGCAGGTCAACGTCTTCATCGACGGCGTGTCGATGAAGAACGACGTCATCAAGGGCGGCGCGTTCATGCAGGACTCCAGCCGCGGCAACCCCTTCCCGCAGGGCGCCGTGCAGGAGTACCAGGTGCTCACCCAGAACTACAAGGCCGAGTACGAGAAGGCCACGGCCGCGGTCATCACCGCGGTCACGAAGTCGGGCGGCAACAACCTCTCCGGCGACGCCTTCTACCTCTTCCAGAACGAGGGGATGATCACGCAGGACGACTTCTCGCGCCTGCGCGGCGACGAGAAGGGCGACTACGAGCGCAACCAGTACGGCCTCTCCCTCGGCGGCCCGGTCATCCGCGACCGCATGCACTTCTTCATCACCGGCGAGCGCAACGAGCGCGACGTGGTCAGCTCGGTCTTCGTCGGCTCTCAGTGGAACGAGGCGCCGGCAAACGTGAAGGCGATCCTCGACGACTACGCCACCGGCACCGTCGTCGCGCCGTTCGAGTCGACGCTCTTCTTCGGCAAGCTGTCGTTCCAGCCGACGTCGAATCAGTCCGCCGAGCTCTCCGTGCACACGCGCGACGAGGACGAGATCCGCGGCTTCGGCAACCAGCGCGTGCAGGAAGGCGGCGCGAACATCGTCATCGGTACGCGCGCGGCCACGCTGCGCCACCAGTTCGTCTTCGGCAGCAACGCCATCAACGAGGCCGTGGCCAGCTATCAGAACCTGGCCTGGGCCGACACCGCCACGGACCTGAGCAAGGTCCACCAGAACTACATCAACCTGCTCGACGTCGGCAGCAAGGACTTCATCCAGGACCTCGACCAGACCCGCATCAGCCTGCGCGACGACGCCAGCTTCTACCTGAACTGGCGCGGCACGCACACGCTGAAAGCCGGCGGCGTGGTCAGCCAGGCCAGCTACGACCTCACCAAATCGGCCTTCCTCAATCCTCTGTTCGAGTACCGCGGCAACGAGCAGTGGCAGTACCCGTTCAAGGCCCTGGTCGGCTTCGGCGATCCGTCGCTCGACTTCGACAACACGCAGTTCGGCTTCTACGCGCAGGACGACTGGCGCATCAACAAGCTCACCGTGAACGTCGGCATGCGTTGGGACTACGAGACCAACATGCTGAACAACGACTACGTCACCCCGCCGGCCATCGCCAACGGCCTGCGCACGGCCTGTCGTACCTACGCGCAGCCGGTGGGCGGCCGCACGGAGTGGTGTATCCGCGACCTGTTCGACGTCGAGGACTACATCTCCACGGGCGACAACCGCGAGTCGCCGAGCGGCCTGTTCCAGCCGCGCGTCGGCGCCAGCTACGACGTGCGCGGCAACGGCCAGACGGTCGTCTTCGGCGGCTGGGGCCTCTACTACGACCGCGTCACGCTGAACGACATCTACGACGAGGCCTATCGCAACCAGTGGCGCCAGTACTCGATCTGCTTCACCGCGGACGGCACGCCGAATCCGCAGTGCGGACCGACGGCGGTGAAGTGGGATCCGAGCTACCTGAATCCGGACAACCTGCGCACGCTCGTGGCCAGCGGCCAGACCGGCGGCCCGGAGGTCTATCTCCTCGAGAACGACACCAGGGCGCCGCAGTCGACGCAGTGGACGGTCGGCCTGCGCCAGCAGCTCGGCGCGAACTGGCTCGGCTCGCTCACGTACGCGAACTCGCGCAGCAAGAACGGCCTGGTCTGGAGCTTCGGCACCGAGCCGGAAGGGACGAAGTTCGACGACCGCTGGGGCAACTGGATCGCCATCCCCGGCTACGGCCTGATCCTGCGCAGCTACGACGACCGCACGCGCCAGTACGACGGCGTCTATGTCACGCTCGACCGCCCGCGCACGGCCGGCTCGCGCTGGGGCGCGAACTTCGCCTACACGTGGTCGGAGGGATTCCAGAACGCGTCGACGGATGACGGTGTGGCCTTCGCGTTCGACTTCCTCCCGCCCGACTTCCCGCGCTTCCCGGCCAACGGCGACGAGCGCCATCGTTTCGTGGCCAGCGGCAGCGTCGCGCTCCCGTTCAATTTCGAGGCTTCCTCGATCATCTCCCTCGGCTCGGGTCTGCCGGTCAGCTACGCCGAGGCGCTCACCGGGCCGTATCACTACTACCCGAACGGGACGCGCGCGGAGACGCAGAGCTTCCTCGGCATCGACGGCTTCGCCTACCGCTCGGTCGACGCGCGCCTGCAGTGGAGCGCGCCGGCGTTCTCGAACGTGCGCGTCGCGCTCATCGCCGAGGCGTTCAACATCTTCGATTACGACAACTACAGCGGGTATGACACGTGGGGCGGGGGACAGAATTCGCCCAACCCGAACTTCCTGACGCCGAACGCCGAGATCAACACGCGCCGCTTCCAGTTCGGCACGCGCATCACGTTCCAGTAGTGCGAAACGCGCTCTCTCTCCTTCTCGTCTTTTCTCTCGCGTGTGCGGGGCGGCCTTCGGGCCGCCCCCAGCGGGCTGAAGCCCGCTCCACATTGAAGCGGGCTGAAGCCCGCTCTACATTGACGCTGGACGAGCTGCAGCGCCGCACGTTTCAGTGGTTCTGGGAGACGACGAACGCGCAAAACGGGCTGGTGCCCGACCGCTGGCCGACGGAGTCGTTCTCCAGCATCGCCGCGGTCGGGTTCGGCCTCACCGCGTACGGCATCGGCGCGGAACGCGGCTGGGTCTCGCGCGAGGACGCCGCGCAGCGCGTGCTCACCACGCTCCGCTTCTTCGAGAACGGAGTCGAGGGACACAAGGGCTTCTTCTACCACTTCGTCGACATGAAGACGGGGAAGCGCTTCAAGGAAGTCGAGCTGTCGACGATCGACACCACGCTCTTCCTCGCCGGCGCGCTCTTCTGCCAGTCGTATTTCGATCGCGACAACGCGGTCGAGAAGGAAATCCGCGAGACCGCGGAGCGCCTCTACGCGCGCGCCGAGTGGACGTACTTTCACGAGCGCCATCCGCTGGTCTCGATGGGATGGACGCCGGAGCAGGGGCTGCACGACTACGACTACACCGGCTACAACGAGGCCATGATCCTGTACGTCCTGGCCATCGGCTCGCCTACGTACCCGATCACGCCGAAGGCGTGGAACGCGTACACCAGCTCGTACAGGTGGGAAGACGAGCACGTCGTCTTCGCGCCGCTCTTCGGCCATCAGTACTCGCACGTCTGGATCGACTTCCGCGGCATCAGGGACCACTACATGCGCGGCAAGGGGATCGATTACTTCGAGAACTCCCGCCGCGCCACGCTCTGGCAGCGCGACTACGCGAAGCGCGCCGGCTACCCCGAGAACATCTGGGGCCTCACCGCCTGCGACGGCCCGTTCGACGGCACGTGGAACGGCAGACAGTTCTGGACCTACACCGCGCGCGGCGCCGCTCCCGGCGAGGTGCGCGACGACGGCACGATCGCGCCGACCGCCGCCGCCTCGTCCATCGCCTTCACTCCCGAGCTCGCGGTGCCGGCCATCGAGGCCATGGCCGCGAAGTACCCGCAGGTCTATCAGAAGTACGGCTTCCTCGATGCCTTCAACCCGACGCTGACCGAGCCTCGCCAGTTGCAGATGGGACGCATCGTCCCAGGCGTCGGCTGGTTCGACAACGACTACCTCGGCATCGACCAGGGCCCGATCGTGGCCATGATCGAGAACCATCGCTCCGGCCTGGTCTGGAACACGATGAAGAAGAACGAGCACATTCGCCGCGGCCTCCGCCGCGCGGGCTTCACCGGGGGATGGCTGGAACAGTGAGGAAAGAGGAAGGAGGAAAGAGGAAAGAGGCACTCGGCGCAGCGCGTGCCGTGCTCCTCTCTTTCCTCTCTTTCCTCCTTCCTCTTTCCTCTTTCCTCTCGACGAGCTGCGCCCGCCCGCAGCAGTCGACCACCATCGAGTTCTGGGGCCTCGGACGCGAGGGCGAAGTGGTCGCGGAACTGATTCCCGAGTTCACGAAACAAACGGGGATCAAAGTCGACGTGCAGCAGATCCCGTGGACCGCCGCGCACGAGAAGATCCTCACGGCGCACGTCGGCGGCTCGCTGCCCGATGCGCTGCAGGTGGGCAATAGCTGGATGTCGGAGCTGGTCACGATCGACGCCATCGTGCCGCTCGAGGAAACGCTCGTCGACAAGTCGGATTACTTCGCCGGCATCTGGGACACGAACGTCATCGGCGGCACGCTGTACGGCATCCCCTGGTACGTCGACACGCGACTGCTCTTCTACCGCACCGACCTGATCCCCACTCCGCCGCGTACGTGGAGCGAGTGGAACGCGGTCATGGCGAAGCTGCGCCGCGAGAACCCGAGCCGCGACTTTTATCCGATCGTCATGCCGACGAACGAGTGGCCGCAGCCGGTGATCTTCGCGCTGCAACGCGGCGCGGTGCTGGTCGACGAGAGCGCGCGGGCGCGCTTCGACGAGCCGCGCTTCCTCGAAGGCTTCAACTTCTACGTCGACATGTTCCGCCGCGGCTACGCCCCCGCGGTCAGCAACACGCAGGTCGCGAACATCTATCAGCAATTCGGCGAGGGGCAGTTCGCGATGTGGATCACCGGGCCGTGGGACGTCGGCAATCTGCGCCTGCGCCTGTCGAAAGAACAGCAGGAGCTCTGGAGCACCGCGCCGCTCCCCGCGCCCGACGGCACGCCGTATCCCGGCGTCTCGCTCGCCGGCGGCTCCAGCCTCGTCGTCTCGAAGCGCTCGTCGAAACAGGCCGCGGCGAAGCAGTTCATCGCCTTCCTGTCGCGTCCTGAGATCCAGTCGCGCTTCTACGAAATGACCGGCGACCTTCCCGCGCGCAAGAGCGCCTGGCGCGTGCTCGAGGGCGACCGCGAGCTGGCCGCATTCGGCAGGCAGCTCGACCGCACCGTGGCGCTGCCGCGGTTGCCCGAGGCCGAGAACATCGTCAACGCGGTGGCGGAGCATGGACAGTTGACCGTGCGCGGGCAGTTCACGCCGCAACAGGCCGCGCAGGCGCTGGATCGCAAGATCGACGCGATGCTCGAGAAGCGGCGCTGGGTGCTCCGGAAGTTTATCCCGCGCGTAGACGCGGGATCTCTCGGTGCACCGGCAGTGCAGGAGGCTGATGCGTCGCGTGTGCACCCGAGATCCCGCGTCTACGCGCGGGATAAACTGAATGAAGCGGCCGAGGCGCACCGGTGAAACCCCAGTCTCGCGCCGCGCTCCTGTTCCTCGCGCCCGGCATGGCGCTGATCACGCTCTTCTTCATCCTTCCGGTGATCGCCGGCTTCTTTCTCAGCCTCACCGACTTCGATCTCTACTCCATCGGCGACGTGCGCAACACGCGGGTCGTCGGTGCGAAGAACTACGCGTCGCTGCTCGACAACCCGCTCTTCTGGCGCGCGCTGACCAACACGCTCTACTTCTCCTTCGTCGGGGGGCCGCTGACCATCGCCGTGGCCCTCGCCGCGGCGCTGCTGCTGAACGCGAAGCTGGCGCGCTTCAAGGCGCTCTTCCGCACCATCTACTTCGCGCCCGTGGTCACGACCATCGTCGGCGTGGCCATCGTCTGGAAGTACGTCTACCACCCGCGCGTCGGGCTGCTGAACCGCATGCTCGACGCCATCGGTATTCAGGGACCGGACTGGCTCGGCGATCCGCAATGGGCGATGCCGGCGCTGATCCTGCTCGCGGTGTGGCGCGGCTTCGGGTATGCCACGGTGATCTTTCTGGCGGGACTGCAGAACGTGCCCGAGGAGCTGTACGAGGCGGCGCGGATCGACGGGGCGGGGGGGTGGAAGCAGTTCTGGCACGTGACGGTGCCGCAGCTCGGGCCGACCTTCGTCTTCGTCGGGATCATCACCGCCATCGGCTTCCTGCAGGTCTTCGCCGAGCCGTACGTCATGACGCCGGACGGCGGGCCGCTCAACTCCACGCTGACCATCGTCATGCTCATGTACCGCGAGGGTTTCCGCTGGTGGAACATGGGCTACGCCGCGGCGGTGGCGTTCATCCTCTTCGCCATGGTGCTGCTGGCGACGCTGGCCAACACGCTGATCCGGAGGCGTCGCGCATGAAGCGCCTGCTCATCCACGCCGCGCTCCTCGGCGGCGCCGTGGCCACGATCATCCCGCTGGCCTGGATGGTCTCGGCGTCGTTCATGCCGCAGGGCGAGGCGACGCGCTTCCCGCCGCGCCTGATCCCGTCGCACGTCACCTTCGAGCACTATCAGACGCTCTTCACCAGCCTGAACCTCGGGCGCGCCTTCCTGAACTCGCTCTTCGTCGCCGTCGCCGCGACGCTGCTCTCGCTGCTCGTCAACTCCATGGCCGGCTACGCGTTCGCCAAGCTGCGCTTCGCGGGACGCGACCGCACGTTCACGATGCTCGTCGCGGCGCTGGGCATCCCCGCGCAGGTGGCCATGTTGCCGCTCTTCCTGCTCCTCAAGTCCCTCGGACTCGTGAACACGTACGCCGGCGTGCTGATCCCGTACATCGCCACGATCTACGGTGTCTTCCTGGTGCGGCAGTTCATGATCTCGATCCCCGACGACCTCCTCGCCGCCGCGCGCATCGACGGCGCGAGCGAGTGGCGCATCTACTGGTCGGTCGTGCTTCCCACCGCGCGCCCGGTGCTGGCCACGCTGGCCATCTTCACCTTCATGTCCGCGTGGAACGACTTCATGTGGCCGCTGATCATCCTCACGGACGACGAAAAGTACACGCTCCCCGTGGCGGTGGCGAACCTCAGCGGCGAGCACTTTCCCGATCTCGAGCTGATGATGGCCAGCGCGGTGCTGACCATCATCCCGGTGCTGGCGCTCTTCTTCGCGCTGCAGAAGCAGTACATCGCCGGGATGATGGCGGGGAGCGTGAAGGGATGATCGCCGCGCTCCTTCTGGCCACGCTCCTCGACGTGCCGTGGAAAGCCGTGCCCGCGACGGGCGTGGAGATGAAGCTGACGCAGTCCGACGCGCTGCGCGTCGATTTCGATTTCCGCGGCCGCGCGGGCTATGCGATCGCGCGCCGCGATGGACGCCTGGACCTCCCCGAAAACTTCGAGCTCGTGTTCCAGACGAAAGGGGAGGCGCAGCCGAACACGCTCGAGGTGAAGTTCGTACAGGGCGACAACGTCTGGTGGACGACGCGCCGCGAGTACGACTTTCCCGCCGATTGGCGCCGCGTCTCGATCAAGAAACGCCAGCTCGAGTTCGCGTGGGGCCCGGCGGGACCGAATGCGCCGCTGCCGCAGACGGTCGACGCGATCGAGCTCGTCGTCACCGCCGGCAGCGGCGGCAAGGGGACGGTGTACTTCAAAGACATCGAGCTGAAACCGCTCAGCGGCGACGTGCAGGAAATCGGCGGCATCGTCCTCGAGCAACCCGACGCCGCGGGCAAGACGTGGAGCCCGATGCCCGACGCGGACGCGCGCGACGTGCGCGTGAATGTGCCGTACCGCACGCTCCCGCCGTTCAAGGACGACAACGCCTTCTTCACCGAGATGGCCAGGCACCACCGCCGCGGCCTCTTCCCCCGCTACTTTCTCGGCGAGCAGTCCTACTGGACCATCCTCGGCGGCACGAACGGCGAGGAAGAGGAAGCGCTCTTCTCCGAGGACGGCGCGGTCGAAGCCGGCGCCGCCCGCTACTCCATCGAGCCGTTCCTCTGGATGGACAACAAGTTGATCACCTGGAACGACGTGGCCGTCGAACAGCGAGAAGGCCCGCAAGTCGTCTGGAAGAAACACCTGACCATCACCCCGCGCTACGAAGACGGCAAGTTGAAGGTGCGCTACGAAGTGGCGCCCAACGCGAAGCTGCTGCTCGCCGTGCGGCCCTTCCAGGTGAATCCGCAGTGGCAGTTTCTGAATCGCACCGGCGGCGTCGTGCGCATGAGGGACGTGCCCCGGTTGGCGGTTGGCAGTTGGCGATTGGCGGAGGTCGCGCTGCCAGAGCAATCCGTCGCCGGTGACTATGCCAGCCAGTTGATGGAGCTCGATGGCAAGGACATCACCATCGAGCTCCCCCTCGGTGTCATCCTGAGCCCCGTAGAGGGGGAAGGACCCCCTGCTGAAACCCGTGCTCGCTCCGTACGCAGGGGGTCCTTCGCCGTCTCCGCGGCTCAGGATGACACGTTCGCGCTCCATCTCCCCGCGGAGCCACGCCTGTCCAAAACCATCGAAGCGCAACTCCACTACATCCTCATCAACCGCGACGACAAAGCGATCCACCCCGGCTCGCGCTCCTACGAGCGCGCCTGGATTCGTGACGGCTCGCTGACTTCCGAGGCGTTGCTGCGTCTCGGGCAGTACGAGGTCGTGAAGCAGTTCATCGAGTGGTACGCGAAAGCCATCCGCGAGGATGGCTACGTGCCGTGCTGCGTCAGCGCGGCCGGCGCCGATCCGGTGCCGGAGCACGACAGTCACGGCCAGTTCCTCTATCTCGTGGCCGAGTACTACCGCCACACCGGCGACCGCGCGCTGGTCGAGCGCATGCTGCCCACCATCCGCAAAGTGGTCGCGTTCATCGACAAGCTGCGCCACGAGCGCATGACCAGGCAGTACGAGGGGACGCCGTACTACGGCATGGTGCCGGAGTCGATCAGTCACGAGGGCTACTCGGCGAAGGCGATGCACTCGTACTGGGACACGCTCTTCATCTTGAAGGGACTCGAAGACGCGGAGTTCCTGACCGGGGAGAAAAACTTCGCCACGGAGTTCCGCACGCACCTGCTCGCGTCGATCGCGAAGACGATGCAGCAGCACAGGATCGACTACATCCCCGGCTCGATCGAGCTGGGCGACTTCGATGCGACCTCCACCACCGTCGCCGTCACGCCCGTCGACGCCGAGCTCCCGCGTGAAGCGCTGCTGCGCACGTTCGACAAATACTGGGAGCACGCGCTCGAGCCGCGCACGTACACGCCGTACGAGCTGCGCATCGTGGGGACGCTGGTGCGTCTCGGACAACCGGAACGCGCGCGGAAGCTGCTCGACTATTTCTTCGAAGACCAGCGGCCGGCGGCGTGGTATCAGTGGGCCGAGGTCGTGCGGGCCAATTCGCGGGAGGGCGGGTTCATCGGCGACATGCCGCACACGTGGGTCGGCTCCGACTTCATCCGCAGCGCGCTCGACTTCTTCGCCTACGAAGACGACGGCGCGCTGATCCTCGCCGCCGGCATCGCGCCCGAATGGGCGCGGCAGGGCGTGCGCGTCGAAAACCTGAGCACACACTACGGGCGGCTGACCTACGCCATCGACGGCAACCGCCTGCGCATCGAGCGCGGGATCCGCGTGCCGCCGAACGGCATCGTCGTCGTATCCCCCTACGACGGCAGCCGCAAAACGCTGCGCACCGTCCCCGCCGAAATCGCGCTGAACGTAGGGCAGGCTTCAGCCAGCCCCCTCCCGCCCGAGGGGCAGGCTGAAGCCCGCCCTACGTTTGGAAAGGATCTATGAGTTACGGTCATTTCTCCGCCGACGGGCGCGAATACGTCATCACCGACCCGCGCCCGCCGCGCCCCTGGTCCAACGTCATCTCCAACCCGCGCCTCGGCCTGGCCGTCTCGCAGAGCGGCAGCGGCTTCACTTGGATAGACAACTCGCAGCTCGCCGTCGTGAACTGGTGGCAGCAGGACTTTGCGCAGGACACGAGCGGCAAGTTCCTGTACGTGTCCGAGGGGGACGATCTCTGGTCGCTGACGCCGGCGCCGGTATGGGCGGACTACGACCGCTACGAGTGCCATCACGGCATCGGCTACACGACCTTCGAGACGGAGCGCAACGGCCTGGCCGCCCGTTGGACTCTGTTTGCCCACGCCAGCGACACGGTCGAGCTCTGGATCGTGCGCCTGCGGAACACCCTCAGCGCGAAGCGGCGCCTCGAGCTCACCGGCTACCTGGAGTGGTGCTGCGGCGTGTCGCCCGCGCCGCGGCGCGAGTTCCACAAGCTTTTCATCGAGACCGCGCGCGAAGGCAACGCGGTGTACGGCTGGAACCACATGTGGGACGTCGGCTCCGCGCAGTGGGGCCACTGGAACACGGACTTCCCGTACGTCAGCGGCTTCGGTACGACCGCCCAGGTCACGAGCGCGGAAGGGGAGAAGTCCGAGTTCCTCGGCCGCAACGGCACGCTGCGCGCGCCCGACGCGCTGGCGCATCGCGACTGGCGCGGGCTGTTCGGGCGTCACTACGATCCCATCGCGGCGATCCGCACGGTGGTGGAGCTGGGGAAAGGGGAGGAGAAGGCCATCGGCTTCGCCATTGCCGTGACGAAGTCGCGCGAGGAGACGCGGGAACTGCTCGGGCGTTCGCTCGACGTCGCCGCGATGGAGAGCGCGCTTGCGGAGGTGAAGCAGTCGTGGAGCGAGCGCCTCGGCGCGCATCGCATGGAGACCGGCGACGCGCGCTTCGACTCCTTCGTCAACGACTGGACGCGCTACCAGGCCATCTCCGCGCGCATCTGGGGCCGCGCCGGCTACTACCAGCAGTCTGGCGCATACGGCTTCCGCGACCAACTCCAGGACTCGCAGGTCTGGCTGACCATCGACGAGAAGAAGACGCGCGACCAGATCAACCTGCACGCGGCCCATCAGTTCGCGGACGGCTCGGTCTATCACTGGTGGCACCCGCTCTCCGAGCAGGGGCTGATCACGAAGATGACCGACGACCTGCTCTGGCTCGGGTTCGTCACCGCGAGCTATCTGAAGGAGACCGCCGACTTCTCCATCCTCGGCGACACGGCGCCGTTCCTCGATGACCCGGCGCCCGCGCCGCTCGAGGAGCACGTCCGCCGCGCGTTCGAGCGCGTCTTCGCGCGGACCTCGCCGCGCGGCCTGCCCTTCATCGGCGCCGGCGACTGGAACGACGGCCTCTCCGCCGCCGGGCTGCAGGAGAAGGGCGAGTCCGTCTGGCTCGGCCACTTCCTGGCCGGCCTGCTCGCGGACTGGAGCGAGATCCACAAGCGCAGCGGGCGCGCGGGCTTCGCACGCGACTACGACGAACGCCGCGAGCGCCTCGTGCGTGCGATCAACGAGCACGCCTGGGACGGCGAGTGGTACTGGCGCGCGACGCTCGACGACGGCTCGTGCATCGGCAGCCGGGAGAACGCGCAAGGCCGCATCTTCCTCAATGCCCAGACCTGGGCCGTGCTGAACGACGTCGCGCCGGCCGATCGCGCCGAGGCGTGCATGCGGGCGGTGCGCGAGCACCTCGTGCGCGACTCCGGCGCGCTGCTCCTCGCTCCCGCGTATGACACACCCGACGAGCGCATCGGCTACATCACCCGCTACGCGCCCGGCCTCCGCGAGAACGGCGGCGTGTACACGCACGCAGCCACGTGGGCCATCGCCGCCGCGGCGAAGGTGAAAGACGCCGACCTCGTCGGCCGTCTCCTCCACGCGATCGACCCCACGAACAAAGACCCGGAGCGCTACTGGGCCGAGCCCTACGTTCTCCCCGGCAACGTCGACGGCCCGGACTCCCCGCTGAACGGGCGGGCGGGGTGGACGTGGTATACGGGATCGGCGTCGTGGCTGCACCGCGTGGTCGCGGAATGGGTGCTGGGCGTGCGTCCCACCTGGGAGGGCCTGCTCGTCGATCCCTGCCTCCCGCCGCACTGGGAGCGGGCGAGGGTGGTGCGCCCCTGGCGCGGCAAGACGGTGGAGATCGAGATCACGCGCGGCATGTCGCCACGCCTGATTTCATCCTGAGCGTAGCGAAGGGTCAACGGAGCCCTCACGACCCGCGTGCCATGTACGCTTCCCGTGAGGGCACCCTTGATCCTTCGCTTCGCTCAGGATTACACCGAGCGGTTCGCGATCACGTCCGCGTAGAACTTCCCGCTCTCCTTGATCGTGCGCAACTGCGACTCGTAGTCCACGTGCACCAGCCCGAACCGCTTCGCGTACCCTGCGCTCCACTCGTAGTTGTCCAGCAGCGACCACACGTAATACCCGCGCAGGTCCGCACCGCGCTCCACCGCGTCCAGCACCGCGTGCAGGTGCGACCGCAGGTAGTCGATCCGCAGCGGATCCTCCACCCGCCCGTGCGACGCCACCGGCGGGTCGTAGAACGCCGCACCGTTCTCCGTCACGTACAGCGGCATCCGCCCGTACCGCTCCGTCACCCACACCAGGATGTCCATGAGCCCGGGCGGATACACCTCCCAGTTCAGCGTCGTCACCGTCCCGCGCGGGTTGTCCACGCGCGTCGCCCGCTCGATCGGCGTCGACGGATCGAACCGCGTGATGCCGCGCTTGTAGTAGTTGACGCCGAGGAAGTCGATGGGCTGGCGGATGGCGTCGAAGTCGGCCGCGGGGAACGACGGCCACGCCTCCCCGAACATCTCCGCGAATTCGGACGGGTACGATCCGAAGAACAGCGGATCGAGATAGTGCCGGTTCATGTACGCATCCGCACGCACCACCGCTGCCGCGTCCTCCTCCGAGTCGCTCGCCGCGGTCTTCGGCTCGAGGTTCACCACGATCCCGATCTGCTTCCTCCCCATGGCCCGGTACGCCTGCACCGCCGCGCCGTGCGCGCGGAGCAGGTTGTGCGTGACCAGCGGCGCCTCGAAGTGATTCCGGTGCCCCGGCGCGAGCGCGCCGTGCAGATAGCCGCCGTCCATCACCACCCACGGCTCGTTGAGCGTCGACCACATCGCCACGCGGTCGTCCAGCGCGGAGAACAGCACCTGTGCGTAGTCCGCGAACCACCAGCTCACGTCGCGGTTCAGCCAGCCGCCGCGGTCGTCGAGCGCCGCGGGCAGGTCCCAGTGGTAAAGAGTGACATTCGGCTGGATGCCCGCCGCCAGCAGCTCGTCCACCAGCCGCCGGTAGAAATCCAGTCCCCGCTCGTTCACCCCGCCCGTCCCCTCGGGCAGCACGCGGCTCCACGAAATACTGAACCGGTACGATCGCAGCCCCAGCTCGCGCATCAGCGCGACGTCTTCCTTCCACCGCCGGTAGTGGTCGCACGCGACGTCGCCCGTGTCGCCGTTCGCGGTGTGCCCCGGCGTGTGACTGAAGCGATGCCAGATGCTCGGCCCCGCGCCGTCGGCGAGCGGCGAGCCCTCGATCTGATACGCGGCGGTGGCTGCACCGAACAGGAAGTCCTCGGGAAATGCGCGGCGGTCCGTCATCGGCCGCGAAGTTTATACTTGCCGCTCATGAACGCCCTCGCCGCCGCCGCTCTCGTGCTCCTTGCCGCGACCCAGGATCCGCGGGCGTTCCAGATGCCGAAGAAGGCCACCCCGCCGAGCCCGCCGAAGGCGGAGCAGCCGGCCAAGCCTACGGAACCGGCCGCCAAGCCGGTGAAACCGGCCGAACCGGTCGCGAAACCAGCCGAACAGCCCGCGCCGGCGCCCCCGGCCGCTCCCGCGGCCGCAGAACCTGCGCCCCCGAAACCCATCATGTTCGAGCTCCCCAGACCGGCCGCTCCCGCGGCTGCTCCCGCTCCCGCGACCCCTCCGGTCAAGGCCCCGCCCACCGCCAACCGCCAACCGGCAACTCCGCCCCCCGCCCAGTTCACCCTTCCCGGCCAGACCCCCCGCCGCAAGAAGGCCCCCGCTGTCCGGACATTCCGACTGCCGGACAAATCCAGCGTCTCAAATTGACCCTAGTTTCCGCGGTCCAAACCGGGATAATGCCGTCCCTATGCAAGGCCGCAGCACCGTCACTCCCCGCGTCCGTCTCTCCGTCCTCGGCACCGTCCTGACCCTCTTGCTCGCGTCCGCCGCCTTCGGCGCCATCGACGCGCATCAGCTCGGTGCGCGCTACGACGCGACCCAGTCCAACATCACCTTCAAGGTCTACTCCTCCCGCGCCACCCGCATCGAGGTCTGGATCTACAAGGAGAAGTCCGGCTTCCAGGAAAAAGTGAACTACGTGATGGTCAAGGACCCGGCCACCAACATCTGGTCCAAGACCGCGTCCGTAGCCACCCTCCAGAACACCTACGGCATCACCGGCACCGTCTACTACGGCTACCGCGCCTGGGGCCCGAACTGGACCTACAACGCCGGCTGGACCAAAGGCTCCACCCTCGGCTACATCTCCGACGTCGACGCCCAGGGCAACCGCTTCAACCCCAACAAGCTGCTGCTCGACCCGTACGCCCGCGAGGTCTCGCACGACCCGCAGACGCCGACCCAGACCGACGGCACGCGCTACGCGTCCGGCGCGTATCGCGCCATCGATACCGGCGCGAGCGCGTCCAAAGGCATCGTCCTCGCGTCCGACGCCACGAGCATCGGCACGAAGCCGACCCGCGCACTGAAGGACGACGTCGTCTACGAGGTACACGTCAAGGGCCTCACCGCGAACGACACGTCGATCTCCGCCAGCCTCCGCGGCACGTACGCGGGCGCCGCTCTGAAGGCGCCGTACCTCGCCGCGCTCGGCGTCACCGCCGTCGAGTTCCTCCCCCTGCACGAGACGCAGAACGACACGAACGACGTCGACCCGACGTCGACCACCGGCGACAACTATTGGGGCTACATGACCCTGAACTTCTTCGCGCCGGACCGCCGCTATTCGTCGAACAAGAACCCCGGCGGCCCGACGGTCGAGTTCAAGAACATGGTCAAGGCCTTCCACGACAACGGCATCAAGGTCTTCGTCGACGTCGTGTACAACCACACCGGCGAGGGCGGCCTCTGGTCGTCCAGCGATTCGTCGACCGCGAACGTCCTGTCGTTCCGCGGTCTGGACAACGTCACCTACTACTCGCTCACCAGCGACTACCAGTTCTACTGGGACAACACCGGCACGACCGGGAACTACAACACGTTCAATACCACCGCGCAGAACCTGATCGTCGACTCGCTGGCCTACTGGAAGAACACCCTCGGCGTGGACGGCTTCCGCTTCGACCTGGCCACGGTCCTCGGCAACACCTGCCAGCACGGCTGCTTCAACTACGACAAGATGAACGCCGGCACGGCGCTCAACCGGATCGTCGCCGAGATGCCCGCGCGTCCCGCCGCGGGCGGCAGCGGCGTCGACTGGATCGCCGAGCCGTGGGCCATCGGCGCGGGCACGTATCAGGTCGGCAACTTCCCCGCCGGCTGGGCGGAGTGGAACGACAAGTACCGCGATTCCCTGCGCAAGGACCAGAACAAGCTCGGCTCCGAGAACGTGACCACGGGCGAGCTCGCGACGCGCTTTGCCGGATCGTCGGACCTCTACTCCGACGACGGCCGCAAGCCGTGGCACTCGATCAACTTCATGGTCGCGCACGACGGCTTCACCCTCGACGACCTCTATGGCTGCAACGGCAAGAACAACACCCAGGCCTGGCCCTGGGGCCCGTCCGACGGCGGCTCGGACAGCAACAACTCGTGGGACCAGGGCGGCGTGGCCGCGGACCAGCGCAGGGCCGCGCGCAACGGCATGGCATTCCTGGCTTTGAGCGCCGGCACGCCCATGATGACCGGCGGCGACGAGGCCCTGCACACGCTGCAGTGCAACAACAACCCCTACAACCTCGACTCCTCGGCGAACTGGCTGTCGTGGACGCTCGACAGCAACCAGACCAACTTCAAGACCTTCACCACGCGCATGCTCGCGTTCCGCAACGCCCATCCCGCGCTGCGCCCGCAGAACTTCTACTCGGCCGTCGACAACAACGGCAACGTGATGGAGCAGATCCGCTGGTTCAAGCCGGACGGCAACGTCCCCGACGCCACGTACT
Organism: Thermoanaerobaculia bacterium; assembly: GCA_036375075.1. Taxonomy (GTDB): domain Bacteria; phylum Acidobacteriota; class Thermoanaerobaculia; order Gp7-AA8; family Gp7-AA8; genus QHVT01. The sequence continues at coordinate 25,948 of DASUSN010000014.1, read as the reverse complement.
GGAACGACGTGAACAACCACGCCATCGCCTGGCGCATCGACGGGACCGAGTTCAGCGACCCCGCCAGCGCCATCTACACCGCCTACAACGGCTGGTCCGGCAGCGTGACCTTCACCCTGCCCTGGCCCGGCACGGGCAAGTCCTGGTACCGCGTCACCGACACCTGCAACTGGGCCGAAGGCGCCAACCAGGTGGCATCGCCCGGCAGCGAAACCTTCATCGGCGGCGAGTGGACCACCTACGGGGTGTGCGGGCGGGGGCTGATCGTCCTCATCGCGAAGTAGCGTTTACGTTCTGTCATCCTGAGCCGGCGAAGCGCGGCGAAGGACCCCCTGCCAGAGGCGCGGATGTCGCAAACGCAGGGGATCCTTCGCCGTCTACGCGGCTCAGGATGACAGGGCATTTCGCTAAACTCCCCCCGTTGCATCGCTTCACCGCCCTCGCCCTGGTCGCCCTCGCGCAGCTCCTGGCCATGGGCCTGTGGTTCGGCGTCTCCGCCGTCGCCCCGCAGATCGCGGCGGAGTGGCACCTCGGCGAGTCGACCGCGGCGTGGCTCACCCTCGCGGTGCAGCTCGGTTTCGTCGCCGGCACACTTCTCAGCGCGACGCTGAACCTGCCCGACGTCATCCGCGCCCGCCATCTCTTCGCCCTCTGCGCGCTCCTCGGCGCCATCGTGAACGCGCTGCTCGCGGCGTTCGTCACCAACGTGACCCTGGCCATCGTCCTCCGCTTCGTCACCGGCGTGATGCTCGCGGGCGTCTATCCGCCGGGGATGAAGATCATCGCCACCTGGTTCAAGACCGGCCGCGGCTTCGCCCTCGGCGTCCTGATCGGCGCGCTGACCCTCGGCAAGGCGTCGCCGTACCTCGTCAACGCGTTCGGCGCCGACCACTGGCGCGTCAACGCCGGCATCGCGTCCATCGGCGCGGTGCTCTCGTCGCTGATCGTGCTGCGCTTCGTCAAAGACGGACCGTATGCCCTGCCGAACCAGCCCTTCGATCCCGGACAGATCGTGCGCGTCTTCAGTAACCGAGGGGTGCGGCTCGCGAACTTCGGCTACTTCGGCCACATGTGGGAGCTGTACGCGATGTGGACCTGGGCGCCGGTGATGATCCGCGCCAGCGTGGCGGCCAGCGGCGACTCGCCGCGGCTCGCGGAAGCCGCGTCGTTCGCCGTGATCGGCGCGGGCGCGATCGGCTGCGTCGTCGCCGGCCTGGTGGCCGACCGCATCGGCCGCCCCGTCGTCGCCGCCGCGGCGATGGCCGCGAGCGGCGCGTGCTGCCTCGCCATCGGCTTCCTCTACGGCAAGGCGCCCATGGCCCTCCTCGCCGTCGCCGCCATCTGGGGCGCCACCGTCGTCGCCGACTCCGCCCAGTTCTCCGCCTGCGTCACTGAATTCGCCGACCCGCGCTACATCGGCACCGCCCTCACCCTGCAGACCTGCATCGGCTTCCTCATCACCACCGTCTCCATCCGCATGATGCCGGCCCTGGTGGCTCGTGTGGGTTGGGAGTGGGCCTTCGCCTTCCTCGCGCCCGGACCGCTGCTGGGGATCGTGGCCATGATGCGGTTACGGAGGGTGCCATGACGTTCGCGGTCGTCGTCCTCGCCGTCCTCTGTCTCTTCCTCGCCGCGACCTTTCTCAGCCGGGCGGGCCGCATCGCCTCCACGCTCGGGGAGCTCCGCGGCCGCACGGTGCACGTCCGCGTCTGGGGCACGCCCCTCGGCACCTTCCGCGTCCAGTCCGTTTTCGCCGTCGGCGCAGGGCTGCACTTCGTGCTCGATTCCGGGGGAACGGCGACGCACCTGAAGGTCGCGCAGCCCGGGCCCGCGCTTCGCGAAGAGCAGAGGCTCGTCATCCAGGACGCGCGCTACATGCAGTGGGCCGGCAGGCGGATGCCGCCCGCCGAGAGCGTTCCTGCTTTGGAAATGCTGATGGAGACGGCCGTATCTTGAATCAGGCGTCCCGACGCGCTGCTTCCGCCAGCGCCTTTGCGACGACTTCGGGAGCTTTGGATGCGACCACGAGCAACGCCCTTGCTGGTCCTTCCGGTTGCCGCCTTCCCTGCTCCCAGTTCTGCAACGTCGCGACGCTGACACCGATCATCCGTGCGAATTCCGATTGCGACTTGTGCAGTTTCTCCCGGATTTGCCGCACGTCTTCAGGCTCGAACACGAATGTTCGTGACGCCTTTGTTTCGCCGCGGTGGATTCGGCCCGCTTCTTTGATACTCGTTACCAGGTCATCGAAGATTGCTTTCTTCATTGGAGCTCCTCGCGCACGAGGCGTGCTAGGACTCTCTTCTGTGCGGCGGACAAGTCATCGCGCTCATCTTTGGAGTAGGCGAGCAGCATGTAGATCAACGACTCGCTGGCATACCAGTAGTAGATCACTCTTACGCCTCCGCGCTTTCCTTTACCGCGGCGCTCCTGTCGCCACCGCAACTTTCGAAGGCCGCCCGTTTCCTTGATCATGTCTCCCGCTTGCGGGTTCACGATCAGGCTGCCCTGAAGCTCGGCGTACTCCTCATCAGAGAGCAACGCGGTGACGGCTCTGGTGAAAAGCTCAGTCTCGCGAAACTCCAGCACTGTGGCAGATTATCCGCCAGTGACGTACATTAGCAACTGACCCGCCGCAGGCTGAATTCCGCCGGTGGTTCTTGTCGCATGAAGACCGAGGAACAAGTCGAGCTCGCCCTCGCCTGGCTGAAGAAGCACAGCAGCAAGGCCGTGCGTGACGGCATGGCCCGCTATGCGGTCCCCTCCGACCACGCCTACGGCGTCAGCGTCAAAGACATCAAGGCCCTGGGCAAGGAATTGGGGCGCGATCACGAGCTCGCGCTCGCGCTGTGGGACACGGGCGTGTACGAGGCGCGCATGCTGGCGTCGTACGTCGGCGATCCGGAGCGGCTGACCGCCGCGCAGATGGACCGCTGGTGCAGGGACTGCGACAACTGGGCGTACTGCGACTCGCTGAGCTTCAATCTCTTCGACCGCTCGCCGCACGCGTGGAAGAAGGTGGACCAGTGGAGCCGCCGGACGAAGGAGTTCGAGAAGCGCACCGCCTTCGCGCTGCTGTGGAGCCTGGCCCTGCACGACAAGGCCGCCCCCGACGAGCGCTTCCTCCATGGCCTGACGCTCATCGAGCGCGAAGCGAACGACGAGCGGAACTTCGTGAAGAAGGCCGTGAGCATGTCCCTGCGCGCGATCGGCCGGCGCAACCGTACGCTCAACGCCGCGGCCACGGCGGTGGCGCGGCGCCTGGCGGAGTCGGACGATCGCACCGAACGGTGGGTGGGGAAGGACGCGCTCCCCGACCTGAAGAAATGACAGCAATGCCCTCCGTCCCACTCTGTGCCTCTGTGTCTCTGTGGTGAATACCAACGTCCCTGCTGCGAGGCGTGTTCGTATTCACCACAGAGACACAGAGACACAGAGTGGGACGGAGGACGATGGGCACCCATGAACGTACTCGACGCCATCGGCAACACCTCGCTCGCGCAATTACGCAACATCACCTCCAACGTCTTCGCCAAGCTGGAGTGGGAGAACCCCACCGGCAGCATGAAGGACCGGATGGCGCAGGCGGTGATCGCGAGGGCGGAGGCGGACGGCCGGCTGAAGAAGGGCGACACGGTCATCGAGTACACGGGTGGCAGCACGGGGACGTCGCTGGCGTTCGTGTGCGCGGCGAAGGGCTATCGCATCCGGATCGTCACCTCCGACGCCTTCAGCCAGGAGAAGCGCGACCACATGGCGGCGCTGGGCGCGGAGCTGGTGCTCGTGCCGAGCGAAGGCGGCCTGACGACGAAGAAGCTGATCCTGGACATGATCGAGAAAGCGCGCGAGCTGGCCGCCGGGCCGGATACCTTCTGGACCGACCAGCTCAACAACCACGACGCCATCGCCGGCTACCACGCGCTGGGCGAGGAGATCTGGCGCCAGATGGACGGCCGCGTCGACGCGTTCGTGCACAGCGTCGGCACCGCGGCGTCCCTGCGCGGCGTTGGTGCGGTGCTGAAGCGGTACAACCCGAAGGTGCAGATCGTGGCGGTGGAGCCCGCGGAGTCCGCGGTGCTCCTCGGCGGATCGCCGGGCCCGCACAAGATCGAAGGGGTGGGCATCGGCTACACGCCGCCGCTGTGGGATCCCGCCGCGGTCGACGCCATCGAGGCCGTACCCACGGCGGACGCGAAGGAGATGGCCCGCAGGCTCGCGCGCGAGGAGGCCCTCTTCGCAGGCACCTCCTCGGGCGCGAACGTCATCGCGTCCATGCGCGTCGCGGACCGCCTCGGTCCGGACGCGCGCGTGGTGACGCTGATGTGCGATTCCGGCCTGAAGTATCTGAGTACCGACGTGTACAAACGGTAATCAGTTCATGTCCTTGCCTTCTTCGAGCTTCTTGATTCCGGCCTCGAGGACCTGCTTGTTCTGAGGGTCCGGCGCCTGCGCGAGGGCGAGCTTGGCGTGCTTCAGCGCGTCCTTGTAGCGGCCGGCGGCTGAATATCCGCGAGCGAGGCCGACGTGCACGGGCCAGACGTTCGGGTTGCGCTTCGCGTTGAGCTCCCAGATCCGCAGCGCCTCTTCCTTCTTGCCCTGATTGAGGAGCTGGCGGCCGGCCTGATGGAGGTCGAACACCGTCGCGGTGCCGTGGTTGAGCGCCTTCTCGCGCGTGGCCTTTCCTTCCGCGGTCTTGCCCGCGGCGTCCTGTGCGTTGGCGAGGATGGTGAGGGTCTGGAAGTTCTCCTGGCCGATGAAGGGGTACGTGATCGCGCCCTGGGCGAACTCGAGCGCGTCGTTGGGACGCTTCGCCTGGAGCGCGTACTGCGCCGCCGCCACCCAGTTCTGCCAGTTGAACCCGGTGTTGTTGCGCAGATCCTGACGGATGCGCGCGAGGTAGAGGTCCTCCGGGCTGTCCACGCTGATCGTCCACGGGAGCTGCAGGTCTTCCCACTTCAGGGCCACGGTCGCCTGCCCGGGCTTGCGCTCGTCGAACTCGTAGGCGAGGTACTCGTGGTAGTCGCTCTTTCCCGGTTTCGCCTTGACGCGCAGCGCGTCCTCGCGCGGGTCGTACGCGTAGCTGCCCCACGACGTGAAGTTCTTCGAGAAGATGACGGTCCAGTCCTCGTCCTTCATCGGGATGACGTGCAGGCCGTAGCTGCCGGCTTTCAGTGGCTGGCCGTTGATCTTCACATCGTGCGACACGGTGAAGACCGTGTTTTCGTTCGCCCCCGCGCGCCACGGGCAAACGGTGCAGGTGCCGAACGCCTCGTCGATCGTTCCCCAGGGGACGAGCTCCCCCCAGATCTTGCCGCGGCGGTCATCGCCGTTCGGCGCGTGGACGTCCGGGCTGTTGTAATCGATCGTGACCTTGACCAGGCCGATGTGCTGCGTGACCGAGGACCTCTGATTGTCGCCGTTGGGCGGCGTGGTGATGCCCTGTCCCAGGGCGGGAAGCGAAAGGATGGCGGCCGCGAGGACCGCGATGAGAGAACGACGCATGATCTCCTCCTGTCTGTTGGCGACGGGGATCATAGGTCGCCGGCTGTAATCGGGCGGTGAACGACGGGTTGCGATTGGCCAACGATGTTACGGATCGTCCAGCCGCGCCAGAGGAGCTTCAGCGAGGACCGGTCACCGCTTGCGTGTTCCTCGCTCATCGTTCATCGTTCATCGTTCGTGAACGTCCTCTACTTCCACGGCTTCGCCTCTTCGCCGGGCAGCGCCAAGATCACCGCGCTGCGGCCGCTGCTCGAGCCGCATGGCATCGAGCTGAACGCGCCGGATCTCAACGTGCCGTCGTTCGAGCGGCTGGACTTCGAGGCCATGGTGGCGACGGCGCAGCGCGCCGCCCGCGAGCTCCCCCCGCGCGCCATGGTCGGCAGCTCCCTCGGCGCCCAGGTCGCGCTCGCGGTGGCGCAGCGCGGCCTGCACGTGCCGCTCGTGCTCATCGCGCCGGCCATCGGCCAGCGCGAGCGGTGGCGGCTGCAGATGCCCGCGCAGGATCCGGTGACCGTGTTCAACTTCGCCCGCAATGCGGACGCGCCCATCCACCGCGCGTTCTTCGTGCAGATGCTCGAGCTGACCGTCGACGCCGCGCCGCCGGCGGCTCCGGTGACCGTGTTCATGGGCCGCGACGACGAGACCGTGTCGTTCGAGCGCGTGGAGCGGCTCTGGCGCGAGTGGGAGGCGTCGGGCCGCCTCGCAGAGGGCTCGCGCTTCATCGAGATCGCCGAGGGCGATCACGGCCTCGTGGCGCACACGAGCCTCATCGAGCAGGCGATCGTGGAGGCGGTGCGATGATCGCCATTACCCGCGACGTGCCGTCGACGATCGACGCCGGGCTGGTGACGTTTCAGGAGCGGCAGCGCGTGGACGTGGAGCTGGCCCGGCGGCAGCACCATCAGTACCGGGAGACCTTGGCGTCGCTGGGATGCGAGGTCATCGGGCTGCCGGCGGACGATGCGTATCCCGACTGCGTCTTCGTCGAGGACACCGCGATCGTCTTCGACGACCTCGCGGTGATCACCCGTCCCGGCGCGGAGTCGCGCCGCGGCGAGACCCGCGTGATCGCCGACGCGCTGGCCCCGTATCGCGAGCTCGTACACCTCGAGGCGCCGGCGACGCTCGACGGCGGCGACGTGCTCGTGCTCGACGGCCGGATCTACGTCGGCCAGTCCACGCGCACGAACGAGGCCGCGGTCGCGCAGTTGCGCGCCCTCACGGGGCGGGAGGTGATCCCGGTGGAGGTACACGGCGCTTTGCACCTCAAGACCGCCGTCACGCGCGTGTCGCGCGACACGCTCCTCGTGAACCAAGCCGGATGGGTCGACGTCACCCCGTTCGCCGGCTGGACGCTCATCGACGCCGAGGAGCCGAACGCGCTGCTGGTGGGGGAGGCGGTGATCTACCCGTCCGCATACCCCGCCACGGCCGCGGCCCTACGCGCCCACGGCATCGACGTGCGCATCGTGGACGCGGGGGAGCTGGCCAAGATCGAAGGCGGAGTCACCTGCTGCTCCCTGCTGCTGAAGTAGCGCTTTTGGAGTGCGGAGGCAATCGGAGGGTGTCTCAAATGTAGGGCGCGGCTTCAGCCCGCCTCTCGGACGGGGAGGGGGGAATGCCGCCGCCCACGGGAGGGGCGGGCTGAAGCCACGCCCTACATTTGAGACACCCTCCGATTGCCTCCGCACTCCAAATACAGCGTGATCGAAGGCCCCCCACTTCGATTACATGAAAAAATCTCGCAATTACGTGAAGAAAACGACCATTTACGTGGCCGGTGCGACCGATTACGCGTCAAAAACGACCGTTTACGTGTCCGCGGACCGCATAAACATGCCTCGCGGTCACGAAGATGGTCGTTTTTCCTGAAAATCGAAGTACCCCTCCTTGGAGCACGTGATCGAGAAGCATGTAAACGTGAACAAAAGGCACGTGCAGATGGCCGGCGCGACCGATCTGATGACGAAAACGGCCGTTTCCGTGCCCGCGGACCACGTTAACGCGCCCCGCGACCACGGAAACGGTCGTTTTCCCGAAGAATCGAAGTCCCTCTCCTTCGATCACGTGATGAACGATCATCTACACGCGAACGCCATGCGGAGCCCGCGCTACTTCGTGCGTCACCTCTCCATCGCCGGTAATTCGACACGGAAGCACGCTCCGCCTCCCGCGAGGTTGGTCACCTCGATCGAGCCTTCGTGAGCCTCCACGATTGCACGCGTGATCTTCAGGCCCAGGCCTGCGCCCAGGTGAGCGGTCTTCTTCGCCTGCCAGAACGGCTCGAACAGGTGCGGGAGGTCGCTGGGCGCGATTCCCGGTCCGCTGTCCGACACCTCGAAGCGCACCTTGCCGTCCCGTTGCGCCACCGAGAGGCGTACCACTCCGCCGGCCGGCGTGAACTTGAAGGCGTTGCCGATGAGGTTCGTCAGTGCCTGGGCGAGGCGGTCCCCGTCTCCACAGATTGGCGGCAGATCGCCGGCGACGGATGCTTCGAAGTGGATCTGCTTCGAGGCGGCGATCGGCTCGTGACTGGCGACCACGTCTCGAGCGACCGCTGCCGGATCGACGGCGTCGTGCCTGATGGAAAGCTTCCCCTGCTCGGCGCTGGTGAAATCGAGCAGGTCGTGAATGAGCCGTTCCATGCGTCGCGTCGCGGCGATGATTGTGTGAACGTGCTCGTTCTGCTCGCCGGCCGAACCGCCGGGAATCAGCTGCGCGCTCAGCGCGATCGTCGTCAGCGGGCTGCGCAGGTCATGGGACACGACGCCGAGGATCTCGTCGCGGATGCGAACGAGCTCCTGTTGCCGCTCGAATGCCGCCTGCCGTGCCGCGGACTCCTCGGCGAGCATCCCGGCGAACGTTCGCAGGCGCCGCGCCATCCACAGGAAGAGCGAGGCAGCGACCGACGCGAGCAGGACGAGCCCGAACGTCACCCATACCTGCATCCGCGCGAGGGCCCGGACCCGGTCACGGCGCGTGCCCTGGTACGCGGTGATCGCCTCGTCCAGGCGATGCACCGTCTCGATGACGGCGGGGTAGTTCGTATCGAACGGCAGTCGCTGCAGGTCGACCCTGCGCTCTACGGCGGTGTGCCACGTCGCGAGGCGCTGCTGCAGCTCCCGGAAGGCCGAGTCGAACTCAGGACTGATCGCGCCGACGTGGGCACCGAGCGACTTCACCGCCGCGTCCTGAGGCGCGATCAGCCGGCTGTAGCGTTCGAGGTGCCGTTCGTCGCGTGTCGCCGCGGCCCGCGTCAACGCCGCAATCTGCTGGCTGAGGCGGTAGTTGATCTCGTTCAGCGCCGCGCGGGCCGGATCGGCGTGTCGTTCGTTCTCGAGCCGGTAGCTCTCGGTCTGCCGTTGGACCAGCATCGGAAGAAGGACGAGCGCGATGAGTGAAGCGACCACCACGATGGTGGCCGCGAGTAACGCGGCAGTCGACGGCTGACGGCGATTCACGCTCGGAGTCCACGGAGTCCAGCGAAGGCCGGTGCGCAATTCGAGCCACAGCGCCGACGGCCTCAACAACGGCCATTTTGCACTCGCGCCGCGTACAATCCACAGGCGATGACGATTGTCCGCGGTACCGACTTTCCCCGGCGTCCATCGCGGCCTGCGAAGTTGCGGCGCTCATCGCCTCGGCGCACGACGAGCCACTGTTTCTCGTCCATGCGGTGGCGCCGGTGACCGTTCCACCGCCGTCCGATGTCGCGGGCGCCTGGATGACCTGGTGACTTCCGCTGACCAGGCGCTCGCCGAGGACAGACGTACTCGCTGGCGGGGACGCCGGCATCAGCGCCGCCGCCGCACCTTCTTCTCGACCGCGCCGACGAGCATGTGCACGTCCGGGGACGCGCCGATCGCCCGAATCATCTGCAGCTCCGCATCGGCCGTCTCGTAGTCATGGTTCCGGATCGCGGCGTTGGCGCGCCAGTAGTGCTCCGCGATCTGCTGCCGCACCTCGGCGTCGTCGCGGAGCTGCCGCTGCGTGATCTCGTACGTCCGCAGCAGGCACGTACGACGCGTCGCGATCCGGCTCGGAGGGACGGAACGTGAGCCGGCCGAGCTCGAACCACTCGCGCCGGTAGCGGCTCCACTCCACGTTGTGAATGGCGATGGCCTCGCGGATGCGCTCTTCGACCCGATCGCCATGCTGCCCCGCGAACGCGTCGTCGTATTCGACGTCGAGACGAATCACCCGGTCGAAGGGCGGCAGCTCCACCTTCTTCAGCGCCGGCGGCGCGGCGGGCATCGACACCGGAATGCCGTGCCGCGCGCCGCCGGCGAGTGCTGCAAGACACACGAACATCCACAGCAGCGAAGTACGCATGGTCGGAGCCGTTCCGGGCGGCGCGAATCGCGACTGGGCGTGTCGCGCGATCTGCATCGCCCTCGTCCTGTCGCAACGATCCCGTGCGCTGGCCGATTGCGCGGCAGCTCTCAGTCACACCGCTCTGTAACATCCGCTCGTCCGCTGGCCGCCTCGGGTTGAAGTCAGTGGTCCCCTTTGGAGTGCGGAGGCAATCGGAGGCTGTCTCAAATGCGGATCGCGTCTGCCGCCCGCTACGCGGGCGGCAGAGAGCCGCGCCGCCGTGTGCGATCATTCCGCGCATGGTCCCGCGATTATTAGCAGTATTGCTGGTGCTCCTCGTGTCTTCGCGTGCTGCCGCAGCGCCGGCCGATCCTCGCGAGACGGTTCGCGGGTTCTTCGCGGCGTGGGCGGCGGCGGACGTGGACGAGGCAGCGAAGTACTGGGCGTCGCCTTCCTCGCCGGAATTCGACCGCCGCGTGCGCCGCGCCGCGATGTCGTGCACCGTCGTGCACGACGTGCGGATCGGCGAGAGCCGCGCGCTGGCCGACGGCCGCACGGAAGTCCCCGTCGAGCTGCTGCTGACGCGCGACACGGCCATGCCCGGCAGCCGCCCCCAGCACGCGAACGTCCGGCCCATCCTGCGTCTGCGGCACGATGGGGACGCCTGGCGTATCGTCCAGTGGAGCAGCCGCGAAGAGCAGCTCGCCGAGGAGCTGCTCGCGTTGCAGCCGGCCGCTGTGCGCGCCGCGTGGGTCGAGCGGCATCGCGGCGAAGCGACTCCGGAGCTCGTGCGAGTCCTCGCGTGGCATGTCTTCGCGTCCATCAGCCAGTCGGAATTCGCGCTCGCGACCGAGCTCGGGGACCTCATGCTGCGCCTCGCGGCGGAGCTCGGAGACGACGTCTCCCGCGCTTACGCGATGGCCACCGCCAGCCATAACGAGCGCGCAAAGACGCGCCCGAATCTGACCGAGGCCGTGGCGCTCGCGGATGAGGGGCTGGCCGCCGCCGAGCGCGCCGGGGATCCCGATGCGCTGGCCTTCGCGCTCCTGCGCCGCGCGCGGGCGACGCGCATCGTCGAAGACACGGCCCTCCTCGACCGCGCCCTCGGGCTGGCCGACTCCGTCGACGACCTCACGACGCCGGCGCTCGCGGCCCATCAGCTCGCGTATCACTACGGGACCGTCGGCGAGAACCGGCTCTCGCTCCTCCACGCGGGGATCGCGGCGCGGCACGCCGAAACGGCCGGTAGCAGGAACGCGCTCCTCAGCGTCGAAATGGTCTACGGCGCCCTCTACCGCGCCCTCGGCGATCCCGAGCTGTCGGCGCTGCACTACGAGCGTGCGTACGGCATCGCGCGCGAGCTCGGCTACGGGCGCGTTTACATCTCGTTCGTCGACGTCTGGGTCGAGATGCGGCTCGCGCTCGGCCACGATCCGAAGACGCTGCTCGAGCTCGTGGACGCGATGATCGCCGACCCCGGCACGCAGGGGTACCGCTACGGCTCCATGAACCTCTGGTCGTCGCGCGCGAAGCTGCACATCGCGCTGGGCGACCTCGAGCAGGCCGAAAGCGACATCGCCGAGGCGCTGGCGCAGCCCGCGGCGGTCGAGTATCCGCGGCCGTACTTCGCGCTCGCCGAGCTGCGCATGCGTCAGGGCCGCTACAAGGAGACGTTGCACGCGCTCGACATGGCCCCGACGGTTTGGGGCGTGCCGGTCTGGGCGATGTACGCCGACGCGGCCCGCGCCGCGGGCGACACCGACCGGGCCATGCTCGTCGCCCGGTGCGGGATCGAGCACGTCGAGGAGGCGGTGAACCGCACCGCCGGGGCGGACCGCAGCCGGCAGACGCAGCTCGCGAAGCGCTACCCGATGGAGCAGGTGCTCGTCGAGATCCTCGTCGAGCGCGGCGAGTCCAGGGAAGCGCTCGTCGTCGCGGAAGCGGCAAAGGCTCGCGTGCTGCGGGACGCCGCGTCGAGCAGCCGCTCGACCGCCGACGCCGGCTCGCCGGAAGCCGCGGCCGAACGGGCGCTCGCCGACCGGGTGGAGACGCTGAATCGCGCGGTGCTCGCCGAACGGGACGAGCAGAAGCTCGCGCAGCTCCGTGCGGACCTGGCGAAGGTGCGGCTCGACCTCGACGACCGGCGCGTGCGCGCGCTGGCCCGCGTGCGCGGTCACGAGCTCTACACCGCCGCGAGCTCGGTCGTGCGCTGGCCCTTCCGCGACACCGTCGCGCTGCAGTACATGGTCGGCGAGCGCCAGACGATCATCTTCGCCGTTCGCAGCGGCGAGGCCGGCGAGCCGCGGCTCGACGTCGAGGTCGTCCCCGTGCCGCGCGACGAGATCGCGAGCCTCGTCCAGCAGTTGCGCGACCGCATCGCCGCGCGCGACTTCCGCTACCGCGACGCGGCGGCGCGCCTCTACGAGATCCTCATCGCCCCGGTCGAATCGGCCCTGACCGGCCAGAAAACCGTCTGCGTCGTCCCTGACGGCGAGCTGTGGAAGGTGCCGTTTCACGCGCTGCGTGCGCGGAACGGCGAGCCGCTGCTCGACCGGGTGGCGATCTTCTACGCGCCGTCGATCCAGTTGCTCAACACGCTGCACGGCCGCCGCGACCGCGGCCGCGAGCCGCGCCTCCTCGCCCTGGGCAATCCGACCGTGCATACGAAGACCGCCGCCCGTTTCCGCGCGTACGAGCGGAGCGCGATGAAGCTCGGCGAGCTGCTCGAAGCCGAGACGGAGGTGAACGCGATCGCGCGCATTTACGGACAGGCGCGGAGCACGGTGTACGTGCGCGACCAGGCGCGCGAGGCGCTGTTCAAGGACCAGGCGTCGGGCTTCGACATCCTCCACGTCGCCGCGCACGGCCTGGTCGACGACAACTCGCCCGGATTCTCGGCGCTCCTCCTCGCCGCGTCGAACGGCGATGACGAAGACGGTCTCCTCGAAGCGCGCGAAGTCGCGGACCTGAAGCTGAACGCGGACCTCGTCGTGTTGTCCGCCTGCGACACCGCCGCCGGGCGCGTGGGTGGTGGGGAAGGGCTCCTCGGACTGTCCTGGGCGTTCCTCGCCGCGGGCGCCGACGGCCTCGTCGGGAGCCAGTGGAAAGCGCCCTCGGCGGCGACGGAGCTGCTGATGGTGACGTTCCACCAGCGCCTGCACGCGGGCGATTCGCCGGCCGAGGCGCTGCGGCAGGCGCAGCGACGGCTGCTGCGCGACGACCGCTACGACTCGCCGCTCGACTGGGCTCCCTTCGTCGTCGTCGGCGACGGTTTGTGACGGCTGGTAATAAGGCCCCGCATTCTCCGTGTGTCGGAAGTCGGGTGCACCATGGCCCACGATGAACGCATGCTCGCCGTTCTGAACGACCCGGTGCTGCGGCCCTTCCTGACCGCGAGGGAGGAGCTCGTCCGCCGGCGCGAGCTCGAACGGGTCATGGCCGCCGTCGCGCAGCCCGCCATCCGGCGCGTGCTGCGGCAGTGCCGCCGCGGCATCGCGGCGAGCGGCGCCCTCGACACCGACGACATCGAAGCGTCGATCGTCCTGCGCGTGCTCGAGAAGCTCGAATCGGCGCGGCAATCGGAAGACGACGCGGTCGTGAAGCTCGACGATTACGTGGCGCGTCTCACGTTCAACGCCGTGGCCGACCTGCGCCGGCAATCCGCGCCGGAATGGGCAAAGCTCAAGCGCCGGCTGCGCTACGTCGCGACGGCCGACGCGCGCCTCGCCGCGTGGGAGGTGCCCGCCGGCACGCTGGTCGGACTCACGGCGTGGCGCGACCGCATCGACGCGCGGACTTCGCTGCAGATCGAACCGGCCGCGGTGCCGCTCGCGATGCGGGACGATGAGCGTCCCGGCGATGCCCTCGTCGCGCTGATGCAGCTCGCGAATGCGCCGCTGCCGCTCGATCTCGTGACGACCATCCTCGCCGGCCTGTGGCGGGCCGAGCCCGGCCTCCGGCAGCTCGACGACGGCTTCGCGGACGACGCGCCGACGCCCGTCGCCGAATACGAAACGCGCGAGCAGTTGCAGATCGTCTGGGAAGAGATCTGCGCGCTGCCCCTGACCCAGCGCGCCGCGCTGCTCCTCAATCTGCGCGACGCCATCGGACTGAATGCGGCGGTGCTGTTCCCGCTGACGGGCGTGGCCACGTTCGACGCGATCGCCGAAGCGATGGAAATGCACCCCGAGGCGCTGGCGGAGATCTGGGCGCGGTTGCCGCTTTCGGATCTCGAGATCGCCGAAACGCTGGCCATCGGGCGGCAGCAGGTCATCAATCTCCGGAAAGCCGCGCGGGCACGCCTGCAACGCCGGATCGCGCACCGGCAGAGAGGTCGGGGAGCACGATGATGAGCGAACACGCCGATCGCGAGCGCCTGCTCGCCCTCCGCCTCGGAAAGCTCGACGCGGCGGAGACCCGCGCGCTGCTGAACCACGTCGCCACCTGCGCGCAATGCCAGCGCACCGCGCAGGAAACGCTGGCCGTCGACGCGCACGCGCGCGAGCTCGTGCGGTCGCTATCAGAAGAGGAAGCCGTGCCGGCTCCGCGACGAAGACCTGCGTACCGCTGGCTCGCTGTCGCGGCGGTGCTCGCGGCGCTGGCGTTCGTGCTCGCGTTCCCGTTCCTGCGGCGCCGTCCCACCGAAACGCCGGCGCCCATCGTCCGCAAAACCGTTCCGCCGCCCGCCGCCGCACCGCCGGCGCGCCAAGCCAAACCCGCGCGTCCCGAACCGTTCGAAGCGATCGTGCGCCAGGCGACGGCCGCCGGCGCGCTGCCCATGCCGGCTTTCCTCGTCGCGCTGCAACCGTCCGGCGATCAGTTCCGTTCGGCGACGGCCGAGCCGCCGCGCGCGGAGCTCACGCCCTTCGCGGAAGTCCTCGAGACCGACCGCCCGCGGTTTCGCTGGCCGTCGAAGCCCGGCGCGCGTTATCTCGTCCTCGTCGCCGAAAAGGACCGCATCGTCGCCGAGAGCCCGTCGCTGACGCGCAACGAATGGCGCTGCGACGTCGCCCTCGCCCGTGGCCGGACGTACACCTGGCAGGTCGAAGTGCGCAGCGGCGAGGAGACGGTGATGCTGCCCGTGCCCCCCGCGCCGCGAGCGCGCTTCCACGTCCTCGGCGCCGAGGCGAAAGCGCAGCTCGACCAAGCCCGGGCCACGGCGCCGGACGATCGCCTGCTGCTCGGCATCCTGGCCGCGCGGGCCGGCCTGCGCGGCGAAGCGATCGAGCACCTCCGCGCCGCACCGGGCGGGGAGGCACTGCTCGCGAGCGTGCGCAAGTGGCCGGATCCGTCGCGATAAGGACCTGCCGGCGGCCGCCGGCATTCTTTTTCGGTGCCGCGGTAATAACTGCGGCTGTCTCCGTCGGCCGATCGGGCGAGCTGCGGTCCCTACAGTCTCCCGCATGAGAGATTCCATCAGATCCCTGCTTTTCACTTCATTGACGTTGTTGGCCGCCGCGTCCGTCGCGGCACAGGAAATCCCGGAGAAAGAGCCGCTGCTGCCGTCGCCGACGCTCACGCGCATCTCCGCCGAGGGCGGTCGGGCCGCCGTTGCGGCGCGCATCGCGGGAAGCGGTCTCGGCATCGGCGAGCGGAGGTCGATCGACGCCGACGGCCGCGAGCTCGTGTGGCGCGAGCACATGCGCGCGACCGATCAGCGCGGCGGCGTGCACGTCACCTACAAGCAGTACCTCGTCGGCAACGGCGTGGATGCGGAGCTGTTCGGCTCCGGCATGGCCGTGCACTACGAGGCCGACGGCGACCTGGCCTTCGTCGACGGCGCGCAGTTCGAGAAGGTGAAGATCGCGAACAGCGTCCGGCTTTCGCCCCGGGATGCGTCGCGCCGAGCGGTCGCGCACCTGCGCACGTTCGCCCACGCCGACGTCGAGCGCGACCTGCGCCGCGCCGAGATCGTGGACCCGGACCTCAAGCTCGTGCAGTGGGGCGACACCTTCCGCTTCGCGTACTTTGCCACGGCAGCCGATGACGACGGCGCCCCTCAGCGCGTCATCCTCGACGCCGAGAACGATCGCCTGCTCGCACGCGTGCCGATGCAACTGAACAGCAACTGCACCGCTACGCCCGGCACGCTCGTCCGCGCCAACGGAATTCCCGTTCGGCCGGACGTCAACGTCCGTCTGGCGCATCAGGCCACCCTCGTTCCCGCGGGAACGCGTCCGGCGCCGTTCACCCACGAGGGCTCGTGGAACTACTCCGGCATCAAGATGACCGTCTTTCAAGCCACCCGGGCCGAGTCGCCCGACCCGATGGCGGCGTATAAATGCCTCCCCAGCGAAACGCGCTCGTACACCGTGTTCCCCGTGCAGCCGGACGTTCCCGGTGGCGTGCCGACGTATCGCGACCGCGATTCGGGCGGTGGCCGTCCCTGGGTCGGCAGCGCGGCGGGTGACGCGCTCTGGAACACGTACCTGACCATGCGGACGTTCGTCGGTTTCGGCCGCAAGGGATGGGACGATCGCAACAGCCCGGCGAACATCTTCGTCGACGATTACCGCCGTCCCGACGCCGCGGCGTTCAATTACGTCGACGGGTACAACACCGCGTTCGAGACCAAGTTCCCGAACGGGGTCCTCATCGGCCAGGCTATCCATTACTACAGCAACGCCGCGGCGCTCGACGTCGTCGCTCACGAATGGGGCCACGGCGTCGTCTTCACGAGCGCCGGCTGGACCAGCGCGCTGTCCGGGACCGCCTTCGAAGAGCGTGCGTTGCACGAGGGGTGGTCCGACGTCATCGGCATGATCGTGGAGAAGCGCCAGCAGGTGAACGGTTTCCTGCCGGAGCAGCGCTCCGACTGGAGGCTCCATGAAGACGCCGGTGATGGAGACTACGTGCGCGGTGCAGAGGACGACGGGGCGGGCCACGCCTGGCAGACGATCGACGATACGGAAGACCTTCGCTACAACGACAAGCTCCATAAGAACGACTGCTCGGGCCTGACGACGAACGGGATCTGCGGCGGCCCGGCCATCGTCTCCACGCCGCCGCCGGCGGCGTTCAAGGCTCACGACTTCGGCAACATGCTGAACATGGTGCACAAGCTCCTCGCGGAAGGAGGGAAGAACCCGGCCTGCGTGCGCGTCGACGTCGACGGCGACGCCCCTGAGGTGGACTGCCCCACGGTCGCCGGCCTGGGCTCCTCGAAGGCCGGCCTGATTCTCTTCCAGGCACTCCAGTACCGTATGCGCTGGTGGCACTTCTGGGACGATCTCGCCGACGTCGTCAAGCAGGAGGCATTCAACCAGTACAACGGATGCTCGTTCGACATCACCGCCAATGCCGCCGGCGAGCAGCAGGCCGTCATGAACGCCTTCGCCAACATCGGCTACCCGGGACGCACGTCGAACATCATCACCTGCCCGTGACAGCAGCCACGGCGCACGACGCGCCGTGAAGAAGCCCGCAGAACAACGGACCGCCTGGCTCGCCAGGCGGTTTTCTTCATATGCCCTTCACGTGGCCGCGGCCCGCTTCGCGTCGAATCCGGGCCCACTGAGGTTGGGGGTCAGGTTGGGGGTCAGAGCTTCGCTCTTCTGCGGCGGGTGGAGCGCGCCACGTGGCGAGAGGCTCCGGCCTCCCCAGTACGCGGGCGGCGGGACGCCGCCCGATCAGCCGCCGGGACGGCGGCGGTCCGGGTTTTGAGACAGCCTCCGCAGCGTCACGCGCGTCGAGCCACCTCGAGCTGGCGAATCTGAGCCGCGCCTGCAAGTTGCATGGTGGGGTCACACCTTCGTTCTTCTGTCGGAAAGCGAAAGTGTGACCCGGACTCAGAGCTTCGCCATAGAGATCGGTGTACGGCGGCCGTCGCTCGAACACCTTTACTTCCCTGGAAGGGAGCGCTTGATGCTTGGGGCGAACGCCATGCCCGCGTTTATGACGATTGCTCCGTCTCCGCAGCGTCCGCCGCAGCGGATTTGGTCGCAACGATCGCCGCCTCTTTCGCCTCGATCATGTTCGCATCCGGCTTCTTGTCCGCGGTCTTGCTCGGGATGGCTGGGGCCGCGGACGGCAGTTTCTGCTCCTTGCGGGAGCCGAAGGTCAGCGCATAGGCCCAGGTGAATTCCGCTCCGAGGAGAAAGATCTGCGCGGAGTAATAGACCCAGACCATGGCCATGACCAGCGACCCGGCCGCGCCGAACACCGACGTCAAGCCACTCCTGCCGATGTAGAGGCCGATCAACGATTTGCCGACGGTGAACAGCAGTCCGGTCACAGACGCGCCGATCAGGACGTCTGTCCAGGCGACCTTCGCCCGCGGCATCACCTTGTAGATCATCGCGAAGACCGTCGTGGTTAGGGCATAGCTGAAGACTACGTTGACGGCGCCAACCAGGGAGTGCCAGTCGGAAAAGCGCGTTCCCCACATCTTTTCCAACGCCGCCAGCCCTGCGCTGACCACGAGCGAGACCATCAGCAGAAAACTGATGCCGGCGATCGTTCCGAACGACAGCAGGCGGGCGCGCAGCAGGCTCCCGATTCCCATCCTGGATCGCTTCGGAGCACGCCAGATACGATCGAGCGAATCCTGCAATTCGGCGAAGACCGAGGTCGCTCCGACCAGCAGCAGGACGAGGCCGGCCACAGCGGAGACAAAGCTTTCGGCCGGCTTGCTCGCACTCTCGAGCAGTTTCTGCACCGCCTCGGCTCCCTCGCGGCCCATCAGCCCCTGCAGTTGCACGGCGATCTCCCCGCGCGCCGCTTCGACACCGAAGATCATCCCTGCCAGCGAGAGTACGATCCACAGGAATGGCGCGATGGAGAGCATCGTGTAATACGCCAGCGCCGCCCCCATGCTCTGTGCGTAATCGTCGACCCACGACGAGGCGGCGGCTTTCGTGAGAATCCAGATGTTCTTCGCCGTCACGACCGCTCTCTCTCGTTTTCTTGCCATGGGGAGAGTCTACGGTCATGACGGCGTTCGCGACGCGCTGCACGCGACATCCTCCGCGACGTCGAGCGCGAGCTCGTCCCCATCGCGATGCACCCGCGTTGCGTGCGGCCGGCTACTCGTACAGCAGGTACGGCTTGCGATCTTCGCGGAACTGCGTCGCCTCGCGCTCCCACTCCTCCAGCAGCGCCGGCAGCGATCCTGCCTCGATCGCCAGCCGCACTTTGTCCGAGCCGGTCAGCCGGTCAATGGTGGCGGTCCAGGCGAAATCGCGCGGATGCCGGCGGCGGATCTCGTCGATGAGTAAGAGCGACGTACGCACGGGACGATAGGCCTCGCGGTCCGTGACCACGAAGCGCATCGCCGGAATCGTCTGCCCGGGGTGTTTGGCGGCCGTCGCTGCGACCGGCATGGTGATGGCCTCGAAGCGGACGCCCGCCCACGGGGCCGGCGATGCAGGGCGGGCCGAGGCCCGCCCTGCGGGTCGACCTAGAAGCAGGGATTGCCTTTACAGGGGCTGCAGTAGCCGGACGTCGGACAGTTGCCGGGGAGGCTGCAGCCGCCGCTGACGCTGGCAAGAACGTCATCGCTGATGTCGATGACCGAGGCGGGGCTTTCCGGCAGCGCCGCCCGCTCCTCGTTCGACAGCGAGGAGTAGTACTCACCGTCGCGCCACGCCCGGATCACGTCTCTTCTCTTCATGTCCCGTTTCCTTTCCATCGGCCGTTCGTCGATTCGGGCGGGAGGTCGCTGGCCGCGCGATCCCCCGCCACCGCCTGCCCGGCGCAGGCGTGATTCAGGGCTCGAGTGTCAGCACGTTGGGGAAGAGGTCGGGGCGGGCGAGCCGCGCCAGGCCGTAGCCGATGCCCGCCAGGCCCGCCATCAGCCCGGGGGTCTCGACCTTGCCCGGCAGGCCGGCGAGCCAGCCGTCGTTGCGGATGCTGTCGGCGATGCCGCCGGCGATCCGCCATGCGCGTTCTTCGAGCTCGGCGTCGTGGCCGAGGCGCGCCGCCGCGAAGAGCAGCTCCAGGTTGCCGAGATCGCCGTGGCAGAGACTGTGGTTCTCGCCGAAGCCGCCCGCGAGGGTCGAGCGCACCGCGGCGTCGATCTCCCGGCGCACCTCCGCATCGTCGGCCCACGGCAGCCCG
This sequence comes from Thermoanaerobaculia bacterium, assembly GCA_036375075.1. Classification (GTDB taxonomy): domain Bacteria; phylum Acidobacteriota; class Thermoanaerobaculia; order Gp7-AA8; family Gp7-AA8; genus QHVT01. The sequence continues at coordinate 6,076 of DASUSN010000014.1, read as the reverse complement.
GCGATGCGCGCGAGCCCGATGCCCGGCGCGCCGTGACACCACGCCAGCATGTAGTGGTGCCCGTCGCTGCTGTCCACGCCCTCATCCGCGCCCTCGCGGAGATCGGGCCAGTTCCGTTCCGCCTCCGAGAAGAGCGAGCGCTCGAACTCCATCCCGCCGATCGCGGCGTCGCGGAACCGCTCGTCGCCGGTCCGGCCGTACAGCCGCAGCAGCGCCAGCGCGATGCCGGCCGCCCCGTGGGAGATGCCGGCGAGCGCGCGGTCGCCGGCGATGGGCATGCGCCACCCGAGGCCGCGTTGCTGCGCTTCCGCCTTCACCAGCAGCCGCTCGCCGCAGGCGAGCATGACCGGACCGGCCACTCCTCGCCCGAGCGCGTCGAGACCGCAGATCGCCCCGGCGGAGCCGACGACGACGTCCAGCATCTCGTCCTGTGCGATCAGCTCCGGCAGGAGCCGGGCGTACGATTCCGCCTCGTCCAGCAGCGCGGCGTCGTTCCAGAGGCGGCCGAGGTGCGCCAGCGTGTAGATGACCCCGCCCCAGCCGTTGAACGCGCCGATGCAGGTGACGGCTTGCGGGTCGGCGGCGATCTGCCGCTTCTGCGCGAACAGCGCCTTGCGCGCGACGTCGGTATAGCGCGTCTCCCCGGTTGCGGCGCCGAGGTAGCCGAGGAAGAGGGCGATGCCGGGGAATCCGCGATACAGGTCGGGAGTCGCCGGCACGACCTGCCAGCCGTTCGGATCGCGGTAGTCGAGCGTCAGCCAGTGCGCCTCGCGGTCGTTGTCGAACGATCGCTCCAGGATGCGGTCGGCGGCCTGCCGCGCGAGCCCGAGCAGCTCCTCCGGTTGCGGGCGCGCCGGCCGAGGCACGAGCTCGTACGACGGGCGGGCCGCGGGCTGCTCGGTGATGCGCAGCGCGTCGAACGAGTCGCGGATGACCGCCACCTGCCGCTCGCAATCGGCGGGCGAGAGCTCGCGCACCCTCCGCCGCGCACGCTCGATCCCGCTGTCGGCGAAGAAGCCGGTCAGCCGCTCGCCCCGCCAGTGCAGCGCGTCGCGGCTGTCCGCGCGCGTGACGAACAGCGGGATGTCGCCGTTGTGGAGATCGGCGCGCTCCCATTCCGCGATGCTGCGGAGGAACGGCCGCAGCGCATGGAAGAGCCAGAGGCTGTCGTAGAGGCGGTCGCGCTCCAGCGCGTTCCCGAGGGCGTGCGGATGGAAGCTCTCGAGCAGCACCGTGCTGTACTGCATCGTGTTGCGGAAGAGGAGCCGCGTCTCCCTGCCGGCGAACGCGTCGAGCTGTTCGACAAAAGCGTCCGCGTTGGCGGCGAGCAGCGCGTAGAGGCGCCGGAAGCCCGCTTCCAGCGGCTGCGCGAACTCCGTCACCGAGAGCTCGCGGCCCGTCACGCGCGCCCGGCTCTCCCCGGCCGGGATGCGCATCTGCTGCAGCGCCATGCGCATCGTGTCGCGGCCGCCGTCGGTGGCCGCGAGCATCGGCCGCGGCATGAGCTGCCCTTCCTGCGCCGTGAACCCGGAGATGTCGACGCCGGCCGCGTTCTTGTCCCCCCACGAGGAGCGCTCGGGGAGGAGGTTCGTGCGCAGCACGGTCGCCCGGAGCGGGGCCCCGCGTGCGCCGGCGACGTCCTGGAGGTCCGGCACGTTGAGCCACGGCTGGAAGAGCGTCTCCAGGTCGACGACCATCGGATGCTCGCCGGCCGCGAGCAGGTTCTCGTGATGGAAGTCGGTGCCGTCGAGCACGTACAGCAGCGCGAGATAGCCCCCCTGGCGCTCCAGGAACCGCCGCAGCGCCGCGTCGTCCTCGCACGCCGCGGTATACAGCATCTCCATCCAGCCGTAGTCGCCGCGATCGATGACCACGGCCTGGCGGAACGGCGGCTCGAAACCGCGCACATTGAGCCACGCCAGGAGCTGCTGGAACGCCACTTCGAGCCCGAGCGGCTTCGGCTTGTAGACGACCTGGAACCCCGAGTCGAAGACCAGGATGAACACCGAGCGTCCGCTGCGGTGAGAGTCGGACAGCCCGCCGTAGACGTCGCGCAGCGTGCCGAGCGGACGGCCGCCGTTGCACTGCTCCGCGAGCGTCTCTTCATCGGCGGCCAGACGCCGCAGGAGCTCGACGCAGGCGTCCAGCCAGTGCTCGAGCCGCAACACGATCTGCCGGGCCAGCACCGGATAGCGCTCCAGCACTTCGAGCGCGTAGCGCTTGTCCCGGAGCTTCTCGAGGAAGTCCTGGAAGCGTGCTTCCGGCGTGTCCCCCTCCAGCTGCTCTTCGAGCTTCAGCACGTGCATCTCGACCAGCGACGTGCGGTTGAGCATCGGCGCGAAGTGGTCCGGCAGATGGGACGCGAGCGCGCGTGCGACCTCCGGCGGGAAGCGCAGCTCGCGCGCTTCCCGTTCGAGCCGCGCGTGGTAGTCGTGGATCAGCGGCTCGATGAGCGGCATGAACCGGCAGCGCTCGAGGTCCGCACTCGGCGCCCATGCGAATTCCGGCGTTCTCCCGCCGTCGCCGTACGCCGCCTCGAGCACCGCCAGCCACGCCGGCGGCTCCGAGTGCGCGCGCAGGTCCTCGGCTGTCTCGCCCAGGAGGTACAGCAGTTCGTCCTCGCTGAGGCCGGCCGCCGCCAGCCGCTCGTCCCACAGGCCCGGGTTCTTCGTAAACGCGCTCTGCGTCTTCCAGCGCGCCAGCCGCCGCGAGGCGACGGCGTGGTCGATCGGGTGACGCGGGGAGCCGGCACGGCGCCAGCTCGCAGCCCGCTCGGCCAGAGTCGCGGCCAGAGACCACCTCGCGCTTCCGAGCAGCTCGGCGGTACTTCTGTCGCCCTCCTCGAGAGTCCCTGCATCTTCCGACAACGCCGTGGAAGAAGACATCGCGTGACCTCCAGCCTGGAGGCGGGAGTTTAGAGACGACACGTAAGTGCGTCAAGATGGATGGATTTCGCCGCGATGGCGAGAGTCGTCGACGCGAGCTTGCGCTCGCGCACTCCATCTGCCGCTAATGCCGCCCTTGCTTGCTTCCATTACTACGCGAATATATAAAGCCAGCGATCCGTGACGCAGCCCGTCGATCCTCATGGTCGGCCGGAGGTGTGTCCAAAATCAAAATCGAGAAAGGTATTCATGCCCAAGTCCCATCGTTTTCTTCTCATGGTGGTCGTTTGTTGTCTCGCAATTACGCCGGTCTTCGCCCAGAAGCCGGCGCCACCCAGCCAGGCGCTCCTTCAGGATGCCGCCGCCTACGCCGCACAGAACGAGGTCAGCCTCGATGAGGCGGTTCGCCGCCTCGGTCTCCAGGCGGAGATCGGCCGTCTCGACGCGACTCTGACCGACCAGGAGCCGAGCTTTGCCGGCCTGTGGGTCGAGCACAAGCCGGAGTTCAGGCTGGTCGTCCGCTTCCAGGACAAGTCGGCCGAAGGCCGCCTGCGCACCCGCCTGGCCACCACGCCGCTGGCGAACGTCCCGGTCGACGTCCGGCACGCGGCGGCGTCGCTGGCGCAGCTCGAGACGCGCCGCGCCGCGGCCAAGCAGCGCATTAAGCGCCTCGGGATTCCCGTCGACACGGACATCAACATCCAGGAGAACCGCGTCGAGATCCAGTCCGACCGTGCCCAAGCGGTCCGGGCCGCAATCGCGGCGGAGCGCGCTCCGCTTCCGGAGCGCGTCGAGATCCTCGCCGTGCCCGCCCTGGCCAAACCCTCCGTCCTGCGCGGCGGCGACGGCGATCCGGGAATGTGCACGGGCGGCTTCACCGTCCGCGACTACTACGGCAGGGTCGGCATCACCACGGCCGCCCACTGCAGCAACTCCACGACCTTCCAGGGGTTCGCGCTGCCGTTCGTGGACGAATCCTTCTACGACTCGGGTGACGTGCAGTGGCACCTCGCCTGCCCGTATACCGAGGTCACCAACGAGTTCAACAGCGGCCTCGGATACCGCGGCTGCACCGGCGCGCGCGGCCGCGCCGACCAGACCGTCGGCACCTACGTCTGCAAGTGGGGCACGACCACGGGGCGCACCTGCGGGTACATCCAGTCCCGGCATGCGGAGCCGAGCTACGTCCCGAACAGCGACGACACGTTCGTGCGCGTGAACGGCTACGGCGCCGTCCTGAGCGCGCCCGGCGACAGCGGCGGCCCCTGGTTCCTCGAGACCATCGCCTACGGCATCAACAGCGGCGCCTACAGCGACGGCGATGCCATCTACATGCCGATCAATTACCTCGAGCGGATCGCTGTCTCGGTGCTCACCTACAACCCGACGCCCGCCTGCGTCGCGGCGCCGGTGGCGACCTTCACCTACTCCGCCACGGGCACCTCGGTGGATTTCAACGCCGCCGGCAGCTATGACCCGGACGGCAGCATCGTCAGCTACGCCTGGAACTTCGGCGACGGCACGACCGGCACCGGAGCCACCATCAACCACGTCTTCCCGTACGAAGGCTACTTCACCGTCACGCTGACGGTAACGGACAACTCCGGCTACACCGGCCAGTCCGTGCAGAGCGTCTACGCCGGCACGTACTACGATCCCTGCGGCGGTGACCCCTGCTGCGGCACGTATTGCTGCGGCAACCCCTACTGCATCGAGCCGTAACTCGAACCATGAGTGGAGCGGGGCCCGGTCGCGGGCCCCGCTTCGGAAGGCGTGGATCGCGAGCCGGAGATCGCGTCCTGCGTTCGTCGCGAACAGATCTACGATTGGCTCGGCCGCGATCCGCGATGCGTTTTGGCGCGATGGTCCGGCCTGGCTCGGAGCGCTTCACCGCCGCCGTCACCGCTCTGGTAGGCGCGCCTCCACCGTCGAAGTTGCATGGGCGCTGCGCATCGGGTTCACCAGATTCGGCGGCTCGTGGGAGAGCGTCGATGCCTCACTCGCAGCGCATGGTGGGCCGGTACACCTGCATGGCATTGGTGCCGGAATTTCCGCCCAGCGTGATCCCGCCGCCCGGCAGGAAGATCCGGCCGCCGATCACCGCGGTGCCCTTGAGGCCGTGGACGGCGATGGGGAGGTTCGGCAGCGTGGTCCAGCGGTCGGCGCGGGGATCATAGGCATAGACGTTGGGCGTCAGGCCCAGCACGTGGCTCTGCTCGCCCTCGCCGCCGAAGACGAACATGCAGCCGGCATGCGCCGCGCCCGTGATCCCGCCCCGGGGCGCCGGAAGCGGGGCGCCCCGGGTCCAGCCGCGGGTCGCGGGATCGTAGATCTCGACCACGTCGACCCGCTCGGCCATGGCGCCCGGGCCGGTGCGGCCGCCGGCGACGATGATCTTTCCGCCCAGGGCGACCATCGCCAGATGATTCCGCTGGGTCGGCAGGTCGGGAAGCTTTTCCCACTTGTCGGTGGCCGGGTCGTAGACCTCGAAGGCCGAGCCGCCGGGCGGGCGCCCGCCGGCAACGTAGATCTTGCCGTCGATCACCGCCTTGCCGCCGCCGCTCCGCGCGGTCGGCATCGGCGCGCGCGCCACCCAGCCGCCGGCCGCCGGGTCGTGAACCCACGTGTTCGCCACGAAGACCTCGGGCCGTCCCGTGCTCGCGCCGTCGATCTCGCCGCCGATCACGTAGAGCCTGCCGGCGACCGCCTTGACCATGATGTGGTGGATCGGCTGGGGCAGGCGCGGGCCGAGCGACCAGGCGCCCTTGGCCGGATCGTAGATCTGGACGAGGTTGGACGGGAGCCGTCCGGGCGGATAGCCGCCGAGCACCCAGATCTTTCCGTCCAGCTCGGCGACCGCATGCTCGGAGCGGGCGACGGGCATTGCGTGGCCCATGCTCCAGCCGTCGAACTCGGGGAAGGCGCCGACCGGGGGACCGGCGGCCACCCGCTCGTTCCAGGTCTCGACCAGCTCGTTCTCCTGGACGGGGGTGGCCGGAGGGGGAATCGGCGGCGGCCCGCCTCCGGGGCCCTGCTGCGCCGCCGCGCCCGTCGCGCCGGACGAGCGCGGTGACGGTATCGCCCACCTTCAGGCTCTGCAGATACTGGCCGAGCGCCCCCTCGTTCGTAAGCTTGCGTCCGCCAAGCTCGAGGAGAACGTCGCCTTCCTCCATGCCCATTCCGGCCGCCGT
>DASUSN010000013.1:0-34469 GCA_036375075.1 Thermoanaerobaculia bacterium | reverse complement strand
ACTCGGGAGGACGAAGCCTCTCGCCACGTGGCACGCTCCACCTCCCACCCGGGGCGGCGAGACGCCGCCCCGGCAGCCGGCGGGACGCCGGCGGTCCCATGGGGTTTTGAGACGGCCTCCGGTTGCCTCCGCACTCCAAACGGAGTAACCCGCGCCGTCATCCCGAGCCGCGTAGATGGCGAAGGACCCGCCGATGCCGTGTGATCTACCGCGGCAATGCCTGGAAGAACACATCATGCATCTGCAGCCAGATGATCCTTGGCCTGGTCCCTCCGCGGATATAGCGCGAATACGACCCACGCAGACGATGCACATTCCCGCTTCCGTCCACCTCTTCGTGAACGGTGTAGGCCAGAGGGATCGCGACGACGCCATACTGCGCGATCGGTCCGCTCTCCCTGGCGTCGCACACACCGTCGTGGTTGATGTCCACCCAGAGACGCAGTCGATTCCACACGTCGTCGGCAGCAGAGATGCTGCCGTCATCGTTCCCACCAAGTGATTCCCGGTCATACTGTGCGAGGGCCTCGAAGCCATCCCTCGCACGGGAGCCGTCGGTCAGTCGCGTACCGATGCCGAAGAGCTCCGAGCCGTCATCCACGCACCCATTGGGCGTGAGGTCCATCCACAGAAAGCCCTCGTCGGTGGCGGGATCGGTCCAGCCCATCCGCTCGGGAATGCCATCCCCGGTAATGTCGAATGACACGGGGTCCGTCACCGGTGTCGTGTGAATGCCATCGCCGTTGAGATCGAGAACCAGAGGACTGCACTGCGACCAGGGGCAGGTCCAACCTCCATAGGGATCGGGCGAAGTGTCGCAGGTCAGCGGCGATCCACTGCAGGGAATCGGACAGGACGCATCGCACGACTGCTGCTCCTGTTCCGCTGGTGTCTCCCAGTTGTCGCCGGCCAACGCGCACTGCGTCGTGCTCACATACGCCGGGTTGTTGCCCATGATCGTCCGGTCGCATCTCGCCGTGTCGTAAACATCGCCGAGTCCCAACGCGTGACCAATTTCGTGTGCGACGATGTTCACGAAGTTCGTCTTACAGTCCCCACCACCAGCCTCGAACTCATACAAGTGGATCGCCCCACCAGTGATCTGTCCCGTCGACTGGCTTACATTGATATTGGCCACACCGCAGCGATCGGGCGAAGTACCGGTATGAAAGAAGACATAAAAGTTGGTCACGCCCGAGGTGTTGCGATACGAGCCCTTGGTGAGCTCAGGATAGGCGCTCTCAAAGGCAGCGCAGTCCGAGCTCCAGCGTGACAACGCCCGAGCGATGGAATCGGCGGGTGTCCCCGCGGGTGGCGACCCGCCCTGAACGAAATTGAGCGTGTGTACACCGGACGTTTGTCCGGCGAAGCTCTCCGCACACTCCCACTGGGCGTGGAGTGTGGTCGGAAAACCCGCAGCGATTGCGAGGCCCAGCGCGACGATTGTTCCACGCATGAAGTCCTCGAACCTCACCGATGTGCGAGTGAACGGAACAGCGCGTCAAACGACTCATACGTGAGCAGCCGGTCCCGGTCCGATACGCTCTCCGGCACGATCAATCGACCACCTCGACTGAACACGACTTCAAGAGGAGTCACCAAGGAGCCGCTATCGTCCGAGGGTGAATCCGCAACCAGCACCAGGACCTCGTCTCCATCGCGAGGCACGAAGCCGCTCCCGTGGACGCGGCAGAACCGGGCGCCGCCAGCGCGAAAGTCCGCAGCCGGGTAGACCACATGGATCAATCCGCTTCGTGGAAACGGCACCGGCGATCCTTGGGGCTCCTCGATGCGAATACTGATCAGCGTCACCGGCGCGAGGTGCTGAAATCCGGCAGTCGTGCCGACGACGGTACCCCGCACGGTCGCGCGCGAGCTCGCGACGATCTCTTCCCACGGCCGCGCGCGCACAGACCACCATGCGTGCGGGGAAACGATCATAGTGTCACAGGCTTCCGGCTCCCCCGCATGCGTCCGCACACCCGCGCGCCGGCGCGCGTCGCCCCTCCGGCGCTCGATCTCCATCCGCAGGAAATCTCGCGATGCCTCGTCGAACAACGACGGATTCGGAACGCCGTCGTCGTCGACGGCGGCGCTTGCGGAAACGAACAAGGGGAATCGACTCCCCTTCGCCCATAGTGCTTCGGGCTTGTTCCCGTTCATCGCGGGGCCGGTGGTCTGGATGAAAAGCAGCAAGATGAGCAACGGATGCATCGGCTCGGGCCCTTTTGGCTTTCTTCTTTATGGAAGGATAATCAGACTCGGCCAGAAACGGAACCTGGAACGAAACGCGCCCCCCTCAAAACAGCGCGATGAGCGACACCACCCGGCGACGAGAAGCGCGCCGAGGAGAAGCTCGAGGAAGTGGCGTCCGGGTAGTGTCGTGTCACGACACTAAAGCCAGCGCGATCGTCGCTGTCACGCCGTTGGTGACCAACGACAGCAGGGCCGCGCGCCGCAGCGGCATCGGGAGCACCAGGCGCCACAGCAGCGTCTCCGCGATGAAGACCCCGAGCTCGATCCGCCAGAACGCTCCCGTGCGCCAGAGCAGCCATTGCGCGGCCGGCCATGTCACGAGCTGGATCGCGATGGTCTCCAGCCATGGCACGCGGCGGAGGATCGCCGGCGCGACGACGCCTTCGACGACGATCGTGATCGCCAGCGCCAGCGCGATCACTTCGCGGGCGTGGCGGCTTTCCGGCGGCGCGCGGCGATCGCGATGACCAGCCCGACGCCGGCGACCATCAGGAACACCATCGGCCACTGCGTGGCCTTCTCCACCGCCGTCGCTCCCGTCGTCTCGGGAGGGACCACCACATCCGCCGCCGCGACGAGCGACGGCAACGCCAGCGCGAGCACAGCGACTGCCTTTTTCATGATGGCCTCAAGAATACAATGTCTGCAAACCGATGCGACGGAATGCGCTCTACGTCCTGCTGTACGCCAGCGGTGTGTACGGGCTCGTGCTCTGGCCGCCGGTCACCGCCGCCGTCACCGCGCTCGCCGCGCCGCTGCGCGCAGTCCTCGCCGAGGATGTCGAGCGCATCCCGCTGGCGATCCGCTGTCTGGCAGCGCTGCTCCTCTTCGACCTCCTCGCCTACTGGGTCCATCGCGCCGCGCACGCGAACGCGCTCCTCTGGCGCATCCATCGCGTTCACCACTCCGACCCCGACCTCGGCCCATGGATCACGTTCCGCTTCCACGCCGCCGAGATCGCGTGGCGCATGGCGATCCAGTTCCTGCCTCTCTACCTCCTCGGCGTCGTGGCCGCGATTCCGAACAGCGTGTACCTCGCACTGGTGCTCTTCAACCTCATCGCACACTCCGATCTCGACTGGCACTTCGGCCCCCTCGTCGGCCCGGCGTACCACGGCGTGCATCACCGCGACGACCGCGCGAACTACGGAATGTTCTTCATCGTGTGGGACGTCCTGTTCAGGACCAGGCAGACGTCCCGATTTGGAGAGAATCCTGCCGGCTGGAAGCCGGCGTAGCGGCCGGCTGGGAAGCCGGCGCTCCGCACAATGCGCGCGCCGGTCAGAACAGCGCGATGAGCGACACCACAAGGGCCGCCGCCGCGAGGACCAGCGCAACGAGCGCGACCTTCGACCCCGTGTCCGCGATCTGCACCACCTGCGTCGATGACGGCCGGTCTTCGAACAGCGATTGCTGCATCACCGACTTTGCCGCGAGCACGTCTTCGAGGGCGCGCTCGAAGTGGCGCTGGTGGATGGCTTTGCTCATATCCGAGCCCGGCTCCGCCGCCGCGGCCGATGCGGCCTTGAGCACGGCGTTCTTGATGTCGCCGCCGCTGGTCTCGTATTTCTGGGCGAGCGCGCGGAAGTTGACGTCGCGCGCCAGCGGGGTCTTGCGGGGATGGATCTGCACCTGCCAGATCCGCTCGCGCTCCTCGGCGCCGGGCATCACGAAGCGCACGTGGGTGCGGATGCGGCGCTCGAAGGCGGGGTCGAAGTGCGCGGCGAGGTTCGTGGCGAAGATCACCACGCCGTTGAAGCCGTCGAGCTCGCGCAGGAGGACGTTCACGGTCAGGTTGCTCTCCCGGTCGTGCCCGAGGCCGGAGATGGCGGAGCGGCGGGTGGCGATGGCGTCGGCTTCGTCGAAGAACAGCACCGCGCTCTGTTCGGCCGCCGCGCGGAAGACGCCGGCGATGTTCTTCGGCGTCTCGCCCATCCACATCGACTCCACCTCCGCGTAGTCAACGACGAGCAGCTTCATCCCCAGCGCATGCGCGATGGCCTCGGCGCAGATCGTCTTCCCCGTCCCCGGAGGCCCCGCGAAGTTGAACGCGAGGCCGAGGCCCGAGGCGTGCCGCTCGCCGAGTCCCCAGCGGCCGAAGATGAGCTGATGGTTGCGCACTTGCGCGAGCGCGTCGTCCAGCGTCCGGCGTGTTTCAGCCGGCAGCACGACGTCCGCGAACGTTCGCGAGGGAATGACGGTCTCCACCGCGCGTCGCGAGCCGCGGCCGGTGAAGAGCGAGAGGAGCGGGGAGGCCATGCGCTTGCCGTCTAAAACCCGTACCGCGCCGGATCGCGCGCGATGCGGATGGCCGCGATCATCACCGGGACGAAGTCGCGGGTCTCGCCCGGCAACTGCTCCCAGATGCGCAGGTAGTCCTCGTCCGTGCCGGACTCCTTCCCCGTCGCCTCGGTCATGATGCGCGCAACGCGGTTCTCGCCCGTGTTGTACGCGGCCGCGGCGAGATACCACGAGCCGAAGCGGTTGTGGAGATAGGACAGGTACGACAGCGCGGCATCGGTCGACTTCTCCGCGTCCGTCCTCTCGTCGACGGTGTCGTCGACCTGCAGCCCCCAGCGCTTCGCCGTGTCCGGGACCAGTTGCCAGATCCCCCTGGCCGACTGCGCGGAGTGCGCCTCCGGGTTGAAACCCGATTCGATCATGGCCAGGTAGAGCAGCTCCTCCGGCATCCCGCGGCGCCGCAGCTTCTCGCGGATCATGGTCTCGTAGTCGGCCTTGCGCGCGAGATACGACGCGAACTCCTCGCGCTTCTCGCCGGTGAAGCGCGCGATGTGGTAGTCGACCCGCTCATGCGCGAGCAGCGGGAACTCGCCGCGCTCGCGGGACACCGGTTGCGACACGGGCTGCGCCGAGGCGCAACCGAACAGGAGCAGACACAGCAGAAGACGCTTCATGCCTCGGGAGAAGTGCGGCGCTCATGCCACCACCCACCCGTACTGCGTGTTCGACGGCGCCGCTCCCGCATTCCGGTACGCCGCCTTCAGCTTCGTCAGCGCGTCATCCGGCAGAGCCCGCAGCTTCGCAGCTGGGTCGATGCCGTAGATCTTGGCCGCGGACAGGCCGAACACCTTGCGTTTCACCTCGTCCGTGAGCGGCTTGAACCCGAAGCGCTGCATGTACTCCTCGGGCATCTGCAGGCGGCGGAAGGCTTCGATCTGCCATTGCGGCGAGCCCCACCAGATCGAGTCCGTGCCCCAGAGCACGTGGTCGTCGCCGAAGGCGTCGAGCATCATGCCGACGATGTACGCCGCCGCGCGCGGGTTCGTCACCGCGACCATGCCGAAGGTCGTGCCCAGCTCCATGTACACGTTCGTCATCCGCGGGTTCTTCTTCCGCGCCTCGCACAGGTCCGAGGTCCAGGGGATGTACTGCGTCGTCTTGAAGTCGTCCTCCGCGGCCTTCAGCAGGTCCTGCACGCTGCGGAACGCGGCGTGGTAGATCAGGAAATTGAGGTCCGGGAAGTCCAGCGCCGCCTTCGGCACGTCGCGCGGGCTGCTGTGCTCCAGGTCCCACGACGGCAGGGGCAGCCCCTTGTGCACGCAGATGGTCTTGATTCCGACGCGCCGCGAGTACTCGTACGCCGGATAGGCGACCTTCTCGTCGTCCATCCACCAGCCCTTCCCGTCCGGCGCGAGCGGCTGGCCGGGATAGCCCTTCCAGGCCTCGATCTTCAGCCGCTCGACCTGCCGCGACATCTCGTCCATGTTCTGCGCGCCGAGGTCGGGCGAGAACAGGCCGTGGGCGATGAGACGCTTCGACTTCGCGAGCCCGTTCACCTGCGTGCGCGTCTCCACCATGTCCGCCGCCGGCAGCACGTTCTGGTCCTCCGTGCGCGACGGCAGGCCCGTGATCACTGCAACGACCGTGTCGCTGTCGAGGAAGATCTCCTTCACGTAATTCGCGAGGTAGAGGTCCTCCCACGCATGCGTGCGGCCCTTGAGCTCGGGATTGCCCATGATGCCGCCGAACTCGCGGTAGCGGAGCAGCGGCGGGGTCTCGATGATCCGTCCGGCCGCGACGTGGTGCGTCTGCACGTCGAAGATGAACTCCTTCTTCGGCCACTTCTCCGCGGTCGCCCCGGGCTCCAGCACCTCGGCCGGGTCGACGTCGAACGAGCGGCAGCCGAACACCGCGTTCATCGCCAGGAACGCCGCGGCCATGCCTCCGCTCGACGCGAGAAAGCTCCGGCGGCTGATGCCGAGCTTCCTGGAGGCATCGTCCGCGATCGCGTTCAGCCGCGCCTCGACCTGCTGCTGCTCGCGCGTCTGCGGGATGGGGACGAACTCCTCGTTCGAGACCACCTGCGTGGGGATGGGCAGATACAGATCGCGGATGGCGTCGTAATCACATTTGCGGATCATGCGCGGCAAGTGTGCCTGCACTTCGGGCGCGGTTCCGTCACAAAGGAATGAACGTGTGGGCAGGGCCCAGGGGGCAGGGCGCGGGGGACAGGAGATGGGGCCGAGGGGTCACGCTGTCAGGCTGTTGCTGCGAGAACTTTGTTTTTCTCCTGCCCCCTGCGCCCTGCGCCCTGCCCCCTGCTATGATCCGGCGAAATCGTCCACTGAACAGTCGGAGGAACCCATGAAGTCCTACGGGAAGCTCTCACTCCTTCTTCTTTGCCTCGCCTTGCCCGCGTTCGCCCAGGACACTCCTCCCCCGCAGGAAGAGCCGCAGGAGGAGCCGCCGAAGACCACGATGACCATCGAGGTCGGCAGCCGCAGTCCGGAGCGGTCGCGCACGGATACGCCGGTGCCCGTCGACGTGGTGCCGCTCGAGGAGATCGCCGACGAGGCCGGCCAGCTCGACCTCGGCCAGCTCCTGCAGTACGTGGCGCCGTCGTTCAACTCGAACCGGCAATCGGGGTCGGACGGCAGCGATCACATCGACGCCGCCACCCTGCGCGGCCTCGGCCCCGATCAGGTCCTCGTGCTGATCAACGGCAAGCGGCGCCACACGTCGTCGCTGGTCTACATCTTCGGCTCCCGCGCCCGCGGCAACGTGGGGACGGACCTGAACACCATCCCCGTCAGTGCGATCGAGCGCGTGGAGATCCTCCGCGACGGCGCGGCCGCGCAGTACGGCTCGGACGCCATCGCCGGCGTGATCAACATCGTGCTCAAGAAGAGCACCGGCGGCGAGGCGCTGCTCTCGTACGGCCAGTACACCGAGGGCGATGGCGAGAACGAGCAGGTCGCGGTGAACTACGGCATCCCCCTCGGCGAGCGCGGCGTGTTGAGCCTCACCGGCGAGATGCTGAACCGCGACAAGACCAACCGCGCCGGGCCCGGCGAGCCGCGCGTGATCGGGGATTCGGCGACGGAGAACCTCACGTTCTTCTACAACCTCGACGTCCCGACGGGCGACACCTCGTCGTTCTACGGCCACGGCGGCTACAACGGCCGCGACGGCCTCGCCGGCGCGTGGTACCGGGACGGCGTCGGCTCGGAGGACATCCCCTCGCGCAACTCCGCGCAGATGTATCCGAACGGGTTCGTCCCCGACATCGGCACCGACATCAAGGACCTCTCCGCCGCCTTCGGCTATCGGACACTGGTCGGCCCGTGGGCGATGGACGTCAGCACGACCTACGGCCGGAACGAGATGGAGTTCATCATCTCGAAGACGCTCAACGCGTCGATCGCGACGCTGAACAACGGCATCTCGCCGACCGAGTTCGACGCCGGCGGGTTCTCGTTCATGCAGCACACCACGAACCTCGATTTCTCGCGCTACTTCCGGGAGTGGCTGGGCGGCGTGAGCGTCGCGGCGGGACTGGAGTACCGCCGCGAGAGCTACGAGATCTTCGCGGGCGAGGAAGGGTCATACGCCGACTTCGACGGTCCGGGCGGCGGCAACGCCGGCTCGCAGGGCTTCCCCGGCTTCCAGCCGGTCGACGAGGTCGACGCGAGCCGGAACAGCAAGGCCGCGTATGTGGACATGGAGTTCCGCACGTCGCCGAAGCTGCTCCTGACGGCGGCCGTGCGCGGCGAGGACTACAACGACTTCGGCAACACGATCAACGGCAAGGTGTCGTTCGCGTACGCCGCGACGCCGATGCTGAACCTGCGCGGCTCGGCCAGCAGCGGCTTCCGCGCGCCGTCGCTCCACCAGCGCTACTTCTCGTCCACGTTCACCGACTTCATCGCCGGCGAAGCGGCGGACGTGAAACTCGCGCGCAACGACAGCGAGCTGGCGCGGCTGGTGGGGATCCCCGCTCTCGAGGAGGAGGAGTCGATGAACTACTCCCTCGGCCTGACGTGGAGCCCGCGCAATTCGACGTCGCTGACGCTCGACGTCTATCAGATCGACATCGACGACCGCATCGTGCTCACCGGCGGCTTCACCACGGACGATCCGGACATCGGCGACATCATCGCCGCGCAGAACCTGGCCGAGGCGCGCTTCTTCACGAATGCGATCGACACGCAGACGCGCGGCCTGGACGTGAGCGTCTCCAACAACCGCACCCTCGCCGCCGGCTCCCTCACCCTCGGCGCCGCCCTGAACCTGAACGAGACCGAGGTGCAGCGGGTCAACACCGCGCCGGGGCTGGCCGGGAAGGAAGACATCTACTTCAACCAGCGCGAGCGGATGTTCGTCGAAGGCTCCGCGCCGAAGACCAAGGGCTCGATCCACGCCGACTACCGCACCGGCGGCTGGAACACCGGCGCCCGGGTGAGCTACTTCGGCGAGCTGGAGGCGGGCACCTGGACGCAGATCGACGACCCGACGGCGCCGCCGCAGCACTATGACGCGCGCTTCTCCACGGACGTCTACTTCGGCTACACGCTGCCGCGCGACCTCACGCTGACCGTCGGCGGCACGAACATCTTCGACGTGCAGCCCACCGCACAGGACCCGGCCGAGACGGAGAACGGCGCGGAGTGGGAGAACGTGCAGATGGGCTTCAACGGCGCGGCGTACTACGTGCGGTTGAACTGGAAGATCCCCGGGCGGTAGGGCGCAGGGGACAATGTAGGGCGTGGCTTCAGCCCGCCTCCCCCGGGGGTGGGCGGGCTGAGCCGCGCCCTACATTGGTTACAGGTTCTCGATCGTCCGCACGTCCTCGTCCGAGAGCGCGAAGTCGTCGATGGCCAGGTCTTCGCGCATGTGCGCGGGGTCGGTCGTGCCGGTGAGGGGCAGCATCCCCACCTGGATGGCGAAGCGGAACACGATCTGAGCGGGCGTGCGTTGCACGCGCGCCACGATCTCCCGGAAACGCGCGCTCCGGAGCTCCGCCAGGTTCGCGGTCAGCAGCGAGAAGCCCTGGTACACGATCCCCCGCTCGCGGCAGAAGGCCCGCACCTCGGCGTCCCATCCCGTGCGCGCGTAGCAGCGGTTCTGCACGTACGCCGGTTGCTTCTTCGCGATTCCACAGAGCGCGTCCAACTGATCGATGGCGATGTTGCTGACGCCGAGGTGCCGCACCGGCAGCTCTTCCATCGCGGCCCAGACCTGGCGGTCGCGCGACGACAGGCCGCGGCGGTGCGTGGGGCCGTGCAGCACGTAGGAGTCGATCGCGTCCACCTGCAGGTGCTCGAGCGAGCTGGCGAACGACTGGTGCACCTGCGCTCCCGGATCCGCACCGGCGTCGTACGGCAGCCGGTGGTCCTGCCCCTCGGCGTAGGTGAACTTCGTCTGCAGGAACAGGTCCTCGCGGCGCACGGCGCCGTCGGCGATCGCTCGCGCGACGGCATTGCCGACGCCGGCTTCGAAGTAGTGCTTGCGCTGGTTGGCCGTGTCGATGCCGCGGAACCCCGCCTCGATCGCGAGCCGCACCAGCCGTTCCGTGGCCTCTTCTTTCCAGGCCGTGCCGTAGAGAAACGTGAGCATGCGCGCAGGGTACATGTGGAGTGCGGCAACGGCTAGTTGCCGCTGTCCTTTTGCGCGTGTGCCCACCCAAAGGCGGCAGCTCGACGCTGCCGCAATGGTCAGCGGTTTGTCAGTTTACGCGACGCCGGTCGTGGGTTTGTGTGGACAATGTCCGCATGGACGAGCTCACCGGTGCCGTATCGCGGCAATACGACCTGTTCCAGACCTCGCTCGAGTCGATCGAGAAGCCGCGCAAGTATCTGAACTACGGCTACACCGTGGCCCGGCGGCAGACCTACGAGGAGCGGCAGGAACGCCTGTGCATGGAGGTCTTCCGCGCCGCGGCGATCGAGCCCGGGCACGTCCTCGTCGACGTCGGCTTCGGCAGCGGCGAGCAGGACTTCCTCCTGGCGCGCCACTTCCCGTTCGCGAAGCTCACGGGCTTCAACATCGCCGCGAAGCAGGTCGCGTACGCCAGCGAGCGCGCCGCCCGGGAGTCGCTCGCGCACCGGCTCGAGTTCCGGCACGGACAGGCCGAGGAGCTGCCGGGCATCGCGCCTTCCTCCGTCGACCGGGTGATGGCCATCGAGTGCGCGTTCTACTTCGACCGGCCGCGCTTCTATGCCCGCGCGGCCGAGGTGCTGCGGCCCGGAGGGCTGCTCGTGCTCGCGGACATCGCCTTCTCCGGCCGCATGCCGCGCTTCGCGCGCAGTTCCGAGGACCTGGCGCGCGTCGGCACGCGCGACGCCAACCAGAAAGAGTGGGAGCGCTGGTTCCGCACCCGTTCCATCGTCGACATCGCACCGTACACGCGGCCCGGCGCGCAGATGACCGTCACCCAGATCCTGAAGACCGTCCCCCGCAGCCGCATGAGCGGCGGCGAGCGCCGGGAGTGGCTCAAGATGGCGTACTACTCCCAGCTCGTGGTGTTAGGTCTCGCGGCCGGGCTGCTGCATTACGACCTGATCACGCTCGAGAAGGTGTGACCGGAACGCCCGGTCCCAGATCGAGCTGCTGATCCCGAAATGGGTGTCCGGATGGCGGTGATGGAGCTGGTGCAGGCGCAGGTTGCGCTGGAACAGGCCCGACCGCGCCAGCAGCTCCGGATGGAAATGCTGCAGGTGGTGCACGACCACGAAGTAGTTGTAGCCCGCGTACAGGCCGAACGTCAGCAGCGCCGCCTCGCCGATCGACGTAGCCAATGCGATCGCCGCGAAGAGGACCAGGACCAGCAGCGGGATCACCATCATGGGCGTGGCGATCAAAGCGTGGGTATCGCGATGGTGCTTCGCGTGCTCGCGCGCCGCCCTCGGCCAGCCGTGCAGCACCCAGCGGTGCAGGAAGTACTCGAAGAGCGTCCACGACAGGAATCCGCCGGCGACGAGCAGCATCCCGGCCAGGAGCGAGCCTTCATACCGCGTCGCCCCCAGCCATCCGAACGCCGCGGCGGCGATGCCGTCGGTGACGAACGAGCCCCAGTAGTTGATCGGACTGGTGGTGACGCGACCGATGAGAGAACGATCCGGGACCGCAGTCATAGGACCCCCATCTCCTCGAATAGACGGACGACGCGGGGCTCCTTTCCGAGCCGCGCCACGATCGGCCAGGTCGTTGCCGCGATGAGCAGCGGGTCGCGCTGCTCGAACGCCATCTCGAAATAGCGGAACGCGGTCTCGTTGTCGCCGAGGGCGATCGGGATCACCGCCAGCGACATCGGCGAGATGTACGTCGTCTGCGCGCGCGCCAGCAGCTCCTCCTGCAGCCGCCGCGCTTCGGCGAGGTCACCCTTCGCCGCCCGCGTGGCACCGAGCTCGCCGACGAACCAGGGATGGCGCATCGACAGCGCCGCGCCGCGCTCGAACGCCGCCGTGGCCTCCTCGTAGTGTCCGAGACAGAGGTGGGCGACGCCGAGGACGCGGTAGAGGATGGCGTGCGACGGGTCGCGCGCGAGCATCCGCTCCGCGACGTGCAGCGCCTCTTCGTAGCGCCCGGTCCCGATGTACACGAGGCCGTGCGCGTACGCGGGAAGCGCGGCGATCGGGTCGAGCTCCACCGCCCGTTTGGTCTCCCGCAGCGCCTCCTCGCCGTTGCGCCGGACGAAGAGGTGGAGGAACAGGCCTTTCCAGTAGTGCGCGGGACCGAAGTTCGGGTTGATGGCCAGGGCGCGGTCGAACTCCGCGATGGCGCGGTTCCAGCCCCAGTCGTGCAGCACGCTCACCAGGGCCATGGCGTTGTGCGCTTCCGCGAGTCCGTCGTCGAGCTGCAGCGCCTTGTGCGCCGCGCCCTTCGCTCCGGGCATGACCTGCCGAGGATCGACCGCACCGTAGACCGCGAGGAGGCAGAGCGTCTCGGCCATGCCGGCGTACGCAAGGGCGTAGTTCGGGTCCGTGGCGATGGCCTGGCGGAAGAACTCCAGTCCCTTCACGAGCCCCTCGCCGCGCTGCTCGACAAGGAACCGGGCCTTGAGGTACAGCTCGTACGCGTCGAGGTTGCGCGTGGCGGGCTTCACCAGCGGCTCGTCCTCGGGGCGGTCGGTGAGCGCGATGCGCAGCTTCTGGGCGATGTTGACGGCGATGTCGTCCTGGATGGCGAAGACGTCGTCGAGCTCGCGGTCGTACCGCTCGGACCAGAGGTGGTATCCGTCGCCGACGTCGATGAGCTGCGCGGTGATGCGCAGCCGCTTGCCCGCGCGGCGCACGCTGCCCTCGAGGACGGCGTTCACGCGCAGCGCGGCGCCGATCTCGGGGATGCCCACCGACTTGCCTTTGAAGGCGAAACAGGACGTGCGCGCGGCGACGTACAGCCCCTCGACCTGCGTCAGCGCATTGATGATGTCCTCGGTCACCCCGTCGCTGAAGTACTCCATGTCGGCGTCGCCGCCGATGTTGGTGAACGGGAGCACGGCGATGGACGTGCGCCGGCCGATCGAGATCCCGGAGGGGGTGGACGACGTGCGGAACGACCGCGGCGTGCTCACCCACTCGGACAGCAGCGGCATCGCCTGGAGCGCGCCGGCGATGTCGCGCGCGCTCTGGTAGCGGCGCGTGACGTTCTTCTCCAGGCAGCGGCCGACGATGTCGATCAGCGCCGGCGGGGTGTGGACGTCCTCGAGGCGCCGCAAGGGCGCGTCGCTCTTGAGGATGGCGTGGAGCGTCTCGACCATCGTGCTCTCTTCGAACGGACGCTTCCCGGTGAGCATCTCGAAGAGGACCGCGCCGAAGGTGAAGATGTCCGCGCGATGGTCGGCCGCTTCGCCGCGCACCTGCTCGGGCGCCATGTAGCCGACGGTGCCGATGACCGAGCCGGGCGCGGTGAGGACGGTCTTGCTCGCGGACGTCCCCGGCGACGGCTGGTGCACGCGGACGTTGGCGAGCCCGAAGTCGACGATCTTCACGTGATCGTTCCGGGTGATGAAGATGTTCTCGGGCTTGAGGTCGCGGTGGGTGATGCCCTTGTCGTGCGCCGCCGCCAGTCCCTGCGCGATCTCGGTCGCGTAGCGGATCACGGTCCGGTGCGCCATCGGCCCCTCGGCGATCAGCTCGCGGAGGTTGCGCCCGTCCAGCAGCTCCATGACGACGTAGGGGGTGGACCCGACGCGGCCGAACTCGTGGATGGAGAGGATATTGGGATGATCGAGGGCGGCCAGGGCCTTGGCCTCGCGCTCGAAGCGCGCGACTTCCTCCCCGAGCGGAGCGGAGCTCGACAGGACCTTGACCGCGACATGACGATCGAGCATCGGATCGCGCGCGAGGAACACGCGGCCCATCCCGCCCTCGCCGATCAGCCTGATGACCTCGTACTGCCCGATGGTTTTGTGATCCATGCTGGTCGGCTGTCCGTCCCGGCGTTCCGTCGCGCTCCCCTCTGTATTTGGACCGGTGACAGTATGGCCTTGGAAACCGGTGACTTGCAACAGAAGGGAGGGAGGACTCCCTGTATATTGATCGTGTGCATGCCTTGGCGCTCCAACCGGATCGTGACGATCGGCCGCAGGAAGATCACTTCGTGATTTTGCGAGAGGTTACGTGGCCGGACTACCAGAGGTTTCTGGAGGTTCGAGGCGATCGTTCCTCTCCCCGCATCGCGTATCTCGAGGGGCAACTGGAGATCATGAGTCCGTCAGAAAGCCACGAACGGATCAAGTCGCTGATCGGGTGTCTCGTGGAAGTCTGGTGCCTCGAACGAGGTGTCGAGTTCACCACGGTCGGGTCGTGGACGCTCGCCGACAAAGCGGCCGCCCGCGGCGTGGAGCCGGACGAGTGCTACATCTTCGGACCGCCCCGCGGAGCGACGCGTCCGGATCTCGCCATCGAAGTGATCTGGACATCGGGCGGGATCAACAAGCTGGAGATCTACCGCAAGCTCGGTGTGGCCGAGGTCTGGATCTGGCGCCGCGGAAAACTGACCCCGCATGCCTTACGGGGTGAGGCGTACGAGGCCTTGGCGCAAAGCGCAGTGCTGCCGGGGATCGACCTGCCGCAGCTCGCCGGATTCCTCGACCAACCGACCACCAGCGCCGCGATCCGCGCGTACCGGGACGTTCTCCGAGAGCCCTGAACGGCTGTCTCCAATGTAGGGCGCGGAACGCCGGCGTTTGCCCCCTACCGGTCCACCCAGCGCATCGCTTTTTCGTTGTAGCGCGGGCCGGCGATCGCCTCGGGTGCCAGCGCGGCGTCGAGGCGCGCGACTTCGTCCGCGCCGAGGGCGATCTCCGCCGCGGCGACGTTCTCTTCGAGGTACGAGCGCCGCTTGGTCCCGGGGATCGGGACGACGTCCTCCCCCTTGCGCAGCAGCCAGGCCAGCGCGATCTGGGCCGGCGTCGCGCCGTGCGCACCGGCGATCTCCTTCACCACGCCCGCCGCGCGCATGTTCGCGTCGAAGTTCTCTCCCTGGAACCGCGGGTCGTTCCGGCGGAAATCGCCCTCGGGGTAGTCCTCGGCCCGCTTCACGTTCCCCGCGAGAAAGCCGCGGCCGAGGGGGCTGAAGGGGACGAGGCCGATGCCGAGCTCGCGGAGGAGCGGGATGATGCGCTCTTCGAGGTTCCGCTCCCAGAGCGAGTACTCGCTCTGCAGCGCCGCCACGGGCAGCACCGCATGCGCGCGCCGGATGGTCTGCTCCCCCGCCTCGGACAGGCCGAAGTGGCGGACCTTTCCCTCACTTACGAACTTCGAGACGACGCCCGCGACGTCCTCGATCGGCACCTCCGGATCGACGCGGTGCTGGTACAGCAGGTCGATCGTGTCGACGTTCAGCCGCCGCAGTGAGCCTTCCACCGCCGCCCGGATGCGCTCCGGACGGCTGGTGATGCCGTTCACCTTCCCGTCCTCGATGTTCCAGCCGAACTTCGTGGCGATGACGACCCGGTTGCGATGCCCGCGCAGCGCGCGCCCGAGCAGCTCCTCGTTGTGGAACGGCCCGTAGACCTCGGCCGTGTCGAAGAACGTGACGCCCAGCTCGATGGCGCGGTGGATCGTCGCGATCGACTCCGCCTCGTCGGCGGGGCCGTACGACTGGCTCATGCCCATGCAGCCCAGGCCGAGGGCGGAGACTTCGAGAGAACCGAGACGGCGGGTTTTCATGGCGCGCGATTATCTCGCGCGCCAGCCCCTCCGCTAACGCGATTCGAAGTCGAGGTTGAGCGGCGCCTGCAGCTGCGCCGGGAAGTCGAAGCCGGTCGTCGGCACGGACCGCTCCACTTCCTCGAAGCGAACGTCGTCGATCCACACCTTGCCCGGCCCGGCCAGCAGCACTCCGAACGAGATCGTCGCGCTCTGCGGCGGGACGTTGAGCACGACTTCGTACCGCGTCCAGCCCTTCGTGCCTGTGATGGGCCGGTGCTCCATGTTGTCGAATGCCACCGTCTGGTTCTGCTCCGCGTCGACGCGCATCCAGAGCCCCGTCCACTGTTTCACGTCCTCCGCACGCACCTCGGCGGTCAGGCGCAGGCGCTTGCCGCGGTACTGCTTCGCGTCGGGAGCAGCCAGCCCTGCGGGGCCGCCTCGGCGGCACAGGTGGCGATGAGCGCAAAGCCGGTCACGAAGACTGCGAATGCTTTGTTCATGAATCCTCCCTCACGTTCGACGGCGAGTGTAGGCCGAGGTTCCGGCGACGACGCGCCCGTGGGACGAACGGCAGGACGATCGGGATGAAACAAGCGTCCGGCGGGACGAACAGTTATGAGAAGCTCAGAGTGGGAGGATGTGGATGAAGTATCTCTGCCTGATCTACCTGAACGAAGACGAGATGGAGGCCCTGCCGGCCGAGGAGATGAACCGGCTGAACAAGGGCCACCTCGCGCTCAACGACGACCTGCGCCGGAGCGGGCACTTCATCGAGGCGGACGCTCTCGAGCCTTCGAAGACGATGGCCACGGTGCGCCTCCGCGACGGCAAGGTGCAGGTGCGCGACGGCCCCTTCACGGAGACGAAAGAGCTCGTGGCCGGCTTCTATCTCGTCGAAGCACGCGACCGCGACGAGGCCATCGAGATCGCCACGCGCTTCCCCAGCGCGCCGTACGCGCGGATCGAGGTATGGCCGACGCGGGAGTTGCTGGTCACGGATTGACGCAATGTAGGGCGCGGCTTCAGCCCGCCTCCCCCGGGTGCGCGCGCAACTCGCGCAACACGTGCGTCCGGGGGGGGGGGCGGGCTGAAGCCACGCCCTACATTTGATGACCTGCGGTCATGAATCCAATGAGCACGTTGCGATGGCGTTCCGTGCGGCCGCCGCGTAGCGTGCCGGCATGGACGTCGCCGAACGCTTCGCGCAGCTCACCACCCCTCTGATCGCCGACGCGGCCCTGCGGCTCGGCCTGACGCTTCGCGTGGCCCCGGCGGGTCTGCAGGCGGTACATCGGACGCTGCGCCGCGTCGCGGGCCGCGTTGCACCGGCAGTGCATCGCGGCAGTGTGGACGTCTTCCTCGAAGCGAATGCCCGCGCCGCAAGGGGCGACGTGCTCGTCATCGACAACCAGGGGCGCCGCGATGAAGGGTGCATCGGCGATCTGGCGGCGCTCGATGCCTGGTCGGCCGGCATTGCCGGGGTGCTGGTGTGGGGCTGCCATCGCGACACAGCGGACCTGCGGGAGATCGCGCTACCGGTGTTCTCGTACGGCGCCTGCCCCGCGGGACCGCAGCGTCTCGAGCCGCCATCGGAGCGCGCGCCTCTGTTCGGCGACGCGCCGTTCGGCGCGGCGGACTACGTCTTCATCGACGATGACGGCGCGATCTTCATCGAGGCGTCGCGCGTGGCCGAGGTGCTCGACGCGGCGCAGGAGATCGCGAGGGTGGAACGGCGGCAGGCCGCGCTGGTTCGGGAGGGCCGCTCGCTTCGCGCGCAGCTCCGCTTCGACGAGTATCTCGCCCTCCGCGAGCGCGATCCGGCGTACACGCTGCGGAGGCACCTCCTCACGACGGGCGGCGCGGTGGAGGTCTGATCGGGCACAATGCAGCGCGATGTCGCTGCTGAAACGCCTCGCCCTCGACCGTCCGGAGCTGCGCGCCTGGGCGATGTACGACTGGGCCATCTCCGCCGTGCAGACCACGGTGATGGTGGCGGTGTTCCCCATCTTCTACATCCAGGTGGCCGGGGCGGACGCCGGCTCGACGAAGGCGAGCCAGTGGTGGGCGATCTCGAACGGCATCGCCATCACCATCGTGGCCGTCTTCTCCCCCATCCTCGGCGCGATCGCGGATTTCGCGGCGGCGAAGAAGAAGCTGCTCGCGGTGTGGACGGCGGTCGGCGTGCTCGCGTGCGCGGGGATGTTCTTCATCGGCCAGGGCGATCTGCCGCTCGCCTCCGCGCTGTTCGTCATCGTGGCCATCGCGGCCGCCGCGGCCGTGGTGTTCTACGACGCGCTGCTGCCGCACATCGCGTCACCGTCCGAGGTGGACCGCGTCTCGTCCGCGGCGTACGCGATCGGCTACCTCGGCGGGGGCCTGCTGCTCGCGGTCAACCTGGCGATGATCCAGAAGCCGGAATGGTTCGGCTTCGGCGGGGCGGGTCCGACACTGCCGGTGCGGCTGTCGCTGGTGTCGGTAGCCGTGTGGTGGCTGGTGTTCGCGATTCCCCTCTTCCGCCGCGTCCCCGAGCCGCCCCGGCGGCTCGAGGCGGACGAGCGGTCGGGGGAGAGCCCGGTGCGCATCGCGTTCGTGCGGCTACTCGAGACGATGCGCGAGCTGCGCGCGTTCAAGAACGCGTTCCTGATGCTCGTCGCCTTCCTGATCTACAACGACGGCATCGCCACGTTTCAGCGGATGGCGACCGCGTACGGCACGGAGCTCGGCATCGGCCGCTCGTCCCTCATCGCGGCCATCCTGATCGTGCAGTTCATCGGCGTACCGGCGACGTTCCTCTTCGGCCCCCTCGCCAATCGCATCGGCCCGAAGGCGTCCATCGGCGTCGGCCTGGTCGTCTTTCTCGGCGTCAGCGTCTTTGCCTTCTTCATGAAGACGGCCGGGCATTTCTACATCCTGGCGGCGGTGATCGGCCTCGTGCAGGGCGGAACGCAGGCGCTGAGCCGCTCGCTGTTCGCGACGCTCATCCCCCGCCACAAGTCGGGCGAGTTCTTCGGCTTCTACAGCGTTTTCAGCAAGTTCGCCGGCATCTTCGGCCCCTTCCTCTTCGCCGGCATCATCGGCGCGACCGGCTCGAGCCGCAACGCCATCCTCTCCGTGTCGCTCTTCTTCCTCGCCGGCGGGGCGGTGCTGTTCTTCGTGAACGTCGACGAAGGCGCCCGCCGAGCCCGGGCGGCCGAGGCGGAGACCCGCGAGGGGTGATTTTGGAGTGCGAAGGCGGCCGCGCCTGCAACCTTTCTCCCCTTCCCCCGAATACAACTGATGTGGTGTTATAGTTAGCTATATCACCTCACACGTTTGGAACTCGGGATGGACGATCAGTGGAACGACAGCCAGCCGATTTACCGCCAGTTACGGGACCGGGTCGTGGACTCGATTCTGGACGGGGTGCTGAAGGAAGGCGACCCGCTGCCCTCGGTACGGACGGTCGCGGCCGAGTACCGGGTCAATCCGCTGACCGTCCTGAAGGGGTATCAGCAGCTCGTCGACGAGCGGCTGGTCGAGACGAAGCGAGGTCGGGGCATGTTCATTCAACCCGGGGCGCGGGACCTGTTGCTCGAGGGAGAGCGCCAGAAGTTTCTGACGGAACAATGGCCGCGGATCCACGCCACCATCCAGCGGCTGGGCCTGACACCCCAGGATCTGCTCGACGCGAGCCCGGGATCGTCGCCCGCCGCGCCGGCCGGGGAGGAGGGCTGACGCCATGGCAGCGATAGAAGCGCGCGGCCTCCGGAAGGCGTACCGCACGACCGTCGCCCTGGACGGGGTCGACCTCCGCGTGGACGAGGGGCGGATCGTCGGTCTGATCGGGCCCAACGGCGCCGGCAAGACCACCGCCCTCAACGCGATCCTCGGCCTCACGCCCTATCACGGCGAGCTGCAGGTCCTCGGCCGCGATCCCTGGACCGAGCGCGACCTCCTCATGCGCGACGTCGCCTTCATCGCCGACGTGGCGGTCCTTCCCCGCTGGATCCGCGTCTCGCAGGTCCTCGACTACGTCGCCGGCGTCCATCCCCGGTTCGACCGCGCCAAGGCCGAGCGCTTCCTCGCGAAGACCTCCATCCAGCGGCGGAGCCGGGTGCGCGAGCTGTCGAAGGGGATGGTGGCGCAGCTCCATCTCGCCCTGGTCATGGCCATCGACGCGAAGCTGCTGGTGCTCGACGAGCCCACCCTCGGCCTGGACATCCTGGTCCGCAAGCAGTTCTACGACTCGCTGCTGAACGATTACTTCGACCGGCAGCGCACGATCCTCGTGACGACCCATCAGGTCGAGGAGATCCAGGACGTCCTCACGGACGTGATGTTCATCGACCGCGGCCGGATCGTCCTGGCCTCCAGCATGGAGGACTTCGAGACGCGGTACACCGAGGTGATGGTGCACCCCGACCACGTGCCGGCGGCGCGGGCGCTCGGACCGATCCACGAACGGCAGGTGTTCGGCCGCAGCATCCTGCTGTTCGATCGCGTCGACCGCCGCCAGCTCGCCGCCCTCGGCGACGTCCGCACGCCCGGCATCGCCGACCTGTTCGTGGCGGTCATGGGCAATCCCGCCGCCCAGGCGCAAGGAGCGGCTCGATGAACCCCGAGTACGCCGTCGACACCGAGCCGGCCGCGGACACCCCGCTGGCGCAGACCCGGCCGATGTACTGGTCCGTGCGGCGCGAGCTGTGGGAGAACCGCTTCCTGTTCATCGCGCCGGCGATCGTCTCCGCGGTCGCCCTGGTGGCCACGTTCTTCGCCATCGCCAACGCCGTGCTCCAGTTGCGGGGGGCGGACGCCGCCCGAGTGCAGGCGGCCGTCGCCCTTCCGTTGCGCAGCGCGCCGGCGACGATCCTGTTCGGCACGATCGTCGTCGGGCTCTTCTACTGCCTGGACGCGCTCCACGGCGAGCGCCGGGACCGCACCCTGCTCTTCTGGAAATCGCTGCCCGTGTCCGACCGCACGGCGGTCCTCGCCAAGGCGGCCATCCCGCTGGCGGTCCTGCCGCTGCTGGCGTATGCGCTCAGCGTCGTGACGCAGGTCATCCTGCTGATCGTCAGCACCCTGGTTCTGGCCGGCTTCGGCTTCAGCGCGGCGCCGCTCTGGGTGGGCTTCTTCGAGGGCCTGCTGATCATGCTCTACGGCCTGATCGCGCACGCGCTCTGGTACGCGCCGGTCTATGGCTGGCTGCTGCTGCTGTCGGCGTGGGCGCGGCGCGCGGTCGTCCTCTGGGCCGTGCTGCCGCCGCTGGTCCTCCTCGCCTTGGAGCGGATCCTGTCGCGCACGCGGTCCTTCGCGGGATTCCTGCAGTACCGCGCCATCGGCGCGATGAGGGAAGCGTTCCTGTTCCAGCCCCCAAACGCAGAAAACGCCGACCGGCTGTCGCAGCTCACGCCCGGCCGGTTTCTCGTGAGTCCCGGCCTGTGGCTCGGGCTTTTGTTTGCCGCGCTCTGCCTCGCCGCCGCGATCCGTCTGCGGCGGCGCCGGGAGCCGGTGTGATTCCGGTGCTCTGGCTCCCGGGCGAGGGCACCCAAGATCAACCCACGGCGCCGGCCACTCGCTGACCGGCGTTCCGTAAACAAAACGGACGGCTTCTCATGGATCGCATACGAACCACGCCCAAAGTGTCCCGACTGAAACGCCCGGCCATGCTCGCGACGGCGCTGTTCGCGCTGGTCAGCGGCGGAGTGGTCCTCGGCAACATCGATTTCAACACCAGGCGCGTCGACCGCACGACGCTGAGCATCGAGACCGTCCAGCGGGGCACGATGGAGGTCAAGGTCGCCGCCAACGGCCAACTGCTGTCGCGGCACATCGAGCAGTTGGCGGCGCGCGTTCCCGGCCGCGTGGCGAAGGCGGACGTCAAGCCCGGCGCCGTCGTGCAGGTCGGGCAGGTGCTGGTGGAGCTCACCAATCCGCAGCTCACGGCCAGCGCGGAAGAGGCGCAGTCGGCGTACGACGGGGCCGTCGCCGAGCTGCAGTCCGCGGAAGCGGAGCTGCAGACCAGCATGCTCAATCAGGAAGTCGTGCTGACGCAGGTGCACTTCAATGCCGAAAAGGCAAAGGCCAAGGCCGACGCCGACGAGGCGCTGGCGCGGAACGGCCTGATCTCCGACGTCGAACTGCGGCGCTCGCAGCTCGAGCTCGCGCAGTTGAAGAAGACGTATGAGATCGAAGCGAGCCGGCTGAAGAAAGTCCGCGGGAACATCCAGGTGCAGCTCTCCGTCCGCAGGTCGCGCGTCGCGCAGCTCGCGCGGGCCCTGGAGCGCGCCCGCGCGCAGGTCGCGGACCTCACCGTCGTCGCCGGCATCAGCGGCATCGTGCAGGCCATCAGCGTCGACGTCGGGGAGCAACTGCAGCCCGGCACCCCGATCGGGCGCATCGCGCAGCAGGAGCAGCTCTACGCCGAGCTCCGCGTCCCGGCGCGCGAGGCGACGCAGGTGCAGCAGGGCCAGAAGGTGCTGGTCGACACGCGCAACGGCACGATCGAGGGTCTGGTCACCCGCGTCGATCCCGGCGTCACCGACGGCACGGTGGTGGTGGACGTCGACCTGCGCGGCACGCTCCCCGCGGGCGCGCGTCCGCAACTGCCGGTCGAAGGGACGATCTACGTCATGCAGCTCCGCGACGCGCTGTACGTCGGCAAGCCCGCGTATGTGAAGGGCGACGCCGCCATCGCCGTCTACAAGCTCGATCCGGCGGACCGCTACGCGTCCCGAGTGCAGGTCCGGACCGGGAAGGTCTCGCTGAACCACATGCAGGTCGTGGACGGCCTGCATGCCGGCGACCGGATCATCACCTCCGAAGTCGGCGCGTGGCAGGACCAGGACCGCATTCTGTTGAAGTGAAGGGGCGTCGCATGAACAGTCAGCACCTCATCGACCTGCAGGGCATCAGCAAAGTCTTCACGACCGAGGAGATGGAGACGACCGCGCTCGACGCCGTGGACCTCGCCATCGACGACGGCGAATACGTCTCCATCAGCGGCCCCTCCGGCTGCGGCAAGTCCACCCTGCTGTCGGTCATGGGCCTTCTCAGTTCCTCGACCAGCGGCCAATACTTCCTCAACGGGTCCGAGGTGTCCAGCCTCGGCCCCGTCGAGCAGGCCCGCGTGCGCAACCGCCAGATCGGCTTCATCTTCCAGGCCTTCAACCTGATCGGCGACATGAGCGCCTTCGAGAACGTCGAGCTGCCGCTGACCTTCCGCGACGACCTCCATCGCAAACAGCGGCGCGAGCTCGTTCTGGCGGCGCTCGAGCAGGTCGACATGGTGGCGCGGCAGAAGCACTACCCCACCCAGCTCTCCGGCGGCCAGCAACAACGCGTCGCCATCGCCCGCGCGCTCGTGGGCAAGCCGAAGGTCCTCCTCGCCGACGAGCCCACCGGCAACCTCGACTCGAAAAACGCCCAGCTCGTGATGGACCTCCTCGACACCCTCCACGCGCAAGGCAGCACCATCGTCATGGTGACGCACGACCCCCGCTTCGCGGGACGCGCGCAACGTCAGATCGCGTTGTTCGACGGGCGGGTGGTGGAGGACAGCGAGGGGCGCGCGGTGTCGTGATGCCGCCTCTTGGAGTGTTAACGTGTTTGATAGATGGCGGGGCGGTACCGCGGCTCCGGAACCGGTTTTCGCGCCTCTCGCGCGGCATCGATCCATGCCCGCTTCGCACGCTCCACTTCGGACAGCGCTTCCTCCGGCGTCGCACCGAATGCGGAGCACGCCTCGAGGTCCGGGATGTCGGCGATGTAGCCGCCGTCCTCTTCGCTATAGAAGATGTTGATGTGGTAGTCCTTCACGACTCGTCCTTCATCCTCAGATCATAACGCTCGACCAGACGCAGAAACTGCCGGATCTGATACGGCTTGGCTTCACCGCCGACCTCCTGAAGGTTCAGTTGCTCGGCGAGAGAGCCATGCTGATAGATGTGGTGACTTCCCTCGATGCGTGCCAACCGGAAACCGAATCGCTCGACCAACGCCGCAAACTCGCGGAAATGAACGTTCCGGAGATGCCCGGCGACGAGCTTTGCCAGCAAGCGCTTCGGATTCACCATCCCGAGTATAGGCCGTGACTCGAAGGCGGCGCTCCGCTTCGGCCTCCCCAGAATGCGGGCGGCGGGACGCCGCCCACTCAGCCGCCGGGACGGCGGCGGTCCGGGTTCTGAGATAGCCTCCAGCCGCCACCGCACTCCAAATCGCGAAGGCTCCCGCTCTCGCGTGACGGAGGTCGTCTCCAAATGTAGGGCGTGGCTTCAGCCCGCCCCTCTGGTGGGCGGGGGCATTTCCCCTCCCCGTCCGAGGGGCGGGCTGAAGCCGCGCCCTACATGTGGAGACCGCCTCCAATCGCCTCCGCTTTCGTATTCGCACGTTCGCGCGCGCATCGCGCGGTTGCGCGGGCGTACGGAATTCAAGACAATGTCGCGCAGGTCCTCCCCCCCAACAAAACAACGCGGCGCAGGGCGTCCTACGTCCTGGGCCGGCACGAAGGAGATCGAGCGTGAGCAACCACCAGGGCTACGACCTCGCCTACCAGTACACCGTACGGTTCTATCCGCGATACTTCACGTGGGTCCAGTTTCAGATCAACAGCGAGAACAGCCAGCGGCAGGGCGCCGGGCAGCAGATCGCGAACCGGCTCACCGGGCCTCTGGGGATGGGGCCGGAGTACAAGGTCGTCGTCGCCATCAACGACGACACGATCTACGCCGAGGCGTTCCTCGACGTATCGAACGGACCGTTGATCCTCACCATCCCGAAGTATGCGAACAAGTACTCGATCCTCCAGCTCGACGTGTACGGGAACATCTTCTCGACCGAGCTCTCCTCGAATCCACCGTCCGGCGGCGGGATCTACGCGCTCGTGGCGCAGGGCTACAAGGGAAAGCTGCCGCGCAAGGCGATCCGCGTCGAGATGCCGTACACCTTCTCGACGATTGCCATCCGCATCGACAAGCACTCGCCCACCGGCCAGGACCTGATCGTCGCGGCCAACGAGTTCCGGTCCAAGCTCTCCCTGCAGACTCTCGAAAACTACGATCCGGGCGACACGTCCGGGCGGACGCTCGTCCTGCCCCTCTTCCTCTTCGCGCCGTCGGTGAAGCTCATGGCCGATGCGGGGCTCGCCTTCGCGCCGGAGGCCTTCCTCACGACGCTGCAGGAGGCGATGGCGTCGCCGATGACGCAGCCGATCACGGACGACGACCGCGCGCTCATGCAGCGGTTCGACGCCGCGTTCGCCGAGGCCAAAAAGGTGGTCGACCGCGACTCGGCCCCGCTGACCGAGATCATCCGGGGCGCGCAGGCCGCGCACGCGGCGATCATCAACCGCTGGCAGTCGCACCGCGGCTCGACGAACTGGATCCACTTCAACAACATCGGGCACTGGGGAGACAACTACCTCGACCGCGCCGCGCTCACCGAGTACATCCAGGTCGGCAACGACCGCAAGGCGGCCTACTACGCGAACGCGTTCGTCGACGCCAGCGGGCTGCCGCTCGACGGCGGCAGCTTCGCCTACACGATCCAGTTCGCGAAGAAGGAGCTGCCCGAGTACGAGCGCTTCTGGTCCATGACGGCCTACACCCCGGAGTACATCGAGCTGGTCCCGAACGTCCTCGACAAGTACGTGGTCGCCTCGTATACCCACGGCCTCGTGACCGAGTCGGACGGATCGGTGACGATCTACGTCCAGGCGGACCCGCCGAAGCGGCCTTCGCTCCTCGCCAACTGGCTCCCCGTGCCGAAGGGGTCCTTCAGCCTGCTGTTCCGCGTCTACGGCCCGAAGGGCAAAGCCCTCGCGGGCACCTACGTCCCGCCGAAGATCCACCGCACACTCGCCAAATGAGGCAAACAAAAAGCGCGACCGCAAGGTCGCGCTTTTTCGTGAGTTCGGGATTTGGTGGAGCTGGACGGGATCGAACCGACGACCTCCTCATTGCGAACGAGGCGCTCTCCCAACTGAGCTACAGCCCCACAGAAGCGGGAAGTACCGCTGCTAACGGTCCGGGCGGAACCTTCATTCCAGCCCTTTGGGAGGGCGGATTATAGGGGGCGGCCGCCGCGGACGCAACGGTCGAACGACGAACGGCCGAGTCCTTACTCCCCTCCCTGCTCGTCGACGAACCGCTGGGTAAACAGCGGTGCGAGCATGTTGTCGACCGGCGCGTGATCGTCGGTCAGGACGATCGAGTCGCGGCCGCGGACATAGGCCTGCAGCTCGGCGTGCGGGACGAGATAGGCCCCGCGGAAGGAGGGCATCGCGGCACGCGTGGCGGCGACGACGAACGTCGAGCGATCGCTCTGCAGGTCCTCCCGCAGCTCCACCACCACCCCCACCTTCGGCTCGCCGAAGACGGACTGCAGCGTCCGCACGTACGACGCCAGGAATCGGCCCTTGCCGTAATCGTCGATCACGTTCGCCGCGAGCACCCCGTCCGGGCGCAGCAGCTCGTGCAGCCGCTGGGTCATCTCCCGCGTGGTCAGGTGATACGGCACGGAGAGGTCGTTGAACGCGTCGATGAAGATGGCGTCGTACACGCCCTCCTCCGGCGCGCGCATGGCGAACCAGCGGGCGTCCTGATTCACGGTCCGGATCCGGCCGCCGCGGCGCAGGCCGAACCAGCGCCTGGCCACCTGCGTGACGGCCGGGTCGATCTCGGCCACGTCGACCCGCGCGAGCGGATACTCCCGCTCCACCAGCCGCGGCAGGGTGTAGCCGCCGCCGCCGATGAAGAGGAGGCGAAAGTCCGGCCGCCGCTTCGCCACGTCGCGCACGACCTGGTTGAACGCGCGCAGGTAGTCGTACTCGAGGTAATGGACGTCCTGCGGGTCGGAGTACGAGTGCACCAGATGATCGAGGTGCAGCGCGTTGATCGTCGAGCCGTTGTCCTCGCGCACCGTCCGCTCGACCCGGATCGTGTAGTACTGGCTCTCCTCGAAGTGCACGGTCCCGATCCCCGCGTGCAGCACCGGGTCGTGATACGGCGGCAGCGGCGGCTTCTGCTGCGAGTACGCGAATACCCCACCCGCGACGACCACCAGCACCGCGTAGACGCGTCCGCGCCGGCCGAGGAGATCGCCGAGAAGGAGGGCGGCGGCGATGAGGACGACGCCGGTACCGATCAACGTCGACCGCGTCCCGAACGCTGCCACCAGCCAGAAGCCCGTCACGAACGTCCCCGCGATCGAGCCGAGGGTCGAGAACGCGTAGATCTTCCCCACCGTCCGCCCCGCCGTGTCGAGATCGCGCACGGCGAGCTTCACCGCGACCGGCGAGATCATGCCGAGGAAGAAGGACGGGAGGAAGAAGAGCAGGAAGGCCAGCACGACCACGCGCGCGAGCAGCGTCCGCGCGATGCCCAGCGTCGTCAGCAGGCCTTCGTCACCGGCGAGGATCGACGTCGCCGGAGCAATGGCGATGGCCGTCACGCCCGCCGCGAGCAGCAGCCAGCCGAGCGTCGACGGCGCCGGACGGCGGTCCGCCAGCCACCCGCCCGCGTACGCGCCCGCGCTGATCCCCGCGAGCACCACGCCGATGATGCTGGTCCACGTGTAGAGCGACACGCCGACGTGCGGCGCGAGCACCCGTCCGGCCACGAGCTCGATCACGAGCGTGCAGAACGAGGCGGTGAAGACGATGACCGCGGCACGGATGATCTGAGGACGCACGGCGGCATTATGAGGGCGCGGAGGCGGAGGACATCACGACAGCGACGCCGCCACCTCTTCATCCCCCAGCCGGAGCTCCTCCTGGGGATGGGCCAGGTAGTACCCCTGCAGGAGGTCGATGCCGAGCTCGCGGCAGGTCTCGTACTCCTCCTGGGTCTCGATGCCCTCGGCGATGGTCTTGGCGTTGATCTTCCCCGCCAGGTCCACCAGCATCCGCACGAGGTCCTGTTTGATCGGCTCCTCGGCCAGGGTGGAGACGAGGCCTTTGGTGATCTTCAGGTAGTCCGGCGAGAGCGCGGCGATGGCTTCGAGCGACGCGTAGCCGGAGCCGGCGTCGTCGATGGCCACCTCGATGCCCTTGTCCCGGAACTCGTTCAGCAGCTCGCGGAACTGCGCGTAGTCTTCGATGGCCGCGCGCTCGGTGAGCTCGAAAACGAAATGGCCCTTGTTCTCCGCGAAGAACGTCACCATCTCGTGGATGCGGAACTCGGACTCGCCGAACATCTCGGCCTCGAGGTTCAGCAGGAACTTGCGGTCCGCGAAGTCGACCTGCCGCAAGCGGCGCATCGCGCCTTCGAGGGCGATGGCCTCCAGCGCCCAGGCGAGCTTCGCCTCCCGCGCGAACGAGAACAGCATGTCCGAGTTGCGGAACGACGAGTTCGACGGCCCGCGGGTGAGGATCTCGTAGCCGAAGACGGTCGATTCCTTGGCGCGCACGATGGGCTGAAAGAGGGTGGTGATCCGCTTGCGGCGGATGATGTCCCGCAGCTCGCGCGTGAGCTGCTTCTTGCGCTGCTGCTCCGCGTCGCGCACGGCATCGGTCGCGGTCTGCATTCCTGAGTAGAGCTGCCGCTCCAGCCGGATCTGGGGCCGGTAGTCGATGCGCGCGCTGCCGACGAAGAAGCCGATCTGTTCCGCGGCCAGGTGCGGGAAGCGCTTGCGGGTCGTGTCGATGAGCCGCTGGCGGAGGTCGTTCGCCACGCGCTCCGACGCGTTCTCGGCGCTGAGGTCCTGCCCGCGCGTCTCGAAGAAGATGTAGAAGCTCGATCCGCCGGTGCGATGGCAGGTCACGAGCGCATTCCGGAACCGCTCCCGGGCCTCGGACGAAATGATCTGCCCGACGTTGCACAGCAGCTCGTCGAAGAACGCCCACCCGTATTCGGCCTCGATGGCCTCGAACTGCTCGAGATCGATGAAGACGATCCCGAGCTCCCCCTGCTCGATGAGCAGCTCCTTCACGCGATCGAGGATGGCCGGAAGGGTCGGCAGCGCCGTGGCACGATCGAGGAGCATCGCCTCCATCGCGCTCCGGCCCGCCTGCGCGGCGTCCCTGCGCAGCTCCGGCGCGCGCGACAGCACCGCGCGCACGCGCTTGGTGACCTCGTTGCGGTCGAAGGGCTTGACGAGATAGTCGTCCGCGCCGACCTGCAGCCCCGTGAGGCGGTCCTTCACGTCGCCGCGCCCGGTGACGAGGATGACGCCGATCTGCGAGGTCCGCTGGACGGCCTTGAGCGCCTGGCAGACTTCCCAGCCGCTGCGCTTCGGCATCATCACGTCGAGCAGCACGACCGCCGGAAGACGCGACTGCGCGATGGCGAGCGCTTCCTCACCATCTCGCGCAACGAGTACATCCACGTCGAGTGGCTTGAGGTACGTCCTCAGCAACAACGCGACTTCTTCGTCATCATCAGCAACGAGCACCACGGGCCTGGACATAGGCTGTGACGATCATTGCGGAAAACAGGCCAGAGGGGAAGCAGGAAGGGGGGACGAGTTCCTCGGGTTCCTCGGAGTTCCTCGGGGTCCTCGGAGTGGAGAGGACGGCCGTCCCCCCGAGGAACTCCGAGGAACCGAGGAACCCGAGGAACCCGAAGGAACGCAATGTGCTAACGTTCGATCCCCCAACTCCGCAACGGAGAGAGAGCTTTTTTACATGATCAAGTTTGGTACCTCGGGCTGGCGCGGCATCATCGGCGAAGACTTCACGTTCGAAAACGTCCGCGTCGCCAGTCAGGGCATCGCGTCGTTCCTCCGCAAATCCGGGCAGCAGGGCTCGGGCGTCATCGTCGCTTACGACACGCGCTTCCTCTCGGAAAAATTTGCGTCCGAGGCGGCGAAGATCCTGGCCTTCAACGACATCAAGGCCTACCTGTGCACGCGCGACGTCCCCACCCCCTGCGTGTCGTACGAGACCGTTCGGCGCAAGGCCATGGGCGCGATCAACTTCACCGCGTCGCACAACCCGCCCGAGTACAACGGCCTCAAGTTCTCCACGTCCAACGGCGCGCCGGCGCTCCCCGAGATCACCAAGCAGATCGAGCGGGAGATCCACCTCGTCCAGCAGAAGAACGAGCGGATGGACGTCTACGAGAAGACGGAGCTGATCGAGGAGATCGACCCGAAGGACCGCTACCTCACCGAGCTGCGGACGAAGGTCGACATCGACGCCATCCGCAAGTCCGGCCTGCGCATCGCCATCGACTCGCTGTACGGCACGTCGCGCGACTACCTCGACTACTTCCTGCTCGAGGCGGGCGTGGAGATGAAGATCATCCACAACTACCGCGACCCGTACTTCGGCGGGTTCTCGCCCGAGTGCAACGAGAAGAACCTCGCCGAGCTGCGCCGGATCGTGACGGACGAGAAGTACGACCTCGGCCTGGCCACGGACGGCGACGCGGACCGCTTCGGGATCATCGACGACCGCAACCGCTTCGTCGCCCCGAACACGATCCTGGCGTTGCTGTCGGTCTACCTGAAGCGCCACCGCAACATCCCGGGCGGGCTGGCGCGCTCGGTGGCGACGACGCATCTCATCGACTCCATCGCGCGCAAGCTCGACGTGCCGCTCTACGAGACGCCGGTGGGCTTCAAGTACATCGGCGAGCTGATTCTCGCGGACAAGATCGCCCTCGGCGGCGAAGAGTCGGCCGGCATGTCGATGTACCGGCACCTGCCGGAGAAGGACGGCATCCTGGCCTGCCTGCTCGTGGCGGAGATGGTGGCGCGCTCGGGGAAAAAGATCGGCCAGCTCGTCGAGGAGATGCACGCGGAGTTCGGGCACTACTACTCCAAGCGCGTCGACCTGAAGCTCACCCCGCAGCTCAAGGAAGCGCTCGCACAGAAGCTCGGCAACCCGCCGTCGGAGCTCGACGGCCACACGGTCCGCGACGTCAATACGACCGACGGCGTCAAGCTGATCTTCGACGAGCGCACCTGGCTGCTGTTCCGCCTCTCCGGGACGGAGCCGGTCGCGCGCGTTTACGCCGAGGCGTGCAGCCCGAAGGACCTCAAGCACATCCTCGACGCGGGCCGGAAGTTCGTCGCCGTCTGACCATGCAGTACCCCTTCGAGAAAGTCTTCTTCATCTGTACCGGGGCCCGCTGCAACGATCCCTCGCGCGGCGAGGAGAGCGGCGAAGCCATCCGCGCGGAGCTGAAGGACCACAACAAGGTCATGGGCCGCAAGCCGACCGTCCGCGTGTGCGCCGTCTCCTGCCTGGACTTCTGCGACTACGGCCCGAACATGCTGGTCCATCCCAGCGGAGAGATTCACCCGCGATTGAACCGCGCGCTCGCACGGACCGTATACGACGCGGAGATGGGCGATGCGTAACTTCACGATCGCGGTGTTGGCGCTGTTCGCTGGATCGATGTCCGCACAGACCTTCGACGACATCCGTGTCGTCGCCGCCGGCGGAAAGAGCTCCACCACCTGGCACGGGCAGGCCGACGTGCAGAGTCTGCAGCTCGAGCTGGGGCACGCGCTCTCGTCGCGGTCGACCGTGGCGATCGCCGGCGGGGTCGTGAACCTCTGGCAGCCGCGGAGCTGGTTCGGCGATCTCTACGGCGACGGCAACGAGTCCGTGCGGGCGCTGGCCGTGTCGCTGCTCCTCCGCCACGCGTGGCGGCCGCAGGCCAGCGTGCGTCCGTACCTCGAAGGCGGGACCGGACCGCTGGTCGCCGAGAAGCGCGTGCCCGCGTCGACGTCGCGCTTCAACTTCGCCAGCCAGGCCGGTGCCGGTCTCGTCTTCAACGCCCGCGGGCGCATGCCCGTTTTCGCCGGCTACCGCTTCCTGCACATCTCGAACGGCGGCTACTCGCCGCGCAACCCGGGACTGAACGTCTCCGCGGCGGTCGTCGGGGTGCAACTCAGAAACGCCAGGCCGCGGCAGCGCTGACGATCAGCGGATCGACCCCGATCGTTGGAGGCACCGGCGCCGGCGCGCCGTTCAGCTCGAGCGGCAGGTACGCCGCGCCGACTTCGAGCACGATCCTCGGGTGGATGCGGTACCGCACGCCCGCCTCGGCGACGAAGGTGGTCTCCGGATCGAACTCGATCTCCACCTCCTCGCCGAACCGATCGTCGAGATTTCCGACCGACACCAGCGCCGCGCCCCCGCCCGCGAACGCGGAGAAACCCCTCCGCGGCGCGAGATGAACGCGCGCCGTGACGGAGTAGATGTCCAGGCCGAGCGTGCCGAGATCGAGATCGGACGGCGGAGGATCGTCGGGATACAGGATCGCCGCGGGATTCACGAGCACCGCCGCCACCCGCGTGGACACACGGTCGCTCCAGAAGACCTCCACGTGCGCGCCGAACCCGCGGCTGGTGGCGATGTCCAGCTCCCCCGAGTCGCCGCGGGGAATGGCGATGACGTGCTGAGCGCCGGCTTCGACATCCGCGGCGTGCAGAGGGACGGCCAGGAGGAGCAGCAGAAAAACAAATGCGCGGCGCATCGCGCCGCGCATCTTAGCAACGTAAGGTGTGGCAGCTACGCCGCGGGGCGGTTCCGCTCCGCGCC
The DNA here is from genome assembly GCA_036375075.1 of Thermoanaerobaculia bacterium. Lineage (GTDB taxonomy): Bacteria > Acidobacteriota > Thermoanaerobaculia > Gp7-AA8 > Gp7-AA8 > QHVT01. The sequence goes on along the minus strand of DASUSN010000013.1, from coordinate 2,348 downwards.
GTTCACCGCCTCGTAGATGTCCGTGATCTCCGAGAGGAACCGGATGCGGCCATTGCGCGACGGCATGACGAAGGAGCGGAAGAACGCCCACCCGTTCTGCAGGGCGGCCTTGAAGCCCGAGCGCACGACGTTGTACCAGATGCGTCGCGGCGTGAGCCAGAACCGCAGGTACGCCTGCCGCTGGAGCTGCAGGAGGGCCTTGGTGTCGAGGTCGTTCACTTCCATGACCACCTTCTGCCCCTGCCGCCGCAGCTCCGAGTACTCCTCGGTCAGCAGCCGGACGCCTGCCTCCCCGGCGAGCGCCTGGCGGCGGATCTCGGTGCCGGGATAGGGCATGGCGATGTTGAAGTACGCGTGATCGCACTCCTTGAGGCTGACGACGAAGTCGATCGTTTCCTGCACCGAGGCGCGGGTATCGCCCGGGAGGCCGAGGATGACCGAGCCGCGGGTCTCGATGCCGGCGTCCTTGGCCCACTTGTAGGCCTCACGGATGCGCGGCAGCGTGGAGTTCTTCTGCAGCGACTTCAGCACCTCGGCGTTGCCGGACTCGATGCCGAACGACAGCCGGCGCAGTCCCGCGTCGTGCATCACCTTCAGCAGGTCGGGCGTCACCGTGTTGACGTGCGTCCACCCTTCCCAGGTGATGTCGAGGTTGCGCTCCTTGAGCTGCGCGCACATGTCCATGATGCGCTCTTTGCGCGTCGTGAGCGTGTCGTCGACGAAGATGAAGTGGTTGATCTGGTGGCGATCGTGGAAGTCCTGGATCTCGTCCACGACGTTCTTCGCGGAGCGGAAGCGCGTCGTGCGCCCGTACATCAGCGGCTCCGTGCAGAACGTGCAGTTGTACGGGCAGCCGCGGGACGTGATCAGCGTCGTGAAGCGACGGATGCCGGCGCCCGGAACGCTGAAGAGGTACTTGCTGTGATCGAGGTCGGAGCGGTCGGGGAACAGCAGGTGGTCGACGTCCGGACGCAGCGTGCGCGGCGGCGTGGCGCGGACCTCGTCGCCTTTGCGGTAGAGGATGCCCAGGACCTTGGCCGCGTCGTGCGACTCGCCCTGGGTGATGGCCTCGACCAGCTCGCGCATCCCGTCCTCGGACTCGGACAGGACCGCGTAATCGAACGCGGGCGCCTCGCGGAGGGCTTCTTCGCGCGTGAGCGTCACGTGCGGGCCGCCGGCGATGACCGTGATCCCGGTGAACCGTTCCTTGATGGCCGTGGCGATCGCGACCGCGGTCAGCCACAGCGGCGACACGATCTGGATGCCGACGATGTCCGGCTTGTAGTCCCCGACCATCGACAGGATGTCGTTCAGCGACAGGCCGGACGCTTCCGCGTCGACGACCTTCACCTGGTGGCCGTCTGCCTGCAGAGGGCTCTTGAGATAGCAGAGGCCGAGGGGCGGATAGAAGACGCCGACTTTGGCGACGTGCTTGAAGTTGCCGTAGACGTCGCCCCAGGGAGGGCCGATCAGTAGAATGCGCGCCATATTTTTATAGATACGGATGACAGAATCGATCCGTTTGTCTCAATCTAACATAGTGACTACTCATGCTTGGGGCTCCCAGCCCGAAATGTTCGGTCCGCTGCACGCACACCGCCTCGGGAGGATGCTCCGCGAGGTGGCTAACCTGCCGGGAGGCTCCCGCATTCTCGACGGGGCCGTAGGATTGGGGACACTCGCCGTCAGCCTGCAGCAGCGCGGCCACCGGGCGTTCGGCATCGACTACTCGTTCGACGCCGCCCTGCACGTGAAAAAGACGTCCACGGTGCCGGTGGTCGTCGGCGACATGACCCGGATGCCGTTCCGCGACGGCGCGTTCGACGGGGTCACGTCCGGCGAGACCCTCGAGCACCTCGAAGGCGACGCCGACGCCGCCCGCGAGATCCGCCGGGTCATCCGCGACGGCGGGCTGTGCGTCATCACCGTGCCCGCCCTGATGAGCCTCTGGAGCACGTCCGACGACTACTACGGCCACCTCCGCCGCTACACCCGCGAAAACCTCGGCGCGATGTTCCGTGCGGCGGGGTTCCAGGTGGCGAAGGCGCGGTACTGGGGCTTCCCCGCGGCGCTCGCCTACGACATCGCCTTCCTGCGGCGCATGAACCGCCGCCGGGCGACGCGCAAGGTGACCGACGACACGGTGCTGCGGGGGGTGGCGCGGGTGGGGAGGTTGCGCGGGCTGGTGGCCGTGGTGCGGGCGGCGTTCAACGTGGACTACCTGTTCGCCTGGCTGCCCTACGGTCCGGGCCTGCTGTTGGTCGCGAAGAAGTAGCCCACGTGTCATCCCGAGCGTCGAGCGAGGGACCTGGGCGGGTGGGGCTCGAAAGACCGTGCCTGCCGCAGAT
>DASUSN010000012.1:0-52404 GCA_036375075.1 Thermoanaerobaculia bacterium | reverse complement strand
ACGCACCCTTCGTTTCTTCGGGGACTTCGCTGAGATCTTTGCGGTTGCCTTCCGGCAATACGACCGTCTTGATGTTCGCGCGATGCGCGGCCATCACCTTTTCCTTGATGCCGCCGACCGAGAGGACCTTGCCGCGAAGCGTGATCTCTCCCGTCATCGCCACATCGTGACGGACGGGTCGTTCCCCCATCACCGATGCGATGCACGTCGCGATCGCTACGCCGGCCGAGGGACCGTCTTTCGGGATCGCGCCCGCGGGGAAGTGAATGTGGATGTCGTGCTCGGTGAACTTCCGGTCGTCGATGCCGAGGTCGTGGGCGCGGCTGCGGACGTACGAGTAGGCGGCGGTGACGGACTCGCGCATGACGTCGCCGAGCTGGCCGGTCACCGTCGTGCGCCCGCTGCCGGGCATGCGCGTCGCCTCGATGAACATGATCTCGCCGCCGAACGACGTCCAGGCCAGGCCGGTGGTCACACCGATCTCCGGATGGCGCTCCGCGAACTCGTGCTCGAACTTCGGCAGGCCGAGGTAGGACTCCAGGTCCGCGTTCTTCACCTCGTACTTCTGCTGGGCCGTCTGATTCTCGTCCGCCGTCGCGACCTTGCGCGCGATCTTGCGCAGGACCGTGGCCAGGTTCCGCTCCAGGTTGCGCACGCCCGATTCCGCCGTGTAGTCGCGCACGACGGTGAGGATCGCGTCGTCGGCGATGTGCACCTGATCCGCCGCCAGGCCGTGGTTGTCCAGCAGCTCCGGGATCAGATGTTTGGTCGAGATGGCGAGCTTCTCGTTCTCCGTGTAGCCCGACAGGCGGATCACTTCCATGCGATCCCGCAGCGGTCCCGGGATCATGTCCAGCACGTTGGCCGTGCAGATGAACAGGGTGTGCGAGAGGTCGTACGGAATCTCGACGTAGCGGTCCACGAAGGCATGGTTCTGCTTCGGGTCGAGCACTTCCAGCAGCGCCGACGCGGGGTCGCCGCGGAAGTCTTTCCCGATCTTGTCGATCTCGTCGATCATGATGAGCGGGTTGTTCACGCCCACCTGCACGTAGCTGGTGATGAGCTTTCCGGGCATCGCGCCGATGTACGTCTTGCGATGGCCGCGGATCTCCGACTCGTCCGTCACGCCGCCCACGGCCATGCGCACGAACTTGCGTCCGAGAGCGTCCGCGATGGCGCTGCCGAGGGAGGTCTTGCCGACGCCCGGGGGTCCGACGAAGCAGAGGATCGGTCCCTTGAGATCGCCCTTCAGCTTGAGCACCGCCAGGAACTCGAGGATGCGCTCCTTCACCTTCTCCAGGCCGTGATGCCGCTCGTCGAGGATCGCCTCGGCCTTGGCCAGGTCGAGCGTGTCCTCGGTGTGCTGCGTCCACGGCAACTGCAGGACGGTGTCGAGGTGTCCCTTGATCACCGCGTAGTCCGAGGAGGACTGGGAGAGCTGGCCCATGCGCGTGACTTCGCGGCGGAGCTGCTGCTTGTGGTCTTCCAGGATCGGCAGCGCTTCGATGCGCTCGCGGTACGTGTCGGCCTCGCGCTCGGCGGCGTTGGTCTCGCCCAGCTCGTCCTGGATGATGCGGAGCTGCTCGCGAAGGTAGTTCTCGCGGTCGCGGCGGTCGATGTTCGTCTGGATCTGCCGCTGGAGCTCGCGGTCGACGGTGGCGCGGCCGAGGTCGCGCTGGATGTAGTCGACGAGGAGCTCGATGCGCTCGATCGGATTGACCGTCTCCAGCAGAAGCTGCTTCTCCTCGAGCGGCAGGTTCACGAAGCCCGACAGGAGGTCCGCGAACGTGTCCGGCCCCTCGGTCAGGTTCATCCGCAGGATGTTCAGCAGCTCGTTCGAGTACTTCGAGTCGCTCTCGACCAGCTTCTCGAACAGCGACAGGGCCCGGGTCATGAGCTGCTCGGTCTTGACCGTCTTCGGGATCGGCCGCGGCACGACCTCGCGCAGCCGGGCCTCGAAGTACGGCTCGTTCTGCAGCATCTGCACGAGCTCGACACGCTGGCGGCCCTGCAGGAAGAGCTGGTAGCGATCGGACGAGAGCGGCAGGCGCTGCACGATCGCGGCGAGCACCCCGATGGGAGCCAGGTCGTGCGGCCTGGGGTTCTCCTTGTCGCCGGACTTCTGGCAGAAGGCAGCGATGAGGTTCTGATCGTCGGGGAGGCTCTTCAGCAGGCGTACGTTGCGGTCGATTCCGACCTGCAGCGAGAGCACGCCGCCGGGAAACAGCACCGACGAAACGAGCGGGATGATGGGCAGGCGGCTGGGAACGTCGAGGTCGACCCAGTCCTGGCCGCCGTGGCCGGGAGACTTACCTTTTGGTGTTTGAGCCATTTAGTTCTTTGTCACAGGCACGCGAATTGTAGAAAATGCCCTTCGTCGGAACAATCGTTCTGAACCGTTGAATGGTCGAGAACAAAGCATCGGAGGGATTCGCAGATCCAAGCCTGAAGCGTGCGGACCTGCACTGCCACAGCCGTTTTTCGGTCTTCAAGTACTTCCGCAGGGCCAACACACGCGATTGTTACAACCCGCCCGAGGACGTCTACCGGATCGCGAAAGAGCGAGGGATGTCGTACGTGACGCTCACCGATCACGATTCGATCGACGGCGCACTCTACCTCCTCAACAAGTACCCGGACATGAAGGATTTCTTCATCGGTGAAGAGGTGGAAACATACTTCCCCGAGACCGGGCAGCGCATTCACATCGGCGTCTGGGGCCTGAATGAAGAGCAGCATCGCGAAATTCAACGTTTGCGCCCGAACATCCGCGAGCTCATCCCCTACATGAAGGGCCAGCGGTTGATCTTCGGGATCAACCACCTCTTCCAGAACTACCGGATGAAGAACGTCGCCGGCCGGTACATCGCCGAGCTTCTGGAGATGTTCGACACGTTCGAGGTGCTGAACGGCGCCATGGCGTCTTTCCACAATCGCATGGTGCAGCAGCTCGTCGAGCACGTCCGCGAGCACCATGGCAAGCACATCTCCATGGTCGGCGGCTCGGACGCCCACACCCTCAAGCACGTGGCCAAGGTGCACACGGTGTCGAAGGGCGAGACGGTGGAGGAGTTTCTCGAGAACGTCCGCGCCGGCAACTGCTTCGCCTGGGGCAGCGAGATGCGCTTCCGCGAGCTGGTGGCCGACATCTACCTGCTGACCATCGCCTACAACAGCGAACTGGGCAGCGACCTCCGCTCCACGGACTACACGGCCATGGACAAGACCATCCAGCTCGCGGGCCGCCTGGCGTCGATCCCCACCGCGATCTCCGGACTCCCCGCCGCGATCACGTCGCTGAACTACCTCAAGCAGATCGTGGTGACCAAAGGCCTGTCGTACCGGTTCGCCAAGCTGGTGGAGGAGATCCGGCCGGGGTTGGGGTCCTAGGCCGTTCGGTAGCCTCAGCGCGCGAATACGAAAGCAGACGCGATTGGAGGCTGTCTCAGAACCTGGACCGCCGCCGTCCCGGCGGCTGAGCGGGCGGCGTCCCGCCGCCCGCATTCTGGGGAGGCCGAAGCCTCTCGCCACGTGGCGCGCTCCACCCGCCCGGGGGTGGCGGCGCGGGACGCCGCCACATCAGCCGCCGGGACGGCGGCGGTCCAGGTTCTGAGACAGCCTCCAATCGCATCCGCTTTCCAATTCGCACGCTCGCGCGCTGAGGCTACCGAATACGAAAGCGGAGGCGACGATGCCTCCGCACTCCAGCTCACTCCAGCCGCGACACCCGTGCCGCCGACGCCGCGCGTACGCTCTCGCGGGTCGGGGCGTCGACGTTGTCCGTGAGCAGCGCGAGCGCCTTGCGGGCGGCGGCCACGGCATCTTTCTTTGCGCCGCTGCGCTCGAGGGCTTCGCTCAGGCTGTCCCAGGCGTTCGGCGACTGGGGGTAGCGGTCGGTGGTGATCCGGAAGACCGCGATCGCGTCCGCGGCGCGGCCGCGGTTGAGGAGGCCGTAGGCGATCTGATTGAGCACGGTCTCGCGCACGAGCCGGCCGCCTTTCGCGTTCCGGACGACGGCGATTCCTTCCGCGACCTTGCCGTCCTCGATCATCTTCGCGACGTTGCGCTGTTCCTCGACCTCGGCGAGCAGCTTCTGGAACGCCGGGGTGTTGGCGATCGGGGCGAATTTCGCGTTGTCGCGCACTTCGGCGATCTGGACGAAGGGCTGCGCGAGGGCGAGGTCGAGCCAGTGCATCGCACGCTCGACGTTCCCCGCGCTCGCCGCGGTCTCGGCGGCCGGCACGATGGTGTCGCGCGCGCCGCGGCGGCCCATCTGCCACGCTTTCTCCAACTCCGGCAGCGCCTCGGCGTACTGCCTGGTCTCCGCGAGGGCGAGGCCGAGGCGGCGGCGGTTTTCGGCGTCGTCGCGGGTGGCGAGGAGGGCGCGGTAGCCTTCGATGGCCGCCGCCCACTCGCCGCGATAGAACGCGCCCGCGACCTCGGCCTCCTTCGCGCCGGCGAGGTAGGCCTTCGAGACGGACGGCTCGGTGACGGACTTCGCGAACGCGATGGTGCTGCTGACGAGGTCGCGCGTCGCGGCGTCGCGCTCGAAGACGTCGAAGCCCTGCACGCCGTGGCCGAGGTTGACGATGGTCCAGGGAGCGTTGGCGGCGATGGCGCGGGCGAGGAGCTTGTCGATGCGCTGGTTGAGCACCGTGCTCTCGCGGCCCGCGCGCGCGAAGAAGACGGGCACGTCGAGCCGGATCGCCGGCACTTCCGACATTCTTCACCGCGCGAACATGGTGCAGCCACGCGAGCGCCGTACGCCACCCGCACATCCGCTGCGCGTGCGCAACGAACCGCTCGAGCCGAATGACCCGATGACGGTCGACTATAAGGGGCAGTTCCTGCTCGGCAATCACCGCTACTGCTACCTACTCACCGTTGTCGATCACGTGAGCCGCTACCTGCTCGCCTGCGAGGCGTATCCTTCGTGCGAAGGGCCGCACATGCGCCGGGCATTTTGAGCGGATCTTTCGCGAACACGGGCTTCCTCGAGCAATCCTGTCGGACAACGGCAGTCCGTTCGGATCTCCCGGCCTGGCAAGGCTTTCGCGGCTGTCGTTGTAATGGATCCGGCTTGGGATCAAGATCGAGCGCATCGTGCCCGGGCACCCTTCCGCCGATCGAATACGCCGGCCATCTGGAGACTCGGAAGGTCGGACAGAACGGCATGATGCGCTGGAAGAACGGCCTGATCTTCACGAGCAAGACGCTGCGCGGCGAATGGATCGGACTCGAGGAGATCGACGACGGTATCTGGTCGCTCTACTACCGACCGGTGCTGCTCGCTCGCTTCGATGAACGGGAGATGCGGTTCTATGGGTGATTCATGTGCGCGAGAGGGGCGTCGGAGCACGACGCATCGAGAGTTGACCCCACGTGATCGAACAACCGATCGTCGTGTCGACAGCGTCTATCGAGCGAATTGAATCAGTTGCTGACGCTTCGCGAAGTAGGGTGTTCAGCGACGAAAGATCGACCGTCGAGCGGTCGAACGACAGTCACAAGGTGTAACCTATGTGCCCGGTCTGATTTGTCACCCATGTTCCCGGCCGCACGCGACCGCGAGCTCGAGAGCCGCGCGTTGAAAGCCGTGCGCGGCTCCGCACCGCGCTCGATGTACATCAGCACGCCCTGCGGTGCCGCACCGTGCAGCGCGCCGGGCCAGATGCGCTCCGTGCGGCCCGCGCCGAGCGCCACTCCATTCGTGAGGCACTGGCTCACGCAGGCGCCGCCGGCATCGCACTGCACGGTGCAGAAGAACAACGTCGCGTCCTGCCCCGACGCCATCGCCGAAAGATGGCTGGCGCACGTCGCCCGCGCGCCCGGCGTCCCATTCGCCAGCACGGGACCAGCACGCGCGCAACGTCGGCGGCCGTGCCCGCGACGATGCTGCCCGCGGCAATGCTGTTCGTGAGGTTCGGATCCGTCGCGTCGGCCGCCCATGCCATGACCTACACGCTGTACGACGGCGCGGCCGTCGTGGAGAGTCGTCAGCCTCAGCGTAGATGTCTCGCCGGCGAGCCGTTTGTCGACCTAGGGCTGCTCGCCATGAACATACGCGAAGAAATCGCACATGCGTTCGCATCATTAAATGGGTCGTTCGCCGACGCGTTGTCAATTAACGCCGAAAAAAGGTAAACTTCCTCCTCCAGCAATAATTCGAAATGTTAAGGGAACTCGTTCGTGCACTGCACGATGAACGCGCCCTGCAGCGTATCGTCGATGAAACGCTGCGGACCGTTCGTCGCGAGATCGCCGCCGAAGCGGCTTCGCTCTTCCTGTACTCCAAGGAAGGTCATCTGCGAGAGGTAGGCAACTCGACTGGCTTCGACGTAGACCCGCCGGACGAGAGATATCGCAGTTGTGGCACGGTCCGTCTGGCGGTCACCAGCGCGAAGGACCCGGATCGGGGCGCTCCCATGCACGGGACCGCTGGCGAGTATGAATGGGAAGACCCCGTGCTCCGGGAGTTCTACGAGACGCAACTCGGCCCAGACTGGTATTGGGCGCTGCTGCCGCTCGACGGCCCGAACCGGAGCTATGGAGTGCTGCGTATATTTCGCGTCGGTGCGGCGATCACGGAGGGCGACATCGCCATTCTGGTTATCGCATCGACAATCGCATCTCTCGCCATTTCCCACCTGCGCCGCGAAGCCGAGCTGAACATGCTGCAGGCGATCCAGCAAGAAACGGCATCGCCGAACATCGAGCTCGGCCCGCTCGCTAGGCGCATTGCGCATGAGCTGACGAATGAATGGAGCGAGTTTTCGGCGTGCGTCATTCGAATTGCCAACCGTCAAAATGAGCTCGAACTCTGCACGATTCTCGGTACGCCGACAGTCGAGACACAGACGAAAAGCCGTGCTGCCCGCGGTTCCGGAAGCGGCGGGTTCGTCGGCGAGGTGTTCGTGAGCGGCAGAGAAGTCGTGATTCCCGACGTGCGGAATCATCTCGACCGCTTTCTCGACCGCGAGTGGATCCAAAAGCACGACTTTCGCACATACGCATGCTTTCCCCTCATCGGCGCACACGGCCCGATCGGGACGGTTTCGCTCTTCGTCTGTTACCCGTATACCTTCTACGAAACGAAGAGGGATTTCATCCGTGAGCTCTGCCGCCATCTGTCGACTGCAGTCCAGATCAATCGCCTGTTGCTGGCACGCGACGAAATCCTGGCCGTGCAGAAGAACGTAGCCGCCTCGATAACGGATGTGGAGGTTGCGCTGCAGACGATCGTGCAGCGGGTTCAGGAACTGACCGGCTCGTCCGTTGCCTTCCTCGCCCTCACCAGCCGGCGCGACGGTTTCGTATACGTGAGGAGTGCCGTTCCCGATCTGCCTCTGTCCTGTGTTCCTGCCGTTGATGCGCAGAGTGGGGGGCACGTAGCAAAGGCGATGAGCAGCCGGACGACCGTGAACTGCGATGACGTAGGGGCATGCCGAGACTGCAATGCGTCATTTATCGACTTCACCGGCGAGTGGGCGGACAGAATCAGGTCTGAACTGATCGTTCCGCTGTTGTACGGCGACTCACCCATTGGCGTGCTATCGATTGCATCGGAGAACTCGTGCCATTTTCTCCCGCACGACAAGATGGTGGCCGAGGCATTTGCAGCACAAGCGGGTGCACTCGTGCAGCGAACGCGATTTCTTGAGTCCGCATCACGTCTCGAGCGCCTGCCGCTTCCCAGACACGACCGCGATGCGCTGTATGCCACCATCGTGGCGATCGGCGCGGAGATGGCGGACGTAGACGTGTCTGTCGTCGGAACTCCGGACAACAAAACGGGACTACTGGAGATCGGTGCGGCACAGATTCACGGAAGGTCTCTGACCATTTCCGAACCCATTCCGCTCAACGTCGCGGACAGCGAGAAGCATCAGTATGAGCTTCGGATCGTCACGCCGGACGTGCTGGACGTCGCCGACAGAGATCTGCAGAGGCAGTTGTATCGCTGCGTTAGCTACGTCGTAGTTCCGCTGAGCATTCGGAGCGCAGGAAGCACGGGCGGAGACAAATACTTCGGGGTGTTACTGCTCGGCGCGGGGACACATGTCACGCTGTTCGACGAAGAGCGCCAGATCCTGCTCGCCCTCGGCCGTACCGCGGCGTTTGCCCTGCAGGAGGCCGCGCTTCTGGAAGAACGCGACGAAGTGTTCGACTTGGCGCAAAGAAACGCGCACCTCGTCTCGGTCGCCGAAACGGCGGCCGGACTGGCGCACGACACCAACAATCGCCTTAATAATGTCAATACCAGCTTTGCGAACGCGCGCTCCTTCATCGAGACCCATGCAGACCTTCGATCTAACATCCCTCTTCGAACGGACATGGAGGTCATTGAGAAGGAGTTGGACATGCTTTCGAAGTCTTTTCGCGGACTGAACCAGTACCAGAGGCTACAGGAAACGCATTTCGGTTGGTACCAGCTCGTCGACATCCTCAATCAGGCCCTCCTGTTGATGGCGCACAGCCTGCGCAAGAAGAAGATCCATGTGCGGACAAGTTTCGAGTCCCTTCCGGAAGTGTGGTGCGACCGCGACCGGCTCACCCGCGTCTTCGTGAATCTGATCTCGAACGCGATCGACGCCATGAAGGAACGCGGCAAGCTGGCGGTAGGGACGGGGTTCTACGGGAACTACGCCGAGGTGCGATTCACGGATGACGGGATTGGCATTGAGGAAGACCTCAAGTCCGAAATCTTCAAGCCGTTATTCACGACTAAAAAGACTGGCACGGGACTTGGCTTGGTAGTTTGTAAAGAAGTGGTAGAGGGCACACATCGTGGGCGGCTCGATTTCGAATCGCGCCGAGGTCGCGGCACGACGTTTTACGTTCGACTACCATTGAGATCACCGCTGGAAGAGGAAGGGACCGGTGATGTTTAATCGGGTTCTGCTGATCGATGATGAAAAGAACTTCCGGGATCCGGCCGTCCGACTTTTCGGGTCCAAAGGCTTCCGGATGGAAGCTGTCGGTACGGGCAAAGAAGCACGGCAGCGAGGGAAATCAAGGCGCTTCGATTTCGCGGTTGTCGATCTTCGCATTGCGGAAGAAGATGGCATCGACGTCGCTGCCGAATTACAGAAGCTCCAGCAGGATCTGCCGGTAGCATTTCTAACGGCATGGGATTCCGACGACGCACGCAAACGCGCGGCGGCAAAAGGCATCGAGCCTTTCGCATGGTACAGCAAACCTCTTCCTGCATCCAAACAGCAGCTCGATTTCTTCTGTACGGACATGCGCACCAGCGCGCTTACCGACCGCTTCCGCAGGCTCGCTCTGCGCTGGCGCTTCGAAACGCGCCATTCGTCATCTATTCATGAAATCGCAATGCACCCAGCCTATCAATCCATCATTGGCATGGGAACTGAGGCTGTTCCGCTCATTATCGCGCAGCTCAGACGACGGCCGGAGCACTGGTTCTGGGCATTGAAGGCGATCACTGACGATGATCCCGTTCCACCTGCGGCGAGAGGAAATCTGCAGGCAATGGCTGCTACATGGATCGAGTGGGCAGAGGAACATCTTCCTCAGGGTAAGAAATGACGAGCCATCCTGTCACACTAAAGAGTCCTGCGACCGATGCATACAACTGCGTCGCCTATGCAGCGTGTATCGAAGACGTCTGGTGGTGGCCCGATCCGTGGAACCAGTACTACTGGCCCGAGAACGCTCCGCGCGAAGACACCGTCTCAGCATTCATCAAGGCCTTTGCTACCCTCGGCTACGAGCCTGTCGATGTAGGCATGCGCCGCTTCGACCCGAACGTCAGCCGCCTTGCGGTGTTCTCCCGCGACGGAAAGCGTGCCACACACGTCTGCCGCGAAGTGGATGACGGTCTGTGGGTGAGCAAGCTCGGACGTGCCGAAGACGTCGAGCACGGCCTAGACTCTCTCGGTGAATACGACTATGGCACGGTCCACACGCTGCTGGTGCGTCCGCAGGAGGCTTCATGAGCACGCTCGCCCTGGCACTTGGCGGACTGGTCGATCGCTCCATTCAGTTGATCCGAGCACGCCATGACCATCGAAAGAGCCTTTTCGACAATTGCATCAAACCGGTTTATGACGTCGTCGATGGTGTACATAGTGATTACACCAAGACGTTCGGTGAATACAGGACGATGGTGCGCGCTTGCGCAACCGGCGATCAGTACGAAGCTCTAGTCAACCGCATTGCCGACGACATGACACTGACCATCCCACTGCGCGTCAAGCTCACAAAACTGCGCATCCATGTATCGCACGAAGAACTGCGGACATACCGCGATCGTGTCCGGGCATACGTGAAATGTGTCGTCCGCTCGCATCGCGAATCGCTGTACGACAATGCAGCACGTTTACAGATCATCGCTGAGCTCGACCGTCTACTGCGGCTGGACTGCATATCCGATATCGCGAAGAAGCGCGCGGATCGGCTGTTCGACCGACAACTACGCTCCCTCAATCACTACTTTGCTGCGGTAGTCGACGAGTTCGAGGTCTTACGGAGTCGACTGATTCTATGAAAGAGGCAGACTTCCGGTTTTGGGTAGCGTTGTTCCCCTGAACGTCGCTCCCATCGCCGCCTCGCGCGGCGACGCGTGGACTCCCGCGCAGATCGACCAGATGCGCGCCCTCTCGCTCGCCAGGCTGGAGCCGCTGGCGTCGAAACCGACGGCCGCCGGACATGTCGTCGGCTCAACACGCCCCCATTTCTCTTCTGGGATGGCCGCAAGGACAACCTCTAGTCGCAGGCCCTCGGCCCGCTGGCCGGCTCGCTGGAGAGCCGTGGAGCATGGCGGCGCGCACGCGCAGTATGCGCATTACCGTATCAAGTACGAGCAACGCTTTGGGCCGCTGCCCGCTCTCAGCGGCGTGCCGCCCCTCCCCGAACCCGTGCCGGAGCCAGCCGCCGCCGACGCATAATGCCCAACGAACCGCTCCTGCCGAACGACGAGTATTTTAGGACATCGGCCACGTATTCCGGCTCGATGCGATCACCGGCCGCGCGGCCGATCAGCCGGCAACGCCGAACGCACGCACGGGGAACGTACCCATCCCGCGCACCGGCGCCGGCACGGCGAAGAACGTGAACGGCCGATCCGCCAGAGCGCTGAGGTTCGTCAGGTGCTCCACGACCGGAATCCCACGGCGCAGCAACAGCTGTGTGCCGGCCGGCTCGCGTCGGCCATGTCGTCGATGTTGACCGAGTCGATGCCGACCAGCGCCACGCCCGATTCGGGCAGGTACTCCGCTGCCGCGCGTGAGACGTACGGGTGGTCCGCCTGCGCATAGGCCTCGCTCCGCCAGTGGCGCGACCAGCCCGTATGGACGAGCAGCGCGGCACCGCGAAGATCCAGCGCCGCAACGTCTTCAGCTTCGAGAGCGCGTTGGCCCGTCGGCAACTGCACCAATACACCGCGCAGATTCGCGACACTGGCGAGCGGCAACTGCCCGATGTCCAAGGCATCCTCGAAGCGGTGGAACGGCGCGTCGATGTAGGTGCCGGTGTTCGCAACCATCTCGATCCGTCCAATGTGAAACTCGGCCTCACCGCGGTATCGCTCGCGAGAGGCCACACGCGAGAGATGGTCCGAAATGACCGGCCCGGGCAGGCCCGGATACGTGAGCATCCCATGCTCGATCGGATGGCTGAGGTCGATCAACTCCACCGGCATGCATCCATCGTAAGCCAGCGACGAGTGTAAGAAGCGGCGGCCTGTTGCGTTCGCAGAGTCCAACGAACAAAACGCAGCCTCGCGGAGGCAAGACTTTGCCTCGAAAGGACGCCACTTTGCCTCGCGGGGGTAAGACTTTGCCTCGCCGCTCTGCCGCGTTTTGGAGTGCGGAGGCAACCGTTGCCTCCGCACTCCAAACACCCGCGCTGCGCGCGCCCTTGTCATCCCGACAGGCAAATGTAGGGTGCGGCTTCAGCCCGCCCCCGGACGGGGAGGGGGAACGCCCCGCCCACGAGAGGGGCGGGCTGAAGCCACGCCCTACATTTTGAGACACCCTCCAACCGCCTCCGCACTCCAAATGGTCATTCCAGCCGCGCCACACGTGCCGCCGACGCCGCGCGTACGCTCTCGCGGGTCGGGGCGTCGACGTTGTCGGTCAGCAGCGCGAGTGCCTTGCGGGCGGCGGCCACCGCCTCCTTCTTTGCGCCGCTGCGCTCGAGGGCTTCGCTCAGGCTGTCCCAGGCGTTCGGCGACTGGGGGTAGCGGTCGGTGGTGATGCGGAAGACCGCGATCGCGTCCGCGGCGCGGCCGCGGTTGAGGAGGCCGTAGGCGATCTGATTGAGCACGGTCTCGCGCACGAGCCGCCCGTTCTTCGCGCTCTTCAGGATGGCGATTCCTTCCGCCGCCTTGCCGTCTTCGATCGTCTTCACGACGTTGCGCTGCTCCTCGACTTCGGCGATCAACTTCTGAAAGGCCGGGGTGTTGACGATCGGGGCGAGTTTCGGGAGGTTGCGCACCTCCGCGACGGGCACGAAGGGCTGGGACAGGGCGAGGTCGAGCCAGTGCATGGCCCGCTCGACGTTCCCCGCGCTCGCCGCCACCTCGGCCGCCGGCACCATCGTGTCGCGCGCGCCGCGGCGGCCCAGCTGCCAGGCCTTCTCCAGCTCCTGCAGCGCCTCCGCGTACTGTTTGTTCTCCGCGAGGGCGATGCCGAGGCGGCGGCGGTTCTCGCCGTCGTCGCGCGTGGCGAGGAGGGCGCGGTAGCCGTCGATGGCCGCGGTCCACTCACTCCGATAGAACGCGCCCGCCACCTCGGCCTCCTTCGCGCCGGCGAGGTATGCCTGCGACACCGCAGGCTCGGTGACCGACTTCGCGAACGCGATGGTGCGGCTGACGAGATCGCGCGTCGCGGCGTCGCGCTCGAAGACGTCGAAGCCGTGCACGCCGTGGCCGAGGTTGACGATGGTCCACGGCGCGTTCGCGGCGATCGCGCGCGCGAGGAGCTTGTCGATCCGCTGGTTGAATCCCGTGTTCTCGCGGCCCGCGCGCGCGAAGAAGACCGGCACGTCGAGCCGGAGCGACGGCACTTCCGCGTCGCCGTAGTAGACGATCGCCCCGCGGATGTAGTCGCGCTTCGGATCCATCGAGTAGGAGAGGCCGAGGCGGACGTTGGTGGAGCCGGACCAGACCACGATGCGGGTGGGATCGATGCGCAGCTCGGACGCGCGCTGCTGCAGCGCGGCGACGAGCTTGTCGAAGTCGGCGAACTCGGTGGCCTCGTAGTGCACGGCCGCGAGGCCGGCAGCGCCGACTGCCTCGCCCCATCCCGTGTACCCGGGCCAGTCCTTCATCCCGGTGATGCCGACGTTCGCGAAGATCACGACAGGCACGACGGCATCGCCGGCCGGACGGTAGAGATCGAACGCGAGCCGGGGCGCGTATTCGATGTTCTTCCGGACCGTCCACGTCGCGGCGTCCGGCCGCGGGAGGATGAACTGCTGCTGCTGCGCGAAGGCAGTCGAGGCGAAAAGGAACAGGGCGAGGGTCAGTCGTCGCATGCGCCGATGATCGGCACGCGCCCGCCGCGCGCCAACGGCGGCGGGACGAATCCCGTTCCCGCGGGACGAAACCCGGACAGGCTAGAGTGTTCCCGGTGATGCCGAGGAAACCGTTCCTGATTGCGGGGCTCGCGGTGGGGAGCGCCGCGCTGCTGGCGATGCTTGAGGCGACGCAGACGTGGGCGCGCATGCAGTCGTTCGGCCAGCCCTTCGACTGGCTCCGCGGATTCGGCCGGGTCTTCCTGGTCTGGATCTCGGTCGTCGCCATCTCCGCGCCCGCCTTCGCCTTCGCGCGGCGGTACCGGCTGGACCGCACCGGCCGCGTGCTGCCGCACGTCGGCGCGGCGCTCCTGTTCGCGCTGGTCGCGTCGATCGTCTCGGGATCGATCGTCGCACTGCAGAATCCCAACCTCGCGTTTCTCTTCATGGTCGGGAAAGCGGTGACCTTCTCGACCATCTACTACTTCATCCTCTACTGGACCATCGCCGGCGCGGCGCTCGCGCTCGAGCTGCATCGCGACGCCCAGGCGCGGCGCATCGCGTTCACGCGCGAGCGGCTGGAGGTGCTGCGCGCGAAGCTCAATCCGCACTTCCTGTTCAACACCCTGAACGCGATCTCGACGATGTCGCTGCAGCGCGACCACGAGGCCGTCGTGCAGAGCCTCGCCCTGGTGGCGGACCTGCTGCGCGTGTCGCTCGACGACTCCCTGCCGCAGCAGATCCCGCTGCGGCGCGAGCTCGAGCTGACCGACAAGTACCTCGCCGTGCAGAGGCTCCGCTTCGGCGAGCGCCTGCAGATCGAGCGCGACGTCGACCCGCGCGCGGTCGAGTCGCTGGTGCCGTCGATGCTGCTGCAGCCGATCGTGGAGAACGCGATCGTGCACGGCGTGGGTGCAGTGCCGGGCGTCGGGGTCGTGCGCGTCAGCGCGCGCGACGAGGGCGCGCGGCTGCGGATCGTGGTCAGCGACTCCGGTCCGGGGTTCAGCGGCGACCGGACCGGCATCGGCCTCGCGAACACGCGCGAGCGGCTCGCGGCGCTGTACGGCGACGCGGCGTCGCTCGACGTCGCGAACGACCACGGCGCGGTCGTGACGGTGGTGATCCCGAAATGATCCGCGCGCTGATCGTCGACGACGAGCCGCTCGCGCGCCGCGGCATCCGCCTGCGGCTCGCGGACCATCCCGACATCGAGGTCGCGGGCGAGGCCGAGGACGGGCCGTCGGCCGTCCGGATGATCACCGCGCTGATGCCGGACCTCGTCTTCCTCGACGTGCAGATGCCGGGCATGAGCGGCTTCGACGTGCTCGCGGAAGTGGCGGACATCCACCTGCCGGTCGTCGTGTTCGTGACCGCGTACGACCAGTACGCGGTGAACGCGTTCGAGGTCCGCGCGCTCGACTACCTCCTCAAACCCTTCACCCGGGACCGCTTCGACGAGGCCCTGCGCCGCGCGCGCGGCCAGCTCGCGGAGGGAGCGCGCCCCGCCGCGGAGCTGCTGACGACGCGGCTCACGGTGCGCAAGGGCGACCGCTACCTGCTCGTGAAGATCGACGACGTGGACTGGCTGGAGGCGGCGGGCAACTACGTCGAGGTGCACGCGCGCGGCGCCGAGTACCTGCTCCGCGCGACGCTCGCCAGCCTCGAGCGCCGCCTCGACCCGCAGCGCTTCGTGCGCATCCACCGGTCCGTGATCGTGAACGCCGACCGCGTCGCGGAGATCCGCTCCGACGCCCACGGCGACTTCGACGTCACGCTCGCCGGAGGAAAGGTGCTGCGGATGACGCGCAACTTCGCGGACCGCCTGATGGGAAGCCGGTAGGGAACGAGGAGCGCGGAACGACGGTCGTCTATTGCGCTTTCACGTACAGCCCGTCGAAGACCGTCCGCCACGTCTTGCCGTCGTCGTCCGACTGCTCGGCGTGCTGGCGTACTTTGCCGTCGTCGACCCGGGACCACGTCCAGCGGTTGCGGGGGCTCACGCCGGCGGGAGACTGCAGGACCATGGCGCCGTCGGCGAGGCCGCCGCTCATGGGCATGGGCGTGCCGTCGGCGGCGGCGGAGAGCGGCGCGGCGTTGCCGTTCGAGGATACCCAGAACTGGTGCCAGCGCTTCGTTTTCGTCTCGTAGAAGTTGAAGCTGTTGCCCGTGCTGCCGCGCGCGTCGCGCCAGTTCTCGTACACCACGCAGCCGTCGTTCGTCGAGGTGATGGAGTTTCTGCCGATCTTCTGGCCGGCCGGGTTGTAGACGTCCCATTCGCCGAGCCAGAAGTCGAACTGGCGGTACTCCGCGCCGCTGCAGGGACGCAGAGTGTCGACGAAGCGCGCGAATGCCGCGTCCTTCTTCACCAGCGCCTCGAAGCCGGTGCTGGTGCGGACGAACTGGAGCGCCGGGATGTTCGCGTCGCGCGCGCGAGCGAGGCCGGCGATCGCGCTCTTCGCGTCGCCGCGGGCGATGGCGACGCGCGCCGCGCCGACGATCGCGCGCGCGGACGCGGCGTCGAGCGCCAGTGCCTTGTCATACGACGCGGAGGCCGCGTCGATCTGCCCGAGGTTGAACTGGGCGAGGCCGAGGGCGGCCCAGGAAGCGGCGTCGGACGGATTCGCGCGGGTGAGCTCTTCGAAGACCTTCGCGGCCTCGGCCCACTTCGCCTGCGCGATCAGCGCCTCGCCGGTCTGCGTCTGCGCCAGCAGGAGTGCGGTGAGAAGAATGGTTGCAAGCATGCCCTCTGAATACGGCCACCCGCCCCGCGCACGCTATGAAAAACTTGCTCCCCGCCGGTACGCGGACGGCGTGACGCCGAAGCGTCGCCGGAACGACACCGTGAAGTGACTGTGGTCCCCAAAGCCGAGGTCCAGAGCGATGCTGCCGATCTCCTCGGACGAGTCGCGCAGCATCTCCAGCGACGCGTGCAGGCGGAGCGCGAGACGGTGCTGGTGCAGAGTCGTGGCCGTCACGCGCTTGAACGTGCGCGCCAGATGAAACGGGGACGTGCCGAGGTCGCGCGCGATGCGCGTGAGCGAAGCGTTGTCCTTGAACGTGCGGCTGAGGAGCTCGGCGGCGGCATGCGCGAGGTCGTGGGGCACCGGCGATCCGGCCCGTCCGAGCAGTCGCCGCAGCACGTCCGTCATGGTCTCCTCGACGAACAGCGCGTCGCTCCCGCCGGCGAGGAGGTGCTCCACCACCGCCCGCTGGCGCAGATACTCGCGCGCCCCGACGCGCACGTACGGCGCGCGCAGCGGGCTCTCGCCGTCCGAGCGCGCGAGCTCCCGCAGCGTGTCCGGCGCCACGGCGAACCAGTCGCAGAAATCGCCCTCCGCGCTGAGCCGGAGCCGCCGGTACTCCTGCCCGCGGTTGTACAGCGGCGCGACCGCGGGCGAGCCGACGAAGCGGGGCCCGCCCGCGTGCTCGATGATGGTGCTGTTGCGCGGGAAGACCACGAGCCACGCGCTGGTCGGCCCGTACGACTCGAACCGCGGATCGCTCGCGGGCAGCCGGTGCGTGCCCACGGCGAACATCTCGCCCGCGAACAGCAGCCGCTCGAACGACAGCACGCGCAACGGTGCCCCGGCGAAGTCGGTCACGCGGACTAGATTGCCATAGTTCTCATTCTTGAGAGCGGAGGCGTTGGAGGCTGTCTCAAATGTAGGGCGTGGCTTCAGCCCGCCCCTCTCGTGGGCGGGGGCATTCCCCCTCCCCGTCCGGGAGGCGGGCTGAAGCCGCGCCCTACATTTGAGACAGCCTTCGGTTGCCTCCGCACTCCAAAACCGTCAGAGGCTACGTGTGGGTGTGCGTGTGCTTGGCCACGAATTGCACGGAGTGGCCGCCGATCGACAGCGTCACGTCGTTATGGCCCATGTTCGGCAGGTCGTTGTGCCAGAGGATGGCGCCGGTGGTGGCGTCGAGACAGTAGAGGTGGCCGTTGACGCCCGCATAGACGCGGCCCTCGTGCTCGAGCACCGTCGTGTCCTGCCCCGAGGTGGCGAGGAGGGCTCCCTGGAGCCGGGTACGCCACACTTCCTCCCCCGTCTCGACCCGGATCGCGGCGACATGGGCGTTGCAACCGATGTAGAGGTGATCAGCCATGGGACTCCCATTTCAGGATCTGGTCGATCGTCCGGTACGACACCGAGTGGTACATCGGACGCGCCTTCGCATAGATCGCGCGGGCGCGCTGCATTCCGTCCGGCGTCTCCGCCAGTTTCTGGTACAGCGGCTTGAGGAACTTGCGGCGGCCCTGGCGGAGGAGGAAGCGCTCGAGGGCGTCGTACGCCGGCTCGTAGTTGTGGTCGATGGCCTGCATCAGCCACTCGTGCAGGATCTCCGAATTGCCGCTCGACGTGAAGCCGTGCGCCGCGTCGAGGTCCGTCATCTGCGCCAGGGTCAGGCCCTTCGGCAGGTGGCGGAGGAAGTGGATCCACTCGTGCGTCGACCAGCCCTTCGTCGCCAGGCTGGCCGCGTGCGTCCCCTTCTCGAACGCCTGCACCTGAGCCTCGACCTTTTCGAACGCATCCGACTGCACCACCGGCGCGTTCTTCGGGATGCCCGGGCCGTGGATCCAGACGTTCACGTCCACCTTCTCCGCCAGTTGCGGGAAGGCGGACTGCAGCTCCGCCACGAACCCCTCGGTGGTCATCGACTGGAACGCGTGGCGGTCGAAGTAGTCGCGCAGGAAGCGGTCCCACGCCGCGCGGCCCACCGTCTCCTCGATCAGGCGCAGCAGGAAGTAGCCCTTCTCGTACGGCAGCTTCGTGGCCGCGTCGTCCGGGTCGCGGCCGGTGAGGTCGAGGGAGAGGTGAGTGTCCCGCTCCGGCAGCTCCGCGACCGTGGACTCGAGATCCTGGCGGCCGAGGAGGGCGAGCATCTCCGAGTAATCGCGGCCGGAGATCTCCTCCATGATCCGCCGCTCGAAGTAGACCGTGAAGCCCTCGTTCAGCCAGAAGTCGTTCCACGTCGCGTTCGTGACCAGATTGCCCGACCACGAATGCGCGAGCTCGTGCGCGACCAGGCTCACCAGCGACCGGTCGCCCGCGAGGATCGTCGGCGTCGCGAACGTGAGCCGCGGGTTCTCCATCCCGCCGAACGGGAAGCTCGGCGGCAGCACCAGCACGTCGTACTGTCCCCAGCGATACGGCCCGTACAGCCGCTCGGCCGCCTCGATCATCTTCGGCGTGTCCGCGAGCTCGTAGGCCGAGGCCTCGATCATCGGCTTCTCCGCCCACACCCCACTGTTGGGGCCGAGGGGCCGGAACGCGAGGTCGCCCACCGCGAGCGCGAGCAGATACGGCGGGATCGCCTGCGGCATGCGGAAGCGATAGACGCCGTCCTCGCTCACCTCGGTCGCGTTCTCCGCACTCATCACCGCGACCAGTCCCTTCGGCACGCGGATGGTCGCGTCGTACGTGATGCGGATGCCCGGCGAGTCCTGGATCGGCACCCACGTGCGGGCGAGAATCGCCTGCGACTGGGTGAAGAGGAACGGATGCTGTCCGCCGGCCGTCTGCTCCTTCGACAGCCACTGCACCGCCGCCGCATCGGGCGCGGACGCGTACTGGATGCGCACCAGCCGCGTCGACGGCGCGATCGGAACGATCAGCGGCGCGCCGAGGTGCGGCTTCGCCTCGCCGATGGTGAACTTTGCTTCCGAGCCGTCGCCGAGGGTGACGCTGTCGATGGTCAGGCCATGCGTGTCCAGGACGAGCTCGCGCGCGTCGCCGCTGGTCTCGATCTGCAGCAGGGCCGTGCCGGAGAGGCGCTGGCGGTCGAAGTCGACGTCGAGATCGAGCGCGAGATGACGGACCACGGCCTCGTCGGGCCGCGCGAAAGAATGGATGTCTCTCATAGCGCCGCGTAGCATATGCGCATGCCCTGCGACCACAAAGGCGGCCCGGAACTGATCGAAATGGCGGAGGAGCACCTCCGCGGCGCGAGCGTCCCCGAGGGCCAATGGCCGGGCCTGCGCTTCCGCTGGTCGGAGAACCTCACCGACTCGATGTGGGCCTCGGTGATCGTGGAGATCGAGCGCCGCGGCGAGCAGTGGATCGTGACGCGGCTGGACCGCAACCGCGAGGCGCTGGCGGAAACAGGCTTCCAGGCGCTTTGAAGCAGGGGGCAGGGCACAGGGCGCAGGGGACAGGAGAAACCAGCCGAGGCTCTTCGTTCTGGCTCCTGCCCCCTGCGCCCTGCGCCCTGCCCCCTCAGATGGCGGCTCCTGCCCCCTGCGCCCTGCGCCCTGCCCCCTCAGATGGCGCGCCCTTTGAAAGCCCGCACAGCGATTCGCCCCACCGCAATGTCGAATCCGCCAGCGCGCCGCCACCACGATCACGAGCGACCCATCGACCCGCCATCCGTGCGCGTGCTCCTCGTCGACGATGACGAGAACTTCCGCGCCTGGCTGACGCAGCTCATGCGCCGCCTCGGCTTCGCCGTCGAGACCGCATCCGACGGCGACCACGCCCTGGCCCTCCTGCGCGAGGCGCCGGTCGATCTCCTGATCTCCGACTACCAGATGCCGCGCATCGACGGCTTCGACCTGATCCGCACCATCCGCGCGGACCCCGAGCTCGCCGACCAGTACGCGGTCATGCTCACCGCGCGCGAAGACGTCGAGTCCAAAGTCGCGGCCCTGACCATCGGCTACGACGACTTCCTCGCCAAGAGCTGCACCGAGGTGGAGGTCATCGCCAAGGTCGTGGCGGCGAAACGCGTCGTGTCGCGGCAGCGCATCCTGGCCACGGCCGCGCGTGAGTGGCAGGTGCTGGCGACGCGCGACGAGCTGACCGGCATCGCCACGCGCCGCACGCTCTTCGATCAGGCCGAGCGCTTCCTCGCCGAGGGCCGCTCCATCGGCGTGGCCATCGTCGACCTCGACGACTTCAAGCCGGTCAACGACACCTTCGGCCATCTCATGGGCGACCGCATCCTCCGCGACCTCGGCGCCCTGTTCCTCTCCCGCACGCGCGCCAACGACCTCATCGCGCGCTACGGCGGCGACGAGTTCCTCCTGCTCGTCCGCGATCTCCCCCTCGACGATCTCACCGGCGCCGCCGAACGCCTCCTCGGCGAGATCGCAACGCTGCGCTGGACGTCCGGCGAAGCGAGCTTCGGCGTGACCGCCACCTGCGGCATGGCCCATTCGTCCCTCATCCCCGACGCGACCCTCGAACAGCTCCTCGACGCCGCGGACCGCGACCTCTACGCGAAGAAGTGGCTCAAGAAACACCCCGGCGAGCGCGCGGAGCTCTACGAATATCCCGGCCGCTCGACCGGCGGCTCGATCGTGCCGCTGCCCCTCACGGCGGACCCGGCGCGCCCCCGCACGGCGAAGGACGAGAAGTGACTGCGGTTCCTCGGAGTTCCTCGGTTCCTCGGAGTTCCTCGGGGTGGGCCCCCCGCCCCTCCGAGGAACCCGAGGAACTCCGAGGAACTCCGAGGAACCGATCACGTGCCCGGCAATGAAGTTGCACTCACGAGTCCGGTGAAGGGGGAAACCGATGCGTTTCACACGAGCTCTGGCGATTTTTCTGGCGCTGACGACGAGCCTGTTCTTCCTCGCGTGCGACTCTCCGAAGGAGAACGCGACCGAGGAGCGGGTCGAGGACAAAGGCGAGGCCGCGGGGCAGAGTGAGGATGCCGCGGAAGCGCGCGGCGAGGCGGTGAGCGAAGGTCAGGCGACCGACACCATCTCTACCGACACCATGGCCACCACGGCCACGGTGACGGAGACCAGCGCGACGACCGCGACCACCGGGACCTAGAACGTCGTTCCCAGCGTGATGCCCACGTGGCGGCGCTCCACCGCGAGCAGCGTCACGGAGAGCTTCGGGCGTGCATACGTTGCCGACAGGTGCGTGTGCACGCCGTCGTTGATCAGCATCGCCGACCAGCCCTTGCCCAGCCCCACGTTCACCCCGAACGGCACCAGCCACTCCTCCGCATATCCGCTGTAGCTGAGGCCCACGTACGGCGCGACGGGCGCGTTCGGGAGGCTCTTGCTCACTGTCGCGTAATACGACTGCCCCGAGGGCGTGCCGATGCGGTCGGAGCTCGTGCCGAAGATCAGCGCCGGACGCGTGCGCGTCTCCGCGAGCGCGCGCCAGTTCGCGACGATCCCCACCTCGTTCGCCTTCGCGTTCCACTCGACGCCCGCCTTCAGCGCGGGCGTGACCCGGTACATGAGGATCGAGCGATGCGTGGCGCGGTCGATCACCCCGTCGATGAAGCGGTGCGACAGCTCCCAGCGATGCTTCTCGGAAGCGGTTCCCCGAACCGCCAGGCCTTCGCCCGGTCAGCCGGGTCAGCTCGGGACCAGGGACTCGCGCGGCGGCGCGATCTCCATGCCCGCGGCCTGCATCTCCAGGAGCGCGTCGTAGAGCTGCGCGAAGCGCTCCGGATCGCCGAGGAACTCGTCGCGGCAGTCGGGGTAGCGGAAGGCGTACGTCTTCCCGCCGTACGTCGCCGTGATGTCGCCCTTCGCCGTCAGGCACTCCTCGGGCGTATGCAGCGCCGCGAGCAGGAGCAGCGCGGCGAGCGTCACCGCGCGAGCGCCTTCTCGATCTCCGCGGCCATCATGGCCTGGTCGGCTTCGCCGCCGAAGCGCCGCACGATGCGGCCGTCGCGGCCGACGAGCACCAGCGACGGCAGCGCGTTGATCTTGTACCCGCTCCACACCTGCGGCGTGGCCTGCAGGATCGGATAGGTGATCTTGGCGGTGGCCTTCTTCACCAGCGCCGCGCGATCGTCCACCGTCACGCCGACGACGGCGAAGCCGCGGGCAGCGTGCTCGTCGTGCAGCGCCTGCAGCTTCGGCAGCGCGGCCATGCAGGGCGGGCAGAACGTGCCCCAGAAGTCGAGCAGGACCACCTTGCCGCGGAAGTCCGCCAGCGACACCGCCCGGCCCTCGTACGTCTTCAGCGTGAACGCCGGCGCGGCCTTGCCCTCATCGGTGACCAGGAACTCGTCCGGGTTCTTGAGGAACTCGACCTTGCACTTCAGGCTGCAGAACGCGTACTCCTTCCCCTTGTGGGTCGCGCGCGCCTTGACCGGCTCGAAGCCGGAGCCCTCGCGCGGCCCGCAGACGGCGCAGACCGCCTGATCGTGAGCCGGATCCTCGGCGAGCGCGGCAAAGGCGGCCAGGAGGACCAGCAGCGGAACGAGCTTTCGCATTCGGGTCTGGGAACCGGCCGCGGCGACGGCGGCATTCCTTCATGAGACGCCGAGGCGCTGCCGGAAGAAGGTGAGGATCTCGTCGCGGGCGGCGAGGGTCGGCTGCCCCGCCTCGTCGATCAGGTGGGCAGTGACGACGCTGTGCGGCGACGCGACCACCTTCTCGAAGAACGGCGTCGTCACGGGATTCGCGGCGCTGTCCGGAAGCACTCGCGGCACGAACCGGTCGCCGAGCGCGGCCGCATACGCGCAGAACCGTTCGGCCGTGCAGAAGCGATCGCCATCGAAGCGGTAGGCCAGCACGGTCAGGTCCTCCCGGTCCAGCCGCTCCCGCACGGCAGCCAGATCCTCGGGCGCGATCTCGAGCGCGGCGCGGTCGTTCAGCGGCAGCGACGGCTGCGACAGCACCGGGGCGAGCATGGACGGCTCCAGCATCATCGTCAGGGCGAAGTTGCCGGTGAAGCACATCCCGATCGCGCCGACGCCGGGACCGCCGCACTCTTCATGCGCCAGCCGTGCGAGCGCGCGGAGCCAGACCGTCACGGGGCTGGTCTGATTCGACACCATCGCGCGGAACTCCGCGCTGACGCACGCGCGCTGCATCACGGCCAGGCCCTCCTCGGCGCGCGGCACCGCGCCGTCGCGGCCGAACAGCGAGGGCATGAACACCGTGAAGCCCGCGTCGCGCACCCAGCGGGCGAAGCGCGCCACGTGCGGGCTGATGCCCGGCATCTCCGCCATCACGATCACGGCCGGTCCGCGGCCGGCGGTGTACACCGCTTTGGTCACGCCGTCGAGGGTGATGTCGCGGCGGGTGAAGTCGTCGAGAGGATCGTCCTGCATGCCGGGCGAGTCTGCCGTGCGGCCGCTCGCAACGGAACTGTCGTTTGCGACAATATTGATGCCGGATTGGACAGATGAAGAAACTGTTGATTCTCGCCCTCGACGGGGTCATGGACTCCAGCCTGGCCATCACGCTGGACACGCTCCGCAGCGCGCAGGCCTTCCGCGACGGGCTGCAGTGGTCCGTCGTCGGCTACCGCAAAACCGTGCGCACCGGCGGCGGCCTGCGCCTCGATGCCGATTGCACGTTCCGCGACCTCGCCACCCGCGCCGCTGCCGCGGAGTGGCTCGTCGTCCCCGGCCTCGGCCTCACCACGGACCGCGCGATCGCGGCGCGGTTCCGCCAGCGGGACGCGCTCGCGGCGATGGAGCTCCTGCGGCAGCGGCGCGTGGCGAAGCGCATCGCCGCCTCGTGCTCGGCCGTCTTTCTGCTGGCCGAGGCGGGCCTGCTCGCCGGACGCGCCGCGACGACGACGTGGTGGCTGGCTCAGGCCTTCCGCGAGCGCTATCCCGACGTCCGCCTCGACGAGAGCCGGATACTCGTCCGCGACGGCGCACTCCTCACCGCCGGCTCCGCGTTCGCGCAGCTCGACCTCGCCCTGGCGGTCGTCACCGCCACCCTCGGCCCGAAGGTCGCTCACCTCTGCTCCCGCTACATGCTCATCGACCGCCGCGCGTCGCAGGCGCGCTACATGATCCGCTCGCACGTCCGCCACGTCGACGCGACGGTCATGGCCGCCGAGCGCTGGATCGACGCCAACCTCGCGGCGCCGATCGCCATCACCGACCTCGCCGCGGCCGTCGCGCTGTCCCCCAAGACCCTCTCCCGCCGCATCGCCGCCGCCACCGGCCTCTCCCCCATGCGCTTCCTCCAGCGCCGCCGGGTCATGGAGGCCGTACACCTGATCGAGACGACAACAATGACCGTCGAAGCCATCGCGGCCCAGGTGGGCTACCAGGACGCGACCGCACTGCGAAAGATCATCCGCCGCGAGCTGGGCACGACACCTTCGACGCTGCGGCGGTGAGCCGCGGCGCCTTCACGCCCTCCCGCCGATGCGACAATCCCCGCGATGCCCTCCCCCACCCACTACACCCTCGGCGCCACCGACGCCGAGTTGCGCCGCCTCGTTTCCATCGCCTCACACGAGGAGGATCGCGTCCTCGACGCCTGCCGCCGGGCGGGCGTGGCGGAAGGCGCAACCGTGGCGGACCTCGGCTGCGGCCCCCTCGGAGCGCTGGGCGCACTGGCGCGGGTCGTCGGCAGCAGCGGCACGGTCATCGGCGTCGACGCCAGCGCCGAGGCCCTGGACAAGGCGCGCCTCCTCCTCGCGGAGAGGCCACACGTCCGCCTCGTCCACAGCGACGTCCTCGCCATCTCCCCCGAACGCCTCGGCGTCCCGGCACTCGACGCGGTCTACTGCCGGCTCATGCTCCTCCACCAGCCCAACCCCGCACGCGTGCTCGCCCGCATGGCATCCCTGCTCCGGCCCGGCGGCGTCCTCATCGCCCACGAGCCCTCCGACGATCTCCTCCACGCCCCCGCGTCCGAACCGTCTTCGCCGGCGATGACCCGCGTATGGGAGCTCGTCCTCGCCGCCGCCCGCAGCCGCGGCGCCCGCACCGATTTCGGCCGCCGCGGACGCACCCATCTCGAAGCCGCCGGCTTCCACGTCGAGCACCACCACGCCTACGCCGTCCACTACCCACCTCACATCGGCTACGAGATCCCCCGCATCGCTCTCGCATCGCTGCGCCCGGTCCTCGACGAACACCGCCTCGCCACCCCCGCCGAGCTCGCGCAACTCGACACCGACCTGCGCCACATGCAGGAGCGCGACGACGTGCAGTGGGTCTCCAGCCCGCTGATGTTCGAGTGGATCGGGCGGAAAGGGTGACGAGGCGCGATGACGGAGCGCGCCACGTCATTTGGAGTGCGGAGGCAATCAAGCGCCTCCGCACTCCGAACCGGGAGCCATGATGGGACTCTCTACGCGAGAGTCAGATTCCCCGCCCTCAGGACCGCGTGCGCGGGCATGATCAGCGTCATTCCGGGCGAGCCCGCGAACACGAGGCCGACCAGACGACCTTCTTCATCCACTACTGGAGCGCCGCTGTCGCCGGCCGCGGTCACACCGCCGTCGGTGTCTTTCCTGCCCCTCGCACCATATACATCCTCGAAGATCACCGTTCGTCCGCGGAGTTGCACCTTCGTGCTCAGCCTGATCACGTCGATGACGCCTTCGACGGCGCCGGACGTCCGCCCTACCGCGATGATGTTCGATCCCACATCGATCACGGCGTCTCGGACACCCGCGATGCGACCGATCACCGGAAGCTCGTTCTGCCACGCGATGTCCGGTCGAAGTTTGATCAGCGCGTAGCTCACCGAAAGCTCATCGGCCAGCGGAGTGACGTACTCGATCTCGCCGATCGCATCATCCGGCGTGCCGCCGTCGAGCAGCGAGGGCTGAACGACGGCGTCGCCCGGCTTGCCATCCAGGGTCAGACCGGACGACAGCGCGTACACGACGCCCTGTGCATCTTTGACGAAGAACGACAGAGTACCGATCGAGTTGCGCTCGCCGGCCAGGCCGATACTGATGCCGGGCCGCAGCGGCCGCACGCGGTGAAGCCGTTCCGGCGTCGACGGTGTGGTCGTCGCCTTGCTGGCCAGGGTCGTCGCGGGCGAGGTCGTCTTCGTCGGAGTCGGGCCGGGCGTCGCCGTCTTCGTCCGGACGGTCGTGGACGTGGGCGTACCGGGTGTGGGTGTGACTGTACGGACCGGCACCGGAGCAGCCGCCGCGACCGCCGCCGCGATGTGTGTAGGCACAGCCGCAGCTGCGAGCAGCAGCGTCAGATCGCGATCGGTACGCTTCGACTGGCGCAGGAGTGCCGCGTAGCGGTCCAGCGACGACTGCGCCAGCACGTAGTTCTTGTCCTGTACCGCGATGGTGGCCCGAAGCTTGTGAGCGAGCGCGAAGTCGTCGTTCTTCGCCACGATCTTCGCCACCGCGTCCGATGCCGCCTTCAGGTAGGTCTCCGCGTTCTGCGGCCTGGACTCGGCCGACAGACGCCGGTAATGGCTGTAGTCTCTCAGTGCCCGCGTGAAAGCCACGAACTCGTCGTTTCCGATCCCACTGAGCAGCGAGTCCTGCGGCGCCATGGCGTGGTAGATCCGGCAGGCGAGGTCGTACGTCGCGTCCTCGAACGACGGAGCGCTCGGGATGTACCAGGGTGGCGCCTTGTATTTGCCGCCCCGAAGCCGTGCGTAGACCTCAACCCCCGAGTCGCGCTCGGTCGCGGAACCGACGATTTCACTGTTGGCGTCGACGAAGCGGTTGATTTCGTGCAACAACCGGCCGACCGGAAGCCCGTACGCCTCGATCTCCACGGAGGGGATGTCCGAGCGCTTCACGATCGGCTGCACGAATGCTGGCTGCGCCGCGCCTCCCCCGTCGGCATCCGGCAGGACCTCGCTGGCCTCCATGCCACCGTACAGCTCTACAATGGCCTGCATGTCGACGTCCGTGGCCTCGATGAAACGCTTGGCCTTCTCGGGCCGGGAATCCCCGTCCTTCGAGTAGGTAAAGGTCGAGAGGAAGACGGTGTCGTCCAACCACATCCGGTGGATCTTCCAGCCACAGGCCAGCACCACCATCAGAAGACCGGCAGTGACGAATGCCTTGACCGCGATGTGGAGTAGCGTATCCATTCAGACTTAGGAGGGACGAGAGGCGAGCCTTCCCCTACCTCGGCGTAGCCCGAAATCAAGAAAGTGAGCCCCTTGGACGGGCATTCGGCATATTGAGGGCTGGACGACGTAGTTCGGGGTCTCGGATGCACGCGAGCGTCCCAAAGGATTCGGGCGGAAGGCGGTGCCGCAGCATGAAGAACAGAGGGATGCCCGCAATGACACAAACGACTCTCGCAATTCTGGCGCTCGTCATCGGCTTCGCGTCATTTCCGGTTCGCGGGGCGATCCAGCTCCGTCTCAGCGTAGAGCCGCAGTCGCAGCTCCCGGCGATCGAGCCGTCGCTGCGCGTGGAAGCGGTCAACACGGGCTCCACACCCGCTGAGCTGCCTTTCCCGGTTGTTCTCCAGGTGACGCCTCCGGGTAATGGGAAGCCGTTCATCGCCCATACGGGCTTGCGCGGCAACGATCGGGTGACGTGGTTCGAGTCGGACGGTGTATCGATCGTGCTCGCGCCGAACGAGAGCCGCGACCTGTCTTTCTGGGCCGGACCGGAGTCGCCCGTCTGGTTCGCCGCCGACTCGCGTCTTCTATCCCCCGGGACGTACCGCCTCCAGCTCGTTTCGGATCCGAAGCTGGATTCGGAACTGCTGGAGAAAGTAGAGCACGCCGTCGATCAGCCCGGCCTGGCAGATCCTATCGTTTCCAATGAAATGACGTATGTGGTTGAGACGCCGAAAGGTGAGGACGCGGCCGTCTGGGAGCTGATCAAGCAGCTCCGCTCTCCGATGTTCTGGCCCGACGCACTCGGCAGCCGGATCTGGACCGAGCACCCGCAATCGCGCTACACCGCGTACTGCCTGCGGACGCCCAAGGCAAGCGATCCGGTAGTCGCCATCGCCGCCTACACGGCGACTCTCGCAAGACGGCCAGCACGATCCCGGGCGGAGTGGTTCCGCCTCTCCATGGCGCAGTTCGAGCTCATGCAGGCGTCGTCATTCGTCGACGCGAAAGACGCGGAGGCTGCGCTGGCTGCGTCGGAACGCGCAGGCGAGATTCTGCGGCAACTGGCCAGAGAGGCGCTGCCGCGGTATGTCCGGAAGGAGGCGCAGCGCCTGGCGGACAGCCGCTTGATGAGTCGCGAGAGCATCGTCCGCGCGATCGACATCGCCAACGGGCAATTGAAAGAAGTGAAGCCGTTCGTGGTTTGCGTCGAAAAGGGCGGCGAAGGCGGGAACCACGTTTTCTGGTTCGGCTACGAGAATACCGCCGGAACAAAAATCACCATCCCCATCGGTCCCGAGAACAAGTTCACGCCGCCGCCGTTCGATCGCGGCCAGCCAATCGTTTTTCGTGCCGGCTACACGTTCCTCGGGCTGCGCGTCGTGACGAACGAACCGTCCATCCTGTGGCACCTGCAGAAGCACAACATCCACGCAGTGGCTGACAGGACGGAGCCCTGTCCCGCGGACCTCCACCAGCGCTTCACGTACAAGCCACCGCTGCGCGAGTAATCGTCCGCGAGTCACGTACGTGATCCGCGACCGGTTCCTGCGCGACAGACTTCAATCGGAGTCGCAAAGAAGAGCGTGGCCACGCTTTCCGCGGCAGTAGCCGCCGATGTGCGCCACTTTTCGGCAGGAGGTAGGGATGTCCCGTTTTGGACACTCTCCTGCAGGAAAGGGACTTCTCCGTCAGGACCGTGGCGAGACGAACCATAGGCACTACGCGGCTGCAGGATGTGCTTCGAGCCCTGGGCGTGAAGCCGATGCACGTCGTGCGCGAGGCACAGCGCCTTGCTCGGGAGCTCGGGCGGCCGTCGCTGAGCCGGCAGCACTTCGGGCGCATCCGCAGCGGCCGGGCTACGGCATCGGAGGACAAGATCTACATCATCGTCGCCGCGATGCGCGCCGCGACCGGGCTCCTCTTCCGGCCGTCGGATCTCTTCGACGTGGAGCCGCTGCTCTCGGAGGCAGGCGGCTCGTCTGGTAGTCCCCTCGACGTTCCGGTACTCTCCGGCAGCCGCATCCCGCGCGCTTGGAGGCTGTTCGTGTCTCAGGACTCCGGCTCTGCCGACGACGTCTTCGCGTCGCTGTACACGGAGTACGGACTGCTTCTCCGTACGATCGCGATCCGCCGCTACCACATCCCTCCGGATGAGGCCGAGGCGCTGGTGCACGACATCTTCGCGGACTACCTGCAGCGGCGCACCTACGTCCGGAACGTCAAAGGCTGGCTGATCGGCGCGATCGGAAATGCGTCGAGCAACTACCTCCGCAAGCGCAGGCCCGAAGCGGAGCTCCTCCCGGAACACGAGGAGGCGGCCGACGCCGCGGCGGAGGAGTCCCTCGACCGGTGGATGCGGCGGCTCACGATCGCGGCTCTCCTGGCGCGCCTCGGCACGAAGTGCCGCGAGACGCTCCGCCGCTACTACCTCCACGAGGAGCCGAAGGAGCGCATCGCGGCGCACCTCGAGACCTCGCCCGCGTACGTCCTCCAGCTCCTGGTGTCGTGCCGCAAGCGCGCGCAGGAACTGCTCCGCAGCTTGGGGGAGACGAAGGAATGAGCCACTACGACGACGATACGCTGAGCCGCTTCGGGATCGCCCCCGAGCTCGTCGAGGACCCGGCGAGCGTGACCGAACATCTCCGCGCCTGCGATGCCTGCCGGACGCGGATGGCCGCGCTCACGGAAGTGGACGAAGCGCTGCGCCAGGGCGAGGTGTGGACGCAGGTCGAAGCGCTCCTCACGCCTCCGGCACGGCTCGCGGAGGCGCTCGCGTTGAAGGCGCGCCTCGATGAGGAGGATCGCGCGGCGGAGCGCCTGCTCTCCCCGCTTCTCGGGTCGCCCCTCCGCTTCCGCGACGCGAACCTCGCCGAGAACCCGAAGGCGCGGCACGCCGGCGTCGTCCGCTACTTGTGCGCGGCCGCGCACGGCCTTCACGAACAGCGGCCGCAGTTCAGCCTCCTCATCGCCCGCACGGCGTACGCCATCGCGTTCGCGCTCGACGAGGACGATCCCCGCGCGTCCCGGCGGCTGTGCATGGCCGTCGCGCTCCGGGAAGGGGCGAACGCGTTCCGATTCCTCGGCCGGTTCGCGGAGGCGCTCAAGGCGCTGAACGAGGCCGAGAGGCTGTTCGAGGAGATGGCCGGATCCTATCCGCATGACATCGCCATCGTGTGGTTCATCCGGGCAACCGTCTTCATGAAAATTGGCCAGCTCGAGGATGCAGTGGACGTGTCGCGACGAGCGGTACAAGTCTTCCGCGACTACGGCGATCACCAGCGCGAGCTCGGCGCACTGCTCGTCGAGGCGTGCTGCCTGCACCTCGCCGGAAACGACGTCGAGGCGGCACAGGTCTATGAAGCGGTAGCGGCGCAAGCCCGGGCCGAGGGGAACCGGAACATTCTCGCCTGCGCGGTCAACGACGCGGCGAGCGCGTATCTGAACCTCGCACGGTTCGATCAGGCGGAGGAGTCCTATATCGAGGCGCTGGTGCTCTTCGATGAGCTCGGCCTTGCGACCGAGAAGGCGCGCGTCGCATGGTCGCTCGCGGTCATCCTTGTCCGCCGCGGCGAGGTCGCAAGAGGGTTCGAACGCCTGGACGCCGCGCGCGGCGAGTTGCAGAGCCTCGGCCTGTTGAACGATCACGCTCTTGCGACCCTGGACTGGGCCGCGGCCGGCCTTGCGCTCGGCGAGAGCGCCGGCATCGCCGAGGCGTGCAAAAGCATCGTCGTTCGCTTTGAATCGGAAGGC
Organism: Thermoanaerobaculia bacterium; assembly: GCA_036375075.1. GTDB lineage: Bacteria > Acidobacteriota > Thermoanaerobaculia > Gp7-AA8 > Gp7-AA8 > QHVT01. The sequence continues at coordinate 21,446 of DASUSN010000012.1, read as the reverse complement.
ATGATGAAGAACGCGCGCCTCGCGCTGGCGTACGTGCACGAGGCGCTCGCCCGCCGCACCGCGACGCCAGCCCTGCTCCAGCAGGTCCGCAGGTACCTGGAACGGCTGCCAACCCGTCCGAACCTCGTCTTCGCGCCTCTCCAGTAGAAATTTTCTATCCGCTCTCATAGCACCGGCCGCTCGCGGTACTTCCTGAGCAGAGGGCGCCCTCCCGATCGCCGGAGACCCGGCACTGAGGAGGGTTTATGCAAGGGTTCAGGAAGTATGCGCTCGTGGTGTCTCTCGGCATCGCGATCGTCCTCGGCTCGGCCGCTACCGGCGCACCGGCCACGACGCACCGTCACGGGAGCCTCGACGACAGCCTCATCACCCAGATCCTCGACTTCTTCGGGATCGAGCTCCAGAACCGCCTCTCGATTCCTCCGGGCTGACAATCGAGACGAGAGTCGAACACGTCGCAGCGGACCGCATGCGTTCCGCGAGGAGGGTTCATGCAAGAGCTCAGGAAGACCGCGCTCGCCGTGGGTCTCGGCGCCGCCATCACGTTGAGTGCGGCCGCCACCAGCACACCGGCCACGGCACACCGTCACGGGAGCCTCGACGACAGCCTCATCACGCAGATCCTCGACTTCTTCGGGATCGAGCTCCAGAATCGCTTCTCGATTCCTCCCGGCTGACGGCCCAATGGCCTCAACTTCACGCCACACTGCGTCAGCTCGTGGCTCGGAGGGCTGGCCGCTCCTTGCAGCGGAACGCATACGCGCCGATTTCGCGCGGAGGTAGGTGTCGCCGTGCCGGCGCCTCTCCTCTGATGTGCGGCGCGCCACTGGCGGGACCTCCGGCCTCCTCGAGCTCTTCGTCGAGAGACAGGCCTTCTACCGGCTCGCGGATGCCCGGCGCCTCGTGCACGTGTCCGAGGAGCGGCTTCGGCACGCGATCGACGAGGGAGTCGTGGAGCCCGTGTCGGACGGGACATCCCTTCTCATCCCCTGGGAAGACGTCGCCTCCCTCGCGCTCACCCGCTGGACCCCGCGGCAGATCGCGCACATCGTGCGCCGTGCAGGACACCCCGAAGCCCTGCCGCCGCTCAACCAGTTCCGCACGATCCAGGTCGAGCTGCCGGTCTACCAGATCCGGCTCCTCCACTACCTCGCGGAGCAGCGAAGTCTCCCTGGCGTTCCGCCGCTCGCCGTCAGCGACGTGCTCGAGTACGAGCTGGGCGCGCTCGCCGCCGAAGAGGGTCTCACGGCGCTCGACCGCGCGATCCCGGGCTTTGCCGCGGCGGCGCACTACCCATTGCCGGAGGATCGGCCGCAGCTCACGGCGGGGCGCTGCGTCTATTGCGACGCAGGCGTCGCCATGAACCGCGAAGTATGCCGGGCCTGCGTCGCGCGCCATGTTCCGGTGGAGGAGGGGGCGGAGTAGATCGGGACGCCCGCCACCTTGTGGCGATCCGCATAACCAAGGTAATTTCTCCGCATGTCGCTGCCACGGTCAAAGATCACCGCTCAGGGCCAGATTTCCATCCCGGCAGAGATCACGCGTATGACGCACGTACCCCCCGAAAAGCTCATCACGCTGCGCTTCGGGTGGGTTTGGCGGTCGATCGGCCTTCTCTTCGTATTTTTGGCAGTTGCCTTCCCGGTCCTCATGATGCTCAACAACGAAGAGCTGGACGCCTCGATCTCCATAGCTATGGGTCTGATGGCGGTCGCGGGCGTCCTGACGTACCTCTACTACCGGAAGTATGAAGTCAGAATCCTCGGTAATGGATTTCAGGTGTCGCGGCTGCTGCGGCCGGTCTGTGATGTGTCGTGGGACCGGGTGAGGTCCGTCAGGTTCAGCGGCAATGACCTCGAGTTTGAACTGTCGGACGGCAGAGTGGTAACGGTGAACGGCTATCTAGCGGGTGTGCAGACTCTCCTCGATTCAGCGAATGAACACCTTCCGAAGTGGGGGTAGGCCCAAAGCGTCTCCTTGTTGAACGTGGCGGGGGCGGCGGGGTTCTCGTGACGGCGAGCTTGGGGAGGTATGGAGTGCGGAGGCAATCGGAGGGTGTCTCAAAACTCATCGGACCGCCGGCGTCCCGCCGGCTGTGCGGCGGCGTCCCGCCGGCGCGTCCTCGGGAGGACGGAGCATCTCGCCACGTGGCACGCTCCACCTCCCACCCGGGGGCGGCGAGACGCCGCCCCGGCAGCCGGCGGGACGCCGGCGGTCCCGTGGAGTTTTGAGACAGCCTCCAATCGCCTCCGCTCTTGAATTCGCACGCTCCGGCGCTGAGGCCACCGGATGGAAAAGCGGAGGCGATCGATCGCCTCCACACTCCAAACGGGGGACGGCGTTCCCGCTACGCGACCGTGACCGCTCGCTCCAGCTCCGCGGCGATTTCGTCGGGTAGCCGGCCGGCGGCTGTCACATGGGTGGCGAATTCTTCGCTCGTGTGGGCCCGGCAGCATTCGGAGGCCCGGCGGTGCTGCCACGCTGCGTCTTCGGGGTCGAGCGTGCGGCGGCTGAGACGCTCGTGGACGACTTCGACCGGGGCGACGAGACAGAAGTGGAAGACGCGGCGCTCGAAGCGGGCGATTCCAAGCCGGATCTCGTCGAGATACGCAGGGTTCGAAAAGGCCATCGGGACGACGACGTTCGGCCGGAAGGCGCGGGCGAGCCGGAGACCGGTGATGGTCAGCTTGCGCCACGAGCGCAGGTCCTGAAAGTCGTCGACGGTGCGGCCGGCGAGCCGTGCGGATCGTTGCAGCGCGATGCCGATGATCTCGGGATCGAAGAGGCAGGCACGGGGGAGCCGCGCCACGAGCAGGCGGGCGACGGTGGTCTTTCCGATTCCGAATGCGCCGTTGAGCAGGAGGATCACGACGCTCTTGAGTTTAGCCGGGACTCAGTCCTCGATGGCCTCGACACCGAGCTCCTTGAGCCGCTCGAGGTGGTCCGTCATGGCTTTGAGCTCTTCGGGGGAGTGTCCCTGCCAGTCCGAGATCTCGCCCGTGACCCGGAGCGGATCGCGGGTGCGGTAGGACTTGGTGGGATTGCCGGGGAACTTCTTGTCCGTCAGGTTGGGGTCGTCTTCGATCGGGCCGGTCGGCTCGACCGTGTAGATCCTGCCGCGTCCTTCGCCGAGGGCCAGTTCGGCGCCCCAGGTGGCGGCGTTCAGAGTGGCGGTCAGATAGACGTAGGCCGCCTTCTTCCTCGTACCGAAGTTGGAGCTATAGCCGGGGCCGATCAGGTCGCCCGGCTTCAGGTCGGCTTTCGTACCGTGGTAGTAAAGCTGGGGGGTCGGGTCGTCGATCGGAGGCATCGGCGGTGCGAGTGTTACAGCCGTGCTCCCGAGTGTCAACGGAGTGCGCGCTGGAGTGGGGGACGTGGGAGCGCCGGCGTCCCGCCGGCTGGCCGGGCGGCGTCCCGCCGCCCGCGCGCTCGGGAGGACGGAGTCTCTCGCGTGGTGCCACGCTCCCCCACCCGCCCAGGTGGCGGCGCGGGACGCCGCCACGACAGCCGGCGGGGACGCCGGCGCTCCATCACGGCCGGCGATAACAACAGCGCGCCCCGGTTGCCGGCTTGGGCCGGCAACCGGGGGCGGGGGCAACGCGAAGTCATCACAGGCGCAGGAGGTCCTCCCAGGACACGGCCGTGAGGTCGCCTTCGGTCAGGAGCTCGGCGGCGGTTTCGTGGACCCAGGGGGTCTGGAGCATGGTGTGGTGGTCGCCGGGGACCCAGCGGGGGGTGGGGACGTCGGCGCAGGAGCTGCGGTAGGCGGCCATCTGTTCGGCTTCGGGCATGGCGGCGATGGGGCTGTCTTCGGCGAAGAGGAGGGTGGTCTTGCCGAGGAAGTAGCCGGTGGGCTCGTAGTGGTCGTAGATGGACTCCTGGACTTCGGTCAGCGCGCGCAGGCGGTCGACGAAGAGGGTGTGCTGGCTCAGCGGGGTCTCCAGGGTGTCGTGGAGCTGGCGGTCGGGGGCGGCCAGGAGGCTGTCGAGCATGCAGAGGCGAACGTCTTTTCCGCGCGCTTCGAGCTCGAGGGCCATCTCGAACGCGACGGCGCCGCCGAAGGAGTGGCCGGCCAGCCAGTACGGACCGTCGGGATCGTCGGCGAGCAAGGCTTCGACGTTGGTCCGGACGATCTCGTCCATGGTCGTGCAGAAGGGCTGGGCGCCGTCGATGCCGCGGGGCTCGAAAGCGCGGACGGCGACCTTGCCGGCCATGGCCGCGGCGAGCGGCTGGAAGGAGGCGGAGGTCATGCCGATGCCGGGGACGGCGTAGAGCACCGGGAGGTGGGTGGCCGCGGTCAGGCGGACGAGCGGGGTCCATTGCGCGACGGCGGGCGACGCGGCCTCGATGTGGGCGGCGAGGGCCATGAGCGAGGGGTGCTGGAAGAGGTCGCGCACGGCGATGCGGTAGGGGGTGCGGGACTGCAGGCGGTGGATGAACTGGACCACCAGCAGGGAGTGGCCGCCGAGCTCGAAGAAGTTGTCGTGACGGCCGACGCGCGGGACGGGGAACATCTCCTGCCACAGCGCGGCGAGCGTCGCTTCGACCTCCCCCACCGGCTCGGCGTATTCGCGCGCGGCCACCATGAGTGAATCCGGCGCGGGGAGCGCGCTGCGATCGAGCTTGCCGTTCGCCGTCAACGGCATGGCGTCGAGCTGCACGAACGCGGAGGGAATCATGTACTCCGGCAACTGCCGCGACAGCTCGGCGCGCAGGCCGGCGATGGAGAGATCGGCGCCGGTGAAGTACGCGATGAGGCGCTTGTCGCCGGGGACGTCTTCGCGCGCCACCACGACCGCCTCGGTCACGCCGGCGCACTGGGCGAGCTTCGCCTCGATCTCGCCCAGCTCGATGCGGAAGCCGCGGATCTTCACCTGGAAGTCGTTGCGGCCGAGGTACTCGATGTTGCCGTCGGGGAGCCAGCGTCCGAGGTCGCCGGTCCTGTACATGCGCGCATCCGGATCGCTGCTGAACGGGTCGCGCAGGAAGCGCTCCGCCGTCAGCTCGGGGCGGTTCAGATAGCCGCGGGCCACGCCGGCGCCGCCGATGTAGATCTCGCCGGCCACACCCAGCGGCACCAGCTCGCGGCTCGCGTCGAGGATGTAGACCTGCGTGTTCGCGATCGGGCGCCCGATGTGCGGGGCGAAGCCCTGCTCTCGCGACATGCGCACCCAGGTGGAGTACGTGGTCGTCTCGCTGGGGCCGTACAGATTGGCCACGCTCGCGGTCGCGGTCTCGGCGAAGAGACGCTCCACGATCTCCTGCTTGAGCGGCTCGCCGGCCAGGTTGACCAGGCGCGTCGCGGCGGGCACGCCGCCGGCGTCGAGCAGGGCCTTGATGGCCGAGGGGACGGTGTTGACCAGGGAGACCGGCTCGGGACGCGACGTGAGGGCGAGCGCGTTGCGCACCAGCGTCAGCGTGGCGCCCGCGGCCAGCGGCACGAACAGCTCGTACACCGCGAGGTCGAAGTTGATGGACGTCGCGAAGAGGCTGTTCGCCAGCTCCTCCGCCGTGAAGTTCTCCAGGGCCCAGTACAGCAGGTTGGCCGTGTTCGCGTGCTCGATGGCCACGCCCTTCGGCCGGCCCGTGGAGCCCGAGGTGTAGATGATGTACGCGAGATTGCGCGCGGTCACGGCCGTGACCGGGTTGGACGCCGGGCGCGCCGACAGGCGCTCTCGCACCGCCTCGTCATCGAGCAGCAACGCCTCGATGCCGGCCGCGCCGAGCTGCTGCTGCAGCGCGTGCTGCGTCAGGAGGACCCTGGGCTCGCCGTCGTGCAGGAGGTACTGCAGGCGCTCGCTCGGATACGCGGGATCGAGCGGCAGGTAGGCGCCGCCGGCCTTGAGGATGCCGAGGAGGCCGGCCACCATCTCCGGGCCGCGCTCCACGCAGATCGCCACGCGGTCGTCGGGCTGCACGCCGAGGGCGATCAGCTCGTGGGCGAGCCGGTTCGCGCGGGCATTCAGCTCGCCGTACGTCAGCGATTGGTCTTCGAAGAGCACCGCCACCGCATCCGGCTGGGCAGCCGCCTTTTCCTCGAACAGCCCGTGGATGAGCGTGTCCTGCGGATACGAGGCGGCGGTCGCATTGAAGTCGACCAGCAGTTGCTCGCGCTCCGCGGCCGACAGCAGCGGCAGCTCGTGGACGCCGGCCGTGGCGTCGGCGGCCATCGCTTCCAGCAGGCGGAGGAAATGGCCCGCCCACCGCTCGGCCGTGGCGCGGTCGAACAGGTCGCTCGCGTAGACGAGCATGCCGGATAGCGCGTCGCCGCGGTCGGTGAGATTCAACGACAGGTCGTACTGCGCGGTGGCCATCGCCTGCTGCGCCGGCGCCAGCTTCAGCTCCGGCAGGGCCAGCGAGCCGTCGTCCTCCCCGCTTGCGGAGGCCGAGGTGTTGTCGAACGCCAGCATGGCCTGGAACAGCGGGCTGTGGCTGAGGCTGCGCGTGCGCTGCTGCACGGCCTCGACCACCTGCTCGAACGGCAGCTCCTGGTGTCCGAAGGCCGCGAGGGTGGTCTCCTTCACCTGCGCGAGCAGCGAGGCGACGATGGGTTGCGCGTCGAACCGCAGACGCAGGGCCAGCGTGTTGACGAAGAAGCCGAGGAGGTTCTCGACCTCACGGCGCTGGCGGTTGGCCACCGGCGTGCCGATGATGACGTCCGGCTGTCCGCTGAGACGCGACAGCAACAGACCCCACGCCGACAGCAGCGTCATGAACAACGTCACGCCGTGGCGCTGGGAGAGCGCGCGCAGGCCGTCCGTCAGCTCCGGCGAGAGGTCGAGCGCCACGCGGTCGCCGGCGTACGTCTGCAGCGCGGGCCGCGGGCGGTCGAGGGGCAGGTTGAGCAGCGCCGGGGCGCCGGTGAGATGGTTCTTCCAGAACTGGAACTGGCGCGCCAGCTCGTCGCCCTGCAGCCAGCTCCGCTGCCACCAGGCGTAGTCGGCGTACTGGATCTCCAGCGGCGGCAGCGGGTCGGCCTGCTCGAGGCGGAACGCACCATAGAGCGTGGCCACTTCGCGCACGAGGAGGTTCAGCGACCAGCCGTCGCTGATGATGTGGTGCTGCGTGAGCAGCAGCACGTGCTCGTCGTCCGTCAGAGCGACCAGGCGGCCGCGGATCAACGGGCCGGCGCTGAAGTCGAACGGCTGGCAGGCCTCTTCGGCCGTCAGGCGTGCGACGACGCTCTCCCGCTCGTCGTCCGCGAGGTGACGCAGGTCCACGCGATCGAGCGCAAAGCCGCTGTCCTCCGCGGCGATCTGCTGATACGGCAGGCCGTCGCTGATGGCGAAGCGGGTGCGCAGGATCTCGTGGCGCGCGACGATGCGGTCGAGCGTGGCCTGCAGCGCGGTCGCATCGAGCTTGCCGACGAGGCGCAGCGCCGCGGGCAGGTGATACGCCGCGCTCGCGGCCTTATCGAGTTGATCGAGGAACCACAGGCGCTGCTGCCCGAGGGACAGCGGCAGGCGCTGGTTGCGGTCGACGACTTCGATCCGATCCGTCGTGCTGACCACCGCCTCCTGCGCCGCCTCGGCCAGCCCCTGCAGGCTGGCCTTGGCGAACACGTCGCGCAGGGCCACGTCGACGCCCAGCACCGTGCGGATGCGGGAGATCAACTGCACGGCCAGCAGCGAGTGGCCGCCGAGCTCGAAGAAGTTGTCGTGACGGCCGACGCGCTCGACGTGCAGCAGCTCCTGCCAGATGGCGGCGAGCTGCTGTTCGATCGCGCCCACGGGCGCCTCGTACTCGCGCGCCAGCAGGGCGGTCGCCTCCGGCGCGGGCAGCACCTTGCGGTCGACCTTGCCGTTCGCGGTCAGCGGCAGCGCGTCGATCTGCACGAAGGCCGACGGGATCATGTAGTCCGGCAGCTCCTGCGACAGCGCGTCGCGCAGCTCGGTGACCGACAGGTCGACGTCCGCGACGAGGTACGCGACCAGGCGCTTGTCGCCCGGCGCGTCTTCACGGGCGAGGACCACCGCGTCGCGCACGCCGGCGCACCGCGAGAGCTTCGCCTCGATCTCTCCCAGCTCGATGCGGAAGCCGCGGAGCTTCACCTGGAAGTCGTTGCGGCCGAGGAACTCGATGGTGCCGTCGGCGAGCCAGCGGCCGCGGTCGCCGGTCTTGTACATCCGCGCATCGGCTTCGGCGCGGAACGGATTGCGGAGGAAGCGCTCGGCGGTCAGCTCGGGGCGGTTCAGATAGCCCCGGGCGACGCCGTCGCCGCCGATGTAGATCTCCCCTTCCACGCCCATCGGCACCGGTTCGCCGTGCGCGTCGAGGATGTAGATCTGGGTGTTGGCGATCGGCTTGCCGAGCGGGATCGAGCGCGCATCGCCGGCGACGGTACGGATGTCGTGGGTGATGGCGAACGTCGTCGTCTCGGTCGGGCCGTAGCCGTTGAGCACGTGCAGCGGACGGTTCGGGCTGGCGAGCAACTGCCGGATCGTCTTCGGATCGAGGGCGTCGCCGCCGACCAGCAGGTACCGCAACTGGCCGAACGCATCGGGCAGGCTGTCGACGTACTGGTTGAAGAGACCCACGGTCAGCCACAGCGCGGTGACGCCGCCGGCGTGGAGGGTCGCGTTGAGCCGCGACGGATCCATGACCACCGAGGACGGGACGACCAGCAGGCGGGCGCCGTTGAGCAGCGCGCCCCAGATCTCCCAGGTCGCGGCGTCGAAGGCCGGGTTCGCGCAGTGCGCGAAGCAATCGTCCGTCGTCGCCTCGAAGTACGGGTTGTTGAGGACCAGGCGGTTGACGCAGCGGTGATCGACCATGACGCCCTTCGGCGTGCCGGTCGAGCCGGACGTGTAGATGACGTAGGCGAGATTGCGGGCGTGCAGGCCGTCGACAGACGGATTGTGCTCCGGCCGCGACGAGCGGTCGGCTTCGAGCGCCAGCGTCGGGACGCCGGACTCCGGCAACTGCGCGGCCTGCGACGTCAGGACGACCTTCGGCGCCGCGTCGCTGAGCAGGTAGCGGAGGCGCTCGGCCGGGTACGCCGGGTCGAGCGGCACGTAGGCGCCACCGGCCTTGAGGATGCCGAGCAGAGCGGCCACCAGCTCGAGACTGCGCTCGGCACAGATCGCGACGCGGTCATCGGGCTGCACGCCGAGGGCGATCAGCTCGTGGGCGAGCTGGTTGGCGCGGGCGTTGAGCTCCGCGTACGTCAGGCTGCGGCCTTCGAAGACCGCGGCCACGGCATCGGGCCGCGCGGCGGCCTGCTGCTCGAAGAGCTCGTGAATGAGGGCGTCGGAGGGATAGGCGGCGTCGGTCGCGTTGAGGTCGACCAGCACCTGCCGGCGCTCGGAGGCGGACAGCAGCGGCAGCGTATCGACGGGAGCGGCGGCGTCGACGACCATCGCCTCGAGCAGGCGGACGTACTGGCCGGCCCAGCGCTCGATGGTGGCTTCGTCGAACAGATCGCTCGCGTACACCAGCGTGCCGGAGAGCGCGTCGCCGCCGTCGTTGAGGCTCAGCGACAGCTCGTACTGCGCGGTCGTCTGTACCTGCTTGGCCGGCGCGAGGCGCAGGCCCGGCAGCTCGTGCGCGCCGCCGTCGCCCTCCCCTGCCGACGTGTTGTTGAACGCCAGCATGGTCTGGAACAGCGGGCTGTGACTCAGGCTACGCTCCGGCTGCACGGCGTCGACGATCTGCTCGAACGGCAGCTCCTGGTGGGCGAAGGCGGCGAGGGTGGTCTCCTTTACCTGCGCCAGCAGCGCTTCGACCGTCGGTTGCTCGTCGAGGCGCAGACGCAGGGCGAGGGTGTTGACGAAGAAGCCGAGCAGGTTCTCGACTTCCCGCCGCTGGCGGTTGGCCACCGGCATGCCGACGACGACGTCGGTCTGGCCCGAGAGCCGCGACAGCAGCGCGCCCCACGCGGAGAGGAGCGTCATGAACAACGTGACGCCGTGGCGCTGGGAGAACGCGCGCAGGCTGGCCGACAGCGCGGGGGTGAGGTTGACGGACACCGAGCCGCCGGCGTGGCTCTGCACTGCCGGACGCGGGCGGTCGAGCGGGAGCTCAAGCAGCGCCGGCGCGCCGGTGAGATGGCCCTTCCAGAAGTCGAACTGGCGCGCCAGCTCTTCGCCCTGCAGCCAGTTGCGCTGCCACTGGGCGTAGTCGGCGTACTGGATGTCCAGCGCCGGGAGCGGATCCGCTTCCGCCTTCGTGAACGCCGCGTACAACATGCCCACTTCGCGCACGAGGACGTTCAGGGACCAGCCGTCGCTGATGATGTGGTGCTGGGTGATGAGGAGCAGGTGCTCGCCGTCGGCGACCGTGAGGAGCTGGCCGCGGATCAACGGACCCGCGCTCAGCTCGAACGGCGCCCGCGCCTCCTCGGCCGTGATCTGCGCCAGGACGTCGGCGCGAGTCTCCTCGTCGAGGCCGCGCAGGTCGCGCACCAGCAGGGCGAAGCCGCGGTCTTCCGGCGCGATCTGCTGGTACGGGACGCCGTCGATGGCGACGAAGGACGTGCGGAGGATCTCGTGGCGCGCGACCAGGCGGTCGAGCGTGGCCTGCAGCGCCTCGACGTCGAGGTCGCCGAGGAGCCGCAGGGCGGCGGGCATGTGGTACGCGACGCTGGCGGACTTGTCCAACTGGTCGAGGAACCACAGGCGCTGCTGCGCGAGCGACAGCGGCAGGTGCCGGGTGCGATCGGCGATCTCGATGCGCCCGAGCGTGCTGCACACCGCGTCGCGCGCGGCCTCGGCCAGCGCCTGCAGGGTGGCGGTGGCGAAGACGTCGCGCAGGGCGAGGTCGACGCCGAGCGTCGTACGGATGCGGGAGATCAACTGCACGGCGAGCAGCGAGTGGCCGCCGAGCTCGAAGAAGTTGTCGTGGCGGCCGACGCGGTCGACGTGCAGCAGCTCGCGCCAGATCGCGGCGATGCTCTCTTCGGCGTCGCCGCGGGGCGCTTCGTACTCACGCGCGCTCAGCGACGTCGTCTCCGGAGCCGGCAGGGCCTTGCGATCGAGCTTGCCGTTGGGCGTCAGCGGCATGGCGTCGAGCTGCAGGAACAGCGACGGCACCATGTACTCCGGCAGTTGCCGCGCCAGCTCGGTGCGCAGGCTCGCGATCGACAGGCCGGAGCCGACGACGTACGCGATCAGGCGCTTGTCGCCGGGGACGTCTTCCCGCGCGACCACGACCGCTTCGCGCACGCCGGCACACTGGGCGAGCTTGGCTTCGATCTCGCCGAGCTCGATACGGAAGCCGCGGATCTTCACCTGGAAGTCGTTGCGGCCGAGGTACTCGATGTTGCCGTCGGGCAGCCAGCGACCGAGGTCGCCGGTCTTGTACATCCGGGCATCCGCGTCGGCGCTGAACGGGTCCTTCAGGAAGCGCTCCGCGGTCAGCTCCGGCCGGTTCAGATAGCCGCGGGCCACACCGGCGCCGCCGATGTAGATCTCGCCGGCCACCCCCACCGGCACCAGCTCGCGGTGCGCGTCGAGGATGTAGACCTGCGTGTTGGCCAGCGGGCGCCCGATGTGCGGCGCGAAGCCCTGCTCGCGCGGCATGCGCACCCAGGTGGAGTACGTGGTCGTCTCGCTGGGGCCGTACAGGTTGGCCACGCTCTCCGCCTCGGTCTCGGCAAAGATGCGCTCCACCACTTCCTGCTTCAGCGGCTCGCCGGCCAGGTTGACCACGCGCGCCGTGGCGGGCACGCCGCCGGCGTCGAGCAGGGCTTTGATGGCCGAGGGGACGGTGTTGATCAGCGTGACCGGCTCGGGGCGCGCCGTGAGCGCCAGCGCATTGCGCACCAGCGTGAGCGTGCTGCCCGCGGCCAGCGGCGCGAACAGCTCGTACACCGCGAGGTCGAAGTTGATGGAGGTGGAGAAGAGGCTGTTGAACAGCTCCTGGCGGGAGAAGTTCTCCAGCGCCCAGTACAGCAGGTTGGTGGTGTTGGCGTGCTCGATGGCGACGCCCTTCGGACGGCCGGTCGAGCCGGAGGTGTAGATGATGTACGCGAGGTTGCGCGCGGTCACGCCCGAGGCCGGGTTGGATGACGGATGCGCGGAGAGGCGCGTGCGCAGCTCGGCGCCGTCGAGCAGGAGCGACGGCACGTCGCCCGCCGGCAGCAGCGACTGCAGAGCCTTCTGCGTCAGCAGGGCCTTCGGCGCACCGTCCTCGAGCAGGTACTGCAGGCGCTCGCTCGGGTACGCGGGGTCGAGCGGCAGGTAGGCGCCGCCGGCCTTGAGGATGCCGAGGAGGCCGACCACCATGTCCAGACCGCGCTCGGTGCAGATGGCGACGCGGTCGTCGGGCTGCACGCCCATCGCGATCAGCTCGTGGGCGAGACGGTTCGCGCGGGCATTGAGCTCGCCGTACGTCAGGCTGTGGTCCTCACAGATCACCGCCACGGACTTGGGGTGCGCGGCGGCCTGCTGCTCGAACAGCTCGTGAATGAGCTTGTCGCTGGGATACGCAGCCGCGGTGGCGTTGAAGGCGGTCAGTAGCTGGCCGCGCTCCGCGACGGACAGCAGCGGGAGCGTTTCGATGGTCGCCGAGGAATCCGCGACCATCGCTTCGAGCAGGCGGACGTAGTGACCGGCCCAGCGCTCGATCGTCGACGCGTCGAACAGGTCGCGCGCAAAGGTGAGGTTGCCGGTCAGCGTCTCGCCGGAGTCGTTCAGGTTGAGGGACAGCTCGTACTGCGCCGTCGTCTGGGCCTGCTGCGCCGGGGCGAGCTGCAGCTCCGGCAGGGTCAGCGCGCCGCCGCCCTCGCCGTCCGACGTGTTGTTGAACGCCAGCATGGTCTGGAACAGCGGGCTGTGGCTGAGGCTGCGCTGCGGCTGCACGGCGTCGACGACCTGCTCGAACGGCAGCTCCTGATGCGCGAACGCGGCGAGGGTGGTGTCCTTCACCTGCTCGAGCAGCGCGGAGACGCTGGGCTGCTGCTCACCATCTTTCGCGTCGAACCGCATGCGCAGGGCCAGCGTGTTGACGAAGAAGCCGAGCAGGTTCTCGACTTCGCGCCGCTGGCGGTTCGCCACCGGCGTGCCGACGACGACGTCCTGCTGCCCGGAGAGCCGCGAGAGCAGCGCGCCCCACGCGGAGAGCAGCGTCATGAACAGCGTCACGCCGTGCTGCTGCGAGAAGGCCCGCAGGTCGGCGGTCAGCGTGGGCGGCAGGACCAGGGAGATCGTGTCGCCGGCGTGGCTCTCCACCGCGGGACGCGGACGGTCGAGCGGGAGGTCGAGCAGCGCCGGGGCGCCGGTGAGGTGCGTCTTCCAGAACTCGAACTGGCGCGCGAGCTCTTCGCCCTGCAGCCAGTTGCGCTGCCACTGCGCGTAGTCGGCGTACTGGAGCTCCAGCGCCGGCAGCGGATCGCTCTCCCCGCGGGTGAAGGCGGTGTACAGCGCCGCGACCTCGCGGATGAGGATGTTCATCGACCAGCCGTCGCTGATGATGTGGTGCTGGGTGATGAGCAGCACGTGCTCGTCGTCGGCGACGGTGAGCAGCGAGCCGCGGATCAGCGAGCCGGAGCTCAGATCGAACGGCGCCGCCGCCTCTTCGGCCGTCAGCCTGGCCACGACCGCCTCGCGATCGTCGGACGACAGGGACCGCAGGTCTTCGTGCTTCAGCGCGAAGCCGAAGTCTTCGGCCGCGATCTGCTGGTACGGGACGCCGTCGACGGAGACGAACGACGTGCGGAGCACTTCGTGGCGCGCGACGAGGCGGTCCAGGGTCGCCCGCAGCGCCGCGACGTCGAGGTTGCCGAGGAGGCGCAGGGCAACCGGCATGTGGTACGCCGCGCTCGCGGACTTGTCGAGTTGATCGAGGAACCACAGGCGCTGCTGCGCCAGCGACAGCGGCAGGAACTGCGTGCGGTCGGCGATCTCGATCTTCTCGAACGTGCTCGCCGCGGCCTCCCGTACTGCCTCGGCCAACGCCCGCAGGCTGGCCTTGGCGAAGACGTCGCGCAGGGCGATGTCGACGCCGAGGGTGGTGCGGATGCGGGAGATCAACTGCACGGCCAGCAGCGAATGCCCGCCGAGCTCGAAGAAGGTGTCGTGACGGCCGGCGCGCTCGACGTGCAGCAGCTCGCGCCAGATCGCGGCGAGCTGCTCTTCGAGCTCGCCCTGCGGCGCCTCGTACTCGCGCCGGACCAGCGCCTTGCCGTCCGGGGCCGGCAGAGCCTTGCGATCAACCTTGCCGTTGGACGTCACGGGGATGGCATCGAGCTGCACGAAGGCCGCGGGGACCATGTACTCCGGCAACTGCGCGGAGAGCGCGTCACGCAGATCGGCGACCGACAGATCCGATCCCACGACGTACGCGACCAGGCGCTTGTCGCCCGGCACGTCTTCCCGCGCGATGACGACGGCCTCGCGGACGCCGGCGCAGGCGGCGAGCTTCGTCTCGATCTCGCCGAGCTCGATGCGGAAGCCGCGGACCTTCACCTGGAAGTCGTTGCGGCCGAGGTACTCGATGCTGCCGTCCGCCAGCCAGCGACCGAGGTCGCCGGTCTTGTACATCCGGGCGTTCGGATCGCTGCGGAACGGATCGGCGATGAAGCGCTCGGCGGTGAGGTCGGGGCGGTTGCGGTAGCCGCGGGCCACACCGTTGCCGCCGATGTAGATCTCGCCTTCGACGCCGACCGGCACGGGCTGCCGGTTCGCATCGAGGATGTAGATCGTCGTGTTGGCGATGGGCCGGCCGATCGGGACGGTCGCCGGATAGACCTCGTCGCAGTGCTGCAGGGTGGCACACACCGTGGTCTCGGTCGGGCCGTAGGCGTTGAAGAACCGGACCTTGTCGTGCCAGCGCTCGGCCACCGCCGGCGGGCAGGCCTCACCGGCGACGATCAGCGACTGCAGCGCCGGGAAGTCCGCGTCGCCGCAGGCCGCCAGTGCCGTCGAAGGCAGGGTCACGTGCGTGATGGCCAGGTCGCGCAGCGTCGTCTGCAGGGGCTCGCCCGGCATGATGGCGTCGCGCGAGGCGAGGCAGAGGCAGGCGCCCTGCACGAAGGTCATCACCAGCTCGGAGATGCTCGCGTCGAAGGCGGGAGAAGCGAACTGCAGGACGCGGCTTGCCGCGTCGACCCCGAAGGCGTCGCTCTGCGCGTACGCCAGGTTGCACACGCCGCGGTGCTCGACCATGACGCCCTTGGGCTGGCCGGTGGAGCCGGAGGTGTAGATCACATAGGCGAGATGCCGCGCGGCCACATCGGCCCGCGGATCGTGCGACGGCTGGGACTCGAGGTGCTGCAGCACGTCCTCGCTGTCGAGCGCCCAGACCGGGGCGTCGACCGCGGGGAGCCGCAGGCCCTGCCGGGTCAGCACGACCTTCGGGGCCGCGTCGTTCAGCATGAACTGCAGGCGCTCCGCCGGATAGGCGGCGTCGAGCGGCACGTAGGCGCCGCCGGCCTTGAGGACGCCGAGGAAGCTCACGGCGAGATCGAGGCCACGCTCGACGGCGACGGCCACGCGGTCGTCGGCCTGGATGCCGGCCTCGATCAGGGCGTGCGCGAGCTGGTTGGCGCGCGCGTTCAGCTCGGAGTACGTCAGGGTGCGGTCTTCGAAGACCACCGCCGGCGCATCCCGCCGCGCGGCGGCGTGCTGCTCGAACACCTGGTGGATGAGCGCGTCGCTCGGATACGCCACCGCGGTGGCGTTGAACCCGGCCAGCAGTTGCTCGCGCTCCGCGGCAGCCAGGAGCGGCAGGCTGCCGACGCGGGCCGCGGGCTCGGCCACCATCGCTTCGAGGAGGCGGACGAAATGGCCGGCCCAGCGCTCGATGGTGGAGTGGTCGAACAGGTCGCTCGCGTAGGTGAGCGTGCCGAACAGCGCCGCGCCGCCGTCGTTGAGGTTGAGCGACAGCTCGTACTGCGCCGTCGCGGAGACGGCTTCCTGCGCCGCGGCCAGCTTCAGGTCCGGCAGGCTGCGCGCGCCTTCCCCATCCCCTTCCGACGTGTTGTTGAACGCCAGCATGGTCTGGAAGAGCGGGCTGTGGCTGAGGCTACGCTCCGGCTGGACGGCGTCGACGACCTGCTCGAACGGCAGCTCCTGATGGGCGAAGGCCGCGAGGGTGGTCTCCTTGACCTGCTCGAGCAGCGCGGCGACGCTGGGCTCCGAGTCGAAGCGCAGGCGCAGGGCCAGGGTGTTGACGAAGAAGCCGATGAGGTTCTCGACCTCGCGGCGCTGGCGGTTCGCCACCGGCGTACCGACGACGACGTCCTGCTGGCCGGAGAGCCGCGACAGCAGCGCACCCCAGGCGGAGAGCAGCGTCATGAACAGCGTGACGCCGTGACGCTGCGAGAACGCGCGCAGGCTGGCCGTGAGGGCGGGCGGCAGGGCCAGCGACACCATGCCGCCGGCGGGGCTCTGCACGGCCGGACGGGGGCGGTCGAGCGGGAGGCTCAGGAGCGCCGGGGCGCCCGTGAGGTGGCCCTTCCAGAAGTCGAACTGGCGCGCGAGCTCTTCGCCCTGCAGCCAGTTGCGCTGCCACTGCGCGTAGTCGGCATACTGGATCTCCAGCTCCGGTAGCGGATCGCTCTCGCCGCGGGTGAAGGCGGTGTACAGGGCCGCGACCTCACGCACGAGGATGTTCAGCGACCAGCCGTCGCTGATGATGTGGTGCTGGGTGATGAGCAGCACGTGCTCGTCGTCCGCGACGCGCAACAGCGAGCCGCGGATCAGCGGACCCACGGTCAGGTCGAACGGCGCACGGGCCTCGCCGGCGGTCCGCTCGGCGACGACGCGCGTCCGGCTGTCCTCGTCGAGCTCGCGCAGGTCGTGCAGCGCCAGCGCGAAGCCGCGGTCTTCCGGCGCGATCTGCTGGTACGGCACGCCGCCCTTGGCGACGAACGCGGTGCGCAGCACTTCGTGACGCGCGACGAGGCGGTCGAGCGTCGCCTGCAGGGCCGCGACGTCGAGCTTGCCCGTCAGACGCAGCGCGGAGGCCATGTGGTAGGCCGCGCTGGCCTGCTTGTCGAGCTGGTCGAGGAACCAGAGGCGCTGCTGCGCGAGCGACAGCGGCAACGCCTGGCCGCGGTCCGCACGCTGGATGCGCTCCATCGTGCTGGCGCCGGCGACGGACACCGCGCCGGACAGCGCGGCCAGCGTGCCGGCCGCGAAGACCGTGCGCAGCGGGAGCTCGACGCCGAGGGTGGTGCGGATGCGGGAGAGCACCTGCACGGCGAGCAGCGAGTGGCCGCCGAGCTCGAAGAAGTGGTCGTGGCGGCCGACCTGCGGAACCTTGAGCAGGTCCTGCCAGATGGCGGCGAGGGCCGTCTCGATCTCGCCCTGCGGCGCCTCGTAGACGCGCGCGGCGAGCGCCGTCGCATCGGGCGCGGGCAGCGCCTTGCGATCGAGCTTGCCGTTCGCGCTCAGGGGCAGCGCCGCGAGCGTGACCATCGCGGACGGCACCATGTACTCCGGCAACTGCGCCGACAGCGCCGCGCGCAGCTCGGAGGTCTGCAGCGTCATGCCCTCTTCGGCGACCAGGTACGCGACCAGGCGCTTGTCGCCGGCCACGTCTTCCCGGGCGACGACGACGGACTCGCGCACGCCCGCGCACTCGTTGAGCCTCGCCTCGATCTCCCCGAGCTCGATGCGGAAGCCGCGGAGCTTGACCTGGAAGTCGTTGCGGCCGCGGTATTCGATGTTGCCGTCGGGGAGCCAGCGACCGAGGTCGCCGGTCTTGTACATGCGGGCGTCAGGCGTCGTGCTGAACGGATCCTTCACGAAGCGCTCCGCGGTCAGCTCGGGACGGTTCAGGTAGCCGCGCGCGACCTGCACGCCGCCGATGAACAGCTCGCCCTCGACGCCCACCGGCACCGGCTCGCCGTGCGAGTCGAGCACGTACATCTGCGTGTTGGCGATGGGACGGCCGATCGGCACGATCTGGCCGTACTGCCCCACCCTGCACGGCCACGCCGTCACGTCGACGGCCGCCTCGGTCGGACCATAGAGGTTGTGGACTTCGACCTGCGGGATCGCCGCGGCGACGTCCACCAGCGCGCTGTGCGGCAGCGCTTCACCGCTGCACAGCATCCGGCGCAGGCTCGCGCAGTTCTCCGCGTTCGCCGCGGTCAGGAACGCCGGGATCATCGACGGGACGAAGTGCAGCGTCGTGATCTGCTCGCGGGCGATGACTTCCGTCAGGTACGCGGGATCCTGATGGCCGCCCGGACGGGCCATGACCAGGCGCGCGCCGGCCAGGAGCGGGAGGAAGAACTCCCACACCGAGACGTCGAAACCGAACGGCGTCTTCTGCAGGACCCGGTCGTCGGCCTGCAGGCGGTATTCGGACTGCGCCCACCACAGGCGGTTGACCACACCCTGGTGCTCGTTGAGCACGCCCTTCGGCATGCCGGTGGAGCCGGAGGTGTAGATCACGTACGCGAGGTTGCGGACGGTCGCGCGGCGCTCCGGATTGGTGGACGGCCGCGCGGCGAAGGCCTCGCGGTCGAGCAGCAGCGCCGGCGCGCCGGTCGCGGGCAGCGACGGCTGCAGGTGCTGCTGCGTCAACACGGCTTTCGGCGCCGCGTCGTGCAGCATGTACTGCAGGCGGTCGGCGGGGTACGTCGGATCGAGCGGCACGTACGCGCCGCCGGCCTTGAGGGTGCCGAGGAGGCCAACGACCATCTCCAGGCTGCGCTCGGCGCAGATGGCGACGCGGTCGTCCGGCTGCACGCCGCGGGCGATCAGCTCGTGGGCGAGCTGGTTGGCGCGCGCGTTGAGCTGGCCGTAGGTCAGGCTGTCGTGCTCGAAGACGACGGCGATCGTGTCCGGCTGCGAGGCAGCCTGCCGCTCGAACAGCTCGTGAATGAGCGTGTCCGCCGGATACTCGGCTGCGGTGGCGTTGAAGCCGTAGAGCACCTGGTGGCGCTCCGCGTCCGGCAGGAGCGGCAGCGCGTCGACGGTTGCCGACTCGTCGGCCACCATCGCTTCGAGCACGCGGGCGAAGTAGCCGGCCCAGCGCTCGACGGTCTCGCGGTCGAACAGGTCGACGGTGTAGACCAGGAAGCCCGACACCGCGTCGCCGGCGTCCGTGAGGTGGATCGACAGGTCCTGCTGCGAGGTGGTGATGGAGTTGCCCGCCGCGGCCAGGCGCAGGCCGGGGAGCTGGAACTCGCTGTCCGACGAGAGGTCGGTGTTGTTGAGGGCGAGCATGGTCTGGAACAGCGGACCGTGGCTCAGGCTGCGCTGCGGCTGCACCGCTTCGACCACCTGCTCGAACGGTAGCTCCTGGTGGGCGAACGCCCCCAGGGTGGCTTCCTTCGCCTGGCCGAGCAGCGATGCGACGCTCGGCTGTTCGTCGAACCGCAGGCGCAGGGCCAGGGTGTTGACGAAGAAGCCGATGAGGCTCTCGACTTCCTGGCGCTGGCGGTTGGCCACCGGCGTGCCGATAACCACGTCGGACTGGCCGCTGAGACGCGACAGCAGCACCCCCCACGCGGACAGCAGGGTCATGAACATCGTGGCGCCGTGGCGCTGGGCGAGGGCGCGCAGCGCGGCGGTGAGCTCCGCGGACAGCGTGAACGGCACCGTGTCGCCGGCGTGGCTCTGCGCCGCGGGGCGCGGGCGGTCGGTGGGCAGCTCGAGGAGCGCGGGCGCGCCGGAGAGATGCGCCTTCCAGAAGTCGAACTGGCGGGCCAGCTCTTCACCCTGCAGCCACTGGCGCTGCCACTGGGCGTAGTCGGCGTACTGGATCTCCAGCGCCGGCAGCGGGTCGGCCTCGCCGCGGGTGAAGGCCGCGTACAGCGCCGCGACCTCGCGCGTGAAGAGGTTCAGCGACCAGCCGTCGCTGACGATGTGGTGCTGCGTGACCAGCAGCACGTGCTGGTCGTCGGCCACGCGCAAGAGAGACCCGCGGACCAGCGGCCCGGCGCTGAGGTCGAACGGCGCACGCGCCTCTTCGGCCGTCAGCTCCGCCACGACCTGCGGGAGGTTCTCCATTCCGCGCAGGTCGCGCAGCGCCAGCGCGAAGCCGCGGTCTTCCGCCGCGATCTGCTGGTAGGGGACGCCGTCGACGGCGGCGAACGACGTGCGGAGCACTTCATGCCGCGCGACGAGGCGGTCGAGCGCTGCCCGGAGCGCCGTCACGTCGAGGTCGCCGATCAGGCGGAGCGACGTGGGGATGTGATACGCGGCCGATCCGTCGAGCTGGTCGAGGAACCACAAACGCTGCTGCGCCAGGGACAGCGGCAGCGGCTGATTCCGGTCGGCGATCTCGATGCGGTCGAGGGTGCTGGCGCCGGCGGCGCGGACGGCGTCGGCCAGTGCGCTGAGGCTGGACGTCGCGAACAGCTCGCGGAGCGGCAGCTCGACGTTCAGCGCCGTGCGGACGTGCGAGATCAACTGCACCGCGAGGAGCGAGTGGCCGCCGAGCTCGAAGAAGTTGTCGTGACGGCCGACGCGCTCGACGCGCAGCAGTTCCTGCCACAGCGCCGCGAGCTTCTCTTCGATCTCGCCCTGCGGCGCCTCGTACTCGCGCACGCTCAGCGCAGTGGTCTCGGGCGAGGGCAGGGCCTTGCGGTCCACCTTGCCGTTGGCGGTCAGCGGCAGCGCGTCGAGCTGCACGAACGCCGAGGGGACCATGTACTCGGGGAGCTGGCGCGACAGCGAATCGCGCAGGCCGGCCACGGACAGCTCGTCCTCGGCGACGAGGTAGGCGACCAGGCGCTTGTCGCCGGGGACGTCTTCGCGGGCGATGACGATCGCGTCGCGGACGCCGGCGCACTCGCTGAGCCGCGTCTCGATCTCGCCGAGCTCGATGCGGAAGCCGCGGAGCTTGACCTGGAAGTCGTTGCGGCCGAGGAACTCGATGGTGCCGTCGGCGAGCCAGCGGCCGCGGTCGCCCGTCTTGTACATCCGGGCATTCGCGTCGGCGCTGAACGGATCCTTCAGGAAGCGCTCCGCGGTCAGCTCGGCGCGGTTCAGGTAGCCGCGGGCGACGCCGTGGCCGCCGATGTACAGCTCTCCTTCGACGCCCGCCGGAACGGGCTCGCCGCGGCCGTCGAGGATGTAGACCTGCGTGTTGGCGATCGGCTTGCCGAGGGGGATGGAGCGCGCGTCGTCGGCCACGGCGAGGATGTCGTGGGTGATGGCGAACGTCGTCGTCTCGGTGGGGCCGTAGCCGTTGACCACGTGGGCCGGACGCTGCCCGCTGGCGAGCAACTGCCGGATGGTCTTCGGATCGAGGGCATCGCCGCCGACCAGCAGGTAGCGGAGCTGGCCGAAGGCGTCGCCCAGGTGGCCGGCGTACTGATTGAACAGGCCGACGGTCAGCCAGAGTGCGGTGACGCCGTTCCCGTACAGCTTCGCGTTGAGCTGGGCCGGGTCCATGACCGCCGGCGGCGGGACGACCAGCAGGCGCGCGCCGTTGAGCAGCGCGCCCCAGATCTCCCACGTCGCGGCGTCGAAGGCCGGGTTCGCGCAGTGCGCGAAGCAGTCGTCGCTCGTCGCTTCAAAGTACGGGTTGTTGATGACCAGGCG
>DASUSN010000011.1:0-90725 GCA_036375075.1 Thermoanaerobaculia bacterium | reverse complement strand
CGGAGATCGCCGAGCAGTTCCTGGTCCGCGACCCCGAGGAGCGCTTGTTCTATCGCGGACGCTGGTACGAAGGCCTCTACCTCCGCGCCGGCGCCACGCACGAAGACCTCCGCCAGCTCCACGCCTTCGAAACCGAGATCGCGAAGTGGTCCGCCTGGCGCGACGCGAAAGGCCGCCGCGCCTTCGAGATCCCCATGGCCCTCGGCTCCGACGACGCCGAGGTCACGGCGCTCGACCGCATCTCCATGCGCCAGTGGATGGACGCGCGCGGCTTCACCTCGCCCCGCCTGCGCTGGTTCGTCGAATACGCGACGCGCGACGACTACGGCACCCTCCTCGACGACACCAGCGCCTGGGCGGGCGTCTTCTACTTCGCCTCCCGCGACGACCGCCCCTCGGTCACCTGGCCCGAAGGCAACGGCCGCGCGGTCGGTCACCTCGCGCGCTTCGCGCCGTCACGCACCGGCTGGCTCGTCACCAACATCGCCGCGAACGGCGACGTGATCGCCATTCGCGGAGACGAGGCCGTGGGCATCCACGCCAGACACGTGATTTTCGCCGGCCCGCAGTTCGTCGCGAAATACGTGATCCCATCCCGCGAGACCGCTCCCGACTTCACGTATGGCTCGTGGATGGTCGCCAACCTCACCCTGCGCGACCGCCCCGTCTCCCACGGCTTCCCCCTCGCCTGGGACAACGTCCTCTACGACAGCCCCTCCCTCGGCTACGTCGTCTCCACCCACCAGCGCGGCATCGACCGCGGCCCGACCGTCCTCACGTACTACTACCCCCTCGCCGGCCCCGACGAGCGCCGCGAGCGCGAGCGCCTCCTCGCCACCGGCCGCGACGACTGGGCCGACGTCGCCCTCACCGACCTCTCCCGCGCCCACCCCGACCTCCGCCAACTCACCGAGCGCCTCGACGTCATGCGCTGGGGCCACGCCATGATCCGCCCCCGCCCCGGCTTCGTCTGGAGCCCCGCCCGCCGCCACGCCGCCGCCCCCCACGGCGCCATCCACTTCGCCAACACCGACCTCAGTGGCGTCGCGCTGTTCGAAGAGGCGCTCTACCACGGCGTGCGGGCGGCGGAGGAAGTGCTGGGCGGGCGCACATCCTGGTTTTAGGAGTGCGGTGGAGAGGAGGGGCTCAGGGGCAGACGAAATACTTGGATGCCGTCCCAGTCGCTCCCAGGCCGTCCGTCACCGTGACGCTCACCGTGAACTTGTTATGCCCGGACCAGCACTGGGGAGCGGCTTCGCTGTAATTGCCCTCGGTGTATCCCAGTTCCGCGTTGGTCCACGCGAAGCTGTAGCCCCCGCTGCCGCCGGTCGCCACCGCTTCGCAGGTGATCGAGTCGGAGGTGCAGTACATGGTGACGGTGATGCCCGTGGTGCGGACGGCCGGCGCGGTCTTGCCCGTTTCCGCTCTTCCGGCGCCGGGCAACAGGGTGAGGACCACTGCGAGGGAAGCTGCGGACAAACTGCGGCAGGCGAGGAGTCGCATGTCTGATTCCTTTCTCCGATTCACGTTTGGGATGCATGCGCGTGGATTCGCGCCGGGACAGAAATCGGTGCAGACGGAATGCCAGCAGTAGGGTGTGGAATGCTGGGGGCACCACCCGAACCATCAGAGGCTGAACACTTCGACCATCCCCCCGCGCATCCGGATCCGTACCGTCCGGTCGTATGCGTCCCGTACCCATACCCGCCCTGCGGGGTCGGTCGAGTCCAGGGAGTCCACGCGGGTCATGAGCTCCTCGGGCGACTGGATAACCTCGCACTCGCCGTCGTCGGTGATGATGCGGATGGGGAATTCGGGCGCCATGGGGTAAGCTATACAGCCTCTCGCTGAGCGGCTCAACAGTTCTCCGCTCACCAATTCGATCATTCTGAGGAGTTCCCATGTCGGGCCATAGCAAATGGAGCACGATCAAGCACAAGAAGGGTGCGGCCGACGCCAAGCGCGGCAAGATCTTCACGCGCATCCTGAAGGAAATGACGGTCGCCGCGCGACTCGGCGGCGGTGATCCCGCCGGCAACCCGCGCCTGCGCGCCGCCGTGGCCGAAGCCAAGGCCAACAACATGCCCAAGGACAACATCGAGCGCGCCATCAAGCGCGGTACCGGTGAGCTCGAAGGGGCGACGTACGAGGAGATCACGTACGAGGGTTACGGTCCGGGCGGCGTGGCCATCATCGTCGAGTGCCTCACCGACAACACCAACCGCACCACCCCCGAGATCCGCCACACGTTCGAGAAGTACGGCGGCAACCTCGGCACTCCCGGCTCGGTGCGCTTCCAGTTCGAGAAGAAGGGCTTCTTCGCCGTGGAGAAGAGCGCCGTCGGCGAAGACAAGCTGATGGAGATCGCGCTCGAGGCGGGCGCGGACGACCTGCAGACCGACGATCCGGAGACGTACGAGATCTACACGACCCCGGAGAACTTCGAGTCCGTGCGCCAGGCGCTCGAGACGAACAAGATCCCGACGCTCGAGGGCAAGCTGGACATGATCCCGTCGACCTACGTCTCCGTCGACGAGCAGAAGTCGAAGCAGATCATGCGCCTCCTGGAGATGCTCGACGACCACGACGACTCGCAGAACGTCTGGTCGAACTTCGACATCCCCGCGGAGATGATGGAAACGGCGTAGCGCCGTGATCGTCTTCGCGATCGAGGATTACCAGGAGCTCGCCGCGGAGCTGGGCTCGCCGTTGGGAACGATCGACCGCGACCGTTTTCCCGACGGCGAGCATTACCTCCGGGTCGTCGACGAGGTGAACGACCGCGACGTCGTCCTCGTCGGTGGCACGTGCGATCACGACGCCACGCTGGAGCTGTACGACCTCGGCTGCGCGCTCGTCGAGTGCGGTGCGTCGACGCTCACCCTCATCGTCCCGTACTTCGGCTACTCGACGATGGAGCGCGCGGTGAAGCGCGGCGAGGCGGTCATGGCGAAGAACCGCGCACGGATGTTGTCGTCCATCCCGCGCGCGAAGCTCGGCAATCAGATCGTGCTGCTCGATCTGCACAGCGAGGGCATCCCGCACTATTTCGAAGGCACGATCCGGCCGTTTCACGTGTATGCGAAGCCGGTGATCGTGCAGCTCGCCCGCGATCTCGCGGGCGACCGCTTCATCCTCGGCTCCACGGACGCCGGCCGCGCGAAGTGGGTCGAGTCCCTCGCGAACGACCTGGGTGTCCCCGCGGCCTTCGTCTTCAAGCGCCGCATCAGCGGGGAGACGACCGAGGTGACGGCGGTGAGCACGTCGCTGTCGGGGGAGACGGTGGTGATCTACGACGACATGATCCGCACCGGCAGCTCGCTCATCAACGCCGCGCGCGCGTACCGCGAAGCGGGGGCGGGGAAGCTGATCGCCATCGCCACGCACGCAGTGTTCCCGGAGGGCGCGCTGGAGCGCATTCAGGGAGCGGGATTGTTCGACGCGATCGGGGTGACGAACAGCCACCGGAACGCGCGGGGGCTGGCGGGGGTGGAGGTGCGGAGTGTGGCCCCGCTGTTCGTGCAGTACCTCACGCGGGGATAGGACGAATAGGACCCATAGGACAGATAGGACGTATAGGACGAATAGGACGTATAGGACGTATAGGACTGGGAGGGCGGTAGGGTCCTATCGGTCCTATCGGTCCTATCCGTCCTATTCGTCCTATACGTCCAACGTCCAACAACCAACAGAAAACTACCTGCCGTCCTTATCCGCGTCGCCCGGCATCGCGCGCTCCACGCCGTGCCATGCGTCCTTGACCGCGAACTTGGCCTTGTCCCACGTCAGGCGCGAGCCGCCCTTCGTGCGGTCCCAGTCGCGCGACAGGTCGCGCTCCAGGTTGTCGTCCCACGTGCGGTCCGAGTAGCGGTGCCGCGAGAACGTGCCGTAGCGGTACGCCGGAGCGAAGTCGCGGTCGTAGTCGCTGGTCTTGTCGTTGTAGCTCGCATTCGTGAAATGCGTGCGCCACTTGTCGTCGGTCGACCGGTACGTGCTGTACGTGCGGTCCGTGCGGTCCCACGAGTCGCGGACGGCGTCCTTCGCCTTGTCCCACGTCATCGCCGACTTGCCCTTCACGGTCTCCCAGCCGCGGGAGAGGTCGTTCTCGACGTCGTCCCACTTGCGGTCGCGGTGCTGCGTGCGCGACTCCCAGCCGTAGCGGTACGCCGGCTCGTAGTCGTCCCACGTGTGGTTCTTGTCGAAATACGGACGGGAGTTGTGCGCGCCCTTCCAGTACTCGGCCTCGCCGGTCGGATCGATGCGCTCGCCTGCCGCGTGTCCTGCGGCTCCGCCCGCCACGGCGCCGATCGCGCCGCCGACGAGCATGCCGATCGGGCCGAACGGCGCGCCGAGGGCGGCGCCGATGGCTGCGGCACCGGCGGAGCCGACACCCGTTCCGACCGGATGCGATCCGGGCTCACCAGTGATGGGGTCGCGGTTCATGTCACGTGTTTCTGCCATGTTTTTCCTCCTTCATTGTCACGAAGGGGAAGAGCACGACGAGTGCCTATCCGCGCCGCGTGGCGAGCACGGCCATCGCCGCGGCGAGCGCGAGCGCGGCACCGGTGAAGAACGCCGCCTGCGGCGAGAACTGCTGGTAGATCACGCCGAACAGCGCGGTGCCCGCCAGCACACACATCCCGTTCGTGAGGTAGTAGATCCCGAAGCTCCGTCCGCGCGCTTCCGCGGGCACCAGGTCCGCGATCCACGCGCGCTCCGCGCCTTCCGCGAGCGTGAATGGAATCGCGTACAGGATGAACAGCGCCACGAACGCCGCGAGCGAGTGCGCAAAGGGGAAAAGCGCATAGATCACCGCGTACGACGTCCAGCCGCTGACGAGCAGCCCGCGCCGTCCGACGCGATCGGACAGCCCTCCCGCGGCCGTCGAGAAGAGCGACTTGATCACGTGATGCGCCGCCCACAACAGCGGCAACATCGCCGTCGACACGCCGGCCGCGTGGGCCTGGAGCAGCAGGAACGCGTCGCTGGAGTTGGCGAGGGAGAAGAGGGCGATGGCGGCGATGGCCCGCCGAAACGGGGAACGATGAACGATGAACGATGAACGATCCTCCGCGGGCTTTCGTTCATCGTTCAGCCTTCCGCCTTCCGCCTTCGTCTCCTTCAGCAGGAGCGCGAGCATCAGCGCGCCGATCGCGCCGGGGATCACCGCCAGGAAGAACGTGGTACGCAGCGAGAGCCCGAGGCCCTGGAGGAGGAGCACGGCGAGCAGCGGTCCGAGGATGGCGCCGGTGTGGTCCAGCGCGCGGTGGAAGCCGTAGGCCCGGCCGCGGTGCTCCTTCGGCGTGACGTCCGAGATCATCGCGTCGCGGGGCGCGGAGCGGATGCCCTTGCCCGTGCGGTCGACCAGACGCGCGGTCAGCACGAGCGGCCACATCGTCGCCGCCGCGATCAGCGCGCGGGAGCCTGCCGCCAGCGCGTAGCCCGTCACGATCAGCGGCTTGCGCCGCCGCGCCCGGTCCGACCACGCGCCGGAGAAGTACTTGAGGATCGACGCCAGCCCGTCCGCCGCACCCTCGATCAACCCGACCACCGCCGGCGTCGCTCCAAGCGTCGTGGTCAGGAAAACCGGCAGCAGGGGATAGATCAACTCGCTCGCCGTGTCGTTGAGCAGCGCGGCGACGCCCAGCAAGATGACCTGCGGTTTGAGCTTCACGCGCGGAGAATAATCGCTCGCACTACAATGCGCGCGATTTCACGAAGGGAGTCACACATGGCAATCAAGAAAGTGGGTGTGCTCGGCTGCGGCCTCATGGGCTCGGGCATCGCTCAGGTCGCGGCGCAGGCCGGGTACGACGTCGTCGTCCGCGAGGTCGAGCAGAAGTATCTCGACAAGGGCCTCAGCGGGATCCAGAAGTCCCTCTCGAAGTTCGTCGAGAAGGGGAAGATGCAACAGGCCGACATGGACGCCTGCATGGGCCGCCTGAAGGGCTCGACCAACCTGCAGGACCTCGCCGACTGCGACATCGTCATCGAGGCCATCATCGAAAACGCGCAGCTCAAGAAGGACACCTACGCGGAGCTCGACCGGATCGTGAAGCCGGAGGCGATCTTCGCGTCGAATACCTCCTCGCTGACCATCACCGAGCTCTCCATGGCCACCGCCCGGCCGAAGCAGTTCGTCGGGATGCACTTCTTCAATCCCGTCCCGCTGATGAAGCTCGTGGAGGTCGTGCGGACGATCCTCACGACGGACGAGACGTTCGACGCCGCCTTCGCGTTCGCCAAGTCCCTCGGCAAGGAAGCCGTGGCCTGCCGCGACAACTCCGGCTTCATCGTCAACCGCCTGCTCGTGCCGTACATCCTCGACGCCATCCGCGCGTATGAGGAGGGCGTCGGATCCATCGAGGACATCGACAAGGCCATGGTCCTCGGCTGCGGTCATCCGATGGGGCCGTTCACGCTGCTCGACTTCGTCGGCCTCGACACGACGTACTTCATCACCCACGTGATGTACGAGGAGTATCAGGAGAAGCGGTTCGCCGCTCCGCCGCTCCTCCGCAAGATGGTCCTCGCCGGCCGCCTCGGCCGCAACAAGACCGGCTCGGGCTTCTACGACTACTCCGGCGACAAGCCGGTGCCGTTCGACAAGGCGGGTAAGTAATGGACAACGTAAAAACCGAAAATCGCGACGGCGTGCTCGTCATCACCGTCGACCGCCCGAAGGTGCTGAACGCGCTCAACGCGCAGACGGTCTCGGAGATCGGCCAGGCGTTCGACGCCGCGCGGGATGACGATGCCGTGCGCTGCGTGATCCTGACCGGCGGCGGGGAGAAGGCGTTCGTCGCGGGCGCGGACATCAACGAGCTCGCGCAGATGACGCCGATCACCGGCAAGGCGGTCGCGGAGAAGGGGCAGCGCGTCTTCCGCGCGATCGAGAAGTTCCCCAAGCCCGTGATCGCCGCCATCAACGGCTTCGCCCTCGGCGGCGGCTGCGAGCTGGCCCTGGCGTGTCACATCCGCATCGCCTCCGACAAAGCGCAGATGGGATTGCCCGAGGTGACCCTCGGCATCATCCCCGGCTACGGCGGCACGCAGCGCATGGCGCGGTTGCTCGGGAAGGGGAAGGCGCTCGAGCTGATCCTCACCGGCGACCGCATCGGCGCCGCGGAAGCGGAGCGCATTGGCCTGGTGAACAAAGTGGTCCCCGCCGATCAGCTCATGACCGCCGCCGAGGAGATGGCCCGGACGATCGCGAAACGCGGCCCGCTGGCGGTAAGCGCCGCGATCGAAGCCGTGATGAGCGGCAGCGACATGCCCTTCGAAGAGGGACAGTTCCTCGAGGCGACGCTGTTCGGGTTGCTCGCGTCGACGGAGGACATGAAAGAGGGGATGGGCGCGTTCCTGGAAAAGCGCGCGGCCAACTTCCAGAAGAAGTGATGACGATGAAGAGCGCCGGCCGTCGTGCAGTCGCTCTTGCTTTCCTATGGATGACCGCGTGCGCGGCGGTTCCGCCCGCCGCGCGCGTCGTTCCTTCCGAGGTCGACACCGACGACGGCGCGTTCGACATCACCGCGCGCCTGCCCGGGACCGTGTGCGCCGGCACGACCGTCGAGGTCACGGTGATCATGAAGGGACGCCTGGGTATCGCGACCTACGACCACAGCGCCATCGATTTCTCGATCGGCGGCCGCGGCCTCCTGAACGCGCGCGTCACGCCGATCGGCGGGGAGGCGCAGGCGCTGACGTTTCTCGGCGAGGGCGGAACCGTCCTCGCCCGCGGGCGCCGGTTCGGCCCCGGAAGCCGCCTCGGTTTCACCGTCCGTTTCGACATCGCTCCCGAGGCGATGATGCGCGACCTGCAGTACCAGATCCACGCCACCGCCTACGGCGGCGCCGAGTCCAGGAACTTCGTGCGCAACTACGTCGCGACGTTCGTGCCGTCGGGCGCGCCTTGTCCGGTGGGGTAGCGAGTCCACGTTCCCTGTCGCCCGCTACGCGGGCTGCGTGGACCGCACATGCCGCGTTCCCCCGGCTGAAGCCGCAATGGCGTTCACTTTAGGCGAGCGCGCCCCTCACCCGGCCGTTGGCCACCCTCTCCCCGCAAAAACCCGCGGGGAGAGGGGCTCACAACATTCCGCCTCGCGAAGAGGCGGGCGATCTCTCTTATTGATCGCGAGATGGGTTCTCCCGGGCTTCAATCTCGCGAGAGGCGAAATTCCTTGGCCCCTCTCCCCGCGCTTTTTGCGGGGAGAGGGTGGCTGAAGGCCGGGTGAGGGGCGATCTCGCCCTAAAGTTAACGCCATTGCGGCTGAAGCCGGGGGCTATGCTCTCCGGCTCGCTACGCGGCCATGTAGGGCGTGGCTTCAGCCCGCCCCCGGCGCGGAGCGCCGGCTTCCCAGCCGGCCGCTACGCCGCCTTCCAGGCGGCATGAGTCCTCGCAAGCGCGTGCCGGCTGGAAGCCGGCGTAGCGGCCGGCAGAATGCCGGCGCTCCGCTGACATGGATCGCGAAGAAGCTCGCACGTGCCGCAACGAGCGTAGCGGGCGGCAGGGGGGCGGGCTGAAGCCACGCCCTACATTCGCCTACAGCGGAGGTGGTACTCCTCTACTCGTGTGCCACAACGCGAGCACCTCGATCACCGCGTCGTCCGGTACGACGTAGTAGAGGTGATACTGGGTGCGGCTGAGGAGCACTCGCCGCAGACCGACGATGCGCGAGTGCGGGACCGTTTGCCCGGCAAGCGGCAGGTCCGCGATCAACGCATAGGCTGCTTCCAGTTCCTCGCGCAACAATGCGGGTGCAGCCGAACGGTTTTCGGCCCACCATTTTGCCGCCGCACGAATCTGCCGGCCGGCGCGAGGTCCGACCTTGAACCGGAAACTCAACCGTAGAGTCCGCGGAGCTCGCGAAGAAGCTCGTGACCATCTTCGTAATTGCCGCCGCGAATCTCTTCGAGCGCGACCACGAGCTCTTCCTCCTGCTCGGCAGTGAGCTGAAAGCCCGCATCACCCGCCGCCAGGATCGCGACAGGCGTGCCTTCCGGGA
Organism: Thermoanaerobaculia bacterium; assembly: GCA_036375075.1. Lineage (GTDB taxonomy): Bacteria > Acidobacteriota > Thermoanaerobaculia > Gp7-AA8 > Gp7-AA8 > QHVT01. The sequence continues at coordinate 81,720 of DASUSN010000011.1, read as the reverse complement.
GATCCGTTTCGACCTCGATCTTGCCGCCGACGACGCGTCCGGTCATGACTTTCATGGCGTCATAGTAGGCTAAACTGGCCGCCTTTCATGACCGAGAACCTCGAGCACCTGATTCACGACTGGAACACCGACGGCGAGGAGGCCAGACGGCCCTCGCGCAAGGTCGAGTTCGACGACGAGACCCTTCGGGACGGGCTCCAGTCGCCGTCCGTCACCGATCCCTCCATCGAAGACAAGCTGCGCATCCTGCACTACATGCACGCCATCGGCATCGACAACGCCGACATCGGGCTGCCGGGCGCGGGGCCGCACGTGCAGAAGACGGTCGAGCGCCTGGCGCGCGAGATCGTCGAGCAGAAGCTCTCCGTCTATCCCAGCGCCGCCGGGCGCACGCACGAGAACGACATCAAGCCGATCGTCGAGATCTCCCAGCGCGTCGGCATCGCCATCGAGGCCGACCTCTTCATCGGCTCGTCCCCCATCCGCCAGTTCGCCGAGGAGTGGGACCTGGACTGGATCGTCGAACAGTCGGCCAAGGCCGTCCGCTTCGCCGTCAGCCAGGGCATCCCGGTCATGTACGTGACCGAGGACACCACGCGGGCCAAGCCGGCGGACATCGAGAAGCTCTACACCGCTGCCATCGACGCGGGCGCCGCGCGCATCTGCATCGCGGACACCGTCGGCCACGCCACCCCGTGGGGCGCGCGCAACGTCGTCCGCTTCGTCAGGCAGCTCGTCGACCGCATCAACCCCGAGGTGAAGGTCGACTGGCACGGACACGAAGACCGGAAGATGGGCGTGATCAACTGCATCGCCGCCCTCGAAGCCGGCGCCGACCGCGTGCACGGCTCCGCCGCCGGCATCGGAGAGCGCGTCGGCAACACCCCCATGGACGTGCTGATGGTCAACCTCAAGCTGATGGGGTGGATCGACAACGACCTCACCGCGCTCCCCGAGTACGTGAAATTCGTCTCGAAGGTGACCGGAGTCCCGCTCGACGACCGCTACCCGGTCTTCGGCCGCGACGCCTTCCGGACCGGCACCGGCGTCCACGCCGCCGCCATCATCAAAGCGCGCAAGAAGGGAAGCGACTGGCTCGCCGACCGCGTTTACTCCGGCGTTCCCGCGGGAATGTTCGGTCTGCGGCAGGTCATCGAGGTCGGCCCGATGTGCGGTCTCTCGAATGTGATCTACTGGCTCGACGCGAACGGGTACCCGCAGGAAGAGTCGCTCGCGCGAGAGCTGTTCCAGCTCGCGAAGTCCACGAACCGGATCCTGACGGACGAAGAGCTTCACAGCTGTGCGAAGAAGTGGCAGGAGACGAACGCGGTAGTGCAATAGGCCCGAGTGGCGAAATGGCAGACGCAGCAGACTCAAAATCTGCCGAGGTCAACCCTCATGTCGGTTCGAGTCCGACCTCGGGCACCACAAATCCTGACAGACACATCCCGCCGAAGAACGTACAATAACCATCATGCGCCGTCTCCTCGCCGCCGCCGTTCTCGTCATCCTGCCGTCGTTCGCGTTCGCCATCTCGGAGTCCGGGCCGCGTGCGATCGAGCGCGCCGCCCCCCGCGGACGCGCCGTCATCCTCAATCCGGTCAAAGACTTGACGGATTACGACCGCGCCCAGCTCGCGAAGGAAGGGCTGGTCGTGATGAAGGCCCTCCCCAGCGGCCGCTACCTCGCCAGGATGGCCGCGAACGCCGATCTCACGAACGACGCGCGCGTCCGCGAGATCGAGCCGATCACGGCCGGGCAGAAGCTGCACCGCACCGCCATCCGCGCGGCGGCCTCGGGCAAGCCGTTCATGGACGTCCACGTGCTCTTCCACAGCGACGTCGACTTCGCCCAGGCCCGCGCCGCGATCCTCGCGGCCGGCGGCGCCATGGACATCTTCACCTTCGACTTCCTCCCGGCGCAGCGCGTCATGGCGCGCATCCCGTCCTCGTCGCTGCTGGCGCTCGCGGGCGACGAGTCCGTCCTGGCCATCGTGGGACCCCGCAAGGTCCGCATCGCCTCGGACAACGCCGTCACCGCGCAGTTGTCCAAAGTGGACATCGTGCAGGCCGCGCCGTACAACCTCACCGGCGAGGGCGTGACCGTCTCGCTGTTCGAGCTGGCCGCCGCCCAGGCGTCGCACCCCGAGTTCGAAGGGCGCCTGACGCTCGCGCCGACGACCAACGGCGGGACGCTGGACGACGCACGCCACGCCACGCACGTCGCCGGCACGATCGGCGCCGCGGGCATCAAGGCGGCGGCGAAGGGGATGGCGCCGAAGGCCCGCATCGAGCAGTTCTGCGTGGCCTACGACTCGAACGACTGCGCCGGCGAATGGCTCGAGCTGAAGGAAGACGAGCTCCCCCCCCGCGGCGTCACCATCGACAACAACTCCTGGGGCTATGTCTGGGGCTGGTGGGACGGCGACCTGCCGGTGTGGAGCGAGACCGACATCTACTGGGGCGCCTATGACCTGATCCTGGCCTCGCCGATCGACAAGATCGCCCGGGAGAAGGACATCCTCTTCATCCACTCCGCGGGCAACGACGCGACGCTGCCGTCGTCGCTGATCGGCGATCCGTGGCGCTCGCACCATCACGTCGACAACGACTTCGAAGAGATCAAGGGGCAGGTGCACTGCGTTTCGCAGAACGGCTCGGGCACCGACTGCCCGACGGGCTGCAACGCCACCACGGACCGCTGCGAGATCGGCCTGCACCACTCGATCACGCCGTTCGACACGCTCGGCACGACGGCCGCGGCGAAGAACGTCGTGGCGGTCGGCGCGCTCCAGGGCAGCAATGCCATCGTGCCTTTCAGCTCGCGCGGTCCGGCCAAGGACGGCCGCGTGAAACCGGACGTCGTCGCGCGCGGCGCGTCGGTGCACTCCACGATCCCCACCAATTCCTACGGGAACCTCAGCGGCACCTCGATGGCCGCTCCGGCCGTGGCGGGCATCGCCGCCCTGATCACCGAGCAGTGGAAGCGCTCCTACGGCACGCAGCCGTCGGCCGCCGCCGTCAAGGCGCTGCTGATCGCCGGCACCGACGAGATCGGCAACCCCGGCCCGGACTACACGCACGGCTTCGGCCTCGTGAACGCGCTGCGGTCCGTCGATCTGATCCGCGCGGACGAAGGGGCGCAGCAGCGCATCCGCACGCTCTCCTTCGCCGCGGGACAGCAGCAGTCGTACGAGCTGTCGCTGGTGGTCACGGAGACGCAGAACGTCAGGGTGGTGCTGAACTGGACGGACCCCTACATCGTGTACGACCCGCGGTTCTCGGACATCGCGGAGAAGGCGCTGGTCAACAACCTCGACCTGCGCGTCATCGATCCTTCCGGCGCCACGGTCTTCCCGTGGATCCTGGACAAGGAGAACTACCAGGCCCATGCCACGAAGGGCGTGAACAACGTCGACAACGTGGAAGTGGTGGAGATCGCGAACGCGGCGCCCGGCGTCTACCGGGTGCTGGTCAGCGGCACGAGCGTGGTGGAGGGGCCGCAGAGCGCGGTGCTCGTCACGAACGCGCGCACGGCCCGCCCCTGCCGCGACGTGCAGGAAGTGAGCGGCAACGACTCGGCGGACCGCGCGTACGGCAACATCCCGGCGGGGCAGCTCGTCGCCGCGGGGCTCTGCTCGCAGGGCGACGTCGACTTCTACAAGTTCAACGTGACGAAGACCGGCCCCATCGCGGTGACGGTCACGGCCGGCGACACGGCCCTGCGCGCGACGCTCACCGGCAACGGGATCTCGCGCACGCAGGAGATCGCGGCGAATACGACGGCGGTGCTGACCGCGGACGTGAACAGCGTCCCGAATCAGGTCACCCTGAAGATCGAAGCCGCCGGCACCCTCGGTGCCGAGCCGCAGTACACGCTGACCGCAACCTTCGAAGAGACGCGCCAGCCGAAACGCCGCACGGTCCGCCGCTGAGATGGAGGCTACGGCCGAACCGCATGTAGGGCGTGGCTTCAGCCCGCCTCTCGGGCGGGGCGGGGAGCTCGCGCTTCTGCCGCGCTCGCACCGGGGGGGCGGGCTGAAGCCACGCCCTACATTGTGGGGTCTGGGATGTCTGCTCGCGCTGCTGTTCGTGCTGCCGCTTCATGCCGGGGGGAAGATCCACCCCTCCGCCTGGAGCGCCGCCGCACGGGCGTATGACCGCGCGGATCTCACCGTCGTCTTCTACCGCGGCGTCTCCTTCGACGCCGCCCGCGAGGCGATCCTCGCCGCGGGCGGCTCGCTCGAGCTCCTCACCACGCGTTTCCTGCCGGCGCAGCGGATCGACGTGATGGTCCCGCCCGCGGCGCTCGAAGCGCTCGCCGCCGATCCCCGCGTGCTGGCCGTCGCCGGACGCCGCCGCTTCCGCGTCGGCGTCGACAACGCCGTCTCCGCGACCATGTCCCATGTGAACGAGCTCTACCCGCCGCCGTACGGCCTCTCCGGCAGCGGCGTCACGGTCTCGCTCTTCGAGCTCGGGGAAGCCCAGGCGTCGCACGTCGAGTTCGGCGGGCGTCTGCACGTCGCGCCGACGACGATCGGCGGCGCGAGCGGAGCGCGCAGACACGCCACGCACGTCGCCGGCACGATCGGCGCCGCGGGCCTGCGCCCGGACGCGAAGGGCATGGCGCCCGCGGTGACGATGCACCAGTTCTGCGTGCCCGACCCCGCCGGCAGCAACGCGTGTACGGGAGACGTCTTCGCCCTCAAGGACGAGCAGCTCCCGCCGCTGCAGGTCCTCGTCGACAACAACTCCTGGGGCTATCTCCTCGGCTGGGTCGACGGCGAGCCGCCGGTCTGGATGGGGCAGGACTCGTACTGGGGCGCCTACGATCTGGTCTACACCGCGCCCATCGACGCGATCTCGAACGAGCGCGGCATCCTTTTCGTCCACTCCGCGGGCAACGACGGCAACATCCCGGTGATGCTGCGCTTCGATCCGTTCCAGCGGCACCTGCACGCCGATGCGGACGCCGAGGTGATCGAGGGCCAGTACTACTGCGTCTCGCGCAATGGCAGCGGCACCGACTGTCCCGCCGCGCCGTGCAACGCGGGCTGCGAAGCCGCGGCCCACCATCCCGCCACGCCGTCCGACACCATCGGCGCGACGGCTTCCGCGAAGAACGTGGTCTCCGTCGGGGCCGTCAACGCCAACCGGACCATCGCCTCGCTCAGCTCGCGCGGCCCCGCGAAGGACGGGCGCGTGAAGCCGGAGCTCGTCGCGCGCGGCATCGGCGTGCTCTCCACCGAGCCCACCGATCGCTACGGGGCGGCCAACGGCACCTCCACCGCCGCGCCCGCGGTCACGGGCATCGCCGCGCTGCTCGTCGAGCAGTGGCGCCGTTCCCATCCCGGCTCGGAGCCGACCCCGGCGCAATTGAAAGCGCTGCTGATCGCGGGCGCCGAGGACCTCGGCAATCCGGGGCCGGACTACACGTTCGGGTTCGGCCTGGTGAACGCGAAGGCGTCGATCGACTTCATCCGCGAGGATCGCGTGCGCACGTTCGCGCTGGCGCAGGGCCAGACCCACGAGATCGCGCTGGCCCTGGATCGGACGCAGGACCTGCGCGTCGTCCTGAACTGGTCCGACCCCGCCATCCCGTACCTCGGCGGGCCCGACGTCGCGGAGAAGGCGCTGGTCAACGACCTGGACGTGACGGTGATCGATCCGGCGGGGAACACGATCCTCCCGTGGACGCTGAACAAGGACCAGGCCGGCGCGAACGCGGTGCGCGGCGTGAACGCGGTCGATCCGGTCGAGATGCTCGAGATCCAGGGCGCCGCGCCGGGCATCTACCGCGTCATCGTCACGGGCAAGAGCGTCCCCGAGGGACCACAGACGGCCGTGCTCGTCGCGAGCGCGCACGTCGTCGGGCGCTTCCAGCCCAAGCGGCGCGCCGTCCGCTGACCTGATGGAGTGCGGAGCGCCGGCTTCCAGCCGGCCGCTACGCCGGCTTCCAGCCGGCACGGCGCTCGCGAGGAACCATGCCGGCTGGAAGCCGGCGTAGCGGCCGGCTGGGAAGCCGGCGCTCCGCATCCCGGCGTTTCTCGGCCTGCGCTCCTAAAGTGAACGCCATTGGGGCTTTGCCGGGGATGGCGCGCCTTCGCGCGCCATCGGAACGCCCTCCTACGTCAGTTGAACCCTCCCGTCGCGATGCGTTTCGTCTTCGGGTTGTTGTCGAGCATCCGCCAGCCCGGGCAGCTCTCGCCGGTGCAGGCCGGGCCGGTGTAGCGCCAGATGCGTCCGTCGGCGTGGCGTTGGTACAAGTGATTGCCCGTGGCCACGATCTCGCGGGTGTTCAGATTGTTGTCGAGCCGCTGCCAGCCCGGGCAGGACGTGCCGGTGCACGGCACGCCGGTATAACGCCAGATCCGTCCGTCGCTGTGCATCTGGTACAACTGGTTGCCGCCGACGACGACGGAGACGGTCTTAGGATTGTTGTCCACCTGCTGCCAGCCCGGGCACGCCGTGCCGCTGCAGGGCATGCCGGTGTAGCGCCAGATCTTCCCGTCCTTGTGGAGCTGGAAGAGCTGATTGCCCGTGGCGACGATCGCCTTGGTATTCGGATTGGCGTCGATGCGCTGCCAGCCGCCACAGGTCTCGCCGACACAGGGCTTGCCCGTGGAGCGCCAGATCGCGCCGTCGCTGTGCAACTGGAAGAGCGACGTTCCGGCCGCCGCGATGGCCACGGATTTCGCATTGTTGTCGAGCCGTACCCATCCCAGGCACGAGTCGCCGCTGCACGGCTTGCCGGTGGATCGCCAGATCGCGCCGTTGTCGTGCAGTTGGAAGAGCTGGTTCCCGCCGGCCGCGATGGCCTTCGCCCGCGGATTGTTGTCGAGCCTCTGCCAGCCGGGGCAGGAGTCGCCGCTGCACGGTTTGCCGGTCGAGCGCCAGACGGCGCCGTCGTTGTGCAGCTGGAAGATCTGCCTCCCCGCCCCGGCAATGGCCACGGTCTTCGCGTTGTTGTCGAGCCGCTGCCATCCCGGGCAGTTCTGTCCGTCGCATTCCTGCCCGGTGTAGCGCCAGATCGCGCCGTCCGAATGCAGTTGGTACAGGGGATCGGCATGCAGCTGATAGACGGGATCGCCGCTGCCCATCGTCTTCGGATCGGCGGCGATCAGCATGCCGGTGCGGGAGTTGTCGTCGACCTTCTGCCAGCCGGCGCACACGTCGCCGCTGCACGGCGTGCCCGTGTAGCGCCACATCGCGCCGTCGTTGTGCAGCTGGTAGACGACGGCGCCCGTGGCCGCGATGGCCACGGTCCTGGAGTTGTTGTCGATCCGCTGCCAGCCGCCGCACACGTCGCCGTTGCACGGCGTGCCCGTGTAACGCCAGATCGCGCCGTCGTTGTGCAGTTGGTAGAGCTGGCTGTTCGCCGCGGCGATGCCCACGGCCCGCGGATTGCGGTCGAGGCGCACCCAGCCCGGACACGACTCGGCCGCGCAGGGCGTGCCGTTGGAGTGCCAGATCGAGCCGTCCACCTGCAATTGATAGAGGTTGTGATCGGCCGCCGCGATGGCCGTGGTCTTACTGTTGTTGTCCAGCCGCTGCCACCCCGGACAGGACTCGCCGGTGCACGGCGTCCCCGTGTACTGCCAGACCGCGCCGTCGTTCTGGAGCTGGTACAGATGCGAGCCGCCGGCGGCGATGGCGATGGTGCGCGTGTTGTTGTCGAGCCGCTTCCATCCCGGGCAGCTGTTCCCGCTGCACGGAAGGTTCGTGTACTTCCAGATCGCGCCGTCCGTGTGCAGCTGATAGAGCAGCGTGCCGGCCGAGGCGAGGGCCGCCGTCTTGTCGTTGTTGTCGAGCCGCTGCCAGCCGGGACAGGAGTCGAACTGGCAGGTCACGTCGGTGTAGCGCCAGATCGCGCCGTCGTTGTGGAGCTGGTAGAGCCGCTGCTCGTGGTGCTCGCCCCCCGCGGAGATGGCGATGCTCCGGGAGTTGTTGTCGAGGCGCGCCCACCCCGGACAGCTGGTGCCGCTGCACGGAACGCCGGTGGACTGCCAGATCGACGCCTCTTCCGGCCGCAGGGTCGTGGTCACGCGCGTCCAGCAGGCCGTCGACGGCACCCATTGTTTGAAGCCGCTGGTCGCGATCCTGCGCAACGCAAAGAGCATGTAGTCGCCCGGAGGGGCCGCGGCGGCACTGTACGGCGACTTCACCTTCACGCTCGACGCGGTCGCGCTGACGATGTCGAGCTGGATCGCGCGCTGGTCGCCGTCGAAGGAGTGCGTGACGCTGCCGGCCCGGATCAACATCACCCGCGTGACCGCTGCCCCCTGCGATCCGCCGATGCCGATGTCGAACGCGCCGCCGTTGCTGTTGATGCTGGCCGGGCACGCCGTCACCGCCGGCCGGTCGTTGCGCCCCACGTACCAGGGCGTGAAGATCTCCACCCGCTCCTCGGTGTTCTCCTGTTTGTCGTTGTTCGGGTTGGCCACGCCGCAGCGCGAGCCGGCGTGATTCTGGCTCGCGCTGGCCGTCCATACCCGGCCGTCCGGCAGGAGCAGCGCCGAGCCGTGATAGTTGCGCGGCACGGTCGCCGCCGACGTCAGGAGCCAGCCGGCGTCGGGATCGTAGACTTCCGCCTTGAGCACCGGGTGGGCGTCGCTTTCGTTGTGATCGGATACGCCGCCGGTCACGATCACCTGCCCGGTGGGCAGGATCGTCGAGTTTCCGAAGTGCCGGAACGGCGACGGCGATCCGAGCTCCGGCGGGCGGGCGCCCATCACCTGCCACTGCGGATTCGCGTCGGTGAGGTTCTTCACGTAGGCCTGGATGCCGTTGAGCAGCGCGAACCGGGCGTGCGGGTAGCCGCCGCCCGAAGGGACGAGGGGCAGCAGCACGCCCGTCCCCTTCCAGGCGGCGCCTTCGTGCACGCCGGGCGCCTCGCTCTCCGGCACGGTGTCGTCGCCCGCGGGCAGGACCGTGTTCGCGTCGGGATTGAAGAAGTAGTTCTTGCGATCCTGCGCGGACGGCGAGGCGATGAAGAACCGTCCGTCGGGCAGGAGGACGACGCGCGGATAGGTCGACTGCGTGTTCGCGTCGACGCCGGTCGTGAACCACGACGTCGCGCCGTAGGCGAGCTTCTGGATGTCGTCACCCTGCGCCGTCGCCTGGCCCGAGGGCTCCGTGCCGCCGCCGGGGAAGTTGTAGATGTGGCCGACGCCGGCGACGAGCGTCGGATACCAGTGCGCGATGCCGCCGTTGATCTTCGAGAACGTGCCGCTCGCCACGTCGTACCGCGCCGAGTCGGGGATGCCGTGCCCGTTGAGATTCCCGTAGCCGAGGAGGCCGCCCTGGAAGATCACGTTGCCGACGTTGTCGTGCACGTGGCCGGAGCAGAACGCGTCCTTGTCCGACCCGAACGGCGCCGGCGTCGCGAGCGGCGCACTCCACTCGCCGCTGGCAATGTCGTAGAGACGTCCCTCCTCCTTGCCCCACTCGAACTGGCAGTTGTAGCTGCTGCCTCCCACGACCAGGATCTTTCCGTTGCGGAGGAGCGTGCAATGGACGGCGAGGAGATTTCCGGGCGCCGGCTTCCCCATGCTCCATGTACCGAAGGTCGGGTCCTCCCCCGCCCGCGCGGCGCCGGAGAAAAGTGCGAGGGCAAAGAGCGTAGCGAAGAGACCGGGACGAGCCGCGATCCTCATGTTTGGATTCCCCCTGAATAGGGAGGGGGCTGGCGGGCGCGTTTCCCTACCTGACCGCCTACAGATCGAACCCCGTCGCGCCGATCGGCTCGGGCGGCTCCTTCGGCGTCTCACCGCGCGCGCGGCTGGCCGCGATCAGCGCCTCGCCTTCCGCGGGCACGACGTACTCCTTCGCCATCTGCGCCCGCGCGCTGGCGAGGTACACCTTCACGCCCTTCTCCGCGTAGATCCGCTCGATCTCCGCGGCATCGGCATCGATGACGATGTAGTCCTTCAGCCGCGTGGAGAAGACCGCGTAACGTCCGTTCGCTTGTTTCTCGATGCGCCAGGCCATGGGTCACCGAGCGTAGCGCAAGCCGATGCGGAGCGCGCGGGGTTGGCCGAGGGTGACGACCGGGGTGGCGCTGACTTCGACGTCGCGGTTGAAGACGTTCTCGACCGCGGCGTTCACCTCCAGTCCGCGGCCGAGCGGCTGCGCGGCGAACACGTCCGCGACGAAGTACGCCCCGAGCCGGAGCTCATTGAGGTCGTCGTCGAACTGCATCGCCGACCAGCGCGCCTGCGCGCCGAAACGGCGCCAGCTCAGTTGTGCCGTCGCCTGCTGCCGCGGCACCTGCGGGATGCGCTTCCCTCCCACCACGCGCGCGTCGACGAACAGCCACGACGCGGATGCGCGCCAGTCGCGCGCGAAGAGCCACTCGCCGTCGACCTCCGCGCCGCGCGAGCGGGTCTCGCCGAGGTTCTGGCGCTGGCGGGTGATGAGCGTGGGCGTCTGGGAGATCGTCACGTTCGCGATCGTGTCGTCGACGTGCATCGAGAACAGCGTGAGCCGCACGTTGCGCAGACGCGCGCCCAGCTCGTAGCCCGTGAGCGTCTCGGAGCGCAGGTCGGCGTTCGGGAGGGTGTTCACGTTGCCGACGCGGAAGCCGCGATGCAGCTCGTTGAGCGTCGGCGCGCGGAACGCGTGGTACGCCGAGGCGGAGAAAGCGACAGCCGCGTTCGCGCGCCACAGGACGGAAAGGCGCGGACTGAGCTCCGTCTCCCGCCAGCGGTCCGCGCGCAGGCCCGCAGTGACGCTCAGCGAAGGCGTCACGGAGAAGAGGTCTTCGACGTACGCGGCGAGGTGGTTCTGTGTCCCGCCCGCCGTGACGAAATTCGCGCCGCGCTGCTCGTCGCTGCGGCCCTTCGCATAGCGATACTCGGTGCCGGCGACGAGCACGTGCCGCGCGCCGAAGGTCTGCGTCCACTGCGCCGTGGCGCCCGCGCCGCGCGAAGGCACCCGCTGGATGACCGTCAGCGTCTCGGCATTCCGGCTGGCCGCGACGGCGGAGAAGGTCTGGTAGTAGTCCTGATCGCTCGCGAACGCCCGTAGCGTGAGCGGGCCGCGATCGAAGCCGGCCGCGAGCTGGCGGATGGTCGTCTCGTTCACCTGCAGGGGCGTACCGTTCTCGCGCGACTCGTCGTAGTACGACGCACGCAGGAACGCTCCCGCGCCGCGCAGCGTCGCGTCGATCGCGGCGTGCTCGGAGTCGGCCGGGACGTCGACCGCACCGCGCTGCGACGGGCGCACCAGGATGTACCCCCCGGTCCGCATCAGGTCGACGGCGACGCTCGCGTACTGACCCGCCGCGAACACCGACGCCGTGCCCGTCTCCTGCGACCCTCCCGAGATCTCGGCCGTGACTCCGGCCGACTTACGCCGGATGAACTGCACCACGCCCCCCATCGCCGAGCTGCCGTAGAGGTCCGACGCGCCGCCGCGGAGGACCTCCGCCCGCTCCAGCGCGACTCGCGGAACGCGCCCCCAGTAGATCCATCCGCCGAACGGGTCGTTCAACGGCACGCCGTCGTCGAGCACCAGCGCGCGCGAGGCGCCGCTCGCGCCGACGCCCCGCAGCGTCACCCCCTGCGCCGTCGGATTCGCGACGCGGCTCGACGAGCGCCGGAAGAGCGTGAACCCCGCGACCTGCCGCAGCGCGTCGTCGACCGCCGGGGAGGCCGAATTGCGCAGCGCGTCGGACGACAGCACGACCACGCTCGCGGGCGTGTCGGCGACGCGCGTCTCCGTCCGCGTGGCCGTCACGGTGATCGTATCGACGACCTGAGCGAGAATGAGAGCGGCAAGCATGACCGAATTCTCCCCTGCCTGGTTCCTGCCAGGTCCACATTTCCAGACCATCTGGGGCCGCATCGTGCGCCCGCGGCGGCTGGTGCAGCTCCGCCGCGAGTCGCTGGAGACGCCGGACGGCGACGAGCTGCTGCTCGATCACCTCGACGGCGAGAGCAACCTGCACTTCGTCCTCCTGCATGGCCTGGAGGGGAGCTCGTATTCGGTCTACATGCAGGGCACGCTCGCGATCATCGCCCGGCTCGGGCACTCGGCCACGGCGATCAACTTCCGTTCGTGCGCGCGGGAGCCGCATCGCATCATCAAGATGATCCCGAACCGGCGCCCACGGTTCTATCACTCCGGCGAGACGGGCGATCTCGACTTCGTCGTGCGGACGCTCTCCGCGCGCTTCCCCCACCGCAAGCTCCTCGCCTTCGGCGCCTCCCTCGGCGGCAACGTGCTGCTGAAGTGGCTGGGCGAGAACGCGGGGCAGACGCTCGTGACGGCCGCGGCGTGCCTGTCGGTGCCGTACGACCTGGCGGCGGGGGCGGACCACCTGCAGAACAGCGCGGCGGGCCGCTTCTACGTGTCGCGCTTCCTCAGCACGCTGAAGCGCAAGTGCGAACGCCCGGACATCGCGGCGCGCATCGACGTCGCGGCGATGCGGCGCACGAAGACGTTCCGCGAATTCGACGACGCCGCAACCGCGCCGCTGCACGGGTTCAAGGACGCGGCCGACTACTACGCGCGCTCGAGCTCGATCGGCTTCGTCGGCCGCATCACGACGCCCACCCTGGCGATGAACGCGGAGGACGATCCGTTCCTGCCGCCGGACGTGCTGCCGCGCGTGAAGGCGAACGCGTCTCCCGCCGTCGATTTCCGGACCACGCCCAAGGGGGGACACGTCGGCTTCATCGGCGGCGCGCTGCCGTGGAGTCCGGAGTACTGGGCGGAAGAGATGGTCGTGCAGTGGCTGCTCGAGAAGGCGGCGTCGCGTTGACGGTCGAAAGGCGGCACGAGCTGCTCCTGTCCGCCGCGTTCGCCGTGTGGGGACTGACGATCGCGATCGCGCTGCTCCTCGTGTGGCGCAGGCCGGCGCCGCCGGATCAGATGATGGGCCTGGCGAAGACGCTCGGCTTCGATGCCCACGGCCCGATGCGCTGGGTTCTGGGTCTGATGTTCCTCCCCATCGTCGTGCCGCTCGTGCTGCGCCCGGTCGCGCGGTTGCTCGCCGGCGGAGCGGCGTGGGCGCGCAACGTGGCGATGCTCGCGCCGCTGGTGACGCTGTGGCTGGTGACGGCGCAGATGAGCGTCGCGCGCGCGATCGTGCCGTGTGCGATCGCGATCCTCCTGGTCACGCTGGTGAGGACGCGCGAGCTGCACTTCACGCGCACGGACGTCGTGCTCGTGCCGGTGTTCCTCACGACGCTGATGGCGCTGATCGACGTCGCTCCGAAGCTGAGCATCTTCGACAGCGTCCCGATCGCGGCGCTGATCGTCTTCGTCGTGCGCTTTGCGGTGACGCTCCTCCCCTCGCCGCTGCCGCCGGCGTTCGCGTTCCTGGCCGCGCCGCTCGCGCTCGTGCTGCAGACCGGCTTCTTCGCGCGCGACCAGCGCTACTTCGGCTGGCACGCGCTGCTGGTAGTCGTGGTCTCGCCGTTCCTGGTGCGGCTGTTCGTGAAGGACCGCCGCCGCGCGACACGGGCGCTGACGACGATGGTCTTCCCGCTGGCGCTGTTCGCGTACTGGAACGCCATGAACACGACCACGGCGGAAGGGAAGCCGCGCGTCAATTTCTTCGAGGACAGCCACTCCCTCCTCCCCGCCTCGGAGTACCTGCGCGGCGAGCGGCCGTACCGCGACATCCTCCCCGCGCATGGGCTGGTCGAGGACGGCTTCTTCGACTATCTCGTGTTCCAGGCCGGCGAGGTCAACGCCGGACGGCGGACGAAGGCGCGCGAGGTGATCGGGACGCTGAACGCGTTCGCGCTGTACGTCCTCGCCTGGGCGGTGACGGGATCGGCCGAGGCGGCGCTGCTGAGCGTCCTGCTGAGCATCATGACCGGCCTCTTCGCGCCCACGATCCGCATGCTCCCGCCGATCGCCATGCTCGCGCTCCTCGCCGGAGCCGTGCGATGGCGCAGACCGCGCTGGTGGGCCTATGCGGCGTTCGCGACGGTGGTGTGCGGCGCGACGAGTCTGGATTTCGGAGCGTACGCGCTCGCGACGCTGGTCATCGCCCTGTTGCGGGAAGTCTTCAAGTCGTCGAGTCGTCAAGCCGACGAGACTCGAAGACTCGAAGACTCGAAGACTCGAAGACTTCTCCCCGCGCTGGCCGGCCTCCTCGCTGCCGTCATCCCCCTTTTCCTCGGCTTCGCCGTCCTCGGCATCCTCGACGACTTCTTCCGCGGCACGTTCCTCGAAGTCCCGGCCGTCGCGGCGGCATACACCACGGGGTTCTACGACCTCCCCGCGGCGATGCTCGAGCGGACGTTCTTCCCCGAGGTCATCGGGGCGGCGCTCGATCCGCAGTCGCTGCTGTTCATCGCCTGGCCCGTGATTGCGGTCTTCACCGGCGCCGCCATCACCCGGCGCTGGCCGCGCCGCTTCGAGCCGTTCGTGCTGGTCGCCCTGTGGGCAGTGCTCACCGGCGTCTCGTACGCCGAGCGCGGGCACCGCTACTTCGGCATGGCCGCCGTCGTGCTGTTCGTGGCGCTCGCGGTGCGGCTCCTGCGCCGGCGCAGCGGACTGGCCATCGCCATGATCGTCGTCGCCTTCGTGATCGCCAGGCCCACCACGCACTTAGCCGTTCTCGGGTCGAATCGCGTCAAACGCGGGCCGCCCGCGGACTGGGTGGAGATCCGCGACGTCCCCCGCGCCCGCGGCGCGTACTGGCACACCAGCGACGTGTCGGCGATCGCGAGCGTGAAGAAATACCTCGAGCTCTCCCTCGCCCCGGACGAGACCTTCCTCGACTTCAGCAACAGCGGCGTCCTGTACTTCCTCTTCCGCCGCGACTGCCCCATCCGCCAGTACGAGGTTGCCTTCCATCAGACCGACGAGCTGCAGCGCGAGGTCATCCGCCGCATCGAATCCAATCCGAAAGTCCGAGCCGTGCTCATGCCCTCCACCCCGCACGGCCGCTTCAGCGTCGACATCCCCAACGCCTGGCGCGCCCCCCTGGTCGACCAGTACGTCCGCGAGCACTTCGAGCTCGACTTCGAAGAAGGCGAGGTGCAGTTCTGGCGGCGGAAGTGAGCACGCCCAGGCAGAGGGGACAAGGCGCAGAGGGCAGAGGGCAGAGGATGTCATCCCGAGCAGGTGACGGCACGCTGCGCCGCGCCTGAGAGAAAGAAACCTGCTTGAGTATGTCGGACTCATAGCAGATCGCAAGATGTTGATTGCAAGCAGCTTGTGGCTCGCGAACAACGAGTTTCTTGGAAGGGTCGAGCGAGGGACCTGGGCGGGTGGGGCGCGAAGCACGTGCCTGCCGCCCCCCCGAACCCCGTCACCGCCGCCGCCCCATCCGCGCCAGCGCGAACAGCGGCACGAACGCCAGGAGCATGCCGGTGATCACCAGCGGCACTCCGTAACTCGACGGGATGCGCTTCTGGGCCAGAAGCACGACCGTGACCAGCTCGATGGCGATGCCGATCACGCCGAGGATGATGGCGGTGCGTTTACTTCGCACTCGTGGACGCCTCCACCGCGTCGCTGCCTTCGGCAGCCACATCCTGTCCGGCGCGATACAGCAGCCAGCAGACCAGCAGCACGATGGCGACGCCGAGGACGATGGCGAGGGTGCCGCCGATGATCGGCTCGTCGCGGCGCTTGAAGCCGAAGGCGACGAGACCCGCCAATGCGACGCCGGCCAGCCCTTCGCCGGCGATCATGCCCGAGGCGCCGAGGACGCCCGGGTCGCTCTCCGCGGCCTTGCCCTTGCGCCGCGCCTCGACGATCCGGCGCACGATGCCGCCGACGAAGATCGGGGTGAGCGAGCCGAGGGGGAGGTAGATGCCGACGGCGAACGCCAGTCCGGGCAGGCCGGCGATCAGCGCGCAGATCGCCAGCGCCGCGCCCACGCCGACGAGGCCCCAGGGCAGCGATCCCGAGAGCACGCCTTCGATGACGGTCTTCATCAGCGTGGCCTGCGGCGCGGGGAGATCGGGGGAGCCGAACGTGAACGCGCGTCCGAGGAGGAGCACCGTGCCGGCGATGGCCCAGCAGGCGAATGCCGCGCCGATGAACTGCCCGAACTGTTGTTTCGCCGGCGTCGCGCCGACGAGGTAACCGGTCTTCAGGTCCTGCGAGATGTCGCCCGCCTTCGACGCGGCGATGCACACGACGGTTCCGACGGTGAGGATGGCCGCGCGCGCGGAAGGATCGCTCCAGCCGAGGGCCACGAAGACGACCGAGACGCCGAGCAGTGTCACCAGCGTCATGGCCGACGTGGGATTCGACGACACGCCGATCAGGCCGACGATGCGCGACGACACGACCACGAACGCCACGCCGAAGATCGCCACGCCGAGGGCGGCCACGAGGCGCGGCACGAGGGTCATGTTGCCGGCGAAGAGCCCCGGCACCGCCACCAGAGTGATCACGACGAGCGCCGGGATCACCACCACGACCCAGGCCGGCACGTCGCGATCGGTGCGGTCGCCGGTGGCGAGACTGGGGTCGCTGCCGCGCAGTCCGCGCACGACCGCCGCGAATGAGCTGGCCATCGTCGGCAGGGCCCGGAACACCGCCACGATGCCCGCCGCCGCGACCGCGCCCGCGCCGATGTAGCGCACGTACCGCGACCAGATCTGCCCCGCGCTCAACTCGCTGATGAGCATCTTGGCCTCGGGGAACAGCGGCACGGGCAACGCGTTGCCGACCACCGCGATCAGAGGCGTCAGCACGATCGCCGAGATCAGCGAGCCCGAGACCATGATCGCGCTCTGCCGGTAGCCGAGGATGTAGCCCACGGCCAGCAGCGCGGGGGCGATCTCCAGCGCGATCTCCGCCTTCGGGAGCACGGGCAGGTGCATCGCCAGCTCGGAGTCGAGGAGGACCAGCGCGCCGAGGGCGAGCTTGATCACAGCGCCGACGGCGAGGCCGATGAAGATCCAGCGGCCACCGCTGCCCGTCTTCGCCGTGGTCGCACGCAGCACCTCCGCGCAGGCCGTGCCCTCGGGGTAGGGCAGCTCGTCCGCGGACCGGACGATCAGCAGCCGCCGCAGCGGCACCATCGCGGCGATGCCGAGGAAGCCGCCGAGGAGCGCCAGGATGGCCACTTGCCAGAACGGTGGCGCCATGCCCCAGAGGAACAGCGCCGGGATGGTGAAGATCGTGCCCGCCGCGAGCGACGAGCTCGCGGAGCCGATGGTCTGGGAGATGTTCGCCTCGAGCAGCACGCCCGGCCGGTCGCGCATGAGCTTGAAGAGCGCGACGGTGAGCACCGCGATGGGGATGGACGTGGAGACCGTGAGGCCGACGCGCAGGCCGAGGTACGCGTTGGCCGCGCCGAACGCGACGCCGAAGATGATCCCCGCCAGGACCGCGCGGACGGTGAACTCGATGACCGATTCCTCTCGCTGCACGCCGATGCTCATTCCAGCTCCCCTCGTTTCATTCCACCGTGACGATGTACTGCTCCAGTCTCCCGGTCTCCGTCCAGAACGTCGAGACCTCGAAGGTCTTCTTCGCGGTCCTGACCTTGAAATCGCGGCCGACCATCCCGCCGCGCACGAAGGGGGTCTCCTCGGTGATCTCCACGACCTTCCCCTGCGGTCCGAGGCTCGCCGCGAAGTCCTTCACCGCCTGTTCGCTGAAGTAGTGATTCGCGCTCAGGGTGAACAGCGACCGGTCGATGCGCCCGCGCTGCAGGTCTTCGAAGATGCGGCGGGCGACGGCCTGCGCTTCCTTCGACGGACCGATCGGCTGGGGGAAGACGATCTTGCGGATCCTCGCGGCGATCTCGCTCGACGCGCCGCTGGCGTCGAGGTTCACCAGCACGCTGATCGCGCCGCGGTCGTCGGGGAACACCTGGTTCGTGGCCGTGAAGCCCGAGACCTCGCCGCCGTGCGAGATCGTGCGCCGGTCGTCCACGATCGCCACGCCGACGCCGAGGCCGTAGCGGACCCCGACGCCGCTGGTGGTCTGCATCTCCCGCGTCAGCTCGCGGTAGGACGACGCGTCGAGCACGGTCTGGTCCATCACCGAGATGTTCCAGAGCGCGAGATCGTGGGCCGTCATGGCCAGGCCGCCCGCGGCGAACATCCAGCCCTTGCCTTCCTTCGGCGCCTCGCGCGGCGGGCCGAGGGCGAAGCGCTGGTAGCGCATCGGATCGCTCTCCGGGAGCGCGTTCTGGTCGGTATCGACGACGGACTTCATCCCCAGCGGCGTGAAGATGCGCTGCCCCAGGAACTGCAGGAACGGCATGCCGGCCACGCGCTCGACGATCACGCCGAGGATCGTGTAGTTGGTGTTGCTGTACTGGCGTTTCGCTCCCGGCTCGAAGTCCAGCGGCCGCTCCGCCCAGTCCGCGAGGATCCGCGCAGGCTCGACGTCCTGCAGCATCATCGGCATCACGTAGTCCTGCGGCCAGAAGTCGCGGTAGCCGGAGGTCATGGTCAGGAGGTGGCGGATGCTGACGTCCTTCGCGCGGGTGAGGCCGGGGAGCCAGCGCACGACGCGGTCGTCGAGCGAGAGCTTGCCGTCCTCGACGAGCAGCAGGATGGCCGCGGCGGTGAACTGCTTGCTGACCGAGCCGATGCTGTAGCGCATCGCCGGCGTGGCGGGCGTCTTCGTGCCGATGCGGGCGAGGCCGTAGGCCTGTTCGTACGCGATCTTGCCGTCTTTGACGATCGCGATCGACGCGCTCGGCGCACCGGACTCGGCGAGGACCTCGTTCACGGCCTTGTCGACCTCGGCCCATTGCGCCGGGAGCGGAAGTGCGAGTGCGATGACGAGCAGAAGCTTGCGCATGCGCGGGTAAGGGTACTGCGATAGGCTCACATCATGAACACCACCCGCAACCTCGGCGCACTCTCCGTCTCCGCGATGGGACTCGGCTGCATGGGCATGTCGGAGTTCTACGGCGCATCGAACGAGTCCGAAGCCATCGCCACGATCCACCGGGCGATCGACCTCGGCATCACCTTTCTGGACACGGCGGACATGTACGGTCCGTTCACGAACGAGCGGCTGGTCGGGAAGGCGATCGCCGACCGGCGCGACCGCGTGATCGTGGCGACGAAGTTCGGCAACGTGCGCGGCGAGCAGGGCGAGTTCCTCGGCATCAGCGGGCGTCCGGAATACGTCCGCAAGGCGTGCGACGCGTCGCTGCAGCGGCTCGGCATCGACGTCATCGATCTCTACTACCAGCACCGCGTCGACAACGAGACGCCGATCGAGGAGACGGTCGGGGCGATGGCGGAGCTGGTGCGCGAGGGGAAGGTCCGCCACCTCGGCCTGTCCGAGGCGGCGCCGCAGACGATCCGGCGCGCGCACGCGACGCACACCATCGCGGCGCTGCAGACGGAGTATTCGCTCTGGTCGCGCGACCCGGAGGACGAGATCCTGCCGACGACGCGGGAGCTGGGCATCGGCTTCGTTGCCTACAGCCCGCTGGGGCGCGGGTTCCTGACCGGCCGCTATCAGTCGCTCGATGATTTCGAGCCGAACGACTTCCGGCGCCGCGCGCCGCGATTCCAGGGAGAGAACTTCGCGAAGAACCTCGAAGTGGTGAAGCTGATCGAGGAGCTGGCGCGGGAGAAGGGCGTGACGCCGTCGCAGCTCGCGCTCGCATGGACGCTGCACCGCGGCGACGACATCGTGCCGATCCCGGGAACGAAGCACGTGAAGTACCTCGAGGAGAACGCGGGCGCGCTGCAGGTCACGCTCAGTGAAGACGAGATGCGGCGGATCGACGCGATCGCGCCCAAGGGCGTGGCCGCGGGCGACCGCTATCCCGACATGAGCACCGTCAACCGCTGATGTTTTTCCTCTGATGTTTTTCCTCTGATGTTTTTCAACGCTCCGAAGTATCGCGGGCCGAAGTCGGATCACTTCGACGGGAGGCGCTTCTTCAACCTGCGGCCGACGCAGCACGCGGGGTTTCTCGACCTCGTGAAGTGGCTGGCGCATCGCGAGCAGGGGCCGTGGTCGGAGTGGCGCGAGGTCACGCCGTCCGTGCCGCCCGCGCGGGTGGACGGGCTGCGGGTGACGTGGGTGAACCACTCGACGATGCTGGTCCAGGTGGCGAACGTCAACATCTTGACCGACCCGATCTGGTCGAAGCGCTGCAGCCCGGTGCAGTGGGCGGGGCCGAAGCGGCATCACGCGCCGGGGATCCGCTTCGAGGACCTGCCGCCGATCGACGCGGTGCTGATCAGCCACAACCACTACGACCACATGGACGCCGGGACGCTGCGGCGGCTGGAGCGGAAGCACACGTTCGTCGGCCTCGGCAACGCGGCGTTCCTGAAGGGTGCGACGGACCTGGACTGGTGGGAGTCGGCGGCGATCACCGGCGACGTCCGCGTGCATTGCGTGCCGGCGCAGCATTTCTCGTCGCGCGGCATGACCGATCGCGACGCGAACCTCTGGTGCGGGTTCGTGCTGGAGACGCCGCGGGGGAACGTCTACTTCGCCGGGGACACGGGCTACGGGCCTCATTTCGGGATGATCCGCGAGCGCTTCGGTCCGATGAAGGTGGCGCTGCTGCCGATCGGCGCGTTCCGGCCGGAGTGGTTCATGTGCAGCGTGCATGTCTCTCCGCGCGACGCGGTGCGCGCCGCGCGGGAGCTGCAGGCCGAGGTGTCGATCCCCATGCACTACTACACGTTCCACCTCGGCGACGACGGCCAGGACGAGCCGGTCGAGGTGCTGCGGAGCGCGCTGACGCCGGACGTGCGGTTCGAGGTCCTGCAGCCCGGGGGCGCGTTCGCGTTGTGAGGAAGGGGACGTGGCTGTGGCGCGCCGTGCAGCGCGTGCGGAACTGGCAGTACCGGCGCGCCTGGGCGGCGAGGGCGCCGGCGGGCGCGCGGCCGGCGCCGCCGTTGTCGATCGTGCCGCGGGACGCCGCGCCGGAGCCGAAGACGGTCGTCTGTCTGCCGATCATCGAGTGGGACTTCCGCTTCCAGCGCCCGCAGCAACTGATGCTGCAGTTCGCGAAGCACGGCTGGCGGGTGTTTTACGCGAGCACGGCCGCGAGGAAGACGACCGAGAAGGCGCCGAACGTCCTGGAGATGCCGCTGCACGCCGTGCCGCGCGCGGAGCTGGTCGTCGTGCAGCATCCGAGGTGGGCGTCCATCGCGCGCGAGCTGGCGGGGTGCGTCGTCTACGACTGCATGGACGACATCTCCGCCTTCACTACCGAGTCGCGGAACGACGCCGAGCGCCTGCTGATGGCGGACGCCGACCTGGTGGTCGTCACGTCATCGCGTCTGGAGCAGGCGGCGCGTCGGTACGCAAATCGTGTGGTGTTGGTTCGTAATGGGTGCGACTACGAGCACTTTGTGAAGACGCCGCGGGCGAATGGCGCGCGCAAGGTCGCCGGGTATTACGGGGCCATCTCCGACTGGTTCGACGTCGAGCTGGTGGCGCAGCTCGCGAGACGTCGTCCCGACTGGGACTTCCTGCTCGTCGGCTCCACGTACGGCGCGGACGTGTTGCCGTTCGGCGATCTCCCGAACGTCGAGCTGGCGGGCGAGCAGCCGTACGCGGACCTGCCGCGCTGGCTGGCGCGCATGGACGTCTGCATCATCCCGTTCAAGCGCGGTCCGCTGACCGAGGCCACGAATCCGGTGAAGGTGTACGAGATGCTGGCGGCCGGGCGGCCGGTGGTGTCGGTGCCGATCCCGGAGGTAGCGGCGCTCGCGCCGCTGGTGCGGCTGGCGTCGGATGCCGGTGAGTTCGAGCGGGAGATCGTGGCGGCGTTCTCCGACGATGCCGCCGAGGAGCGCCAGGCGTTCGCGCGCTCCCAGACCTGGGAGAAGCGTTTCGAAGAGCTCCGGACCGCGATGGCCTCCGCACTCCATATACTCCTCCCGTCATGAAGCGGCTCGACCCGGCGGTCATGGAGGCCATCACCGAGGCCATTCGGGAGCTGGAGCGCTGCTCGTGCGCGGAGGTGGTGGTCGAAGTGCGGGCGCGGTCGGGCTCCTACGCGCATGCCGACGCGCGCTTCGCGTCGCTGGTCGCGTTTCTCGCGCTGCTCGTGCTGCTCTTCTCGCCGTGGACGTTTGCGCCGGTGTGGGTGGCGATCGACGTGGCCATCGTCTGGTTCGTAGCGCTGTTCGTCCGCAGCGACAACGCGCGCCGGCTGATGACGACGCGGAAGGACCGCGAGACCCAGGTCCGCAACGCCGCCGCCGCGGCCTTTCACGATCGCGGCGTCGCCAACACCTCGGGGGAGACGGGCGTGCTGGTGTACCTGAGCGCGATGGAGCGGAGGCTGGAGCTGCTCGCCGACCGCGGCATTCTGGAGAGCGTCCCCTCGCTGGAGTGGAACCGTCTCGCGGACGAGGCGCGGAAGCGGAATGCGACCCCGGAGACGCTCGCGGACGTCGTGCGGGCGCTGACGCCGCTGCTGGAGAAGCACCTGCCGGTGCGCGAAGGAGACGTGGACGAGCTGTGCAACGTGCCCTTCTTTTCCTGATCTCCGCATTCGTCGCGGTCGAGGCGCTCGCCCGCGTGGGCGGCGGCCAGTCGTACTCCGGCGGCGGCTCGAGCGGCGGCGGCAGCGGCGGAGGGGACGGCGGCGGCGCGGAGCTGGTGTGGCTCGTCCTCCGTTTCCTCATCTGGCTGACGATCGAACAACCGGCGATCGGCATTCCTGTGGACATCGTCGTGATCGTCCTGGTCATCCGGTGGCTGCGCCGGAAGCCGGACATGAGCGCGATCACGATCCAGACGCAGCGGACGCCCAGCGCGCAGCCGTATTCGTGCGAGATCCGCGCGCGGCGCATCGGAGAGCTCCGGATGTTCGATCCGAACTTCTCCGAGGTCACCTTCGCCGACTTCTGCTACTCGCTGTACGCGCGCGTCCACCACGCCCGCGGCGCGAAAGACCTCGGCCGCTACGCGCCCTACCTCAGCGCCGCGGCGCGCGGTGCACTCCAGTCGCGCGCACCCACGGCGACGGAGGTGCGGGGCGTCGTCATCGGGTCGTTCCGCGTGAGCTCGTTTGCGGGACTCGACGCGGAGACGGTTACTGCCAACGTGGTCTACGAGGCGAACTACACCGAGGTCCATCCGACGAAGGAGCAGAGCTGGTACGTGCGCGAGCAGTGGGTGCTGGAGCGGCGGCGCGACATCCTCTCGCCGCCGCCGGAGAAGGCCAAGGCCGATCACTGCCCGCGCTGCGGCGCCGCGCTGGCCACGCGGACGGACGGCGCGTGCGAGTACTGCGGCGTGAAGATCGAGAGCGGCGCGTTCCAGTGGTACGTGCGCTCGATCGCCCTGCTGAACCGCGAGACGCGCGGCCCGCTGCTCACGTCGAACGTGCCGGAGCAGGGGACGGACCGCCCCACGGTCTGGCAGCACCAGTTCGCGCGGCATCTGCAGACGTTCAACGCCGCGCACCCCGGCTTCGACTGGGTGGCCTTCCAGGCGCGCGTCCGCGACATCGCCGTCGAGTTGCAGGAGGCCTGGACCGCGCGGGACTGGGAGCGCGTGCGTCCGCTGGAGAGCGAGGGCCTCTTCCAGATGCACCGCTACTGGATCGACGCCTATCGCCGGCAGCGTCTGAAGAACGTCGTCGCGGACTTCCGGGTGACGCGCATCGAGACGGTGAAGATCGACTCCGACGCGTTCTACGAGTCCGTCACCGTGCGGATCTGGGCCGAGGGACGGGACCACACGGTGGACGAGAACGGCCGCGTCGTCTCCGGCTCGGCGACCGAGCTGCGGCGCTGGAGCGAGTACTGGACGCTGATCCGCAGCCGGGGCGTGGACGCGGGCGTGCAGAGCCGCTCCTGCCCCAACTGCGGGGCGCGTGTTGCCCTCGGCGCCACCGGCGTGTGCGAGTTCTGCGGGGGCAAGCTGACGGCGGGGGAGTTCGGGTGGGTGCTGTCGCGCATCGAGCAGGACGAGGCGTACGTCGGCTGACGTGAGCCTCCTCCGTCCCCCTCTGTGGCTCTGTGTCTCTGTGGTGAATACCCACGTGCCCCGCAGGAGGGACGGGAGTATTCACCACAGAGACACAGAGGCACAGAGGGGGACGGAGGAGGCGACTACGAGCCGGGCGCGTACGCCGCGATCACTTCCTCGGCGGGGCCGATGGCGCGGAGCTCGCCTTTTTCCAGCCATGCGGCGCGCGAGCAGAGGTCGCGGACGGAGTCGAGGTCGTGGGAAACGAACACGATGGTGGCACCGTTGGAGTGGAAGGCGCGGATGCGCTCGGAGCACTTTTCGCGGAATGCGGCGTCGCCGACGGCCAGCACTTCGTCGAGGAGCACGATCTCGGCGTCGATGGTCGTGGCGATGGCGAAGGCCAGGCGGGCGATCATGCCCGTCGAGTAGGTCCGCAGCGGCGCGTCGATGTGCGGCGCGAGGCCGGAGAAGTCGACGATCTCCTCCTCGCAGCGCTTCATGAACGCGCGTGAGCGGCCCAGGAGCGAGCCGTTGAAGAAGACGTTCTCGCGGCCGGAGAGCTCGCCGTCGAAGCCGGTGCCCAGCTCGATGACCGGCGCGAGCGCGCCGCGCGTCACGACCTCGCCGCGGCTGGGTGGGATGATCCCGCCGATCACGCGCAGCAGCGTCGACTTGCCCGCGCCGTTGCTGCCGATGATGCCGAACGCCTCGCCCGCCTCCACCGACAGGGTGATGTCGCGCAGCGCGTCGACCGCGTCCGGGCGCGCCGCCCGCGCGCGCACGACCCACTCCTTCAGCGTCGGGATGCGCTGCGACGGGTAGCGGACGCTGACGCCGTGAAGCTCGACTCGGTTCATCACAGGTAGGGATAAAACCCGCGCGACAGCCGGCGGAACACCGTCCACCCGATGACGACCGCGACCAGCGCGCACGCCGTCGCGACCGTGAGCGCGTGGGCAGAGGGCAGTACGCCGTCGTGCACCGGCGCGCGCACGATCTCGATGAAATACAGCAGCGGGTTGAGGGCGAAGAGCTGCCGGAAGCGTTCCGGCACGACTTCGATCGGATAGATCACCGGCGTGAAGTACAGCAGCGCCGTCAGGGCCACGTTGTACATCTCGCGCACGTCGACGAAGTACACCGCCAATGCCGAGAGGGTCAGCGACACGCCGTAGGTGAACAGCGCCAGCAGCAGCAGCGACACCGGCAGGAAGGCCAGGGCCGGGCGGATGGGCGCGCCGCGGAAGAGCATGATCAGCAGAAGGGGGATGTACGCGAGTAGCAGGTTCGCGACGCCGGCCACGACCGTCGAGAGCGTGAAGATCGACTTCGGCACGCGCACGCGCTTCATCAGCGCCCCGTTCCAGGCCAGCGAAGCCATCGAGCCGACGGTGGTCTGCGAGAAGAAGTTCCACGGCAGCAGCGCCGCGAGCACGTACAGCTCGTAGCGCGGCACGGCGAAGCGGAACACGGACGAGAACACCATCATCAGGATCAGCGCCAGCAGCAGCGGGTGGAGCATCGTCCAGAAGAAGCCGAGGACGGAGCGCTTGTAGCGGATGGTGATGTCGCGATGCACGAGGTTGCGCAGCAGGTGCGCGCTGCGGGCGATGTCGCGCAGCTCGCGCGCGAGCGTGGTGGTCTCGCCGGCGACGTAGCGGCGCTCGTCCAATGTAGGGCGTGGCTTCAGCCCGCCTCCCACGGGGGTGGGCGGGCTGAAGCCGCGCCCTACATGGACCTCCGTCAAATGCCGCTCCCGGACAGCGACGTCGACACGCTCCGGAGCAGCAGTCTGAGGTCCAGCCACAACGACCAGTCGCACATGTAGGTGAGGTCATACCGCAGCTTGACCTCGGGGCGGGTCTCGTATTCCGAGGACACCTGGGCCAGGCCGGCGATGCCGGGCCGGACGAGGCTGCGCAGGTCGAAGTCCGGGACCTCCGTCAGGATGCGGGCCACGATCTGCGGCCGTTCGGGGCGCGGGCCGACCAGGCTCATGTCACCGGTCAATACGTTGACCAGTTGAGGCAGCTCGTCCACGCGGTACCGGCGCAGCAGGGCGCCGGCGCGGGTGACGCGGTCGTCGCGCATGGAGCGGAACTTCCACATCCCGAACGGGACGCCGCCGCGGCCGACGCGCTCCTGGCGCAGGAGGACCGGGCCGCGGTCCTCGAGCCAGATGGCCAGGGCCGCCACGATCCAGAGCGGCGCCGCGACGACGACGAGCACCGCGCCCAGGACGATGTCGATGGCCCGTTTGATGGCGGCGCTCATGCCGTAGCCGCAGCCGACGGCGATCTCCACCAGCGGCTGGTCGCCGATCCAGCCGAAGACCGAGGACGTCAGCAGGGCGTCGGCATGCGAGGCGAGGAGGAGGTAGCCGCGCGGGCCGCGCACGCGGAGCAGCTCCAGGCGCAGCCGCGGATCGCCGTCGGTCGACACGAGGATCACCTCCTCGGCCTCCCGGACGCAGGTGCGGATGGCCGGGTCCTGCAGTTGCGCGGGCGCGGCCCAGGCCACGACGCGCACGCGCGTGTCGCCCGTATCGCGCAGGGAGGTCATGGCGGCGTCGACGTCGCGCTCGTCGCCGACGAGCACCGTGCCGCGCGGACGCACGGGCACGGCCCCGCGCAGCAGCATGCGCCACAGCGGCAGGGCGAGCGCTTCGAGGAGCGGCACGGCGAAGACGATGGTGCGCGGCAGCGGCTGCGCGAGGGCGGTGCCGGCGAGGGTGACGATGGCCAGTTGGATGAACAGCGCGGTGAGCAGCACCGGGCGCGTGCGCGGCGTGATGCGCTGGCGATAGAAGCCGCTCAGGCCGAGGGCGATCACGAGCGAGCCGGCGAAGAGGAGGACCACCGACGGCGTGAGCGCGAACTTCTCCGGCGGGAGCAGCGAGCGTGTGAAGGCGAGGGGGACGGAGCGGCGGATCAGGACGAGCAGCGCGACGGAGCCCCAGGCGATGAGGAAGTCGCCCACCAGCGCGGCGGCCGTGCGGAGCCCGGCTTCTTTGGACGAGGGCCGGATCATGCGGCTTCTTTCCTCACCAGCGCGCGCAACTTCTCCAACGTCGCCTCCCGCGCGTAATGCTGCACGACCAGGCGTCGCAGTTCCGTATCGGCCTCCGTCAACGCCCCCACCGCTTCGCGCGCGAGGGCCTGCGCGTCCTCGGCGATCGTGGCGTGTTTCGCCAGCTCGGGGAGGCCCCGCACGCCGCGCCCGGTGGCCACGACGGCGCATCCTGCCTCGGCCGCCTCGAGCATCTTCGTCGACTCCCCGCTGCCGTAGCGGAGCGGCAGGATGGCCACGCGGATGTCGCGGGCCAGCGC
Source organism: Thermoanaerobaculia bacterium (assembly GCA_036375075.1). Taxonomy (GTDB): domain Bacteria; phylum Acidobacteriota; class Thermoanaerobaculia; order Gp7-AA8; family Gp7-AA8; genus QHVT01. The sequence goes on along the minus strand of DASUSN010000011.1, from coordinate 54,539 downwards.
GGGGATGTCGTCAGCGGGGGAGAGGAGCGTGATGCCCTGGCTCTCCGCGGCGCGCCGCAGCTTCGCGGGGGCGTCGGCGCCGGCGATGACGAGCGTTGCACCGGGGCGGATGGCGCGGATCGCGGGCCAGATCTCGTCGACGAGCCACCGCGCGGCGTCGGCGTTGGCGAAGTAGGCGAGGCGTCCCCAGAAACCGAAGTCGTATTTCCGCGTCCGCGACTCGAGCGGCCGGATGCGCACACCGTTGGAGACCGCGACGCCGTGCGCGCCGGTCTCGTCATCGCTGACGTACAGCACGCGATCGTAGGCGCGGGCGATCCCTTCTTCCGCGCGTGCCGTTCTTTTCTCCTCGGCGCGCCAGATCCAGCGGGTCCACGGCGGCGCGGCGCGCGCGCGCTCGTTCATGTTGCGGGCGAGGGAGTCGATCGCATCGAGGATGCGCATCCCCTCGGCCGCCGGAATCCACGGATGGAGGCGCGAGAGGATGACGATGGTGGTGTCGAAGGAGCCGAAGTCGGCGCGCGCCTTCGCGATGGCACCGTTCCAGTCATGCGGCGCCGCCAGCAGCGACTGCCACGGAAGCCGTTCCCGGACAGTGCGCACGACGGCGCACGCGCCGTGCGTGAGGGAGCGCTTGGCAGGATAAAAACGGTGAGGCAGTTCCTCGGTTCCTCGGAGTTCCTCGGAGCTCCTCGGAGCCCCTCCCCCCCGAGGAACTCCGAGGAACCCGAGGAGCTCCGAGGAACCGGCGTCGGGCGGGGGCGCCACCAGCGCCACATTCGCCTCCCGCAGCGCCTCCAGCCAGATCGTCGCGCGCAGACGATCGCCGCTGTACGCCGGCCACGGGAAGCGCGACGACAGCAGCAGCACGTTCATGGGCGCATCCAGCGGACCAGCGCGCGCGGCGCGAGCAGCAGGGCCATCAGCCACGAGCCGCCGAGGCGGAGGACCGCGGCGGGGCGCGCCCTCGCGTGCAGCGCGACGTCGGCCGCCGCGCTGAGCAGGAGCATCCCGCCGAATATCGGGTGCTGCCGCCGGGCCAGGAGAATCCCCGCGATGACCCGCAGCGGCGCGGTCAGCGACAGCGGGCGGCCGAAGATCTCCACCAGGAACGCCGCGCCTTCGAGCGGCCGTTTCGCGACGACCTGCGCGAACGCGGGCGCGCGGCGCGCGAGGAGCTCGTAGCGGCCCAGGAACCAGCGCGCGCGCTGCGAGGCGGCCGCGGTCATCGCCTCCGGCTTCTCGTCGAGCACCACCGCCTCGGTCATGCGGATCCGGTCGCCTCGCGCGGTGAGGAGCAGCGTGGCTTCGAGGTCCTCGATGCGCGTGTCGAGGCGCGGCACCAGCTCGAGGAAGGTCTCGGACCTGAAGGCCGAGCCCGTGCCGCGCAGCCGAACGTTCCAGCCGAGGGCCTCGCGGCCGCGGTCCTCGCTGTCCTGGGCCACGCGCTCCGATTCGGCGGCGGCGGCGCCGACGCCTTCCGAGGAGCCGCGCAGAAAGGTCTGCACCGCGGTGGCGTCGTCCGGCCACCGGAAGCGCTCGAAGAAGTCGGGCGCCAGACGCGAGCCGGCGTCGAGGATGAGGATGGTGTCGTATGGCTCGATGGTCTCGCCGTGGTTGCGCGCGAGCCACGCCAGCGCCGCCGCCTTGGACGGGCCGGCGGGCGTCTTGACGACGACGCGCGCGCCCTGGGGGTTCACGCCGGGATCGTCGCCGTCGAGGAGAAGGAGCGTGTCGGCGCTTTTCGTCGAAGCCAGCGTGGCCTGCAGCCGCTCACCCTCGGCGCGTGCGGGGATGACGATGAGCATGCCCCCCCGAGTGTAGGGCGTGGCTTCAGCCCGCCCGCCCCCGGGGGAGGCGGGATGAAGCCACGCCCTACATTCGGCGGCGGGCTGACGCCGCCTTCGGCGGGCCGCTCCCCACAGCACCATCCGCACGAGCGCATCGCACGCGGCGAGCGTTGCGGGGACGACCAACAGGAGGGCGAGCGGGCGCATCCGGACCGCTCACAGGGTACCATCCCGCGATTCGTCCGATGCCAGCCAGAGTCCTGTTCGTTTTCGGCACCCGTCCCGAGGCCATCAAGCTTGCTCCCGTGATCGAAGAGCTCCGCCGCGATCCGGCCTCGTTCGACGTCCGCGTGTGCGTCACCGGCCAGCACCGGGAGATGCTCGACCAGGTCCTGGCGCTGTTCGGCATCACCCCCGATTTCGACCTCGCGCTGATGCGGCCGGACCAGTCGCTGACGGACCTCGCCGCGGGCGTACTGGTCGAGGTGCGGCGGGTGATCGACGAGCTCGCGCCGCGCGTCGTGGTCGTGCAGGGCGACACCACCTCGGCCGTGGCCGCAGGGCTGGCGGCGTTCTACGCGGGCGTGGACGTCGCGCACGTCGAGGCCGGCCTGCGCAGCGGCGATCTCTCCGCGCCGTGGCCCGAAGAGGCCAACCGCCGTCTCCTCAGCGTCGTCACGCGCTTCCACTTCGCGCCCACCGAGGAGGCGCGCGAGCATCTCCTCCGCGAAGGCGCGCGGCAGGTGTTCGTCACCGGCAACACCGTCATCGACGCGCTCTTGCGCGTCCCGGAGGTGGACCTGCCGTTCCTCACGCCCGGCCGGCGGCTGGTGCTCGTCACCGGCCACCGCCGCGAGAATTTCGGCGCGGGGCTGGAGTCGATCTGCCACGCGCTCGCGGACCTCGTCCGCGCGCACGGCGACGTCGAGGTCGTCTATCCCGTGCACCTCAACCCGCATGTCCGCGAGCCCGTCCACGCCATCCTCGGCGGCACCGAGCGCGTACATCTCATCGATCCCGTCGACTACCCGGCGTTCGTCACGCTGATGAAGCGCAGCACGCTGATCCTCAGCGACTCCGGCGGCGTGCAGGAGGAAGCCCCGTCCCTCGGCAAGGCCGTGCTGGTCCTGCGCGACACCACCGAGCGCCCCGAGGCCGTGCGGGCGGGGAACGTGCGGCTGGTGGGGACGTCGCGCGAGCGCATCGCGGCCGAGGCCGGCGCGCTGCTGCGCGATCCGGCGAAGCTCGCGGAGATGGCCCAGGTGCGCCACCCGTTTGGCGACGGCCGTGCGGCGGGACGGATCGCGGATGCCCTGCGGTCCGCGATATGCTCCTGACATGGCCGAGACCGAACGTCCGCACAATCCGCGACTCGAGCATCTCTCCGTCAGCGACAGCGGCCTGCACTACGTCCGCGAGAAGAAGAGCGGCGTGCTGCGCCAGCTCACGGATTCGGAGCTGAACGACTTCGACGATCCGCCGCCGTGCGAACAGTGCGGCGAGCAGTTCGGCTGCGAGCATTACAACTGCGCGCGCGAGCCGCTCCTGAGCGAGGCGGAGATCGACGCGAACGTGCCGGAGCAGTGGCGCGCCTTCGCCCGTGAGGCGGGCCTGAGCCGCAACGATCTCGACCGCCTCGGCCGCATCGAGCATCGCGACGGCGAGTACCACGTCGCGCCGAACGCCGACATGCGCATGCAGGAGCTGGTGCTGTTGCTCAATGAACAGTGACCTCGTTCCGCGCCTTACCTCGTTCCTCACGCAACTGATCAGCGAGACCAGCGGCCTGTCCCTGGAGGACACGCTGGTGCTGGCCGAAGGCTCGGCGCAGCTCGACGCGGACCTGGCCGCGCTGATTCGCGAGTTCCACGTCCGCCTCGGCGAGTTCCGCCTCGGGCGCGCATCCATCGAGACCCTGTTCGCGCATCCCGTGTCCGAGGCGCTGGCGGCGTTCTTCCGGGCGTTCCCGATCCCGTTCCGCGACGAGCACATTCACCTCACCGGCTCGCTCGACGCGGAGTTCGTCTGGTCGCGCCTCGGCCCGCTGCTCGAAGGGCCGCACCGCGCGATGTACGAGGAGCGCATCGCGCGCGTCTACGGCCCGGAGGCGCTGCCGATCCGCGGTGCGGCCGACGTGGACCGCTTGCTGCGCCTGCGCGACGACGACCGCTTCGACCGCTATCTGCAGATCCTCTATCTGCCGAAGCTGATCCTGACGTCGCGGGAGGCCCATCGCGACGCCGCATATCACATGGCCAGCCGCCTCTTTCGCACGGCGAACGTCGGCGCGCTGCGGCTGAAGTTCACCCTGTTCCGGGAGACCACCGACCCCGCCGAGCAGATCCCCGGCCTCGGCGACCTCACGCCGGAGGACGTGCTCCTCGGGCTGTACGAAGGCTTCCGCGCCTTTCAGCACGAGATGCCGTCCTTCCGCTTCATCCTCTCGCCGAGCTTCCGCAAGGAGCCGGGGTTCTACGACGCGACGCGATACGCGTCCAAGCGCGACAGCTTCGACGATCAGGTGCGGCAGATCATCGAGCTGCTCAAGAAGCATCCGGAGCTGCACGACGCCGTGGCCGAGGTGGACACCGTCGGGAACGAGCGCGGGTTCTATCGCAAGGTGCACTTCCAGGAGCTGCGAGTGGGCATGCGCAAGCTGCAGGCGTACGGCCTGCGGACGCGCAGCCATCACGGCGAGACCTGGGACACGCTGCGCCACGGCGTCCAGGCGGTCGACAACGCCATGAACATCTGGCATGTCGACGCCATCGAGCACGGCCTCTCCCTCGGCATCAACCCGAACTTCTACTTTCACTCGATGCTCCAGCGCATCCTCCGCGCGAACCGCCGCGGCGAGCCGCTCCGGCCCCGCTCGCGCGAGTACGCGGAGCTGATGGACATGGACACCAGCGGCCGGGAGTCCATCCGCGACAAGCTCGTCGCCGGCGAGCCCCTCACCGAGCACGAGGCGACGCTGGCGACGAAAACCAAGTTCCATCACGCGCGCGAGGTGGAGACCTACCAGCACGATGTGCTCAACCGCATGATCGACAAGCGCCTGACGCTCGTGTCGCTGCCGTCGTCGAACAAGAAGCTGACCGGCGAGCTCGCCGACTACAGCGACCACCCGTTCTCGTGGTGGGAAAAGAAAGGCCTCCGCCTCGGCGTCGGCACCGACAACGACATCACGCTGAACACGAGCTTCATCCGCGAGATGCTGATCCTGCTGTACACCGACCCGCTGGAGCTGAAGATCACCAAGCTGCTGATCGTGACCACCGGCGAGACGCGGCGGGGGCATCTGTCGCATCTGTTGTGGGAGATGCGCAGGGCCGGGAGCTCGGCGCGCGAAGGCGAGCCGCCCCCATCGTAGCGTCTCCCTCCGGACGGAGGGGCTACCGCGTCAGGACTCCGCGCTCGCACGCTCCCTCGGAGCCGCGCCTCCGCGCGTGAACGGCACGAGCATCGGAACGGTCTTCTGGTACTCCTCGTACTCAGGGTGATCGCGGACGAGGTCGCGCTCTTCGAACTGGATGGCGATGAGGATGTAGGCGGTCGTTGCCAGGGCGAAGAGGAAGTGGGCGTACGTCATGTTCGGCGTCATCCAGAAGGCGAAGAACCAGCCGACGTACAGCGGATGGCGCACGAGGCGGTAGGGGCCCGGGGTCCCGAAGCGCAGGTTCGTGTAGGGCTTGTTGCGGAGGAAGAGCCACACCTGACGCAGGCCGAACAGGTCGAAGTGGTTGATGAGGAACGTCGACACGAGCACCAGCGTCCAGCCGAAGGCGAACAGGGACAGCAGCACCGCGCGCGCGAGTGGGTCTTCGACCGACCACACCGTGCCGCCGAGGGGCTGCCATTTCCAGAAGACGAGGATGAGGGCGAGGCTGGAGAGCAGCACGTAGGTCGAGCGCTCCAGCACCGGCGGGACGATGCGCGTCCACCGCTCCTTGAACCACTTGCGGGCCATGACGCTGTGCTGCACGGCGAAGATGCCGAGGAGCGCCGCGTTGACGGCGATGCCCTGGGCGAGGGGGACGCGCGCGGGGCCGTCGAGCGTCGTCGGGACGACGAAGCCGCCGATGAAGCCGATCGCGTAAAGGAACGTGGCGAAGAAGATCGCGTAACAGACGAGGCCGTAGGCGAAGAACCCGATGCGCTTGGTCATGATGCGTCAACGTCGGTCGGCGCGGCCGTCGGCGGTATGGGCGCGGTGTCCCGGTCCGACTTACAATCGGGTCACGGAGCAGGACAAATGTCCCGGGCACGCCAGAAGATTCGTTTTCTGCGCACCGCAGACGGTGTGAAGCTCGCCTGGGCCGAGGCGGGGACGGGACCGCTGCTGGTGAAGGCGGCGAACTGGATGACCCATCTCGAGTTCGAGTGGGAGAGTCCGGTGTGGCGCCACTGGCTCCGCTTCTTCAGCGACCACTTCCGCTTCGTCCGCTACGACGAGCGCGGCTGCGGCCTCACCGACTGGGAAGTCCCGGACCTCTCGCTCGAGCGGTGGGTCGACGATCTGGAGAGCGTCGTTGACGCCGCCGATCCGCAGGAGCCGGTCACGCTGCTCGGCATCTCGCAGGGCGCGGCGGCCTGCATCGGCTACGCGGTGCGGCACCCGGAGCGTGTGGCGCGGATGATCCTCTACGGCGCGTACGCGCGCGGGCACTACCACCGCGGCAATCCGGAGGCGGAGCAGGAGCATCGCCTGATCCGCGAGGCGGTGCGGATCGGGTGGGGGAAAGAGAACCCGGCGTTCCGCCAGCTCTTCACGTCGCGGTTCATCCCCGGCGGGACGGCGGAGCAGCTCGCGTGGTTCAACGATCTCTGCCGGCGGACGACGACCGGCGAGATCGCCGCGGAGCTGTTGCGCATGCGCGCGAAGATGGACGTCGTGGGCCTGCTCGGGCAGGTGCAATGTCCGACGCTGGTGATCCACTCGCGGGACGAGGAGGTCGTGCCCTTCGCCGAGGGCCGCATGCTCGCTTCGGCCATCCCCGACGCGCAGTTCGTCGAGCTGCAGTCGCGGAACCACGTCCTGCTCGAAGACGAGCCGGCGTGGCCGCGGTTTCAGGAAGCCGTGCTGGAGTTCTGCGGCGGCCGCGCCTCCACGGGCGGCGAGGATCCGTTCGCGTCGCTGTCGCCGCGGGAGCGGGAGATCCTCGCGCTGATCAGCGAGGGGCTGGGCAATGCCGAGATCGGCGAGCGCCTGGACATCCGCGAGAAGACGGTGCGGAACCACATCTCCAGCGTCTACGACAAGCTGGGCGTGTGGACGCGCGCGCAGGCGATGGTGTTCGCGCGCGACCACGGCTTCCGGGGGTGAAGGGGCGGTTCCTCGCGGGTTCCTCGGAGTTCCTCGGAGTTCCTCGGGGTCCTCGGAGGGAACCGGGCCCTTACACCCGAGGAACCCGAGGAACTCCGAGGAACCCGAGGAACTCCGGCCCCCCTGTACATGTGCATGCCTCGTGAATAGTCTTCGCGCGACCTTCGAAAGGGGTATTGATGCGAAGAACACTCACTTTGATCCTTGTGGCCGCGCTCGCGGCCGGTTGCTCCTCTACACGTGATACGGCGGACACGGCGGCTACGCCAGCGGAGCCTCCCACGGTGACCGAGACCACGGCCACCACGACCACCACCGCGCCCGAGCCCGCTCCGCAGGCTCCTGCGGTCTCGGACAACCCGCTCCTCCAGCCGTGGGCCGGACCGTACGGCGGGGTGCCGCCGTTCGACAAGGTCCGGGTGGCGGACTTCAAGCCCGCGCTCGAGATGTCCATGTCCGAAGCGCTGGCGAACATCGACCGGATCGCCAGGAACCCGGCGCCGCCGACGTTCGAGAACACCATCGCGGCACTGGAGAGCGCCAGCCGGACGCTGGACCGGGTCAACACGGTCTACGGCATCTGGAGCTCGAACATGAGCTCGGACGAGTTCCAGCCGATCGAGCAGGAGATGGCGCCGAAGCTGGCGGCGTACAACGACCAGGTTTACCAGAACGAGCCGCTCTTCCGCCGCATCGAGGCGGTCTACAACTCGCCTTCCAAAGCGCAGCTCACGCCCGAGCAGCAGCGGCTGACCTGGCTGACGTACACGAACTTCGTCCGCGCCGGCGCGAAGCTCGACGCCGCGAAGAAGACGCGCATGGCGGAGATCAACCAGCAGCTCGCCGGCCTGTACACGAAATTCGCGCAGAACGTCCTGGCCGACGAGAACGACCACTTCCTGGTCCTCGAGTCCCAGGCCGACCTGGCGGGGCTTCCGCAGTCGCTGCGGGAGTCGGCGGCCGAGGCGGCGACGGCCAAGGGCCACGCCGGCAAGTGGGTGATCACCAACACCCGCTCCTCCGTCGACCCGTTCCTCACGTACTCCGACCGCCGCGAGCTGCGCGAGAAGGCGTGGCGGATGTTCATCAGCCGCGGTGACAACGGCGACGAGCACGACAACAACGCGATCATCACCGACATCCTGAAGCTCCGCGCCGAGCGCGCCAACCTCCTCGGGTTTCCGACGCACGCGCATTGGCGCCTCGAGAACACCATGGCCAAGACGCCGGAGCGTTCCATGGAGCTGATGGAAGCGGTCTGGACGCCGGCCGTGGCCCGCGTGAAACAGGAAGTCGCGGACATGCAGAAGGTCGCCGACCGCGAGAAGGCGAACATCAGGATCGAGCCGTGGGACTACCGGTACTACGCCGAGAAGGTGCGCAAGGCGAAGTACGACCTCGACCAGAACGAGGTCAAGCAGTACCTGCAGCTCGACAAGCTCCGGGAGGCCATCCACTGGGTGGCGGGGCAGTTGTTCAATTTCAACTTCACCGAGGTGAACAACGCGCCTGTCTATCACCCCGACGTGCGGGTGTGGGAAGTCACGGACCGCACCACCGGGAAGCACATCGGCTTGTGGTACTTCGATCCGTTCGCGCGGCCGGGCAAGCAGTCCGGCGCGTGGATGAACGCGTACCGCAATCAGGAGCGCTTCGAGAACGACGTCACGACCATCGTCTCGAACAACTCCAACTTCGTGAAGGGGAAGCCGGGCGAGCCGGTGCTGATCTCGTGGGACGACGCGACGACGATGTTCCATGAGTTCGGCCACGCGCTGCACGGGCTGGCGTCGAACGTGACCTATCCGTCCGTGTCCGGAACGGCGGTCGCGCGCGACTACGTCGAGTTCCCGTCGCAGCTCCTCGAGCACTGGCTGCCGACCCAGGAGGTGCTGCAGAAGTTCGCGCTGCACTACCAGACCGGCAAGCCGATCCCGCAGAGCCTCGTCGACCGCATCGAGAAGGCCTCGACGTTCAACGAGGGGTTCGCGACGACGGAGTACCTCGCCAGCGCGCTGGTGGACATGAAGATGCACCTGGCGGGGACGACCCCGATCGACGCGGACCGGTTCGAGCGCGAGACGCTGGCGGAGCTGGGCATGCCGAAGCAGATCGTCATGCGCCACCGGCCGACGCAGTTCCTGCATGTGTTCGCGGGCGACGGGTATTCGGCGGGCTACTACAGCTACCTCTGGTCGGACGTGATCACGGCCGACGCTGCGGAGGCGTTCGAGGAAGGCGGCGGCTACTACGACCCCACGGTGGCGGGCCGTCTGCGCACGAACGTCTTCTCCATCGGCAACACGGTCGACCCGGCGGAGGCGTATCGCTCGTTCCGCGGGCGCGACCCCAAGATCGACGCGCTGATGCGCAAGCGCGGGTTCCCGGTGCCGATGACGTCCGCGGCGCCGCCGCGGACGCGCATGACGAAGCAGTGACGTAAGCGATGACAGGTTTCTGACGGAGAGCGGGCGGGCCTGCTCTCCGTCAGAATTATCGCTTCCGGACGGGTGCGCCGCGCGGTTATGCTTCGCGACCGATGCTACGCCAGACTCCCCGCGTCATCCTCCGCACGCCTCGCCGTGGCCGCTTCGGCGAGGAGGAAGTCCTGGTCCTGGAGATGGGCCTCGGCGGCGCGAAGTTCGAGCACGCCTCGCGCTTCGACGTCGGACGCGCCGGCTCGTTCTCCTGCGGCCCGCTGACGACGGCAGCAGTGGTGAAGCACTCCGTGCTGCTGCCGGCGAAGACGGGGGTCGTCTACCAGAGCGGCGTGTCGTTCAAGGACATCGGCAAACCGGAGCACGACCTGCTGCTCGACCTGCTGGTGCACGAGGCCCAGGAGCAGGTGATCGAGTGGGAGTCGAACCTCCAGGGTGTCGAGCGGCCGCGGTCGCGGAAGCCGGCCCGGCAGTCGGCGGTGGCGCTGCGGTTTCTGGCGCTGCGGCGCAGGGCGCAGGGGTGGGAGCAGCGGATCACGTCCGACCCGAACCAGCCGGGCGACGGGATCACGGTCGTCGACGGGACGGCCGAGGAAGACATCGCCGTGCTGAAGGAGACGTACGACAGCGCGGACGAAGCCATGCGCGAGCTCATGCGGCGCGTGGCCACGGTGGCGATCCTCGAGCAGTTGCGGTCTTAAAGGTCGTGCAGCACGATGGGGAGGACTTTCGCGAACTGCGTGAAGTCTCCGTCGCTCGTGAAGATCGCGAAGTCGTTCCGCACCGCCACGGCGCAGATCAGAAAGTCGGTGTTCGACGCGTGGATACCCTTCGCCCGGCAGCGGTTGAAGAACGCCGCGGCCTCCTCGTAGTCGGCCGCGGTGATCTCGGTGTCGGGGAAGGCGCTGAGGTGCTCGCGCAGACGCTCGAACTGCGCGCGCTCCTTGATGCCGGAGAGCAGCTCCTGACGGATCGGGCCGATCATCGCCACGCGGCCGTCCTCGACCAGCGCCACGAGCTCGGCGGTCGATGCGGGATCGCCGCCCGACTTGCGGCGCAGGCCGTGGGACCAGATCGACGTGTCGACCAGGACCCTCATGGTTTGCGGCGCTGTTTCTTGTAGTCGTACTTCGGGTCGAACTCGACGGTCCCGAAAAGGCTCAGGATCCGCGACTGCTTGCGGCGCTGGATGTACTCCTCCAGGGCTTCGGTCACTGTGGCTTTCTTCGTTTTGTGGCCTCCGATCTTCTGCGCCTCCTCGAGAAGCGCGTCGTCGATTGCGAGGTTCGTCGGCATGTCCGGATTCTACACCAGTTGATGTGTAAGTCAATGTGTAAACGTTGTCGCTGCCGGACTCGCCCATCACGCCACCACCCGCGCTCCGCGGTCGCGCGACGTCACCGTGGCGGAGTCGAGCTTCCCGAGCTTCACGAGCCGGATGGTGATCGCGCCGGACGTGCGGCCGTGCTTCCGCGCGATCTCGCGGACCGACATGCCGCCGTCGAATTCGCAGGCGAGGATGGCGTCTTCCTCCGGCGTCCACCTCGCTCCCGCGGCCGCGGGCCGCTCGTGATTCTTCAATGCGTTCTTCGCGGTGGTGAGCGCTTCCACGACGAACTCCGGTTGTCCTTCTGCCAGCGAGTCGAGAATCGAAATGACCTGATCCCGTTCCATGTCAAACCTCCGGCATCGAGGCTACCTCGGCGCCTGTGAGGCTCTACGGACGCTGGAACCGGGAGGCGAGGGATGGAAAGTCGGACGGCAACAATGGCAACGGATCGTGAGGATCAGTCTGCAGGCCGTAGGGCGCGCCGCAGCGCCGCCCGCGCGAGGAGGCGGGTGGAGTCGAGCGTCGGCAGCGCCGAATTGGCGTCGCTCATGATCAGCGGAATCTCCGTGCAACTGAGGGCCACGGCGTCGCAGCCCTCGCTCTTCATCCGCTCGATGACGCCTTGAAAGTACGCGACCGACTCCGGCTTGAACACGCCGTACACCAGCTCGTCGAAGATGATCCGGTTGATCTCCGCGCGCTCGTCGGGCGTCGGACGCACGAAGTCGGCGGGATAGACGTCGCTCTCGACGAGATACCGCGTCCCGGTCAGGCCCACGCGCCGGAACCCGCGCGCCGCCGCCTCGGCCGACACCACCTCCGCGATGTGCAGCCACGGCAGGGGCGACCGCGAAAGCACGTACGGCAACCCCTGATGGACCGTGTTGTCCGGGCAGATCAGAAACTCGGCGCCCGACCTGGCCAGCTTGTTCGCCGAGGACAACATCAGCTCTCCGACGCCCTGCCAGTCGTCGCGATCGATGCACTTCATGTACTCCCGCAGCGAGTGCGTATGCATCGACACCTCGGGGTGGTCGTGCGGTCCGAGGAGCTGTGCGCCTTCGACGCAGATGGTGCGGTAGCAGAGTGCAGCTCCTTCTGCGGAGCAGGCGACGATCCCGATGTGCTGCGGCATGCCGCGATTCTAAGCGGCTCAGGCGAGCCGCGGCGGCTCGCGATGCACCGTTTCGGTTACGGCCGGCGTATCGGCGACGCCCGCTGCCTCCGCGCCCACCGGCGTGAGGAACACCCAGTCGTTGCCCTCCTCGGTCTGCCGGGTGAGCAGGCCACCCTGCTTCTCGAGGTCTTCGAGCGCGCGCACGACGTCCGCGTGTGCGTGCGGGAGCTCCGCGAGCAAGGACTGCGTGAGGAGGCGCCGCGTGCGGTAGCGGGCGAAGCAGTCGAGCACGTCGCGCTCGAGTGCGGCCAGGCGGCGGCGGTGCGTTTCGGTATCGCTGCTGACGACGGGCGGCGGGACGGCGATGGCCGAGGCGTCATGCGGACGCGGATTCTGGGCGCGCGCGAGCGCTCCGTCGAAATACGCGTCGGTCAGGCCCGTGGCCCAATAGAGGATGGCCTCCGCGTTCGATTGCGTCGTCTCGACGTCCGTGGCGAAGCGTCTGCCATCGGTCGTCCGCTCGAAGACCAGCCAGCCCTGCCAGGTGTCGCCGGGCCGGCTGCGGCCATAGAGAAAGACACGGTAGAGCATGCCCGCCGTGTCGGTAATCGGTCGTTCGAATTCCTGTAGAAGCCGCTCCATAGATGCCTCCGGTGCGACCTCTCTCCCCGTGCGCGATCCCGCTCCTGAACTTTTGCAAGGCGGCGGCCACGACGCAGCGGTCAGCGGCGCTGGCGGTGGAAGGCCAGGCCGAACACGCCCGCGCCGATGATCAGGGCCGCGCCGAGGGCGCTGCGCGGCGTGAGGCGCTCGCCGAGGAGGAGGGCGCCGAGGGCGATGGCGAAGGGGATGTTCGCGTAATAGATGATGCTGGTGGCGGAAGGGGAGAGGCGCGTCGTCACGCGCACCCAGAGGGAGTGCCCGATCAGCGTGACGCCGACGGCGAGGAACAGCAGGCCGGCCCAGTCCTTCCCGGTGAGCGTCCAGTCGGCTTTGCCGAGGAAAAGGAGAAAGAACAGCAGCGCGAAGGCGAACTGGCCGAGGGCGCGGGTGCTGTTGTCGATGTGCGACCAGCGCTGATGCAGCAGCGGCAGGCTGGCGTAGAGGAGCGCGCTGACGGAGGACAGCAGCATCCCCAGGGCGACGTCGTTGGCGAGCGTGAACGACGGCACCACCAGCACCGCGCCGATGCCCGCGACGAGGACCGCAACGACGTCGGCCGCTTTGACGTGGGCTCCGCCGAAGAGCGCGCCGAGGATGAGCAGGTGCGCGCCGTAGGTCGACAGGCCGATGGCGCCGATGGACGCGGACGACGCTTTGACGCCGAGGAAGAGCGTCAGCCAGTGGGCGGCGAAGAGGAAGCCGATGAGCGCGAGGCGAGCCACGTCGCGCGCGGCGATGCGGCGCAGTTGCCGGCGGAACAGCAGCACGCCGCCGAGGCCGAGCGTGGCGACGGTCAGGCGGAAGATGCCGATGGTGAACGCGTTCGCGGAGACCGACCGCACGACGACCGGAATGCAGCCGAAGAGGAGGAGCGCGAGGGCAGCCTCGAAAGCGGTTCGGTGGCGCAAACGCGCGGGATCATAGGACGGATAGGACAGATAGGACGAATAGGACCTATAGGACGAATAGGTAGGCCCCCGCCCGTCCTATGGGTCCTATCGGTCCTATTCGTCCTATCGGTCCTATGACAGCCAACAAACTAACTGCCGAGGATGGCCTGCGCCTCCGCCACCCACGCCGCCCCCGTCGCCGCCGGCAGCCGCCCACTCTTCACCATCCCCTCCACCTCATGCACGAACGCCCGCAACTGCGCCGCTCCGGCGTTCTCCTGCCCCCGCCCGAACGCGTCCACCGCGGCCAGCAGCTTGGCCCGCAGCGACGGCACGGTCACGTCATTCAGCAGCAGCGAGACCTGCTGATCCAGGGGGCGGCGGGACCAGAACACCGCCGTCGTGCGTCCCGGCACGGTGAACGTGCCGGCGTTGAACGTCGCGGTGCGCACCACGGAGTCGTGCGACGCCGCCTGGATCGGGTGCAGCACGAGCGGCTTGGCCGCGACCGACGGCGACGCGTACGTCTGCGGCGTGCCGTTGGCGTTGAAGACCGCGGCCACGAGGTCGTGCTGGCGGTCGATGGCGCCGTCGTCGTCGCGCACCAGCATCACCACCACGCCCGGGACCGGATCGGGACCGGCGTTGAGCAGCGTGACGCGGGACTGGATGTCGGCCGCCGTACGCAGGCGGAAGAGCGGCGTGGACTTGCGGATGGAGAGGAATTCGCGGAACACCTCCACCGCGTCGCCGATATCCGAGGGCGCGGGCTTGAGCGCCGGGTTGGCCAGCAGCGGCGCGAACAGCGGCCAATTGGACTGGTTGTCGCCCGCGGGCGGCAGGCCCACGCCCCAGTTGTTCGTCATGTACGTGAAGTCGAGCCGGTTGAACCAGTCGCCCGAGTTGTAGCTGTTGCGGTCGAGGGACTTGGAGCGGAGCATGTCCGTGCCCGCGTGGTAGAAGGGCACGCCCTGCGCGAGCGTCACCAGCGACAGCGCGAGGTTCTGCGCGCGGACGCGCTGGCTCATGCTCAGCACGATCGGCAGCTTGAGGTGCATCGAGTCGAAGAGGGTCTCGTTGTCGTGCGCCTCGACGTAGTTGATGACCTCCTGCGGATCGGCGGTGTAGCCGGCCTGCTGGCCCTTGTAGTCGATCTGTGTGCCGGTGACGCTGTTGCCGTTCCGGTCCACCAGCGTGTAATTCGCGAGATTCGCGGCCAGCCCGAGGCGGATCCAGTCGGTCTCGAGGAGTAGCAGGTTCTTCTGGTCGGCCGATGAGCCCTGGCTCGTGCCGTTCGGATCGGTGTAGAGGCCGGTGGCGAAACCCTGCGCGGTCGGCGGGTCGAAGGGGCCGCCGCCGCGGACGCCGTCGCGCAGGCGATCGCTGAACGTGCCGATGCCCGTGCCGGCCATGTTCGCCTGAATGGCATTCACGCCGCGGGCGTTGTTCGCCACCTCGCCGAAGTTCCAGCCTTCGCCGTACAGATAGACCTTCGCGCCGTCGACGCCGTCAGCGGCGACCGTGAGCGCATCGAGCGCGGTGCGGAGCTTCGTCATGTTCCGCTTCATGTGGTGGCCCATGAGGTCGAAGCGGAAGCCGTCCACCTTGTACTGCTTCGTCCAGGTGAGCACCGAGTCGATGAGGAGCTTCTCCATCATGTCGTGCTCGGACGCGGTATTCGGGCAGCAGCTCGACTGCTCGATGTTCCCGTCCGCGTTGAGGCGGTGGTAGTAGCCCGGGACGATCTTGTCGAGCACCGACTTGTCGTTCTGGCCCGCGGAGTTGGTGTGGTTGTAGACCACGTCCATGACCGTGCGCAGGCCGCGGTTGGAAAGCGCCGCGACCATCTCGCGGAACTCCACGATGCGCGCCGTCCCGTCCGCGTCCGTCGCGTAGCTCCCCTCGGGCACCGTGTAGTGCCACGGGTCGTAGCCCCAGTTGAAGCCGTCCTGGTCGCGGATCGGCTCGATGGCGGCCTGCTGCTGGTCGCTGTCCGGCGGGTACGACGACAGGTCGCCGGGCGAGAGCCAGGCGGACTTGTCCTCGTTCACCGTGGCGATGTCGAAGGCGGGAAGCAGATGGATGTGCGTCAGCCCGGCCGCCGCGAGGGCGCCGAGGTGCTGCATGCCGTTCGAGCTCTGGGTGAAGGCCTTGAACGTGCCGCGGAGGCCCGCCGGGACGCTGTCGTCGCTCGCGCTGAAGTCACGCACGTGCAACTCGTAGAGGGCGATGTCCTCCGGGGCCGCCAGCGGCGGCTTGGCCAGCGCGTCCCACCCGGCGGGCTTCAGCGACGCGGCGCTCAGATCGACGATCTGGCTGCGCGCGCTGTTGCGCGAGAGGCTCACCGAGTACGGGTCGGTGACGACGTTGTGCTCGACGTTGCCCGTCGTGCGGACGTAGACCTCCACGTCGTACAGGTAGTACTTGCCGTTCCAGCTCGCGTCGCCCGTGACGCTCCAGACGCCGGATGCATCGCGGGTCATGGCGTGCGTCGCATGGGACGCCGTCGTCGAGTCGTCGAAGAGGCGGAGGGACACGGACTTCGCCGTCGGCGCCCAGACCTTGATCGTCGGCGTTCCCGCGGCCCAGACGGCGCCCAGCGGGCCGTCGTAGGAGTAGAGATCATCGAGGACGCCGGGGATCTGCAGCGATGTCGCGTCTTCCAGCGTCGCCCCGTTCTTTGCCGAGACGGCGACCTGTCCTTTGAGGATGTTCGCCACGTCGGTGCCCGCGGGGATGGTGAAGGCGAGCGAGCCGGCGAGGTGCGGGAACTTGTCGAGCACCGCGGCCGGCAGCGAGCCGGCGTAGGTGAGGGCGACGTCCGCGCCGCCGGCGACGCCGTCGGAGTCCAGCGTCAGGCCGCCGTTCGGCGCCGCGTGCAGGGTGACGTTCCACGAGGGCTGGACGCCCTTCCACGCGATCGTGTCCGCCGTCACCCAGTACGCCTGCGCCTTGCCGAGGTTGCCCTTCGGGGCGCCGGCGGCGGAGATGGTCAGGACGTGCGTTGCCGAGTTGTAGACGAAGAAGATCTCGCTGCACGACTGCGACACGCTGAAGGAGATGTTCGGACCATTGGGGACGCCGTTCGCGCCGTAGTTCTCCGTCCAGCTCTCGTTGATGGCGACCTTCGCCTCGTAAGTTCCGGCCGGGATGCCCGTGGTCGAGAACGTATAGATGCCGTCGCCGTCCGGATCCTGCAGCCAGGAGCGGAGGCAGTCCGGCTGCCAGTCGCCGCCGCAGCCGATCTCGCTCTGGTAGCTCCCGGGGACCGTGGCGATGACCTTCGAGACGTTGTCCGCCACCCAGTGCGTGCCGTGGTCGTAGTAGAACTTCACCGGCGTCGTGGCGCCGAGGTTCACGCTGAGATTCGGCCCGTTCTGCGTGGCGTTCGCGCCGTAGTTCACGTCCCAGTTGTCGTTGAGCGCGGCCTTGTACTCCCAACTGCCCGCCGGGATGGTGAACGTTCCCTGCCAGACGGTGTCGCCGGCGTCATAGGTGAGGTGCGTATTCGCGCAGGCCGGGTCCCAGTCGCCCGCGCAGCCTGCTTCGCTCTGGAAGCTGCCGGGGATGGTGACGCTGCCCGGCTGCGGCGCGGCCGGCGCGGGGCCCACGGTGAGCACGTGCGTCGCCGCGTCGTACGAGAAGAGCGTCTTCTGGCAATCGGTGGAGACGGTGAACGGGATGTTCGCGCCGTTCTGGACGCCGCCGGCGCCGTAGTTCTCCGACCAGCTCTCGTCGATCGCGGCCTTGACCTCGTAGCTGCCCGCGGGGAGGTGGGCGATCATCGTGTAGGTGCCGTCGCCGTCCGGGTCCTGCAGCCAGGAGCGGAGGCAGTCCGGCGCCCAGTCGCCGCCGCACCCGATCTCGCTCTGGTAGCTGCCCGGAGCGGTGACGATCGCCGCGTTGCGGTTGCTGGTGACCCAGTGCGTCTTGTGGTCGTAGTAGAACTTGACGCTGGTTGGCGCGCCGAGGGTGAGGCCGATGTTCGGGCCGTTGAGCTGCGCGTTCGCGCCGTAGTTCTCGTCCCAGCCGCCGTTCAGGGCGGCCTTGTACTCGAACGAGCCCGCCGGCACCGTGAACGTCCGCTGCCACACGTCGTCTTCGGGGTCGAGCGTCAGGAATGTCGCCGCGCACGACGGGTCCCAGTCGCCCGCGCAGCCGAGCTCGGACTGCAGGCTCCCGGCGACCGTGACGGTGGCGGGGTTGGCGGCAAAGACGCTCGCGGCGGCGAGCAGGAGAACGGCGGCAACTTGTGTGCGGAGCGAGACAGAAAACACGGCGAAGCCTCCTGGGCCGAATGCGGAAAGATGGACGGAAGGATCATACACGGTCGCGTTTTCCATCGGTGATCGGTGACAGCTGACCCTGTGACGTAGGCTGGCAGCGTCCAGTGTCATCCCGAGCGTCGAGCGAGGTCCCTCGCTCGACGCTCGGGATGACATTGGATACGGCGCTGCCGCGATTTGGAGTGCGGAGGCTACTCCGGCCGCGTGCGTACCCGGTCGCGCACCCAGGACGGGGCCATGATCCACGGTGCGTTGCGCTGCATCCACTCCGGGACGCCCGACCGGTCCTCCGTCTCGGGCTCGGGGCGCTGCTGCCGCGGGTCGGGGACGGCGATGACGTACGTGCTGCCGCCGACGACCGTGCCTTTCACGACCTGCAGGACGTCGAACGTGTGCTCGCCCGGCGGCGTCTGCGGCGGGATGCGCACGCCGAGGCGCGCGGCGCAGGAGCCGTCGGGCGGGAGCAGCACGCCCTGCACTTCCACGACCGTCAACTTGCCGGCCTCGTAGCGTTCGGGGGAGAACCCCGCCGCCGCCCTTCGCACGGAACGGCCAGCATCCGCATCCACGTCTGCTGCGCTTCGCGCCTTTCACCTCGGACGGCTTGACGTTGGACGAGAGCTGGAATGCGACGTCGATCGACAGCGGGAGGCGATGCAGATCGATGACGAGCGTCGCATCGCGCACTTCGCTCGACGCGTTGTGAAACTCGATGGTCATCATCTGCTCCGGCGGTACGGGCGGTGCCGATGCGGGCGCCGCCGCCGCGAGCGCGGTCGGGAGGAACGGCCCGTGTACCGGAATCACGTGCAGATTTTTCTGACCCAGATGCGGATTGAGCCGCGTGATCGCGTCGACGTTCGTCTCCGTGCCGGTGAACGACGTGATCGGCCGCGAGGGCGAGTGCAGGATGGCGATGAGGCAGAAGTGGCCCATGTCCGCCGGAGAGATGTCGGGAATGGTCCACGGCAGCGACACGACGACGGGATTCGACGCCGACACGCCCGTCACTGCCTGGGGAGGCGCGACCTGCTTCCAGTAGCTCGTGGAAGGCAGCATCGTGGAATCGATGCCCGTGCTCGAGAACAGTCCCCAGAAGCTGAAGTCCGGACCGCCCTCGCGCGTGCCCAGGCGGCGGAGGCCGGCGCCGGCGCGCGTCCAGAGGACCCACAGCCACGCCGTCTCCGTCGACGCCGTGCGGCTGCGGTTGCGCACCGCGACGTGCACGCGCGCGGGCGTGTTCTGCGGAAGCTGCTCGCTGTAGTCGCGCATCACGTCGAACATGAAGCTCGGCAGCGACGACGGGTACTCCGGCTGCGTCTGCAGGAACCCCTCCGGCCGCTGCGCATCGACCTTGATGTCCGCGCACTGCCAGTGCCACACGTTCTCATCGGGCTTGCGCGGATTCGGCACGCCCGAGGGCGACTCGTCGAGCCAGCCCTGATCGACGACGTTGTCGCGCAGGTAGTACGCGAGCGCGGGCGACGTGGCGCCGGGCGTGATGTCGGTCTCGTACACGCCGCGCGTCGCGACGGCCGCGCGCAGCATCAGCTTCGTGCGTCCCGGCCGCGCGTCGATGTTGCCGGCCCACAGGTCGTACAGCCACGTGCCCGGCAGTCCGTCGTTCGCGCCTCCGGTGATGTCCGTCCACGTCCACGTGCCGCCGGCGAGGACGACGTCGTACACGCGCGCGCCCTGCACGGCGAACAGCCGGTTCGCCGCCGTCGGATGCGCGATCAGCCGTCCGAACGGCAGCGGCGAAGCCGGGACGCCGCTGCACGTCTCGGCCGTCCACGTGCCGCCGGTGACGCGGTACAGCGGCGTTCCGCCGACGGGTGCGTAGAGCAGCACGAAGAGCGTGCCGCCGGCGTCGACGGCGAGGTTCGCGATCCTCGATCCCATCGGCCGTCCCGCCGTCGCCTCGGACCACGTGCTCGGCGCAACCGTGCCGCCCGTGGTCGTCCAGAGCCGCGTGGTTACCGGCTCCTGGCGCGTGCCCGGTCCGAGGTCGCCCATGATGTCGAACTCGTTGTGCGTAGCGCAGGCAACGAGCGTCGATGTTCCCGAGCCCGCGGCGATGCAGAACACCGTGTGACGGTTCAGCCCGAGGTTCTGGCTGAGGGCGGTGGTGACGCCGGTGCGATCGACGCGGCCGGCGTACATCTCGACGATGCGGATCGGCGTGCCGGCGGTGTAGTTGCGGCTGAACGTCGGCAGTACGCGGACGCGGCGGGCGGCGGCGTCGACGATCGCGTCGACGGTCATGGCCACGCGGTTGTCGATGTCGGGCTGGAACATCAGCGTCACGCCCGGCGCGACGCCGTCGAGGCTGTCCAGCGTGAACTCGTGCGGCGCGGTGCTCATCGTGAGCGGCGAGCCGAGCGTGCGCGCGGCGCCGTAGGAGATGAAGCCGCCGATGCAATACCCGGTTGCGTCGACGAACAGGTTGCTGTTCGCCCCGACGAACAGGCCCGCGCCGCGCGTGCACAGGTTGCTCGGCATACCCGTAGTCGTGTCCTGCCCGGCGAGGAGGATCCAGCTCGGGAACTCCGAGTACGGGCCGCCGGTCATGAACCAGAGGTCGACGCCGGCCGGGCCGGGTGCGGCCGCAGCGACGCCCGCGTCCGCGCCGGAGACGGTGCGCCATCCGAGGCCGCCGCCTCCGCGGGCCAGGCCGGTGTCGACGCAGCCGATGTAGTTGAGATGGCTCGCGCGCGCGTCCGTGGCCATGCCGTACAGCGCGCTGCCGGACTTGCCGTGATTCAGATTGCGGAACGCGCTCGTGTTCATGTCGACCGTCGTGCCCGCGTTCAGGTTGACCGTCGTGGGGATCGGTCCGGGTGCGGCGTACGCGCGATTCGAGGCGATGCCGCCGTCGCAGCCGACGAGCAGCTTCGGCGTGGACGTGAACGGAGGACGCGGCGGAGCGAAGGTGAGGGCGTGGAAGTCGGCGTGGAACTCGGGATCGGGGAGCGGGCGGCCGATCGTCACCCACGTCGCGCCGCCGTCGTGTGACCGGAAGAGCACCACGCCGCCGAAGAACAGGACGTCGGCCGTACCGGTGCCGGTGGACGTTGGCGACACCGCGAAGACGCAGTTCCGCAGCCCCTGCCACGGGTCCGGCAGGCCCGTCGCGGCGACGCGCGTCCAGGGACCGGCGGCGCCGCCGGTCGAGCGGTACAGACCGAGGCTTCCGCCGCTCTGCACGGCCCAGGCGTACACGCGGTGCGGCTCCTGCGCGCAGAAGTCGACCATGTACGCGACCTCGAATCCCCCGAGGCTCGACGGTGCGGGGAGCGGCCCGGAGGCGCCGGCGGCGAGCGCGGGCCCTGTGGCCAGTTGCGTCCATGCCGTGCCGTCCGGCGAGTGAAACACTCCGCCGCCGCGCTTCCCCGCCCAGAGGCTGATCGCGCCGGTGGAGGGGAAATGTCCGGCCAGCGTCTGAATGAATCCGTCCGTGACTTCCGTCCACACCGTGCCGCCGTCGGCCGTGCGGAACAGCCCCGCGGCCGTCGCGACGTACATCGTCGTCGTGGCCAGCGTCGACGTGCGCGGGTCGATGAGGATCCTGCGGATCGGCGCGGCGAACGTGTGCACCGCGGCCCAGCCGGAGAAGCTGCCGGTCGAGCGATAGAGCGTGCGCTTCTCTCCCGTGCCGAGGTAGACCGTGCCGGCGATGGCGGGATGGAAGGCGGTGCACGTCGGATCGAGCGTGCTGCCGAACGCGGGATCGCTGCTGTGATGCAGCGGCTCGAGCAGCGAGCGCCACGTCTCGCCGCCGTCCTCGCTCACGTGCAGCGCCGAGCCGCCGCTCGACGGCGCGTCGACCGCGAGGATCACCTGCGCGTCGAACGGATTCACGGCGATATCCGTGACCGTGCCCTGCGCGCCGTACTCGTTGTAGCGGGAGAGCCGCAGGAAGTTGATGTCGAGCGGCTGGAAGACGAACGTCGGTCCGAGCGGAAACCACTGCGGCATGGCGATCTCCCTTCGCGACCATTGTAGTAACGTCCGCGCGTGATCGACTTCCGTTCCGACAACACCCACGGCGCGTCGCCGGAGGTCCTCGAGGCGCTGACCCGCGCCGCCGCCGGGACCGCCACCTCGTACGGCGGCGACGACGTCACGGCGCGCGTCCGCCGGCGCTGCGCGGAGCTCTTCGAGCACGACGTGGAGATCTTTCCGGTCGTCACGGGCACGGCGGGCAATGCGCTGGCGCTGGCGTCGCTGGTACCGCCGTGGGGTGGCATCCTCTGCCATGAGGACGCGCACATCCATCGCGACGAGCTCGGGGCGCCGGAGCTCTTCACGGGCGGCGCGAAGCTGCTGCCTATCGCCGGCGTCCACGGCAAGCTCGCCGCGAGCGACGTGCAGCCGTGGCCCGAATTGCCGTCATGCGTGAGCGTGACCCAGGCCACGGAGGCGGGGACGCTCTATACGCCGGACGAATTACGCGCGATCGCGGACCTGGGGCTCCCGATGCACATGGATGGCGCTCGCTTCGCGAACGCGCTCGTCGCGCTGGACTGCTCGCCCGCGGACATCACCTGGCGCGCCGGCGTGGACGTGCTCGTGCTCGGCGGGACGAAGAACGGGCTGCTGGCGGCGGAACTGATCGTCGTGTTCAAGGAGGAGCTGGCGAAGGAGATCGCGCCGCGGTGGCACCGCGCGGGGCATCGTCTGTCGAAGACGCGCTTTCTCTCCGCGCAGTTCGAGGCCTATCTCGCGGACGATCTCTGGCTGCGCAACGCGCGCCGCGCGAACGCCGCGGCGCAGCGGCTCGCGCGAGGACTGGACGTGCTGCGGCCGGTCGAGGCGAACGTCGTGTTCGTGCGCTTCGCGCCGCACGTCGCGTCCGCGTTGCGCGCGGAAGGCTTCGCCTTCCACGACTGGACCCTCTTCGGCGAAGGCGCAGTGCGGCTCGTGTGCGGCTTCGGCACGAGCGATGCCGACGTCGACGCGTTGCTCGGGGCGGTGCGCCGGCTCAGATAGCCAGTTGCGCCTCCGCCGCGCAGGCGCGCGTCTGGCGCAGCCACAACATGACGCTGGCCACCTTTGCCAGATCGAGCTTGCGCTCCAGGTACTCCCACACGCCGACCACTTCTTCGCGGTCGCGGCCCCGCGTCGGTGCGGCGGCGCGGATGGCGTCGTCGACCAGGGCGAACCGCGCCCGCGTGTACCAGCGGTTGGCCTCCACCGGATCGGAGTTGAACTTCCGCACCGCGCGGATGATCGACGCCACCTCTTCGTCGGTGAGGCCGCTCAGCGCCATCGGATTTTGATTCGCGCGGCGGCGGCCTTCGTCCGGCTGGAGGTCGCGCGCTTCGCGGAGGTGATGCAGGACCTGCTGGAGCGGCCCCAGGTCGACGACGCGCAGGCCGCTGATGCAGAAGGAGGGGCTGTCGCCGCGCTGGGCGATGCTCGTCCAGACCACGCGGGCCTGCATGGCGAACGTGCGCGCCGGGCGCTGCAGGGACAGGGTCAGCCGCGCGACGTCGCCGGGACGCAGGACGTCGTCGTGACGGACGCGCAGGCCGGTGGTCGAGATCTGCACGAGCGTGATGCGCGAGTGCTGGAACGAGCCGCCGATCTGCCGGCGCGGCACGAACCGCGGTGCGATGCGCATCTCGGGCGCATCGGCGCGCATCTCCTCCTCGTACTCCGCGACCGAGCGGATGATCACCGACTCGGCTTCGGGGTGGGCCACAGGCGCGGGCTCTTCGGTCGCCACGGAGACGGTCGGCGTCGTGACGCTGACGGTCGCCTGTGCCTGGAAGAGCCGGACGAAGCTTTCGGAGAGGTACTTCTGGATGACTTCGGCAGGAACCCCTTCGGGAGTGGAAGGGAACTGCCCACTACGCACGAGCTTGTCGACGATGGATGGAGGGAGGTCGAGGATCTCTGCCGTCGTGTCGATCGAGAAGTGGCTCATGACAAGCGATGGGCGTGCCATTGTTATCCTCTGCATCCATGGAGAAAAAGTTCGCGTCCCGCGCCGCCTGGCGCGCATGGCTGGAGAAGCACCACGACCGCGACTCGGAGATCTGGATCGTCTTCCTGAAAGCGCACACGGGCAAGCCGCGGCTCACGTATTCGGAAGCGGTCGAAGAGGCGCTGTGCTTCGGCTGGATCGATACGACGGTGCAGAAGATCGACGAGGACCACTACCGCCAGCGCTTCACACCGCGGACGAACGTGAAGAACTGGTCGAAGATCAACCTCGACCGTTTCGCGAAGATGGAAGCGGCGGGTCTGATGACCGAGGCCGGCCGCGCGAAGCGTTCGGCCGTGATCGACGGGCCGCGCAAACGCCTGCAGGCAGGAGCGCCCGTGCCGAAGTTCGTGCAGGACGCGCTGGACGCGCATCCGAAGGCGAAAGCGTTCTTCGAGACCCTCGCGCCGGGCTACCGCAGGGATTACCTGCGGTTCATGACCGAGGCGAAGAAAGAGGAGACGCGGCTGCGACGGCTGGAGGAGGCGATCCGCAGGCTGTCGAACGGGGAGAAGCGGTGGGTGTAGTTCAGGGGGCAGGGCGCAGGGCGCAGGGCGCAGGAGAGAGACAACGGGGTTTCTCCTGCGCCCTGCGCCCTGTCCCCTATCTTTCTTTGATCGCCTCGGTCCAGTGATGCACCTGCTCCTCGGTCAGTGTGCCGTGCGGGGCGAGCCGCGCATCCTCGAAGCCCCACTCGTTCACGTCCACCAGGTACTGCGCGCGCGAGGTGAGCGTCCCGTAGGTGACCTTCCGCGGGTGGGAGCGGTCGTTGAGCTCCGCGTTGAACCGCGCCAGCAGCTCCTCGGTTACCTCCCGCGGGATGCGGAACCGCTCGCTCGGATAGACGAACCCGAACTTGACGATCTGCATGAGGAGCAGGCGCCAGTGGTCTCCGAAGCGGCGGAGGAGGCGCTGCCAGTCCAGACGCTTGCCCGTGCGCAGGAGGAGGTGCATCACGTCGCCGCCGTCGTAGCGCTCGCGCTCCATGACGTAGGACTTGGACCAGATCATCTCCTCGGGTGCCGCGAGCCGCACCGGGATGCCGAAGATCTTGCCTTCGACGGAGTGCTCGAACCACTCGTCGTCGACCGCGGCCTCGCCGTTCCCACCCGAGAAGATGAGGTCGATGAAGGCGTTGTCCTTGTAGATCTTGCCGAGCCAGTGGGGGAACTTCAGCTCGGTCTCGTACCCGGCGCGTCTCACAGCGTCCTCGAACCGAGGGTAGTCCCGCCCCTGGATGAAGACGTCGAAGTCCTTCGTTTCCCGTGCGATGCCGGTGTAGCGGTAGTAGGCGTGCGTGCCGCCGACGAGGAACGGCAGCCCCTCGGCGTTGAAGAGCTCCAGCGTAGCCCGATAGAAATCGGTCTTGTCGGGGTTGACCTCCGGGACCTCTCCGCGGCGTTCGAGCTTGAAGCGCCCGTCAATACTCATCGCCTCAGCAATAGGCCAGAGGTGTGCCAACCCGCCCGCCCTCGGGGAGTCGCAAAGTCGCAAAGTCGCAAAGTCGCAAAGTCGTGGGCGGGTCTTTGAGACTTTGAGACTTTGAGACTTTGAGACTCCGTCCGCTGAGACTCTGCGACTCTCGCCTCCCGAGGGCCGCGCCTACTTCTTGTCCAGCTCCTCGATCAGCACATCGGACTCGGGCCGCTCCTTCTGGAGCCGTGCCGCCACGGCCTCTGCCGCGCGCATCACGCGCAGCGCGTTCAGGCCGGCGAGCTTCTTCAACTGCTCCTCGGAGTGCCCGCGGCGGAGGAGCTCGGCGAAGAGTTTGGGGTAGTCGGCGACGCTCTCCAGTCCCACGGGCGTGGAGCCGATCCCGTCGAGGTCTCCGCCGATGCCGACGTGGTCCTCGCCCGCGACCTTCATGACGTGCTCGATGTGGTCGGCCACGTCGTTGAGGGTGGCGCGGGGACGGGGATTGGCCTTCTCCCACGCGTCCATGCCTGCCTTCACGTTCTGCGGCTCGCCGTCGTACAGCGACTTGAGCCGCGCCTCCTCGGCCTGGCGGTTGGCTCCATGGGCGCGCAGGGTCTCGTTCACGAACGACGGCACGAACGTGACCATCACGATCCCGCCGTTGGTCTTCAGGCGCTGCAGGACGTCGTCGGGGACGTTGCGCTGGTGGCCGGTCACGGCGCGGGCGGAGGAGTGGGAGAAAATGACCGGCGCCGCGGTGGCGTCGAGGGCGTCGTGCATGGTCGCGGGGGAGACGTGCGAGAGGTCGACGAGCATCCCCAGGCGGTTCATCTCGCCGACGACCGCTTTCCCGAACTCCGAGAGGCCGTCGACCTTCGGGTCGGCCGTCGCGGAGTCCGCCCAGTCGACGTTCTCCGAATGGGTGAGGGTCATGTAGCGCGCGCCGGCGCGGTAGAGCATGCGCAGCGAGGCGAGGGAGTTGTTGATCGAATGCCCGCCCTCCATGCCGATCAGGGACGCCACCCGGCCGCTCTTGTGAATGCGCACGACGTCGTCGGCGGTGAGCGCGATGGTGAAGGTGTCGGGGTAGGTGCTGGCCAGACGATGGACGACGTCGATCTGCTCGAGCGTGGCCTGCACCGCGTCCGCGCCTTTCAGCGACGCCGGAACGTACACGGACCAGAACTGCCCTCCCACGCGGCCGGCTTTCAGGCGTGCGATGTCGGTGTGCAGCGGCTTCTCGAGCTTCGACTGGTCCTGGCGGAGGTCGATCTGGCCGAGGTGGTTTTTGACCCGCTCGCGGTACTGCCAGGGGAGGTCGTTGTGGCCGTCGATGAGCGGGACTTCGCGCAGAATCCGGTCCACGCGCGCGTCCTGCGCGCCGGCCGTGAGCGTGAGAAGAAGCGTGACCGCGAGGGTGAAGCGCATGACCGCGCATTGTAGTCGTCGAGTCGTCGAGTCTTCGAGTCTTCGAGTCTTCGAGCTCGACGACTCGAAGACTTGACGACTCGACTTGACGACTCGACGACTCGACGACTACCTTCCGCCCGCCGATGTCCCTCGCTTTCGCTGCCGACGAACATCACCCCATGGTCGACGCCCTCCTCCGCACGCGCGTGCCGCGCTGGGAGGGACTCAACCGGGCCATCGACGAGCGCGACGACATGCTCGATTTCGCGCTGCAGATCTTCGACTACGACCGCGACCGGGCCCTGACCAGCTACTTCCAGAACGCCCTCGAGCAATACGCGCTCGTCCGTCACGTCGCCGCATGGAGAACGGCCGGGCGCGGCCCCCTCGGAAAGATGCTCGACTTCGCGAGCGGCTACGGACGGCTCACGCGCCTGCTCGTGCACGAGCGGCTCGCGGACGAGGTCACGGTCTCGGACATCCTCGAAGGAGGCATGGAGTTCCAGGCGCGGCAGTTCGGCGTGCGGACCATCCTCTCGACGACGGATCCGGCGCAGTTCGCCGCGCCGGAGAAGTACGACCTGATCTTCGTCGCCTCGCTGTTCACGCACCTGCCCGAGGCGACGTTCCTGGCGTGGCTGCGCCGGCTGGCGGAGCTGCTGACGCCGGACGGCCTGCTCGTGTTCAGCGTCCACGACGAGCTGCTCGCGCCCGAGCCGTTCGAGGGCGGGATCAAGTTCGAGTCGCGCAGCGAGAGCCGCGTGCTGGACGTCAACGACTATGGCTCGACGTGGGTTACCGAGGAGTATGTGCGCCGGCAGGTCGCGGCCATCGACCCGTCGTTTGCCTGCATCCGCATGCGCCGCGCGCTCGCGGAGTGGCAGGACATCTACGTCGTCTCGCCGTCGCCGGTTCCGAGCCCCGAGCCGCGGCGCGTGCCGAAAGGGTTCGTCGACCGCATGGAGGCGACCGCCGAAGGGGTGCATCTGCACGGCTGGGCCACCGGGGTGACGGAAAGAGCCGATCGCGTCGATGTCCGGCTGGGACATCGCACGGAAGACGCCGTCGTTGCGACCACGCGGGACTTCGCGCCGCGCCCCGACGTCGCCGCGTTCGTCGGCGCGGACACCGCTCTCGAATCCGGCTGGCAGATCGTGATTCCGCACTCGCGGATCCGCAGCTACCGCTACGAGGTCGTCACCGTCTCCGCCTGGACCCGCTCTGGCGAGGAGCGCATCCTGTTCCTCGGCACCCTCGACTCCCTCAAAGGCCACACCGCCCACGAGAAAGCCCGCGCCCTCGAGCAGGCCCTGGGGACCCAGTCGCAGGAGCTCGCCACCACCCGCCACGACCTGGCCGTCGCCGTCCACCACCGCGCGGAGCTCGAAGCCCACATCGCGGCCATGAAGCAGAGCCGCTTCTGGAAAGCCCGCGATGCGTGGTTCGCCCTGAAAGGGAAGATGTAGACGAGTTCCTCGGAGTTCCTCGGTTCCTCGGAGTTCCTCGGAGGGGTGAGACCCCGGGTGAAGCCCCCACCCCTCCGAGGAACCCGAGGAACTCCGAGGAACCCGAGGAACTCCCCGTCCCCCCTAAACCCTCCGCCGCGCTTCCCGTATAACCTCCGCAGCATGAAGCGCAGAACGAAGATCATCATCGCCCTCGTCGTCATCCTGGCCATCGCCGGCATTGCCTACGCGTCCATTCGCGGGCAGAAGAAGGAAGGGACGCCCGTCACGTTCGGCAAAGTCGAGCGGGCGGACCTGACCAGCAAGGTCTCGGCGAACGGGCGCATCGACGCCAAGCGGAAAGTCGACCTTTCCGCGAACGTGATGGGGCAGATCGTCAACCTCGCCGTCCGCGAGGGCGACATCGTCCAGAAGGGCGACTTCCTCCTGCAGATCGACCAGAAGCAGCTGGCCGCGTCGGCCGAAGGCGCCGCGGCCTCGATGCGCGCCCTCTTCTCCGACCGTGATGCCGCGCGGGCGACGCTGGCCGAGGCGCAGCTCAACTACGAGCGCGCGCGGAGCAACTTCGCCGAGAAGATCATCCCCCAGGCCGAGCTCGACCGCGCCCGCACGGCGCTCGACTCGGTGCGCGCCAACGTCTCCGCGATCGAGCAGCGCATCCAGCAGTCGCGGGCGAACCTCACCGCCGCGCGCGACACGCTCTCCAAGACCACCATGACGGCCCCGATGGCCGGCATCATCACCGCCCTGCCCGTCGAAGAGGGCGAAGTCGCCGTCATCGGCACCATGAACAACCCCGGCACGAAGCTGCTGACCATCGCCGACATGAGCGTCGTCGAGGCGGTGATGGAGGTCGACGAGACCGACATCCCGAACGTGAAGGTCGGCCAGCGCGCCTCCGTCACCATCGACGCCTACCCGAACAAGACCTTCTCCGGTGTCGTGACCGAGGTCGGGTCGAGCCCGATGACCGGCGCCGGAGTGGGCGGCGGCTCGGAGGCGATCAACTTCGAGGTCAAGATCCAGCTCGACAACCCGCCCGCGGGCGTGCGTCCCGGCTTCTCCGCTTCC
Organism: Thermoanaerobaculia bacterium; assembly: GCA_036375075.1. Classification (GTDB taxonomy): domain Bacteria; phylum Acidobacteriota; class Thermoanaerobaculia; order Gp7-AA8; family Gp7-AA8; genus QHVT01. Next base: position 25,344 of record DASUSN010000011.1, on the reverse strand, counting down.
GCGGACATCATCACCGGCACGCGGAACAAGGCCCTGTCCATCCCCATCCAGGCGCTCGTCGTCCGCGAGAAGCCCGGCACCGCGGCCGGCAAGACCCCGCAGGAAGAAGAGGGCGTCTACGTGCACAAGGACGGGAAGGCGCAGTTCGCCGCCGTCACCACCGGCCTGACCGGCGAGTCGAACATCGAGATCGTGAAGGGGCTGTCCGAGGGGCAACAGATCGTGACTGGCCCGTTCCGTGCGTTGCGCGAACTGAAGGAAGGTTCGCAAGTTCGGGAGCAGAAAGAAGAGAAGGGCAAAGAGGACAAGGAGAAGTCGTAATTGTCGTCAGCCCTGCGTGACGGGCAGGCGTTGCGCAAAGTGGCCCGGTCGTACGTCAGGAAGTGTTTTCGCGAGGAGACGCCGCCGCAGGTGAACGAGCTGGCTGTGCTCCTCGACGTCCCGCCATACGAGTTGAGCCGCCTTTTCGCGAATGCCACCGGTGAGCCGCTCTCGACGTACCTGAAGCGGATGCAGATCGTCCGTGCCCGCGGTCTGCTGCGCCGAACCGGCCTGTCGCTCAACCAGATCGCCTACGCCAGCGGCTTCGGCACACGCGCGAGCTTCTTCCGTGCGTTCCGGAAGGCCTGCGGATGCACGCCGCTGGAGTTCCGCAAGGGCGCGGCGTGCGGGTTGTAGGAGTGCCGTGCAACACGGATCGCCCGCATCCGTATAGTCCCCAGCAGTGGAAACGTTCCGTATCGCGTCCAACGCCCTCCGCGCGCACAAGCTGCGCAGCTTTCTCACCCTTCTCGGCGTGATCATCGGCGTCATGACCGTCATCACGGTCGTCTCGATCATCTCGGGACTGAACAACTACATCTCCGAGAAGGTCTTCCAGCTCAACCCCGACGTCTACGTCGTCTCGCAGTTCGGCATCATCACCAGCCGCGAGGCGTTCCTGGAGGCGGTCAAGCGGAAGAAGATCGACTGGCGCGACTACGAGCTGGTGCGCGACCGCTGCCGCACCTGCGAGGGTGTCGGCGCGGGGCAGGAGACCCGGGCGGCGGTGAAGTACGGCGCGCAGCGGTTCACCGACGTACAGATCCGCGGGACGACCGCGAACCTGGCCGACATCAACAATCTCGATCTGGAAGCCGGCCGTTTCTTCACCGACAGCGAGGAGCGGCATTCGACGCTCGTGGCGATCGTCGGCTCGGACGTACGGGACGAGCTGTTCGGCAAGCTCGATCCGATCGGGCGCTCGATCCGCGTCGGCAACCTGAAGGTTCGGATCATCGGACTGCTCGCAAAGCAGGGCTCGGTCCTCGGCCAGAGCCAGGACAAGATCGTCTACGTGCCGCTGGCCACGTGGCGGAAGGAATTCGGCTCGCGGCAGGGGCTGAACCTGTTCATCCGCGCGCGGGGCGGCGTGGAGGGGATGGAGCGTTCGCAGGACGACGTGCGCGTGCTGCTGCGCGGCCGGCGGCAAACCGGGTTCCGCGACGACGACCCGTTCGCTTATGTGACGGCCGAGGCGCTGCAGATGGTGTGGAAGAGCATCTCGGCGGGGCTGTTCTCGCTGATGATCCTGATCTCCGGGATCTCGCTGGTCGTCGGCGGCATCGTGATCACGAACATCATGCTGGTCTCCGTGGTCGAGCGTACGCGCGAGATCGGCGTGCGCCGCGCGATCGGCGCGACGCGCGGCGACATCCGCCGGCAGTTCCTCACCGAGGCCACGCTGCTGGCCCTCGGCGGCGGGGTGCTGGGTGTGATCCTGGGCGTCGCGATCGCCAAGCTGATCTCGACGCTGAGCCCCATGCCGACGCTGGTGCGGCCGGAGTTGATCGTCGCCGGACTGTCGATCGCGGCGCTGACGGGGATCACGGCGGGCTTCATGCCCGCCATGCGCGCGGCGAAGCTGCCGCCGGTGGAGGCGTTGCGCTATGAGTAGGGCGCAGGGCACAGGGGGCAGGGGACAGGAGAGCCCGCCCACCCAGCACGGTTCTTCGATCTCCTGCGCCCTGCGCCCTGTCCCCTGTGCCCTGAAATCATGACTGAGAACATCCGCTTCGCCGCCACCGCCATCACCGCGCACAAGCTGCGCAGTGCTCTGACCATTCTGGGCATCGTCATCGGGGTCACGACCGTGATCGCGATGGTCTCGCTGATCGAAGGGTTCAACAACAACGTCGTGAAGGACTTCGAGGCCTTCGGGGCGACGCTGGTGCAGTTCCAGAAGTTCGACCCGCAGTTCGGGCCGGGCGGCAACCGCGACGAAGACCAGCGCACGCGGAAGAACCTCACGTACGAGGACGCGATCGCGCTCAAGGAGCTCTGCCCGTCGATGGCCGCGGTGTCGCCGGAGCGCTACTGGTGGTCGGGCGGCGACGGCGGCGCGCCGGACGTGGTCTTCGAAGGCGAGGTGGCGACGCCGGACACGGTGGCCGGCGTGACCGAGGATTATCCGGTGGCGAACAACCATGCCGTCGGCGAGGGGCGCTTCATCTCCGAGGCCGACGTGCGGCGCTCGGGCGCGGTGATAGTCCTCGGCCATGGCGTCGCGGAAACGCTCTTCCCGCACCGCGACCCGATCGGCCGGATCGTGGCGTTCTCGGGACGCAAGTACCTGGTGATCGGCGTCATGGAGAAGCGGGGCTCGACGATGTTCGAGTCGACCGACTCGCACGTGTATCTGCCCCTCACCACGTTCGACAGCCACTTCCCCTGGATCAAGCGCGATCGCGGGGTGAACATCGCCACCGTGCCGCGGAAGCCGGAGTGGGTGGGCCGCATCACGGAAGAGGGAACGGCGGTGCTGCGCGCGCGGCGCAAGGTGCCGTTCAACAAGCCCAACGACTTCGGGATCATGACCCCGGACAAGCTGATCGGAAACTTCCAGGCCATCACCGGCGGGATCACCCTGGCCATGATCTTCATCTCCAGCATCGCCCTGCTGGTGGGCGGTGTGGGCGTGATGAACATCATGCTCGTGTCCGTGACCGAGCGGACGCGCGAGATCGGCCTGCGCAAGGCCATCGGCGCCGTGCGCCGCGACATCGTGCAGCAGTTCCTCACCGAGGCCATGACCCTCGCGTCGATCGGCGGTTTCATCGGCGTGGCCCTGGGACTGGGCATCGCGTCGATCGTGCGCGCGATGGACCTGCTGCCGGCGTCGACGCCGCTGTGGTCGATCGTGGTCGGCCTGGTGGTGTCGATGTCGATCGGGCTGTTCTTCGGGATCTATCCCGCATACAAAGCCGCGCGCCTCGATCCCGTCGAAGCTTTGCGGTACGAGTAAATCAACACACCCATCCGTATCTCCTCACGCTCCGGCTTGCCGTAAGGCGGGCATCAAACTTGATGGAGCGAGCGGTCGCGTTAGATCCGCAAGAAGGAGAAAAATCGAATGCGACGTATTGCTCTACTCGGGGTATTGGTCTTCGTGTGCTCATCGGTTGCCGCACAGGTCTACGTGCGCGACAACTACCTCATGTTCACGTCCATCGGCGCGTACGAGAGCTACGCGAACAATGAGACCGACCGCAGCATCCTCTACTACTACACGTATGGGGACTCGTCGGTCACGTCGAGGGCGGAGGTGCAGGAAGGGGAGAACGACGAAGAGCAGTATCCCGACTTTCTGAACCTCATCCTCAACCAGGACAACATCGTCGGCATCAGCAGCTTCCTGGTGAAGGTCGACCTGATCAACGGGCGCGCGCTGGCCATCAACGTCAACGAGCCGAACGCGTACTGGTCGCTCGTGAACGAGGACTGGTCGGCGCCGCTGATCTACCTGAGTGAGGAAGACGACGGCATCGAGGTGCTGGAGAACATCGAGAACGGCGGGTGGTATCCGGCGGCGCGGTCCTCGGAGCCGCGCATCGGAACGACGGCATCGGTCTCCTCGCGGACCGCGTCTTCGGCGCGTCCCATCGGACGCATCGAGTCGAACGGCTGCTCGGGAGCGCCGCGCTACAAGTGCGACGAGTACGCGATCTGGGACTCGATCCCCAACCCCAATCCGGAGCCGGGCCATCTCTACGACCTCTACCGCATGGACTACAAGGTCGTCTATCAGAAGGCGATCATCTACTTCTCGCTGCAGTCCAAGCAGAAGAGCCGCACCGCGTATGAGAGCTCGAACTGGATCTTCGTGCCGACCTACGACGCGGCGATGAAGCTGGACGGGCGCGTGCGCTACCGCAAGCGCTGCGGCGGCGAGGTGGTGAAGAACGAGGTGCTGTACACCGTCGACCGCGAGCAGAACTGGCGTCCGTACGAGGGCAGCCGGAGCTTGTCGCACTACGACTTCTCGGTGACGTTCGGCATCGACCATCCGCAGAACAACCCGCGCACCTGGCACGACTACACGTGCTCGATCATGTCCGGCTACTCGGCGGGCCACGCGGGGATGACCTGGCGGTCGATCGAGCAGCGCGCCGGCGGCGTGGTGCACGTCGGCTCGGACAGCCAGACCAACCCGTACCACGGCGACACCGCGCCTTCGGCCTCGCTGCCGATCCTCTGCCTGCGCGTCGACAACGTGCCGGCGCCGGCTGGGATCACGCCGGACTTCTACAACGGCTGGGCGAAGGGCTCGGTCGCGCTGTCCTCGCCGGTTACGGGCTCCGCGCTCACGAGCCGCACGGCCGCGGACTCACGCTGCTCGTCGCAGTTCGGGCCGACGTGGCGCATGGCGGAGTTCCACGACGGCTACTACGGGCCGAACCTGGCGTACAGCGGCGGCTGGAGCTACTGGGCCTACGGCAACATCCCGGTGGGCACACGGTTCTGGGTGGCGATCAACGACCAGCCGGCAAACCCGTGGAACTAAAGACGTGAAGCCCGAAGGATGAAGGCCGGAAGAGGTCCCCCTCTTCCGCCTTCATCCTTCATCCCTTCCGGCCTTCCTTTACGTGCGGAACCGCAGGAACGCGAAGATGCCCTGCGGTTTGTGGCCGTAGATGTCCTCGAGCTCGCGCGTTTTCGTCCGGTAGTCGATGTTCACGCCGATGCCCATCTTGTAGCGCGCGTTCGGGATGAAATCGAAGATGTAGCCGGCGGTGTAGTGCGTCGCTTCTTCGGTCGCGCTGCGATCGATCGTCCGCGGGAAGCCGGCCGGACGGTCGACGTGCTCGACGCGGGCCAGGAAGGTGTTGCGCGACGCGCGCAGGGCGAGCTCGAGTCCCCAGGCGGTCTCGTTCGCGAAGGCCTCGTTATCGTAGTCGCGGGAAGTCCACAGGGCGGTGAGCGCGGCGAACGAGCCGCCGTAGGTGAGCGAGGCGCTGGTGACGTCGCGCTGGGCGAGGTTTTCGCCGAGCTCTCCGCGCGAGACCTGGATGGCGAGAGCCGGGGTCGGGGTAATGGTGAGACGTGCCGACTGCGAGTCGATGTCGCCGTCGATGTCGAGATCCGTGTGATCGCCGGTGGTTGCGCCGTCATGGAACGCGCTGGCCTCGACGGTGAAGAGGCGCGTCGCGAAGCCGGCCGTGATGACGCTCGTCGAGTCGTGCGTCGTCTCGTGCAAGTCGTACCCGAACGGCGCCTCGGCGAAGTCGACGCCGGACGGGCGCAGCTGCGCGGGCGCGGCGCCGAGGGCGGGCTGGCCGACGAGGGCGCCATAGACGCTGAGCAGCGTCCCGTCCGTGGGGCGGAAGCCGAACTGCACCGCGGCTTCACCGAAAAGGTCGTGCGGACGCATGCGGTCGACGAGGCCGTCCTCGGGGACGTACTGGAAGAACTGCGGGTAGCTGTCGTCGATGGTGTACGGCTCCAGCGAGACCCGGCCACGGGCGAGGACGAACGCGCGCTCGCCGAGGTCGAGCTTCGCGCCCGCGGCGAACCAGTTCGTCGACTGGACGTCGTTCTCCTGTTCCTCGGGCCCGGTCTGGCTGAGGTACGTGACGTGTGCGTCGAAGCCGTGGAAGAACGTGAACGCGCCCGATCCGCTGCGCACCCACGGCGATGCGCCCGGGTGCGGCGTCGTACCGGAGACGTTCTGCAGCGGGTCGACCCCCTGCGCAAACACGGCGGACGAGAGGAGCAGGGCGAGAGCGAAAGCGACACGGGTGATCATGCGCCGCGCATTGTGCAACAGCTCTGCCCGCATGACGTAGGGCGCGGCTTCAGCCCGCCTCCCCCGGGGGAGGGCGGGCTGAAGCCACGCCCTACATTCCTACTCCTCCCTGCCCACGGGGTACAGCCGCGCCCGCTCGTCGTAGAAGGGCGTGCGCTGGTAGAACCACCAGAGGCGCGCCCGCGAGTCGCCGCGGAAGGCGGCGTCGGTCTCCAGCTTCGCCCGGAACTCCTCCGCGAGCTTCGGATCCTCGGCCAGCATGCGCTCGGCCATCGGCTCCATGATGTATGCCTCGACGTACTCGGTCGGGCTGAGGATGGAGTTGAAGAAGCCCCACTGGAAGAGCGAGTCGGGCGACGACGGCTCGAGGAGCAGCGTGGCCAGCGTGCCGAGGGGCTGGTCGGTCGAGACGCGGACGGAGCCGGCGGGGAAGCGCTCTTTGCGCTTTTCCGCCGTGGCCGCGGCGGTGACGCGCACGTGTCCCTCGAACTGGGCGCTGTCGTACTGCGGGCTGGCGAGGCGGTACATGGTCACGTCCACCTCGCGCGGCGCGGCGATGCGCTCGTAGGGGACGCCGTGCAGGTCGAGTTTGGCGATGACTTCCTGCCACGCGGCGGGCACCCAGTACGCCCGAGCCGGCGCGACGCTGGTCGCCACCTCGGACGTCGTGCGCACGGGCGCTCGCATCGTCACGGGCTTGCCGAGCCATTCGGTGTAGACGGCGCCCGTCACGGCCGAGAGCTTCTTGCGCGACTCGACGCCGAGGACGTCCATCTGTTGCGGCTGGCCGCCGGCCGGCAGTTTCCACGTCAGCGGGATCGAGGCCGGGCGCCGCGCGCGCTCGGTGGCCACGGCGGCGCGCAGCGGCGCGAGCTCGCGCGCGATCGTGCGCAGGGTGTGCTCGAGGAAGACGTAGGTGCCGAGGACGCGCTGGTCGTACGGCTTGAGCGAATGATTCTCGACCAGGATGGACGGGAGGTGCCGGGCGTCGCCGTAACTGTGCGAGAGGCGCGGATCGCTCTGGCCGAGGATGACGCCCTGATCGAGCGGATCGTCGGTGAAGATGAGCGGGCCGGGGATGTGTCCCATCTCGCGCATGGCCGCGTCGACCGGACCGCGGTAGCTCGTATCCAGCCAGCGAGCGATGGCGGGGGAGTAGCCTCCCTCGCCGTTCCACCCGAAGGTGATGTCGTACTGGTAGTCCGCGCCGTCGGTGACGTGGAGGTCGATGTAGAGGTCGGGCTGCCAGGTCTGGAGAGCGCCGATCATCGCCCGCATCTCCGCGGCGTCGGCCTTCATGTAGTCGCGGTTGAGATTGAGGTTGCGCGCGTTGGTACGCCAGCCGCCTTCCTCGGGGCCGCGCTGGTTGATGCGGAACCAGCGGTTGAAGCGCTCGTGGCCGTCGACGTTGAAGATGGGGACGAAGAGGAAGTTCGCGGCGTCGAGGAGATCGCGCTTCGTGCCGCGCACGGTCATGTCGCGGAGGAGCATCAGGCCGGCGTCCTTCCCGTCGATCTCGCCCGAGTGAATGCCGCCCTGCGCGAGCACGATGGCCTTGTTCGTCCGCCGCAGCGCCTCGGGCGTGAACGCCCGCTCCTTCGACGCGATCACCATCCAGACGTCGCGCCCCTCGTCGCTCTTGCCGAGGGAGACCATCTTCAACTGGTTGCTCGCCTTCACCAGGCGCTGGAGATACGCGACCGTCTCGTCATACCGCGGCGTCGTCCGGAACCCCGTCGCCTCGGACGGCGTCACCCACGGGTCGTTCGCCGGCACCGCCAGCGCGCGGCTCGCGCCGTTCCAGGGGATGGCCGGGGGAAGGATGGGAGTCCGTGCAGAGGTGAGAGTGGCGGAGAGCAGCAGCGCCGTCAGCATGACGGGGCTTCATAACACATCAAGTGAAGAGGTCGGCGATACGGAGCTGGAAATTGGGGAGGAGGGGAGTGGTGATGACGTCGCTCACCGGGCCGGGTGCGAACTTGTTGCCGGTACGGCGGAAGATCTTCACCGACTTCGCTTCGGGATCGACGATCCAGTATTCGAGGACGCCGGCGCTTTCGTAGATCTTGTATTTCACGTGCTCGTCGTACTCGCGATTTGACGAAAGCACCTCGACGATCAGATCGAGTGCGCCTTTCACGGTGTCGAGGACGATCGACGCCCGCTCTCTGCTGATGTAGAGCACATCCGGCTGCACCATCGTGTGCTCGGTGAGGACATCGAGAGGGGAGCCGACTACCCAGCCCAGCACGTTGGCGTCAACGTGATTGCCAAGTCGGCGAAGGAGTTGGGCGACGATGAGCTGGTGTTTGAATGAGGGCGAAGGGCTCACGTAATACTCTCCGTCGATGATCTCGTGACGGCGCCCGTCGTCGGGGATGGCGAGATAGTCCTCGTAGGTGAGCTTGATCGAGGTCTCGGCTGCCATGGCGTAAAGTGTACCTCCGTGATCGATAAACTCCGTGCCTTCCCGGCCGAGCTGCGCGCGTTGCTCGCGACCGCACCGCATACGCGTCTGCGGCAGCGTGCCGCCGACGGCACGTTTGCGCTCGTCGAGCAGGCCTGGCATCTCGCCGATCTGGAGGCGGAGGGTTACGGCGCCCGCATCGAGAAGATGCTGGCCGAGGACGACCCGCACCTGCCGGACTTCCAGGGTGACGTCGTCGCCGAGGAGCGGCGGTACCTGGAACTGGAGCTGGAGCCGGCGCTGCGAAAGTTCGCAGAGGCGCGGGCGCGGAATGTCGCGCGCATCGAGGCGCTGTCCGAGGAACAACTCCAGCGTGGGGGCGAGCAGGAAGGCGTGGGCAGGGTGACGATCGCGCGGGTCGTGGAAATGATGGCCGAGCACGACACAGGACACGCACGGGAAGTGCGTGCCCTGCTGCACGAGCTCCTGCAGCAGTGATTTGGAGCGCGGAGGCAATCGGAGGTTGTCTCAAAACCCCACGGGACCGCCGGCGTCCCGCCGGCTGCCGGGGCGGCGTCTCGCCGCCCCGGGTGGGAGGTGGAGCGTGCCACGTGGCAAGATGCTCCGTCCTCCCGAGTACGCGCCGGCGGGACGCCGCCGCACAGCCGGCGGGACGCCGGCGGTCCGTTGGGTTTTGAGACGCCCTGCAATCGCCTCCGCACTCCGAAAATGCGGCGAATGCGAAAGGCGGCCTTGCGGCCGCCCTTCACTCTCGGATCGCGCGTGCCCGGCGCCCACAGCCTTGCGGGTCGAATGGCGACACATAGCGGAAGCCGTTCGTCAGCGTGGCCGTGCGGCCCATGTCGTCCGTGACGGAAATGCGCGCGGAGCCCGCTGCTCCCGGCGGAATCTCGACACGCATCGTCCCCCCGTCGATCGCCACCACGTCGGCTGACGGTACGCCGTCGAACGTCACCGCGACGCTTCCGGCGAAGCCGCGCCCATGGATCGTGGCGTACACGCCGCCGTCCGTCGTCGTGCACCGTGGATCGGCCGACGTCACGATCATCCCGCCCTCGACGATTTCGACGAGTGGTCCGATCGCGGCGAGGATCCCGGCGCCGTTTCGCACGTGGACCGCTTGCGAGCCCGGCACGACCTCCGTCGCCACGCGCACCACCGCACGGGTGTACTCACTGGAGACGATCGCCGCCGGCTGGCCGCCGATCTCGAAGGTGTACCCGGCACGGAAGCCTTCGCCGGTCAGCTCCAGCTCACCGCCGGCGGCAACGCTGGCCGGAGCGGCCGCGGTGATCCGCGGCGGACGAGCCTCCAGCACGGAGAACACTGGGCCGCTGGTCGTGGTCCGGCCGAGAATGTCGCGGACGAAGAGGCTCGCGCGTCCGGCCGGCAGCTCGGGGACGGGAATGACGTGATGTCCCGGCGCGGAATCGACGATGGTCGCGAGCGTGGTCTCGACCGTGGCGCCGTCCGTCGGCCGGAAGTTGAGTCCGTGGACCGTCACCAGCTCTCCCGGCGCCGCGGCCGGCGGCACGATGGCCGTGATGAGCGGCGCCGGGTCGTCCTCGTCGCGGTACGTGAACGCTTGGGGCAGCGTCGAGGTCCCGCCGCTGCAGCGGACGGTGACGTCGGCGGCGCCGGCGGCATGCGGAGGCGCGACCCCGGTGATCGACTGGGGATCGCGGACGACGACGGATGTTGCGGCCAGCTCGCCGAAGAACAGCCAGCAGCTCCCGTCGAAACCGGCTCCCTCCACACGCACGTGCGTGCCGCCGGCCGCGGTGCCTCCCGAGGGGCTCACGTTCGTCACGCGCGGCGCCTCGGCGACGTAGCCGAAGCCGTCGGGGAAGAGGAACGAGTCACTGCCGCACTGGAGCAGGACGTCGACGCTGCCCGGCGCGTGCGGAGGCGTCGCGGCGGTCATCGTCGTCGCATTCGTCACCTTCGCCGAGGTGGCGGACACGCCGCCGAAGGCCACGGTGCATCCGGCACGGAAGTGCGCCCCGTGGATCGTGACCTCGGTGTCGCCGGAGGCCGGTCCATGGGAAGGCGTCAGACTGAGAATCGTGGGCGTCTGCGGCTCCGCGATGACGTCGCCGTAGAGGGACTGCAGCTCGTTGCCGTGGACCGGCGGGAGCCGGAGATCGATCGTGAACGAGCCGAGCTTTGCGGCCGTCACGAGGAGAGACGCCGAACCGCCGGGAGGAATCGTCAGCGACCGCGGTACGTCGACGCGATCGGACGCGCGGACGCCGAGAGTGATCGGTGTCGCGGACGGCGGATCGAGCGAGACCGAGACCGTCGCGGTCTTGCCGTCGAAGACGTTCAGGCGCGCGGGGCTGAACCGGAGCGTCGCCTTCGTGTACGTCCGCACGCGGACCGAGCGCGTGCCGCCGCCGCCGATCCTCGGCGGGAAGGCGATCGCGACGTCGACATTCTTGCCCGGCACGAGGGCCGTGGCGTCGAATTCGGCAGACTGCCGGCCCGCGGGGATGGTGAGCATCTCCGGAACGGAAACGGCCGATGGATCGCCGGAGGTGAGACCGATCGTCGCGTCCTCGGTCACGTCTTCTCCGAGCTGGATCACGAAGGTTCGGCTTCTGCCCGCGGCGATCCACTGCTCGGCCGGTCCCACGCCGATGTCGTCGTTGACCAGAGTCACGGTCGCGTTCGGGCCGGCTGTGAAATCGCCGTACAGGGGCTGCACCTCCACGGTGAACTGTTCACTCGGCTCCGGCTCTTCGTCGCCGAGGATCGTGACCGCGAATGTCTTGGAGCTCTCGTGACTGAAGAAGAGATACTCCCAACGACTCTGGAAATCGCTCGACGCCTGCGCGGATCCGCTCACGAGCCTGACGAACACCCAGCCCGTCACCGCGTACGGCGCACGGATCGTCACCGAGGCCGTGGCGGTCGCGTTGCCTTCCGGGATCCGGAGGTCTTCCGCGGAGACGGTGGGGATCGGATCGTCGTCGCGGATCGTCACGGTGGCGGAGACCCACCACTGATCGAGGACGGTGACGTTGACCCACTCGTCCCCTTCCCGTTCGTTGTCGCCGAGGATCGACACCGGTACGTGCTTCGCCGTCTCGCCGGGTGCGAACGTGATGCTGCCCGTTTCCGCGATGAAGTCGACGCCGGGGGTGGCGTACCACGACCGGATCTCGTAGACGACCGTATATGGCTCGGTCGCGGGTGCGGACAACGTGATCGGCATCTCGACGACGGTCGTGCCGGAGTCGCCTTCGGCGATCTCGAGACTCTGCAGCGAGACCACGGGCTCCGGGTCGTCATCGTAGATCGTGACGGTTGCCGCCGCCGGCGAGCCGATGGATGCGCCATTCGTGGCACCGCTCAGTGCGAGCACGATCGTCTCGGTGTCTTCGAAGAAGGAGTCTTCGGTCGTCTGCAGAGTGAGGTTCCTGGCAGTCTCACCGTCGGCGAAGGTCAGTGTGCCGCTGCCGCCCGTGAAATCGCCGGCGGTTGCCGTGCCGCCGCTGACTGCATACGAAACCGACGCCGCACCGGCCGCGCCGCCCAACCGCCGGACGGTCAGGGACACGGTGCCGCCTTCGTACTCATACGCGGAGGTCCAGTCGAACGAGAACGTCCCCGGCCCCTCGAGGGCCCGGCAGGGCGAGAACTCCGACGTTCCCTCCAGCTCCGATGTCGCCGTCGCCGTGATGACCGTGCCCGCGGGGAGCGGGGAGTGCGCTCGCAGGAACGAGGCCGTGCCGCTGCCGTCGGTCGTCAGGTCGAATGCTTCGAGGAGGGTCTTGCCTTCGCCATAGCCGGAGCCGTTGCAGCCGGGACTGGAGAACAGCTCGATGCGATGACTCCGATTCGGGACCGTCGCGAGCGTGCCGCGAATCGTGGTCTCTCCATTCTCGTTCGTGACGCGGCCGAGGATGGGAAAGTTGATCAGGTTGTTCGGACCGGTGTCGCTGTCGTCATCATCGTTCGGCGTCGCCTGACCATAGGAGTACGAGTACGAGGACCAGAGATCGATGCCGAGTCCGTTGTCCTCCATCGCATTCGCGATGATTCGATTGCGCAGCGAATTGCCGATCACCAGGACGCCGACCGCGTTCCCCCGGATGGTGTTCGACTGGACCGTGTTCTCGCTCGAGTCGGTGATCTGGATCGCGGTCCGAATCGGGAACGATCGCCCCTCGGGTGTCCTCCCGAAGAAATTCCGCGCGATGGTCACTTTGCTCGAGTAAAACAGCGAGACGCCGACCTCGCCGCCCGCGAAGACGTTCGGTACGACCGATCCGATGTTGGCGTTCGCCGCGGGACGGGAATCGATCCTGACGTGCCGGCTGAAGGCTCCGATCACCGACGTCTGCGCGGCGTTGCTGCCGAAGACATTGCCCTGGATGGACGTGTTCTCCGAAGCCTGGATGCCGGTGGAGTTCCCGGCGATGAGGTTCCCGCTTCCGTCGGGCCCGCCGATCAGCACTCCGCCCGCGCGGATCCCGACGTCGTTTCCCCTGGCGGCCGTGCCGCTCGCGTTCGTACCGATGTAGCAGTTCTGGACCTTGCCCGTCTCGATGTCGATGCCGGTCCCCGCGAAGTTGTTGATCACGAGACCGTAGACCTCGGCCTTCGTCAGATTCAAGCCGACGACGGAGGTCCCATAGCCCGCGATCAGGGCACCATCGATCTCGACGATCGGCTCGCCTGCGTAGCCCGGCTGCGTTCTGCCGTCGATGACCACGTTCGGCTGGCTGACGGCCGGGAGATTGGTGAGCGGCTGGATGGTCACCGGACCGCTGCCGATGGCGAACTCGATGCGATCGCCTGCCGCGGCGGCGAGCAGGGCCTGCCGGAGCGATCCGGGACCGGAGTCGCTGGTGCTCGTGACGGTGTGGGTGGCGGCGGAAAGGCGAAGCGCGGCGAGGAGCAGCAGGACGATGCACGAATGGCGGCTGAAGAAGATTCTCATGGTCTCTCCGGATCCCGTTTTGAACTGACGCTCAAAACGTCGGTCCGGAGCACCGCCGAGATGTGGGAGTTTCGTGGGAAAGTCGTGGATATGCGAAGGGCGGCCTCGCGGCCGCCCTTCCTCAACTTTCACGGGGACAGCGTTACTTCGCGAACACGTCCTCCACGTCCACGATCTTCACGTTCGCGGGCTTGATGTTCAGCTTGTAGCTGCCGATCACCTTGTCCTCTTCCGCGAGCTCGGGCTTGGGGGCGTCGTACTTGATCGACGACGGCCCGTCGGCGAGCAGGGTGTCGCGCAGACCCTCGGCGTCCTCGGTGACGATCACCACCTGGAGGTTCTTCGCCGAGAGGTACTTCTTGATGGCGCGGTTCACGTCGTCGCGGGTGAGCTTCGCGTACGCGGCGCGCATCGTGTCGACGTAGTCGCCCATGCCGTACCACCACGAGTCGAGCGCGTAGCCGAGGCGCTGGTTCTGGTTGGCGGTGAGCAGGTAGACGTTCTTCATCATGTAGTCGCGGGCCTTGTCGAAGTCCTCCTGCGACAGGCCGTTGTCGATGAATTTCTGCGTCTCGTACAGCGCGATGCGCATCGCCATCTGCGCGTTCTCCGGCACGACCGGCCGGATCCAGATCTCGAAGATCTGGTTGCGGCGGGCGATGCCCGGGCTGGGGAAGAACTGGAACCCGGGGCGATTGAAGTACTCGATGTACGCGTAGTCGCCGTAGTTCAGGCCGCGTACCTCGCGGATGCGGTCGAACAGGCGCGACATCGACGCGCGATGCTCGCCCAGCCACGCACGGGCGACGTTCAGCGCCGCGAAGTCGGCGGCGTTGCGGGTGATGGGCAGCGGGTGACCCATGGAGATCGCGGTCGCGCGCGTGTCCTTCTTGATGATCAGCACGTCGAGGCCCTGCGGTGACCTGGCTTTGAACGCCGGGAGCTGGGCGATGGTCTTCTCCTCCTCGCCCGCGCCGAGGGCGCCGAGGTCGGTGGTGAGACGCGCCTTGAGCGTGTCGGGATAGTCGCCGGAGAGGCCGACCACCACGTTCGACGCGGTGTAGTTCGCGTCGATGAACTTCTTCACGTCGTCGAGGGTGATCGACTCGATGCCGGCGATGGTGCCCAGGACCGTGTGGCCGTACGGCGTGCCGTCGAAGAGCACGTTCTGGAGCTGTTCCTTGCCCAGCTCCTCCTCGTTGTTCGTGCGCAGGTTGAACTTCAGCGAGTTGAGCTGCTGGTCCTTGAGGCGCTCGAAGTCTTCTTCCCGGAAGCCCGGCGCGAGGAGCTGCGGCAGGACGACGGGGAGGAACTTGTCGATGTTGTCGCGGTGGATGACCGCGGTGAAGGTGGTCATCTCCTTGTCGACGAGGCTGAAGAGCGCGCCGGCGATCGGGTAGAGCGCCTTGTTGATCTCGTCGATGCGCATGTCCTGCGACCCCGCGTCGGTGATCATCGAGGCGGCGAGCTGCGCGAGGCCTTCCTTGCCCTTCGGATCGGCGGCGGAGCCGACGGGGAAGAGGAACTTCATCATCACGTTCGGCAGCACCGACTTCTGCTCGATGTACCGGATCTGCACCTGCTGCCCTTCGCCCGCGGCGGAAGTCATGGCGTTGACCGAAGGGAGCTTCGCGATGTCCTCGGCCAGCGGCTGCTGGGAGAGGGTGGTGACGACGAGGTTCTTGTCGGTGAAGTACTTCCGGGCGGCTTCCTGGATGGAGGCCGGGGTGATGGTGGCGAGCTCGCGGTAGTACTTGTTGACCGTGTCGTACGACCGCTCGAAGTGGCCGAAGCCGGCGATCGTCGAGGCGATGGCGTCGGTGTTGTCGAGCGCGCGGACGAAGCTGTAGCGCGAGTTCGCCTTCGCGTCGGCGACGCGGGTGGCGTCGAGCTGCTTCGAGCGCAGGCCGGCGAAGGTCTTCAGGATCTCGTCACGGACGTAGATCGCGTCCTTCCCGTCCTTCACGCGCGCGAAGACGGTGAAGAGCGTCGGGTCGACGTTCGGTCCGCCGAAGGAAAAGAGCTGGTCGACCTTCTGCTCCTGCTCGACCAGGCGCTTGTTCAGATCGGAGGTCTCGCCGAAGGAGAGGTCGAAGGCGACGTCCATGGCCGCCTGTTCCTTCATCTGCAGGAACGACGGGCCGTGGAACGCGACCGACACCCAGGGAAGGGTCTCCGAGGTCCAGGGGACGTGGGCGTAGACCGGGCCCTTGTGCTCGGTCTCCTGCGGGATGTCCACGCTGAAGGTGCCGCGCTGCCAGTCGCCCCAGTACTTCTCGACGAGCTGGAAGACGCGGTTCGGCTCGACGTCGCCGGCGACGATGATCGTCGTCCGCTCGGGACGGTACCAGCGCGAGAAGAACGTCTTCGAGTACTCGAACTGGTTGGGCATGTCCTCGATGTCTTTGATGAAGCCCATCGTGGTGTGCTTGTAGGTGTGGGTGGTGAACGCGTTCTCGCGCTGCACCTCGATCAGCTTGTTGATCGGGTTCTGCGAGTTCTTGTTGTACTCGCCCAGCACCGCCCGCGCCTCGGTCTTGAACGCTTCTTCCGAGTACGCCAGGTTCCTGAAGCGGTCCGCCTCCATCTCCAGGATCTGCTCGAGGTCCTCCTTGGCGAAGGTGACGTGGTAGTTCGTCAGGTCGTCGTCGGTGTACGCGTTCTGCCGCGCGCCGGCCTTGGTGATGATCGAGTTGTAGACGTCCGTCGGGTACTTCTTCGTGCCGCGGAACATCATGTGCTCGAAGAAGTGCGCGAAGCCCGACTTGCCCGGCTCGACCTCGTTGCGGGAGCCGGTCTGCACCGGGATCTGCAGCGAGACGATGTTGGGGAAGCCGGTGGGGACGACGATCACCTTCAGGCCGTTCGGGAGGGTCTTCTCCGAAGCCTTGAAAGGAAGAATATCGGGGAGGATGTCTCCGGTGGTCTGGGCGGTCATGGGCAATGCAAGCGCGCAGACTGCGGCCATCAGGATGCGTGAACGAAGCATATTTCTCCTTATTTACAGGCGCGACTCCCAGAACGGGGTACGCCATCGCGATTCCATAGCGTAGTACGCCTTCTGGTTTGTGAGAAACGCATCCCAGAGGGAGGTCAATGCCGCGCTGTAGCCGTCGAGATCGCCGGAGAGGACGGCGTTTGCCGCTTTGACACCGGAGTAGAGGGCCGCAAGGATGCCCTGGGAGGAGAGGGGATCGAAGGAGAGGGCCGCGTCGCCGGCGGCGAGCCAGCCGTCGCCGTGAAAACGCTCCAGGCGGGCGCTGCGGGCGTCGGCGGAACGGATGGGCGAGGCCTGGGTATAGCCGTGCTCGCCGAGGATGCGGGCGACGTGCGTCGTTCCGCGGAGCGCCGGCTGCCAGCTGGCCCGCGCTCCATCCGTGAAGAACGTCACGACGCGGGAGGAGTCGGGGAGCCGCGCGGTGTGGAACCAGCCGTCCGGAACGGACTCGACCAGCGTGCGCGAGTCGTGGTCGCTGCCGCGGTCGCTGGTGAAGACGGCGAAGAACGCGACGAGCTTGTCGTGGGGGACGCGGTGCACGCCGCGAGCGCGGGCGACGGCGCTCGCGCGGCCGGTGGCGTCGATCGTCCAGCGCGCGGGCGGCAGCTCGTCCAGGACGACAGCTCCCGCGTCGCGAGCGGCGTCGCGGAGCATGGCGTCGAAGCTCGCGCGGTCGAGGTGCCAGCCGTGGCCGTACGGCGAGCGGATGAAGTCCTGCTCCGCGAGCTCGCTCGTGCCCCACGCGGAGAGGTTGCCGTAGCAGGGCGCGTGGGCGTCGGCCAGGAAGCGGTCCCACACGCCCAGTTCCGTGAGGAGTGTGCGCGCCGACGGGACCAGGCTCTCACCGAAGGCGAATGTAGGACGGGCTTCAGCCCGTCCCCCGGGGGGCGGGCTGAAGCCACGCCCTACATTCACCGCGACACGTGCGCCCTTGCGCGCGAGCGCGATCGCCGCCGCCGATCCCGCGGGACCGGCGCCGGCGATCGCAACGTCGAACGGCGCCGTCACCGCCGCCGTGCCGCGCGGCCCACCGGACCGACCACCATGAGCTGATCGAACGGGATGTCTTCCGCCGACTCCGCGATCTCCGTCCGCTCCAGCGCCAGCCCCTTCTTCGGCCCGGCGCCTCCCGGTGCGAACGGCCGCGTCTCCACCCACATCTCCGCCGGAAAGTCCGGATCGTTTTTGATCCCCGGACGCGCTTCCACCACCCCCATGTCGCCGTAGCGGTCGATCATGTTCTGGATCGAGTCGAGGTAGCTCTTGCCCAGGATGCGGTACCAGCTCGCGCGGCGGTTGAAGGCTTCCAATCGCTGCGCGCGCGGGAGCTTCGCGTTCATCACGATCTCGTAGTCCTGCTCGCGCAGCACCTGATTCGGCACGTGCGCGGGCCAGAACGTGGGGATCAGCGGGTCGTACGCCGTCTCGTAGCCCGAGCGGCAACTCGCCGTGTCCGTCTGCCACGGCACCGCCATCCAGCGCGAGAGGTCGCCCGGCCCGTTCCACATCGTGCCCGAGGGCGTGGTGAAGTAGTTGCCGTTCTGGAAGTCCGAAGGGTCCAGCGCCGGACCGTAGTCCGGCTCCGGGTTGTTGTCCGAGCGGCGGCGGATGCGGAACGGCCCGTTGTACATCCCCACGATCCGCATCGGCCAGGTCATCTCGCAGCCCGGATGGAACGGGCCGCCGAGGCAATACCAGAGCGCCGACTTCGTGAGCATGTCCGCCTGCGCGTCCGGCGAGAGATCGTCGAACGCCGGCGGCGTCTTCGCCGGGTCCCAGTCCGCGATGAAGTCGCCGTTCGCCCACTGCGTCAGATAGTTGTAGAGGGTATTCGTGACGGTGAAGTAGCCGTTCGCCGTCGTCGCCGGCACGGCCATGTTGTCGCCGTACATCCACGGCCAGAGCTGCGGCTGGATGACCGTGGAGCTGGGCGGCCGGAAGTAGTTGAAGATCTGCCGGCGGTACTCCTGATAGATGTCGCCCTGGGTGATCGTCGCCAGGCGCCGGATCAGCTCGGGCTCGAAGAAGTCGAAGCCCTGGCGGTAGCCGAAGCCGACGTAGAAGCCCTGGTTCACCCACTGGTTCTGCGTGAACTGCTGGAGCAGGGGGAGGATGTCGTTCGTGAACGACGGCTTGGCCGCGGGCTGCACGTAGTTGCCGTTCAGCGCGTCGAAGATGACGTCGTACAGCGTCTGCACGGAGACGATGTCCGGCGCATAGTTGGGCGGCGCGGTGACGACCCATGCGCCCTGCACCTCGAGCTCGACGCCGCCGTAGACCACCGTCGCGTCGACCGGGCCGTCGGAGACGTCGTCGTGCCAGCCGTCGTTGTTCGCGAACGTCGTCGGCGGATTGTTCGCGAACGGGGTCTTCGAGACCCCGTGACCGCCGAGGAAGAGCAGCCGGCCCTGCTCGTCGGTGCGCAGCTCGCCGAGGTAGACCGTCTCGTCGAGGAACTTGCCGGTGTCGAATGCGTACTCCGGCTTGCCCGACTGGTCGACGCCCGAGATCGACCGCGGGCCGGGATCGATGATCAGGCGCTTGCGGTCGGCGCCCTGGAAGTTGCCGTTCCGCCGCACCACCGGCTTGGCCTGCGGGATGTCGAGGGCGACGTCGAACTCGAACCATTCCGCCTTGCGGTTGGCGACGTGGACGTGCCAGGTGATCTTCGCGTCCTTCGCGGTGAGCTCTTTCACCGGCCTGCCGGCGGCGTCGAGCCCGTACACGCGGAAGCGCGCCGCCTGCCGTTTCAGCGCTCCTCGGCGGTCTTTGTAGAAGCCCGGCGGGCGCTTCTCGTTCGCGATGATCTCGGGACCGATGTAGAACTCGTCGGGGCTGTTCCCGACGCGGGCGAGGCCGATGGCGGGATAGATGGCGGCGCGGACGATCTTGCTGTTTTTCACACCGAGGAGAGCCGCGAACGGCCGAGTTCCCTACCTCGGCTCGTCCGGAATCTCCATCGGGCCTTCCTTGAGGTCCTCGCGGATGATGAGGTCGAGGAACAGCTCGCGCACCCCGTTGCGCCCCCTCTCGCGATACACCCGCCGGACGTCCGATGGCTTCAGGCGGATGCCGGTCATGGCCTCGAGGTACTGGCAGAAGACGACCGCGCGCGAGCGGAAGGAGATGACCAGGATCAGCAGCAGGACGCCGGCAAAGATCAGCGGCATCGCGGAGGTGAGGTTGTGGATCTGAAACATGTTCATCGGACCGGGGGAGATGCTAGCAGAGGCAGGGCGCAGGGGGCAGGGGACAGGGGACAGGGGACAGGGGATGACAGCGTCCTCCTGTCCCCCGCGCCCCGCGCCCTGCGCCCTGTCCCCCGATCCCGGCACTCTCCTTGTAAGAGAGCCCAGCCGGAGGATTTGCATGTCCGAGGAACGTTACGAGCCGGTCTCGTGCGACTACCACGATCAACTGGAAGCCGCGGCGATGCACAAGAGCACGGTCGAGCTGGAGTTCGAGCTCGACGGAGTCACCCAGAAGGAGCGCGGCCAGGTGGAGGACGTCTACACGGCCGACGGCGCGGAGTTCATCCGCTTCGCGTCCGACTCGGGGCCGCTGGAGATCCGTCTGGACCACATCATTTCATTCAAAGAATAGGGCGCAGGGGGCAGGGCGCAGGGGACAGGAGCCGGAGAATCGACTGCGCCCTGCCCCCTGCGCCCCGCGCCCCTGTATCATTCTCCCGATGCCCAAGGTTCTCTTCTACACCGGCACGGCTTTCTGCCTCTTCCTCGCGCTGACCAGCGCGGCGGAAGCGGCGCGCGAGCTGCGGGCCGGGATGCTGTCGTTCGCGGGGCTGCCCGCCGGACCGTACGCGGTCTGGGCCATCGTCGCGGCGTTCTTCACCGGGCTGGCCATTGCCGCGCTGTTCCTGCGCATGGCGGCGCTGTTGGCGGCGCGGAACCTGTTCGCGGCCTTCGTCGCCCTGCTCGCGGTGACCGCCGCGACCGGCGCGCTCGCGGGCGTGCTGTTCCTGCAGTGGCGGATGCTGGAGACGGGGACCGCGAGCCTCTCCGAGATCCACTTCGCGGCCATCCTGGTCCTCGGCTTCTTCGTCTCGCTGAGCCTCCTGTCGCTGCGCCCGTATTTCAGCATCCAGGCGAGCCGGTTCCTCTCCGCGCTGGTCTTCTTCCCGATGCCGCTGTTCGTGCTGATGGTGGCGCAGGAGATGTTCCTCCGCGCGTCGGCCGCCCCGCTGCCGGCTTCGTCGCCCGCGTCGCGCGTCTTCTTCGGCGTGCTGGCGATCCTCTTCGTCTCGATCGCCGTCCACTCGATCCGGCACCGCCATCTGTTCCTGGAGATGACGAACCTGCGCGAGCTGCTCGACTCGCGGGTGGATCCGGCGTCGCGGCATGGAAGGCCGATCGGCGGCGTGGCGTTCGATAGCTGACGTGCCCGCCTTACCGCTCTTCCTCTTCACCATCCTGCTGCCGCTGATGACGATCGTCATGCTCTGGCGCCGGGCGCGCGTCCCCGCCGCGGGCTGGCTGGCGACGCTGTTCGCCGCCGTGGGCGTGACGGGGTTCAGCGTGCTCACCGCGCCGTGGGGGTGGTTCGGACTGCCGGTGCGCTACGCGCTGGTGGTGCTGCTGGTACTGGCGATCGTCGTCTCGCTGCGGCGGGCGGTGCCCGTGGAGAGGAGGGACGAGTCCCCGCTGCGGACCATCGTCAAGGTCCTGCTGGGCGTCTTCTTCGGCGTCGTGGCCCTGGGCGTGCTGCGCGGGCGTGCCGTGCCGCCGGGCGCGATCGACCTCGCGTTCCCGCTGCGGGGCGGAACGTTTCTGATCGGCCACGGCGGCAGCACGGCGCCGTCGAACATCCACAACGCCCATCCGAAGCAGCGGTACGCGCTGGACATCATGAAACTGAACGCGTACGGCTCGCGCGCGAGCGGCCTGTTCCCGCGCGACGTGCGGCGGTACGCAATCTTCGACGCCGAGGTGGTGAGCCCGTGCGACGGAGCGATCGTGTCGATCGTCGACGGGCTGCCGGACCAGCCGCCCGGCGTGATGGACGCGAAGCACGAGGCGGGGAATCACGTGATCGTGCGCTGCGGCGACGCGGACGTGGTCCTCGCGCACCTTCGCCGCGGCAGCGTGGCCGTCCGCCCCGGTGCGACGGTCGCCACCGGCCAGCTCCTCGGCCGCGCCGGCAACTCGGGGAACACCAGCGAGCCGCATCTGCACGTGCACGCGGAGCGCAACGGCGTCGCCGTGCCGGCGAAGCTGGGCGGGCGGTGGTGGGTGCGGAACGAAGTCGCCCGCCGCTGACCCTGGTCCTCCGTCCCACTCTGTGCCTCTGCGTCTCTGTGGTGAATAGGAGCGTGCCTCGCAGGAGGCACGTGGGGATTCACCACAGAGACACAGAGGCACAGAGTGGGACGGAGGATGCGATGATCTGCAGATGGACGAGTTTCTCCACACAGCCATCGAAGAAGCGCGGCAGGGCCTCGCCGAGGGTGGGATTCCCATCGGCTCCGTGCTCGTGCACGAGGGCAAGATCATCGGCCGCGGCCACAACCGCCGCATCCAGCGCGGCAGCGCCACGCTGCACGGCGAGATGGACGCGCTGGAGAACGCCGGCCGCCTCGCGGCGCGCGTCTATCGCGAGAGCACGCTCTACACGACGCTCTCCCCCTGCGCCATGTGCACCGGGGCGATCCTCCTCTACCGCATCCCCCGCGTCATCGTCGGCGAGAACCGCACCTTCCTGGGCGAGGAAGACCTGCTCCGCTCGCGCGGCGTCTCCGTCGACGTCGTCGACGACGCCGAGTGCGTCGCCCTGATGACGAAGTTCATCGAGGAGAACCCGCGCCTCTGGAACGAAGACATCGGCGAGTAGCGACTACCGCTGGGAGAACATCACCAGCAGCAGGGCGATCGCGCCCGGCAGCGCCTGGATGAGCAGGATCGACCGCTTGGCCGTGAACCCGCCGACGATCCCCGCGATGATGACGCAGGAGAGGAAGAACACCTTCACCCCGAACGAGCACGGCCCCGGCACCAGCCCCCAGATCAACCCCGCCGCGAGGAAGGCGTTGTACAGCCCCTGATTCGCCGCGAGCGCCTTCGAGCTCTCCGCCACTTCGCGCGTCGTCCCGAAGATCCGCCGCCCCGTGGACGTCGTCCAGAGAAACGACTCCAGGACGAAGAACGCCAGATGCAGGACGGCGACGAACGCGATCATGACCAACGCAAGGAAGCTGAACAGCATGGCCCCTCATGATACAGGCCTCCGCCGCCCGGGCGGTGTGTTACAGCGCGGAGAGCGCAGCTTTCGCGACGGCCAGCGCGATGAGCCCTGGGTTGCCGCCGGCAGGGGCGGGGAACGCATTCGTGACGACCGCAATGGCTACGTCCTGATTGGAGAAATAGATGAGAGCACTCTGGAAGCCGTCGATTGCGCCTGCGTGCGACACGGCCGGATGCCCCAGGATTTTCTCCGTCACCACGCCGAACGCGTAACCGTTCGGGGCGATGGTGTTGTTGTCGAGCCGTGCGGGGGTGATCATCGCCGCGTACGAGACCGGCAGGATGGCGTGGCCGGTTGCGAGGAGGTGCGACCAGCGAGCGAGATCGGATGCGGTGGAGCAAAGCGAACCGGACGACCAGGCGACCGACGGGTGCCATGGCTGCATTCGCACCCACGGCCCATTGGGGACCAGGCCGTAACCTTCCGGCAGCGGCAGGTCGGACGTTCCGCACACGCCGGTGTCGACGAGCCCGAGCGGCAGCGCGAATTCATCATGGACGAAATCGGCGAACGACTGGCCCGTGATCGATTCGATCGCATAGCCGAGCAGCATGTAGCCGGCGCTGCTGTAACTCCACTTTTTGCCGGGCGCGAAATCGAACGGTTGGCCGTTGAGGGCCTGGATGATCTGCTCCCGCGTGACCGGCGAGGCAAGGTCGACGTACGTCGTGGGCGGGAACCAATCGCGACGGACTCCCGACGTGTGGCTGAGGAGGTGCCGCAGCGTGATCGTCGCTCCTCGCGGGTCGAACTCCGGTACGAATTTCTCGATGGGATCGTCGAGGGACAGAGCCCCGCGCTCGGCAAGGCGGAGAATCGCCGCTGCCGTGAATTGCTTCATGATCGAGCCGGTCTGCAGCACCGACCGCGGTGTTGCGGCGGCCGCGCTCTCTTTGTCGGTCGTGCCGAACGCCTCGGAGTAGATGACCTGACCGCCGTCGGACACCGCGATCTGAACCGCCGGAACGCCCGCCATCAATGCAGCCTCGGCCGCCTGGCGTGCCGCCGTGACGAGGGCCGCTGGCGCGATGGGCGCGGAGGGATGCCGCAGGGCTCGCCTGCGCGCGGCGGCGGCGACAGGAAACTGCCCGAGAATGAGAAACAGGACGAGGAGTGCTCGAGCCATTCGATCGTGCCCCTGGATCGCGGCGCCGGAGATGCGCGCCCTGGTGTTTGACGTATCGTTCGCTATACAGGAAATCGGGGTGACTGTCGCTGGTTTTGCGTGGCTAATTTCAGGCTGTGACGCAACCGTTACCGGGTTCCCTGCGTCGGGGGGCGCCGGTAAGTCGCCGGCGCTGAAGCAGGCAGCTCGGCTGCCGGGCCAAGCCGGGCCGCACCAGTTCAGCGTGGGTCTGTACTGAGAAGTTAGCCAGCGTTGTTGCGTTTTGCCACAGCGAGCAGCTTTTCAACGTCTGCCAAGTCCTTGGGTCGTCCAGCGGCGCGCTTATTCTGCAACAGCTCGTTCCAGCCGATAAGGTTCACCGGCTGATCATCCATTACGGCGGGCACACGAGCATCCCACGCATCGTCAAAGGAAACGCCGGAAATCGACGTGAGAATGTCAATGCGGTTCGGCGGCTGGCGGAGCTGTACGATGCGTCCGGGCTCGAGCAGATCGCGCTCTCCGATTCCGACGCTGCCGAAGCCGAAGTCGTTTAGCACTGCGAGCACTCGGCTGCGTTTTTAGGCGTACGTCGAATGAGGAAATCGATGCCCGTGAAGCGCGGGTGCCCGTGGAACGCGACAGCGTGTCCTCCGACGACCAGATACTCGACGCTATGAGAGCTCAGTAACCCGATGAACTCTCTCAAATCGCTTTGCAACTTCGCCAAGAGAACTTCGGTGACGCTCGATGAGCTCCAACAGGACTTCGAGCCGCTGTTCGGGAGCTAGCTCGGCGTAGAACTGATCGTCGGCTCGATCTGCGTCTTCAAAACTTTGGAACGTCCGAACGACTCGATCCATGAAGGTACTCTAGCACGGACCACCGATCACCAGGCGGAACGAAGAGCGTACCGGTACCGACGACTCTTCGCAGTTCGGGCACAACCTTCGAGCGCTGAGGCCCTTCTGGCCGCTTGCGCACCTCGCCCGCTACAGGAGTTCGGCTGCCGGGCCGAAGCCGGGTCGCACCAGCTTCACACCAGTTAGCCGCCTCTTATTTCCAGCGGTCTGACGGCGGCGTAAGGTCGGCGAATGGCGAGTCGAAATCTTCCTCTGCGCCCAGTATGACAGGCGTCGCAACTCGCTCCTTGGCCCTTCCTGCAGGAAATACCCAACGGCCGCCGGGGAATCCTCCGCCGTCTTCAGCTGGTACGAGACTGAAGCTGAGAATACTCGGCGCGTCTGCCTGCGCAGGCAAGATTTCAATAGCCGCTCGCAGAGACGCACCCGAGAGGAAGCGGGTTAACCCCGGGTTAACCCCAATGGTTTTAAGATAAGGAAGTGAGAACCGGCTGGAGGGTGAGATGGGAGTGCGCCCGGTTGGTGTGAGCATCGGTTCCCTGAGTAAGTTCTTCCCGCAACAGGTGATCGAGTCGATCCTCCGTGAGACTGGTCGCGAAGGGCGGCGGCGACGGAAGTTGCCGTCACTCGAACTGATGTACTTCGTGATCGCACTCGGCCTGCACGCAAGCGAGGGGTGC
>DASUSN010000010.1:0-7523 GCA_036375075.1 Thermoanaerobaculia bacterium | reverse complement strand
GTCGACCGACTGCAGGAAGCGGCGCAGCGGCTTGGTGTGAAAGGTGTCGGCGACGATCGCCAGCTCCGGCACGGATCGCTGCAGCCGGAAAACGCGAAACGTTCCCTCGGCGCCGAGGATGGCCAGTCCGTCGAGCGTGTGATTCCAGAAGGACGGATCGCCGCTCAGCTTCTCGAAGGGCTGGAGGAGCACGCGCGCCTCGGCGGCGGAATACCTCGCGCGGATCGAGGTCTCCAGTTGCCGCACGAGGTTACGGAAGCGGATCGGATCCTGCTGGTTCTCCGGATGGTGCCGATGGGTCGGCTGGTACAACGAAATGCAGGGTGGCGTGGCGTTCGATTGTGTACCATTCAATAGCTCTTGCATGCCCCCGATCTCTTTCACGATGCGGGCCCGAACCAGGAGCGTCCGCGCAGCTCCCGATCAGGCGTCGAGCGGCGATTCGGGCAGGGGCGTCGTCTCCTCGACCCGTTTGCCGAAGACGCGCCGCAGTGCAGAGCGCGCCGCCCAGTAGCCGCACATGCCGTGGACGCCTCCGCCGGGCGGCGTGGAGCTCGAGCAGAGGAAGATCCGCGGATCGGGCGTGGAGTACGGATCGAGCCGTACGATCGGCCGCGTGAAGAGCTGCGTCGCGTCGGTGGTGCCGCCCGCGATGTGGCCGCCGATGAGATTCGGGTTCGCACGCTCGAGATCGGCGGGTGTTCGGACGTGGGCGGCCGAAACGCGCTCCCTGAAGCCGGGCGCGAATCGCTCGATCTGCGCCTCGATGCGCGGCCGCATGTCGGCATCGGAGCCGTGCGGCACGTGGCAGTACGCCCAGAAGACGTGCCGCCCCGCCGGCGCGCGCGTCGCGTCGATTACGGACGGTTGCGCGGCGAGGACGAAGGGGCGCTCCGCGATCCGGCCTCTTCGCACGAGGTCTTCGGACTCGGCCATTTCGCCGAATGATCCGGCGAGGTGCACGGTGCCGGCACGGCCGCAGTCGGCGTTCCGCCACGGAACGGGCCCGTCGAGCTCGTAGTCGATCTTGTACACGCCCGCTCCGTAGCGGAAGCGCGCGATCCGTTTGCGATAGAGCCAGGGCAGGTGCTCTCCCGCGATGGCGAGCAGTTGCCGCGGGGTCGTGTCAAAGAGGTAGGCGCGCGCGGGCGGAAGCTCGCGCAGCGAGGCCACGCGCCACCCGGTGCGGATCTCACCGCCACGCTCGCGGAGCTTCGCCGCGAGCGCGTCGACGATGCGCTGCGAGCCGGCGCGCGCGAACGGCCACCCACCCGCATGCGCGGCGACGCCGAGCATGATGCCGAGGGCCGCGCTCAGCGGCTGCCCGAACGGCGCGGTCGCATGCGCTGCCGAGCCGGCCAGCAGCGCCGGGGCTTCGTCTCCGCGAAACAGCCGCCGGAGCGCATGCACGGAGAGAATGCCGCGGATCCCGAGCCGCGCCATCAGCAGCGGATGCTCGGGCACGTGCAGCCCGCGCAGCGCGTCGACCAGCAGCGGCGCCGCGTGCTCGGTGAGTGGACGCATCAGGCGCAGGTACCGCCGTGCATCTCCCCCGAACCGTTCCGCCGTCGCTTCGACGGACCGCTCGAGCACCGCCGCGCGGCCGTCGTCGAACGGATGCGCCAGCACGAGCTCCGGCTCGGCCCACGCGACCTCCCCGGCGATGCCGAGCGCGCGAAACGCGGGGGAGACGCGCCCCATCGCGTGCACCGATGCACAGACGTCGTGCAGATACTCGCCGCTCGCCGCGGTGCGGCACGCGCCGCCGACCGTCTCGCCCGCCTCGACGACCAGCACCGACAGCGATGCACGGGCCAGCGTCAGCGCGGCCGCGAGTCCGTTCGGGCCGCTGCCGATCACGACGGCGTCGAGCTTCCTCATCGATTCACCTGCCGGTCCTCGGCGGGCCCGCCGTGGCGATGGAGATTGCGCGCGGTGTTGATCAGGCCGACGTGGGAGAAGGCCTGCGGGAAGTTGCCGAGCTGCCGCCGCGCGCGGGGATCGTATTGCTCGGCGAGCAGGCCGACGTCGTTGCGCAGCGACAGCAGGCGCTCGAAGATCTCCGCAGCCTCGTCGCGCCTCCCCTGCAGTGCCAGCACGTCGGCCAGCCAGAACGTGCAGAGGAGGAAGCTCCCTTCGCCCGGCGGCAGACCGTCGACGTCGGGATCGGTCGGATAGCGGCTCAGAAACCCGTCGCGCTCGAGCTGCCGCCGGATCAGCGCGACCGTGCCGGTCATGCGCGGGTCGTCCGCGTCGATGAAGCCGAGCGAGGGGAGCATCAGCAGACTGGCATCGGCGGTCGCCGCGCCGTAGTACTGCACGAACGCGTTGGACGCGCTGTCGAAGCCGCGCGCCATCACGTCCTCGCGGATCTCGCCGCGGATCCGCCGCCAACGCTCCACCGGCCCGCTGAGTCCGAATTTCTCCACGGCGGCCACCGCCCGTCGAACGCAACCCACGCCATCACCTTCGAATGGGTGAAGTGGCGGCGCGGTCCGCGCACCTCCCAGATCCCTTCGTCCGCTTCCTTCCACCCTTTCTCGAGAAACGTCATCACCGCGCACTGCACGCGCCACGCGTCGTCGTTGGGCGGCAGACCGAGACGGCGCGTGAGGTGGAACACGTCCATCAGCTCGCCGTAGACGTCGAGCTGATGCTGGCGCCAGGCGTCGTTGCCGATCCGCACGGGACGCGAGCCTTCGTAGCCGGGCAGCCATTCGAGCTCGAGCTCCGTGAGCCGCCGTTCGCCGGTGATCCCGTACATGATCTGCAGCTCCTCGGGGCGTCCCGCGGCGGCGTGCACGAGCCACTCGCACCACGCCTTCGCCTCGTCGGTGTAGCCGCCGACGGTGAGCGCGTAAAGAGAGAAGGTCGCGTCGCGCAGCCAGCAGTGGCGGTAATCCCAGTTCCGCACGCCGCCGATCTGCTCCGGCAGCGACATCGTGGCCGCTGCCACCAGTCCGCCGGTCGGTGCATACGTCAGCGCCTTCAGGGTGATGAGGGAGCGCATGACGGCATCACGCCACGGACCGTCGTAGCTGCAGCGCGACGACCATTCGCGCCAGAACTCCTCGGTCTCTTCGAGCTGCGCTTGCACGTCCTCGGCGTCGGGTGCCGGGCCATAGGTGCTGGTCCACGTGAGGTCGAAGGAGACGCGCTGCCCCGCCGCGACCTCGAACTCGGCGACCGTCGCGAACCCTTCGCCATGCATGGCGACGTTGCTGCGGCAGTAGATCGTGTCCGGTCCGGCGATGGCGCGGATGCCGCCGTCGATCGACCGGACCCACGGCACGACCGAGCCGTAGTCGAAGCGGATCTCCAGCTCCATGCGCATCGGGACGGTGCCCTCGATGCCTTCGACGATGCGGAAGAGATCGACCACGCTCGTGCGAATGGGCATGAAGTCGATGACCCGGACGCGCCCTTCATCGGTCTCGATCTCGGTCTCGAGGACGAGGGTGTCGCCGCGATAGCGGCGGCGGATCGCGCGCACGGGCGATCTCGGCGCGACGAGCCATCGGCCGTGCCCGGGCTCGCCGAGCAGCGCGGCAAAGCACGCCGGCGAATCGAAACGCGGGACGCACATCCAGTCGATCGACCCGTCGCGCGCCACGAGCGCGCACGTCTGCAGGTCGCCGATCAGCGCGTAGTCCTCGATCCGCGACGCCATCAGCGCGTGGCCACTTCCGCGCGGCGGACGCGGCGGCCGGACAGCCATCCCGCCAGCGCACTGCCGAGAATCGCGCTGCCGGCGAATACCGCGGCGGCCAGCAGCAGCGGCTCGCGGTAGCGGTTGACGAGGATGTGCGCGCTTTGTGATTGCGCGCGATCGGTGAAACGGCCGCGGGCACCGTGATCTCCCGGCAGCGGCTCCCACAGGTTGTGCGGACGATTCGGGTCTTCCGGCTCGTCCGTCTGCTGCGACTCGTACCCGTTGCGGGCGAGGTACTTGTCGCCATACTCGGGGACGAAGTTGTTGCCGACGATCGCCTTCGTCGCCGGCCAGCCGAGGTTCCAGGAGCGGCGGTAGTGATACGCAGCCCAGAGGATCGCCTCGGCGATGAGCTCGGGCTGGTAAATCGGCGGCACCGGTTGCGCGCGGTTCGGGAGTTTGCTGAGCACCCAGTCGAATTGCGGCGTGTTGACCGCCGGCAGGTTCACCTCGGTGATCCGCACGGAGCTGTTGTCGTGCAGCAGCTCGCAATGCACGGAATCGGTGAAGCCCTGGATGGCGTGCTTGGCGGCGCAGTACGCCGCCTGCAGCGGAATGCCGCGATACGCGAGCGCAGAGCCGACCTGCACGATCGTGCCGCGGTCGCGCGGGACCATGCGCCGCAGCGCGGCCATCGTGCCGTAGGCGTACCCGAGAAACGTCACCTCGGTGACGCGGCGCAGTTCGTCGGGCTTCAGCTCGAGCACCGGAGCGAAGACGGAGGCCATGGCGTTGTTGATCCAGATGTCGATCGGGCCGAACGCTGCCTCGACCTGTTCGGCGGCGCGTTCGATCGCCTCGGCGTCGCTGACGTCGGTCGGAACGACCAGCGCCTCGCCGCCCGCTGCCTCGATCTCACGCTTCGCCGCCTCGAGACCTTCGATGCCGCGCGCGAGCAGCCCCACGCGAGCGCGCCGTCTGCCGAGCTCGCGCGCGATCGCCCGCCCCACCCCGGCCGAAGCTCCTGTGACTACGACCACGTCCTGATTCATACCGCCTCCGTTCGAGGGACGGAGGTGCAAGATACGTGCGGTTCCATGCTTTACCATCGGTTGCCAGTTGATGGCATCCAGCGTGAACGCACCGTGTGAACGTGGCCGATCTCACGGTACATGCTCCACCATTCAACCGGAACCCTTCCGCGTGGAGCCAGCGCCTGCCCATCGTGGCACTGGCACTGTTCGCCGCCGGTGTGTCGATTTATCTGGCGCTGTACCAGTGGCGGCTCATCGGCGGCGTCTGGGACCCGTTCTTCGGCGATGGTTCGGAGAAGGTGCTGGACTCCCACCCATCGGAGCAGATGCGCCGCTGGATTCGCATGCCGGACGCGGCCCTCGGCGCAATCGGCTATCTCAGCGAGGCCATCTTCGGTCTGGCCGGCTCGACGCGGCGCTGGCAGTACCGGCCGTGGCTCGTGCTCCTGTTCGGGCTGGACGTGATTCCCCTCGGGGTCGTGAGCGTGGTGCTGGTGGTCGTGCAGGGCTTCGTCATCGGCGCGTGGTGCAGCCTCTGCCTGCTCACGGCCGCCATTTCGCTCGTGCTCGTTTTCCTCGCCTATGACGAGGTCTGGGCGTCGATCCTGTTCCTGCGGCGGACGTGGCGCGCAACCCACGATTGGCGCGTGCTCTGGACCGTCTTCCGCGGCGGCGCCCACCCCGCAGCCGCCGCGGTCGCGCTGGAGAGGAGCTGACCATGTGGCCGCGCGTCTGCGAAGCGATCCTCGCGATGTGGCTGCTGTTCTCGCCGTCGGTGCTCGTCGACGAGCCGTCCGTGACCCGTATCGCACGCGGCGCGGCAGTCCTCATGTTCGCGTTCTCGGTGCTCTCCTTCGCGAAACGCTTCCGTCGCGCGTATCTGGGCACCCTCGCCGTGGCGCTGGCCACCGCCTGCTACCCGTTCCTGTACCCGCCGCCGCCCTCGCCGCTGATGCAGAACCTGCTGATCACCGCGCTCGTGATCGCGATGTTCGCGATCATTCCTCCGGATGCGATGCGTTCGCCGCGGGGGTGGGGGGAGCTCGAGCACGAGTAGGAGTCTCGCGCGTGGTTCACTCGCCCTGCACCGCCTCGCGAACGCGCTCGGCCATGCGGCCGAAGAAGCCGGGGTCGATTTTCAGGGCGTTCTGGACGTCCAGGACGCCGGTGGTGATCAGTGCGACATCCTCGGCGAGGCGTTTGGTCCTGCGGCTGTCGACGGTGCCCGTCAGCGTCACCACGCCGTCGCGGACCTCGACCTCCATGTCCGAGGCATCGATCGCCTCGTGGTCCTCGAGCCGCTCGGAAACCAGCTCGCGCAGGCGTTCGTCGGACCGGCGGTAGTTCTTCGGGCCGCGGCCTCGGAACGACGGGCGCCGCGGGGGCGTGTCGAACGCGCGGTCTTCCCGGTCGTATTGCACGCCGTACGGCTCGCGCGCGTCCGGGCCGGCCCCGCCGGGCACGCCACCCCGGCCGAAGTCGCCGAAGTCTCCCGCGAATTCACGGCCGCGGTCATCGCCGCGCACATCGCCGTATCCACGCTCATCACGGTCACGGTTCCACTCTGGCATTGCTCTCCTCCTTCGCGTCTCTCACCCACCACCCGCCGTGCCGAGGATCGTGATCGCCTGCTCGTCCGCGACGAGATAGACCGGTTCCCGGCGCGCCAGCTCCTGTGTCGCCGCGACGATCGGCCGGCCGGGCAGTTGCGGCAGGTACGCGGCGTCGCGCAACGTGCCGCGGATGCGGATCCGCTGTCCGGCATTGATGTCGATCGGCACTTCCGCGGGAGCGTCGACGAGAATCGCGAACAACCGCCGTCCGCCCTCTTCGACCCAGAAGCCGCGGTCGGTCGGGACTTCCGCCACGGTAACGGTGCCGGAGAACTCCCGCCCGACCCATTGCGGCGGGTTCGCGAGGATGGTGGCGATCGTCGGCGTCTCGGCGTTCGCGGTGGGCGTACTGTCGAGCGGTGCAATCGTCGCGACGGTGGACGGCGCCGGAACCGGATCCACGATGGTGGCGGTCACCGCAGCCGTGTCAGCCGCGTCCGGCCGCCAGAGCACCCACGCGAGCACACCCAGCACCACCAGCGCGGCGAGCAGGAGCCACGGCCACGCCGCGCCCTTTTTGCGTTCGATGTGTATCTCAGCCATAGTCCCTCCTTCGCGCGCTACCACACCGCCGGCCGTGACGCATCGCCGAGGCCGTCGCCGCGGAAGCGCGGATGCTCGTACCGGCGCGGCCCTGTGTAAATACGATTGCAGGCCAGGACGACCGCCTTCGCTTCCTCGTCCGTGATCGCCCTTCCGCTCCAGCGCGGCAGCCCCGCCACGCAGTCGGCGTCGAAGCCTCGCGCGATCACCCGGCGCCGGTCGACGTCGAGGTCGACGACTCCGGCCGGAATCAGCACGGTCCGCCCCGAGGGATCGATGTGGTGAATGAGCTTCACGGCGAGATAGACGACGCGCATGCTGCCGGTGTCGCCGATCAGCGTGTCGACAGTACCGAGCACCCGGCCGTCGCCGCCGGACACGGCCCATCCGCGGGGGTCGGGATCGTCCCTGGCCACGGTGTATTCCGACCACGAGTCGAGCCGCTCCAGCTTTCCGGTCGCCGCGCCGCCCGTGCCGGCGCTCCAGCTTCCGCCGCGGTACTCCGCGCGGTCGTGCCAGCGGTCGCCGTCGTACGCCGCATCGCACTGCGCTTCGATGCGCCGCTCGAGCTCCTCATCGGGTGCCGCGGCCGCGTGCGACCAGTCCGGCAGCGATCCCACGAGATCGTCGTGCGCGACCCACACGATCGACTCGTCGCGGTCGGCGTCGGCCTCACCGGCG
>DASUSN010000009.1:0-2786 GCA_036375075.1 Thermoanaerobaculia bacterium | reverse complement strand
ATGTGGTCGTTCCTGATCGGCAGCTTCCTCCGCACCGCGGCGGTGGCCGCGTACCAACAGACGCTCCTCCGCGAGTCGCTGCGCGGCTCGACCGTGCGCGAGTTCATGAAGGCCGACGTGGTGACGGTGCCGCGGGAGATCACCGCCGGCACAGATGCCGTCGATGCGCTCGCGCGCATGCATCGCGCCCGGCAGTCGCGCCTTCTGGTGATGGACGGCGACCGGCTCGGCGGCATCCTCACGCTGAAGGACCTGCTGCGCTTCCTGGCGCTGCGCGTCGAACTGGAGGAGCGTCCGCGATGAATCGATTCGCAGTCGTGCTGCTGGTCATGCTGGGGATCGCCGCAGACGTCCGGGCACAGGGCGTGGCCGGCGCGGTGCGCGAGCTCCTCGACTCGGACGACTGGGCTTCGCTGCGAGTCGCGGGCGAGCACGTGCATGCGGCCGAGGACGTGGCCGAGGTGTATCGGACGCGCGACTATGCACCGATCTGGACTCCGCGGCCGGACGGACTGCAGCAGCTCCTCGCGCTGCTGCGCGACGCGGAATCACACGGCCTCCGCCCTTCTGATTATCACTATCAGGCGCTGATGGGCGTCGATGATCCGGCGGAGCTGGAACTGCTCGCCAGCGACGCCTTCGTCACCTACGCCCTCCATCTCGCGCGCGGAAAGGTGCGGGAGGAGCGGATCGCCGGATGGCACGTGGACCGTCCCGATCCTGACCTGCGCGCGCGGCTCGTGCGCGCCGCGGAAGGAGATCCGGCGTCGGCGGTCGCGGACCTGTTGCCGCAGCATCCCGGATATGACCGCCTGCGGGCGGCCCTGCAGCGGTACCGCGCGATCGTCCGCGGCGGCGGATGGCCGGACGTTCCCGACGGGCCGTCGCTGCGGCTCGGCGACAGCGGGCCGCGCGTCGCGGCGTTGCGCGCGCGCCTTGCCGCGACGGGCGATCTCGCGTCCGGCGGCGGCGATGCATTCGACGATGAGCTGGACGCGGCCCTGCGCCGCTTTCAGTCGCGTCATGGGCTCGACGCCGACGGCGTCGCCGGCCCGGCCACGCGCGCCGCACTGAACGTCAGCGCCGCGGAGCGCGTCCGGCAGATCGAGCTGAATCTCGAGCGCTGGCGCTGGCTCGAGCCGACGCTCGGCGAGCGCTACGTCCTGGTCAACATCGCCGGCTTCGAGGCGGGACTGTACGACGACGATCGCCTCACGCTCGGCATGCGCGCCATCGTGGGGACCCGCTACCGGCGCACTCCGATCTTCAGCGACGAGATCCGCTACATCGTCTTCAGCCCGTACTGGAACATCCCCGCGTCGATCGCGCGCAACGAGATCCGGCCGAAGGGCCAGAGCTACATGCGGCGGAACAACATCGAGGAACTGGCCGGCGGCCGGCTTCGGCAGCGCCCCGGCCCCGACAATTCCCTCGGACGGGTGAAGTTCATGTTCCCGAACCGCTTCAACGTCTACCTGCACGACACGCCGGCGCGCGAGCTCTTCGCGCGCAGCGCGCGCTCGTTCAGCCATGGGTGCATCCGCCTCGCAAAACCGCTCGCCCTGGCCGAGGCGCTGCTGCGCGGGCAGGGGTGGACGATGGACGAGGTCGAAGATGCGACCGGGCGGAGCACACCGCGCACGGTCAACCTCGACGAGGCTGTGCCGGTGCACATCCTGTACTGGACCGCCTGGGTGGACGAGAACGGAACGGTCCAATTCCGCCGCGATCTCTACGGCCGCGACCCCGCAGTCCTGCGGGCGCTGCGGCAAACGAACGAATGAAAGGAACAACCATGGATCCTTCACGCAAACGCATGCTCATCGGCGCCGCGATCGCCGCCGCAGTGGTGGCGATCTTCCTCGCCGGCTATCTTCCGGGAAGATCCCGCGCCCGCGCAGCCTCCGTCGAAACGGAACGTGTTTCCGGCCGTCTGCAGGAGAGCCAGGCGACGCTCGCACAGACGCAGTTCGACCTGCAGGTGGCCCGTCTGCGCGGACACCTCGGCGAAACGCTGCACGAGGCGAACGCGAACAACTTCAGCGTCGCCGCCGATCGTGCGACGACATTCTTCGACGCGCTCCGCGAGGCGGTGGCGAGCCCGCAGCTCGCCGCGGGCGACCGGCGCCAGATCCTCGAAGCCGTCCTCGCCCGCCGCGACGAGATCTCCGCCGACCTCGCCCGCGCCGACGCCGCGGTCAAGGGAAAGCTGTCGGAGATGTACATGCAGTTCGGCGGTGCGGTGACACCCGCATCGTGAGCGGGCGGAGGGGCCTCGGCCTCGCCCTGCGTGCCGCGGCGGGCGCGATCGGGAGCAGATCGTCGCGGCTCGTCCGGAGGTCGGACATGCCCGGATGGCGAGCAATGACGGTGCCTCGCCGGAACAGCGGCTCACGGGAAGAAGCGCAGGGTCTGACTGCGAGGACGGGCTCGCGGCTGTTGGGTTCGGCACCGAGACGTCGCCGTCCGTGTGACAGGCTGTCGGTCACAGCTGCCAGCGCAATAGCGCTGACAGGCGATCCCGAACCTTCTCGCTTCGTGGCCGTCGCTTCCACTGCGCATACGTGACTTCACGCGACCGCGCGCGATCCGCGTCCAGGACCGCGTTCTGACTTCGCGCGAAGTCAGCATCGTACACGTTGAGATTTGCCTCGTCGTTGTACCGGAACGAGCGGTAGTCGAGATTGGTCGACCCGACCGACACCCACAGGTCGTCCACGATGAGGAGCTTCACGTGATACATCGTCGGCTGGTACTCGTAGATCCTTACACCCGCCGCGAGGAGC
>DASUSN010000008.1:0-10583 GCA_036375075.1 Thermoanaerobaculia bacterium | reverse complement strand
CTGGTAGGGCGGCAGGGGATCGGCTTGGCTGTACCAGAGCGGCGGCTCCCACCGCATCCGCCACCCGCGCCACCGCACTCCTGGAACGCCGGAGCTAACGTCATAAGTTCGTGCGTATGGGGCGTTCCCCCTCCCCGTCCGAGGGGCGGGCTGAAGCCGCGCCCTACATTTGAGACAGCCTCCGATTGCCTCCGCACGTTTCGACCCGCCCCCACGCCTGCTACCCTGCCGCCGATCCTCATGGAGCTCCGTTCCCCCCGCCTCCTGCTCCGCGACTTCGACGACGCCGATGCGGCACGCGTCTTCGAGTACCAGCAATCGCCCGCCTACCTCCAACACTACGACGCCCCCACACCCACCCGCGAGGATGTCCGGAACCTCATCGAACGCTTCCGCCGATGGGCAACGGAGATCCCGCGCACGAGCTACCAGCTCGCGATCACTCTCGATTCCTACCTGATCGGCACCTGCGGCGTTCGCAGACTGCAGAACGAGCCCGCGGAGTTCGGCTGCGAGCTGGACCCCCGCTTCTGGGGCCACGGCTATGCGCTCGAGGCGTCAGCCACCCTGCTGACCTTCGCCCGCGACGAACTGCAGATCCATCGAATCCTTCGCCCGAACGCGCCCGGACAACCGCGCCGCCATTCGCCTGGCGCAACAACTGGGCTTCGACATGACGGAGAGCGGAATCCTCATGCTGGAGACCCGGCCGTGAACCGCCTCGACCCTGCCGGAGAACTGCGTCTGGCAGCCCTCGACGTCCACTACGCCGGCTCCGACGCAACGGCCGCCTGCATTCTGTTCGCCGGCTGGCGCGCCACCACACCCGTCCAGGAACTGGTCCGCTATTTCTCGGAAGTCGCCCCCTACGAGCCCGGCGCCTTCTTCCGGCGCGAGCTGCCCTGCCTCACCGGCATCCTCAGCCGCCTGCCGCAACGCCCGGACGCCGTCATCATCGACGGCTACGTGTGGCTCGACCCCGAGGGCCGGCCCGGCCTCGGCGCCCACCTCTTCCGCGAGCTGGGCGAAACCACCCCGATCATCGGCGTCGCCAAGTCCGCCTTCCCCGGCGCACCCGCGGTAGAAATTCTCCGCGGCCAAAGCAGAACCCCGCTTTACATCACCGCGGCCGGAACCGACGTCGATCAGGCGGCAGAGAACGTCCGCGGCATGGGCGGCTCCCACCGCATCCCGGACATGCTGAAGAGGGCCGACCGCTTGTGTCGCACGTCTTCGGCTTGACCGCCCTCCGCACTCCACAAGGCAGGAGGCCTGTGTTTTCGCGCCCCACCCACGCAGGTCATAGAATGTCCCCGAGAGAGATGCACCACGATTCGCATACCACCCCCCGCTCCATCCATCTGCGCGAGGGGATCGAGACCTTCCTTCGCTTCGCGAAAGGGCGCGTGTGGGCTGAGGCCTCGCAGCGCGAGCGGCTGCATGCGCTGGCCGCGGCCGTGCGCCGGCCGGCGCTCGACGCCATGCGCGAGAGCGAGCGGCGGTACCGCGAGCAGGGCTCCAAGCGCCTGTACTACCTCTCCATGGAGTTCCTCATGGGCCGCGCCCTCGGGAACAACCTCACGAACCTCGGGATCTACGACGACGCCAAGGCCGTCCTCGCGGAGCTGGGCGACGATCTCGACGAGCTGCAGACCCTCGAGCCCGACGCCGCTCTCGGCAACGGCGGTCTGGGGCGGCTGGCGGCGTGCTTCCTCGACTCCCTGGCCACGCTCGACTATCCCGGCTTCGGCTACGGCATCAACTACGAGTTCGGCCTCTTCCGCCAGAGCTTCGTGAACGGCTATCAGCACGAGAAGCCCGACCACTGGCTCGACGCCGGCTCGCCGTGGCTCATCGAGCGCACCGACGAAGCCGTGATCATCCCGATCTTCGGCTCGATCACGCACACGACCGAGGGCGGGACGTACGTGCCGCGGTGGGTGGACTACAAGCTCATCGTCGGCGTGCCGCACGACATGCCCATCGTCGGCTACGGAGGCCGCACGGTGAACGTCCTGCGCCTCTTCTCCGCCCGCGCCTCGGATCAATTCGACATCGGCATCTTCAACTCCGGCGACTACATCCGCGCCGTGCACGAGAAGATCACCGGCGAGTCGATCTCCAAGGTCCTCTACCCCTCCGACACCATCGCCGCGGGCAAGGAGCTGCGGTTGATGCAGGAGTACTTCCTCGTCGCCTGCGCGGTGAAGGACATGTTCCGCCGCTACCGCCGGCAGCACGAGTCGTACAGCGACTTCGCGCAGCACGTCGCCGTGCAGATGAACGACACCCATCCCGCGCTGACGGTCGCGGAGCTGATGCGCATCTTCGTCGACGAAGAGCGCATGCCGTGGGAAGAGGCCTGGGCCATCACCGTGGCCGCCTGCGGATATACCAACCACACCCTGCTGCCCGAGGCGCTGGAGAAGTGGTCGTTCGACCTCATGCAGCGCATGCTGCCGAGGCACCTGCAGATCATCCAGGAGATCCACCGCCGCCTCATCGCGGAAGCCGAGCGCCGGTTCCCGGGGGAGATCCTCATGCAGCACAACGTGGGGATCATCGCCGACGGCGAGGTGCGCATGGCCAACCTGGCCATGGCCGGGAGCCACTCCGTGAACGGCGTGGCCGAGCTGCACTCGAAGCTCGTGACCACGTCCCTCGCGCCCGACTTCTACAAGCTCTTTCCCGAGCGCTTCAACAACAAGACCAACGGCGTGACGCCGCGGCGCTGGCTGCTGCACGCGAACCGTTCGCTGGCCGGGCTGATCACGCGCACGATCGGCGACGGCTGGATCCGCGACCTCGACCGCCTGCGCGAGCTCGAGCTCTTCGTCGACGACGCGTCGCTGCTCGAGAAGCTCGACGGCGTGAAGCGCCGCAACAAGTCCGCGCTGGCCCGCCTGTCGAAGGAGCTGACCGGCGTCACCGTCGACCCGCTGTCGATGTACGACGTGCAGGTCAAGCGCATCCACGAGTACAAGCGCCAGCTCCTGAACGCGCTCCACGTCATCCATCGCTACTGGGCGATCGTCGAGGACGGCGAGATCCCGCTGCAGGCGCGCACCGTCATCTTCGCCGGCAAGGCCGCGCCGGGCTACTGGATGGCCAAGCTGATCATCAAGCTCATTCACTCCATCGGCGAGGTGGTCAACGCCGACCCGCGCACGCGGGACCTGCTGCGCGTCGTCTTCCTGCCCGACTATCGCGTGACCCTGGCCGAGGCGATCATTCCCGCGGCGGAGCTGTCCGAGCAGATCTCGACGGCGGGCAAGGAAGCCAGCGGCACGGGCAACATGAAGCTCGCCCTCAACGGCGCGCTGACCATCGGCACGCTCGACGGCGCGAACATCGAGATCCGCGAGGAGGTGGGGGAGGAGAACTTCTTCCTCTTCGGCCTGCACGCGGACGAAGTGGCGTCCCTGCTCGCGCGCGGCTACGACCCGCAGTGGTACCTGCACGAGTATCGCTGGATGGCCCGCGCCGTCGACTCCATCGCC
This sequence comes from Thermoanaerobaculia bacterium, assembly GCA_036375075.1. Taxonomy (GTDB): domain Bacteria; phylum Acidobacteriota; class Thermoanaerobaculia; order Gp7-AA8; family Gp7-AA8; genus QHVT01. The sequence goes on along the minus strand of DASUSN010000008.1, from coordinate 7,083 downwards.
GCCGGCCACTTCTCGCGCGGCGACAAGGACATCTTCCGCCCCATCGTCGGCAAGCTCCTGTCCACGCGCGACGAGTACGTCCACCTGGCCGACCTGCCCGAGTACGTCCAGCGCCAGAAGGACGTCGACGCCGCCTACCGCGACCGCGCGAAGTGGAACCGCATGTCGCTGCTCAACATCGCGCGCATGGGCAAGTTCTCGTCGGACCGCACCATCCGCGAATACGCCCGCGACATCTGGCACATCCGTCCCGCCGTCATCGGCGCGTTCGCGCACCCGCTGGAATGACATGACGACGGAGCGCGAGCGGATGATCGCGGGGGAGCTCTACGACGCCTTCGACCCCGAGCTCGTCGCCTTGCGCGCTCGCGCCCGCGAGCTGTGCGCTGCGAACGATTTCCGCGAGCTGTTCGCCGCGGGCGGCGATACCGTGGTGGTCCACCCGCCCTTTTTCTGCGACTACGGCTCGAACATCCGCCTCGGCGCCAACGTGTTCTTCAACTTCAACTGCGTGGTCCTCGACGTCTGCCCGGTCAGCATCGGCAGCTACACGCTCTTCGGCCCCGGCGTGCAGATCCTCACGCCGCTGCACCCGATGGACGCGCAGGAGCGCCGCACGCGCGAGTACGGCAGCCCGATCACCATCGGCGACGACGTCTGGGTGGGTGGCGGAGCGCTCATCCTCCCCGGCGTGACCATCGGCAGCCGCACCGTCATCGGCGCCGGCAGCGTCGTCACCCGCGACCTTCCGGACGGCGTCTTCGCGGCGGGTAATCCCTGCCGGGTCATCCGCACGCTTTAGCCTTCCTCCGTCCCACTCTGTGCCTCTGTGTCTCTGTGGTGAATACCCACGTGCATCGCTCGAAGCACGCGCCTATTCACCACAGAGACACAGAGGCACAGAGTGGGACGGAGGAGAGGCTTACGCTACTGCGGCGCCAAGCCGTTCACCATCGCGGCGAACGTGGCGATCACGTTCTCGTCCGTGAACTGGTGGCCGGTCTCGCCGCTGCGCTCGATCATGATGCGGTCCCGCACCATCCCCTCGGCCGCGCCGAGGATGGAGGAGCACATCACGCGCGGTTCGAGGTCCGTGCGGAGGGAGCCGTCCTCGCGGCCGCGGTCGATCTGGGCGTCCACGACCTTCATGAACTGCGTGAACCCCTTCGACAGGTGCACCTCGGGCGACCCGCCCCGCATGCGGCGGCCTTCGAACAGGAACAGGAAGGCGATGTCGTGGTCGCGGTTGAAGGCCTGGATCATCAGCGACAGCAGCCGCAGGATGGCCTCCCGCCCGTGCCGGGTGTCGGCGATGTAGTCCCCGACGATCGCGTTCAGCGACGTCCACGAGTCGTTGAAGATCGCCTCGAGCAGGCCCGCCTTGCCGCCGAAGTAGCGGATCAATTGCGACTCGGAACTGCCCGCCTCCCGCGCGATCGCGGCGGTGGAGGTGTTCTCGTATCCGTTCTTCGCGAACAGCGTCTTGCCCGAGGTGAGCAGGCGCATCCGCGAGGTCTGGGTGTTGTCGGCGGAGTCCGGGACGGTCACGTTCCGTGCAGCGTACCGCCACCCTATCGAAAGGTCAAGGTAGCACCACTACCAAAGTGGCGCCTGCTAAGTCTTTCCCTTCCAAGAGTTACGGATGCTTGGCCTGACGATTGCTTGGTAGTAATACCACTAGCAGTCGAGTTTCCGCGGCGCGTCACTTCCTGCCGGTGCGCGTTGCGGAGAGAGGGCGGGGCGGACGCAATGTCCGCCCCGCCATTTTTTCCGTCCATTTCCCCGGCACGTCGGTTACTATTCGCGCGCCCTATTTCCGTAAACATTTTCCGTTTACCTTTTTCGGGAGGTTTGATGCGCCTGCTGCTCCGCGTCCTAGCCGCGCTCCTCGTGTGCGCTCCCCTGTCCGGCTCCGAGTACGACGACTGCGACGCGAACTTCGTCGCCGCCATCGGCTCGAGCGCCTATCAGTTCTCTCCAGCGCACGACGGCGAGCTCGGCACGGTGCGGCTGTTCGGCATCCTCTCGTATCAGCGCGCGGCGCACGAGCTCCGCTTCGGGCACGCGCTCTGGCAGCTCCGGATCGACCGGGCCGATGACGGGACGCGTGTGCTCACCGTCGACGGGCGGGCGTTCATCGGCAGGGAAGGGGCCGGTCTCGCCGAGATCTACTGGGACGGCCGCGACGACCTCGGCCGCCTCGTGCCCGCGGGCCGGTACCGCTATACCTTCGCGGCGCGCTTCCTCCCGCTCGGCAACAGCCGCCGCGGCGCGATGACCTACGACGCTGCCTTCGACGCTGACGAGGCGCTCGCCTCCACCGACGAAGTGGTCGTCAACTACGATCTTCCGCCGGCGCGCTCGCGCGACCTGCGCATCACCGCGAACGCGACGAGTTGCCAGGTCCACCAGAACGCGCCGATGGAAGCCGGCTTCGGCTACAACTTCTACTACGGCTCCACGCACGCGCACTCCAACTGGTCCGACGGCGGCCATCCGACGAACGCGTGCAACTCCGGCAACGCCTACGGCAGCGGCACGTTCACTCCCGCGGACGTCTTCGCATACGCGCGCAACACCGCGGAGCTGGACTTCTGGGTGATCAACGAGCACAACCACCTCATCCAGGACGCCATCGCCACGAACAACCCGCCGGTGACCGAGGCGAAGGTGCGGCAGCGGTATCAGGACGGGCGCAACGCGGCGAACGCCGCCACGGTCAACGGCTCCTTCGTCGCGCTCTACGGCATGGAGTGGGGCGTCAGCTCCAACGCCGACCAGGGCCACGTCACGCTCATCGAGACGCCGCAGCTCTTCGGCTGGGAAACGTGCACTACCTGCAACGGCCCGTCGATCGAGTGCACGCCGGGGACGAACTGCTACTTCGACGTCTTCACGCCGAAGCGCTTCGGCTATCTCCAGCTCTACGCTGCGTCCGTCGCCAATCCCTCCAGCGCCGGCGCTCTCGGCATCTTCAACCACCCGGGTGCCGGCAACTTCGACTCCTTCGCATTCAACGCGAACGCCGACAACGCCATGCAGGGCATCGCCGTGCGCAGCGGGCTGGCATTCGCGACGGCGACCGACTGCGCCAACGCCAACGTCGGCAGCACGGACTACTCGCAGCGGTGGAAGGAGGCCCTCAACCTCGGCTTCCACCTTGCGCCCGTGGCCGACCACGACTCGCACTGCAACAACTACGGCATGGCCCTGCCGACGCGCACGGTGTACCTCGCGCCCTCGCTGACCAAGGCCGACCTCCTCGCCGCGCACCGCGCCCGGCGCTTCTATGCGTCCGAGGATCCGAACGCGCAGCTCGTGTTCCGGACGGCGGACGGGACGCGCGTGATGGGCGAGATCTTCAACGCTCCTGGCGGCGCGACCCTCGTCGCCAACCTCTACGATCCCGACGGCGAGTCGATCTCCACGCTCGAAGTCTGGCGCGGCCAGATCGGCGGCGGCGTTCCCGCGTCGCCGTACGCGACGTACTCGAATCAGTCCTCCGCGACGATCGTCGAGCCGCTGACGTCCGGCACGTACTACTACTTCATCCACGCCGTCCAGGCGGACGGCCACGATCTCTGGTCCGCGCCGATGTGGATCACCTACCAGGCCGGCGGGGGAGGGGACACGACCCCGCCCACGGCGTCGATCACCGCGCCGGCCGCCGGCGCGACGCTCGGCGGTACGGTCAGCGTGACCGCGAGCGCATCCGACAACGTCGGCGTGACGAAGGTCGAGTTCTTCCTCGACGGCGCGCTGCAGTCGACCGACACGAGCTCGCCCTACGCATGGAGCTGGAACACCGCGGCCGCGTCGAACGGAGCGCATCTGCTGACGGCGAAGGCGTTCGACGCCGCGAACAACAGCACCACCTCGGCCGCGATCGGCGTGACCGTGAGCAACGGCGGCGGCGGCTCGGCGGTCAGCGTGGCGGGCTGGAAGATCACCCAGGCCAACTCCACGGCCGAATACATCCTCCCCGCGGGCACGAGCATCCCGGCGGACGGCTACCTGGTCGTGGCCCGTCAGGCCGACCAAGCCGCCTTCCAGTCCTTCTGGGGCGTCACCCTCGGCGCCAACGTCACGTTCGTCAATTCCGCGGGCGCGATGCCGGTGATCAACGGCGACGAGAGCTACACGCTGCGGAACGCGTCCAGCGTCGTCGTCGACGGCCCCAGCGCGGCGCAGCCCGCGGCCGCCGCGAGGAGCGTGCAGCGCGTCGATCCCTGCGGCGCGACGTGGAGCACCGTCCTCGAGTCGTCCGCGAACGCTGGCAGCGGCGCGGGTGCGGGCTGCGGCGGGGGAGTGAAGATCAACGAACACGCCGACGCCAGCGGGACCGGCAACTTCATTTACGAGTACATCGAGCTGCACAACGACTCCGCCGGCGCGGGCGATACGACCGCACCCACGGTCTCGATCACCGCGCCCGCGAACAACGCCACCGTGTCCGCGACCGTGAGCGTCACCGCGAGCGCGAGCGACGCCGTCGGCGTGACGAAGGTCGAGTTCCTCCTCGACGGCGTGCTGCAGTCCACCGACACGTCGTCGCCGTACGCGTGGAGCTGGAACACGGCCACCGCAACCGTGGGCGCGCACGCGCTGGTGGCGAAGGCGTACGACGCGGCGAACAACATCGGCACGTCGTCGACGGTGAACGTGACGGTGAGCAACGGCACGCCGATCAACGTCGGCGGCTACTCGATCGTGCAGGCCAATTCGGCGCTCACGTACACGATCCCCGCGGGGACGACCATTCCCTCGCGCGGGTATGTGGTCATCGGCCGCAACGCCACGAAGGCGCAGTTCGAGGCCTTCTGGGGCGTCACCCTCGGCGCGAGCGTCGTCTACCTCAACTCCGGCGACACCATGCCCCAGATCAACGGCAGCGAGACGTACAACCTCCGCAACGCCAGCGCGACCAGCATCGACGGCGTCACCATCGCCATGGCCAGTGCGGGCGGCGAGTCCATCAAACGCACCAACGGCTGCGGCGCCGCCAGCTCCTCGACGAGCTGGAGCCGCACCGCGTCGTCGACGGGCAACCCCGGCTCCGGCGCGCCGGCGCCGTGCAACAAAGGCGCGTTCATCAGCGAGTTCTCCGACGCCCTCGGCACCGGCAACTACATCTACGAATTCATCGAGCTCTCCAACGACCGTTAAGAATCAATCCCCCTCCGTCCCACTCAGTGCCTCTGTGTCTCTGTGGTGAATACCCACATGCCTCCTGCGAGGCACGTTCGTATTCACCACAGAGACACAGAGGCACAGAGTGGGACGGAGGGGGGCCCGCATTTGTCGCGCTGCCGAAAGATCGGTGACCAATCGACGAACGGGTTTGCGCATGGGGACTTTGCGCCCCATCATCCAGACATGCTCCCGCGCCGCCAGTTCCTCACCTCCCTCGCCTCCGCCGTCGCCGGGGCTGCACTCGCGCCGGACGTGCTCGCCGAATGCCGCGCCACCTCCCGCGCCACGCAAGGCCCCTTCTGGCGCGCCGACGCCCCCTTCACCACCGACCTCCGCCGCGAGGGCGGGACCCCGATCGTCGTGGCCGGCACCATCCGCGACGCCCGCACCTGCAAGCCCATCCCCAACGCCCTCCTCGACGTCTGGCAGGCCGACCACCACGGCAAATACGACCTCGACTACCGCGGCGACGAGATCTTCGGCCGCGCCCGCATCCGCGCCGGCCGCGACGGCGCCTTCACCTTCACCACCATCAAGCCCGCCCCCTACGGCATGCGCCCCGCCCACATCCACTTCATCGTCTCCGCGGAAGGCCGCCGCTCCCTTGTGACCCAGCTCTACTTCGAAGGCGACCCCTACCTCGACAAAGACCCCCAGCAATCCGTCTTCGCAGACCTCATCACCCCGGTGCGCAACGGCCGCTGCACGTTCGACGTGTTCCTGGCGTAGCCCCGGTCCGCAACCTCGCCTGCGCTCGCCCGTCTTACCGGCAGATGCTCGCCTTGATCCTTGCCGCGACGCTCTGGCCGAACTTCGACCCGCAGAAGGTCCCCGTCGCCGTTTACGACGGGAAGCGCACCGTCCTGCACAACCATCCTTCGCCGCCGCCCGAATTCAAGGACGGCGTCTATGAAGGCCGGCATCCGGCGGTCACCGGCAACAGCAGTCTGCCCATCGGCGGCGTCGAGACCGCGACCGTGCTCGCCACCGACCCCACGCCCGGCCTGATCGCGCACGAGCAGTTCCATGTCCATCAGCGCACCAAGCACCCGGCGTGGAGCGCGAACGAAGCCGATCTGTTCACGTATCCCGTCGACGATGCCGAAGCCCTGGCCCTGCTGCGCCGCGAGACGGACGCGCTCCGCGCTGCGCTCACCGGCGACAAGTCCGCCGCGCGGCTTGCCCTCGAGTACCGCCGCCAGCGCTTCGCCAGAATCGGCGAGACCGCCACGAAGTACGAGCGCGGCTCGGAGCTGAACGAGGGCTTGGCGATGTACGTCCAGCACCTGGTCGACGGGGGAGCGGTCGTTCTGAACGACGGCCCGCCCGACGGCGTCCGCGACCGCGTCTACCAGAGCGGCCTCGCGTACGCCCTCCTTCTCGACCGCTACGACGCGAAGTGGCGCGACACCCTCGAGAACGGCGATCCCCGCTCGCTCGACGAGCTCCTCGCCGCGGCCATCCTCCCCGCCATCGACGTCACCTCCGAGATCCGCGAGGTCCTCGCCAAACGCGAGCAGCGCAAGCGCGAGTTCCTCGATCGGAAAGGCTGGACCGTCGTCATCACCGCCGGCGCGCAGCCGTTCTTTCCCGCGCGTTTCGACCCGCTCAATGTCCACGTCGTCGGCAAAGGCGAAATCCTCCACACGCGCTTCCTGCAGCTCACCGGCATCGAGATCCTCGGCCGCGCGGCGCTGACCGAGGCGGCGGGGGAGCATCCGCTGTTCAACGGGATCCGCAGCGTGACGCTCACGGGCTTCGCCACGAAGCCGGTCATCGAGAACGATCGCCTCGTGGCAGAGGGTGTGACGGCAGACCTGAAGGGCGCGACCTACGAGATCTATACTCGCGAGTAGCCAATGTAGGGCGTGGCTTCAGCCCGCCCCTCCC
>DASUSN010000007.1:0-50189 GCA_036375075.1 Thermoanaerobaculia bacterium | reverse complement strand
CCGCCCCGGGTGGGAGGTGGAGCGTGCCACGTGGCGAGAGGCTCCGTCCTCCCGAGTACGCGCCGGCGGGACGCCGCCGCACAGCCGGCGGGACGCCGGCGGTCCGATGGGTTTTGAGACGCCCTGCAATCGCCTCCGCTTTCCTATTTGGTAGCCTCAGGGCGCGAACGTGCGAATACGAAAGCGGAGGCGATTGCCTCCGCACTCCAGATCGGACACGGATCAGGCGCCGGTGGCTTTCCAGTGCTTGGAGGTTTTCAGTTTCTTCCTGGCTTCTTCCGACGCGAAGATCTGCACGTGGCCGCAACCGTGACAGACGGTCGTACGGATTTTGGCCGCGAAGAGGAAGCTCGTGCCCAGACCCGGGAGCATCGTCGCGCCCCCCGCAGCAGCAGGGTCTTGAAAGTCTTCCTTGTACTGATAGATCTCGTTCGAGCCGCAGACGGGACAGCACTCCCGAAGTCATGCCGCGACGGCGAGGACTGCGACGATGACGACGACGGCGAGGATCACCGCGATCCACAGCCACCTCGCGGGACCCGCCCCGGAACGGGAGGGCGTCGCAGCCGGCGCGGCCGCCTTGGCCCTGGCGACGAAACTCTGGAAAAGCGGGAAGAGGTCGCCGGCCGCGAACGCCGAGCCGTAACCGCCATTCGTCAGCCTCTCGCGCAGGTCGTCCGTCCGCGCAATCCAGGCGTCGAGCTCCTCCGGCGACGCGGCCACCGCTCCCGCGTGAATCATCCGCAAGGCAATGGCCCGGGTCGTGGTGCGCACATCGTCAGAAAACCTGTAGCGGGGGTCGCGCATCGGACTTCGACATCCTGCAAGTGCCGATCCTCCACCGCCCCTCGACGGGCAGCGTTCTCGCTAGACAGAAGCCTATGCGTTCGGCGTTGAAGGTTGCGGTCGCAACGGGCGTGTTCGCGATCACCCACAGTTTGCTCGCGAGTACTCGGGCGAAAACCGCGTTCGCCTCACGCGTGCACTCCGGACGGGAGCTCTACCGGATCGCCTTCAACGCCCAGGCGGTCTTCGCGTTCGGTGCCCTGGCGTGGTACATCGCACGGCGGCCGAAGCGGACCCTCTACCGGGTCCGCGGACCGCTGGCCGGGCTGATGCGCCTCGGCCAGTTCGGTGGCGTCGCGTTTGGCATTGCGGCAGCCCGTGCCACAGGCGTGGTGACGCTCTCCGGCCTGGACAATCTGCTCGCGGTGCTGACCCGTACGCCGGTCAAGCAGGCGCCGGCCGCGCAAGGACCGGAGGCGGACGAAAGCGGCGTCCTGCGCGTTCGCGGCCCGTTCACCCTCGTACGGCACCCGCTCAATCTCGCCCCGCTCGCGCCATTCTGGCTGACGCCGCACATGACCACGCGCCGTCTGGCATTCAATGTGGTCGCCACGGCCTACCTGGCCATTGGCTCCCTGCACGAAGAGCAGCGGCTGCTGAGAGAGTACGGCGAGGCCTATCGGCAGTATCAGCGAGAAGGTGTACCGTTCTTCCTGCCTTCGCTGCCCTCTTTGAGACTCTGAGACTTTGAGACTTTGAGACTTTGCGGCTGTGCGACGCCGTGGGCCCCGATGACTCCGGAGCGCCACACATGGATTCCCCAATCAATCTTGCCGCCCCGCCCGCCCCGTCCTACATTGCCCTCGACCGGAACAAAACCAACAGCGAGGACGGACCCGAAGCGTGGACGACGAAGCCCACTACCGCGCCCTCGAGCGCATCTACCGCAACGCCCCCACCAACCGCTACTACGAGCCCACCATCCGCGTGAGCCACGCCGCCAGCGAGATCCGGATCCACATCCGCCCCGACTTCCACCACGCCGCCGGCGCCGTCCACGGCTCCGTCTACTTCAAGCTCCTCGACGACACCGGCTTCTTCGCCTCCAACTCCCTCCTCCGCGACTACTTCGTCATGACCTCCAACTACACCACCCACCTCCTCCGCCCCATTGCCGAAGGCCTCCTCCTGGCCAAAGGCCGCGTCGTCAACGCCGGCCGCCGCCAATTCGTCGCCGAGTCCCAACTCTTCGACCACACCGGCACCCTCCTGGCCCACGGCATCGGCACCTTCATCCGCAGCAAACACGAGCTGGCGTCGAGCGCAGGGTTCGCGGGGTAGGGAGGGGGGGGCGGAAGTGCGTTTGGAGTGCGAAGGCAACCGAACGGCTCAAATGTAGGGCGTGGCTTCAGCCCGCCCCCTGGACGGGGAGGGGGAAAACGCCCCCGCCCACGAGAGGGGCGGGCTGAAGCCACGCCCTACATTTGCCTGTCATCCCTCGCTCGACGCTCGGGATGACAAGTGCCGGCGTTTGGCGTGCGGAGGCACCGCGAAATCCTGAGATGATGGGGACACATGTTCGACGTTGCGATGGAGCTCGAGAATCGGCCTGGGGCACTGGCGGAGATGGGCGAGGCGCTCGGCGCCGCGGGGATCAGCATCGAGGGCGGCGGGGTGTTCTCCGGCACGGCGCATTTCCTGTTCGCCGAGGCTCGCGCGGCGGAGGTGCTCCGCGCCGCGGGGATCCGGGTCACGGGCGTGCGCGAGGTCATCACGCTGCGGCTGCGGCAGGACGAGGCCGGGCAACTCGGGAAGGCCGCCCGCCGGATGGCCGACGCCGGGGTCAACATCGAGGTGCAGTACAGCGACCACGATCATCGTCTGATCCTGGTCGTCGATGACGTGGTGCGCGGACGAGCCGTCGCGGAGGAATGGACTGCAGATCGAGACCAGGGAGGCAGCCGATGACGTGGATCCGGACGATTCCGTATGCCGAAGGCGACGCGCAGTTGCGGGAGGCGGTGGAGAAGCAGCGGGCGCTGTATCCGCGGGAGTATGAGGCGCCGGTGTTTCCGGATCGGGCGCCGGGGACGAGCATCGTGGATGCGCACAGTCTGATCCCGGATGCGCTGTTCCACGCGTTTGCGACGTTCGGGGTGCTGATGGCGCCGGAGCTGCCGCTGGGGCGGGATCAGCACGAGATGATCGCCACGGTGGTGTCGGCGGCGAACCGCTGTCAGTATTGAATCGCGTCGCACGCAGAGTTTCTGCGTCGGGTGACGTTGAGCGATGAACTGGCGGCGGCGCTGCGGGAGGACTTCCGGACGGCGCCGGTCTCGGCGCGGGATCGGGCGATGCTGGAGTATGCGGTGAAGATCAGCCGGGACGCGACGAAGGTGCAGCCGGAGGACCATGAGGTGCTGCGGAGCGTCGGGTTCGACGACCGCGGAATCCTGCAGATCACGCTGATCGCGTCGTGGTTCAACTACATCAATCGCGTCGCGGACGCCCTCGGCGTCGGCCGCGAATGAATGCGCTGACGGGATTGCTGGATTGGAGGGAACATGGCCGGTTTCCAGAAGGGTGCTCCGGTAGTCCTGGTTGACGCGAAGAAGCTCGAGGAGTGGATTGCGTCGAGTCCACTGCCAGCCGCCGAGCAGGAGTATCTGAGGAAGCGATGGCTGGAGCAGATCCTCTGGTGGGATGACCGGTCGAGGAAAGCGAAACGCAGGTTCTTCTGGGCGCGTTCGATCGTGGTGTGTGGAGCGGCGCTCGTGCCGTTCATCCTGACCATCAGCCCCGACGATCGCGTGTTCGCCGTCATCGCGGCTTTCGTGTCGGCAGGCGTCGCCATCAGTGCCGGGATTGAGTCGCTCCATAACTGGGGCGGGATCTGGCTCGAGAAACGGAACGCGGCGGAGGTGCTCAAAGCCGAAGGAATCCTTTTCCTCAATCGAGCCGGCATTTACGCGGACCAGGCGGCGCCCTTTGCGAAGTTCGTCGAGACGGTCGAGGCCAAGGTCGTCGTCGAAATCGGCCAGTACGTTGCCGCCGCCGCTGCCGCGATCCGGGGGCATGCGGCCGAGGGAACACCGCCGGACAAGCCTGCCTCGAAATCCGGATCCTGACGGGTGTGCGCGTTCGGGTCTGAGTATCATTCCGCGATGCGCATCGTGGAGATCCCCGTCCTCGGCCGCCCTCTCGTCGGGAAGACTACGGTCCTGCTTCGCGCCCGCGAGGTGTTCGGCGGGCACCTGCAGTTGCTGGAGTTCCGGCTGGAGGTCGACGACGCGTTTCGCGGGCAGTCGTGCCGGCTGGCCGCGCTGCATGTGCAGACGGAGTCGGCGCACGGGCAGTTGTGGTGTGTTCCGGGTGGCTCGGCGCCGGAGTGGATCGTGCCGCTGCTGCCGCAGGACTCGCCGGCGGTGTTCGTGTTCGACGGGCAGGAAGGCCTGCAGGCGGAGCAGCGGGAGTGGTTCGACGCGCAGGCGCCGCACGTGGATCTCTCGCGCAGCGTCGCGATCGTGACGAAGGCCGACCTCCCGAGGTGCGTGTCGCCGGAGGAGGCGATCCCGCCGGCGCTCCGCGACCGGCCGTTCATTTCGATTGTTGCGCGCGATCCGCGGTGCGCCGCGCAGGTGCACCGGCTGCTGGCGGAGAACTTCGATGCGTTCGTGCGGCCGGCGAACGCGCGCCCGCTGCAGGAGCGGGCGGCGTGGACGGGGTTGTAACGGCTGCCTCCGCACTCCAGACGATCACTCGCGTAGCGCGGTCACCACGTCCGAGAGTCCTGCCTTCAGCGCGGGGCGGAGGCTGCCGGCCATCGCGGTGAGGAGGCAGATGGCGATGGCGGCGGCGAATGTCTGCGGGTCGGCGGGGTCGATGCCGAAGAGCAGGGCGCGGAGGCTGCGGCCCACCAGCAGCGCGATGGCGAGACCGGCGACCGCGCCGAGGAGTGCCAGGCGCAGGCCGTCGCGGAGGACCATGGCTACGATGCCGGTGGTCTGCGCGCCGAGGGCGCGGCGGATGCCGAGCTCCTTGGCGCGTTGAGAAACGGCGAAGCTGAGGAGGCCGTGGATGCCGACGCCGGCGATGAGCAGAGCGATGGCGGTGAGGATGACCAGCACGCGGAGCTGCACGCGCCGCGGGGCGGTGTCGCCGACGACGACCTCCGCCAGCGCGCGGACGTGCGAGACCGGTATCCGTGGAGCTACAGCGGCAACAACGTATATCAAGGCTCCATGGCCGATCTGGTGGCAACCGAATACGACGATCCGCAGCACTTCGACGCTTCCTATGACGGCAACTGCCCGGTCGATACGCCGCTCAGCGGTGGATGGCCAGCGGTCGTCGGCTGCCGATGGTCCGACGCTGCGTTCTATCGCTACACGGACGCGGCGCGCTCGGCGGCGTGGGGCGGCGCGACGATCCACACCGTTGCATGGAGCAATGCCTCGATGGCTTATACCGACATTACCGGCTCTCTGACGGTCAGTGCCGACGCGTATGTTACCGTCGGGACATATGTGCATAAGATCGGCTCGACGACCGGTGAAACGGACGGATACGTGGCCTCGCATCCGGATGGAACGGTGTCGGGAACCTGCGTGAATCGTCTGGCGCGCTCGAACTCGGCCGATCCGTACGTCCTGCTGCTCTGTCAGGATGCCACGAGTTTAACCATCAACAGCGGTGACAGCGGCGCGCCGGTCTACCGCAAGTACTCCACTTACGTGGACTGGGTCGGAATCCTCTGGGGCGACGACTCGAGTTACACGTACCATAGCCCGGCGTGGGCCGTGCGTACGGATCTGCCCAATTTCTCGTATTGAGCCGGAGCTAAACGCGCGAGGAGCAGGAGAGCAGGACGAACGGCTCCTCGCACGTCAAAAGAGATGGGGGACGTGTTGGCCCGGCCCGCCGTCACGAGATAGGGATCTCCGCGGAGAGAGCGCGGCGCGCAACCTTTCGAATACACCTGTCGCATGCGACGGGTGAAGAGGAGCGTGACGCGATGAAAGAACCGTTGACCATTCGACCGGCGCGGGACGAGGACCAGTCCTTCATCATCGGCCTGGCCGGCCGGTTCGCCGATTTCGACACGCCGCCATGGCGGCCGCGGCAGGCCATCGAGCAGGGGGTGGTGCGCTGGCTTCGTCATGCGCTCGATCATCCGTCCGACGAGGTCCTCTTCCTTGTGGCGGAGCGGCCGAACGCGAAGCGCGTGGGGTTCATCTTCCTGCACGAACAACAGGATTTCTTCACGGCCACGCCGTATGCGCACGTCTCCGAGATCGCCGTCACGCACGAGGCCGTGGGAACGGGGGCGGCCGAGGCGCTGATGGAGGCTGGTGCCGAGTGGGCGAGACAGCGCGGCTACTTCCGCATGGGTCTGAACGTCTTCGAAGGCAACAGCCGCGCGCGCCGATTCTACGAGCGACTCGGCTACCGTCCCGAGACGTTGTCCTACGTCCGGATGCTGACGGACTAGAGGTCACGTCGCGATATGGAAGCGGAGGCGGCTGCCTTCGCACTCCAGACGATCACTCGCGTAGCGCGGTCACCACGTCCGAGAGTCCTGCCTTCAGCGCGGGGCGGAGGCTGCCGGCCATCGCGGTGAGGAGGCAGATGGCGATGGCGGCGGCGAACGTCTGCGGGTCGGCGGGGTCGATGCCGAAGAGCAGCGCGCGGAGGCTGCGGCCCACCAGCAGCGCGATGGCGAGGCCGGCAACCGCGCCGAACAGCGCCAGGCGCAGGCCGTCGCGGAGGACCATGGCTACGATGCCCGTGGTCTGCGCGCCGAGGGCGCGGCGGATGCCGAGCTCCTTGGCGCGTTGGGAGACGGCGAAGCTGAGGAGGCCGTGGATGCCGACGCCGGCGATGAGGAGAGCGATGGCGGTGAGGATGACCAGCACGCGGAGCTGCACGCGCCGCGGGGCGGTGTCGCCGGCGACCACTTCCGCGAGCGCACGGACGTGCGAGACCGGCTGCTCGGGATCGGCGCCGGCGACGATCTGCCGGACGCGCGGGAGCCACTGCTCCGCCGGCAGGTTGGAGTGGATCACCAGGTCCTGGGGCATGTAGCCGATGATGGAGTTGTCGGCGACCTGCGGCGAGGCGAGGTAGACCTGCGGCTCGTTGTTGCGCTCCAGGCCGCGCACTTTCACGTCGCCCACCACGCCGATCACGACGCGCTCGTCGAGGGCGATCTTGAAGCGGCGGCCGATCGGGTCGAGGCCCGGCCAGCGGTCCTGCGCGAGGGACTCGCTGATCACCGCCACGTACGGCCGGCGCTGGGTGGTGTCGCTCTCCGCGACGTCGCGGCCGCGGCGCAGCGGGATGCCGAGGGTGGCGAAGTAGCCGGGCGTCACGTAGCGGACGCTGGCCGGGCCGTTCTCCTCTTCCGGCGCGCCGGGCACCTCGACCGGCCAGATGCCGCCGGTGCGCTCCATCGGCAGGCCGGTGGTGTAGGCGGCGCCGGTCACGCCAGGCAACGCGCGCACGTCGTCGAGCACGCGCGTATAGAAGCGCTGGCGCTCGGCGGTGGGGCCGTATTTCGGCAGCGGCAGCGCGGTCCGCAGCGTCGTAACGCCCTCGGAACGGAAGCCCGGCGCGACGCCTTCGATGCGCCAGATCGCGCGCATCAGCAGCCCCGAGGAGACCAGCAGCACGATCGAGCCCGTCACTTCGAGGACCACCAGCGCGCGGCGGACGCGCTGTTGCGACCGGTCCGGCTGCCGCAGCGCGGGGAGCACGCCGAAGCCGAGACCCGTCAGCGCCATCAGCACGCCTGCGAACAGCAGCACCCGCAGGTCGATGGCCGGCACCTGTTGCAGCGGGAGGGTGGTGGGGACGAGCTGCGCGAGCAGCGGCAGGCTGGCCCACGCCAGGAGCACGCCGGCCGCGCCGCCGATGATGGCGAGAAGCAAGCTCTCGGTGACGAGCTGCCGCACCAGGCGCTCCCGGCCCGCGCCGAGGGCGGTGCGGATGGACAGCTCGCGGGCGCGGCTCACGCCGCGGGCGAGCAGCAAGCCGGCGAGGTTGGCGCACGCCAGCAGGAGGATGCACAGCGACGCGCCGCAGAGCGCGACCAGCAGGAGGCGCGAGCGCCGCCCGATCTGATCGCGCAGGCGCACCGTCCAGAAGCGCACCTCCTCGTTCGTGTCGGGATACTGGCGCGCGAGCCGCGTCGCGATCGTGGCGAGCTCCGCGCGCGCCTGCTCCACGGTCGCACCCGGCGCCAGGCGCGCGACGACGTGCAGGTAGGTGTCGGTGCGGTCCTCGAAGTCCTCGCCGGCGAGGACGAGCGGCGTCCAGAGGTCGGTCTCGCGGCTGGGGAAGCGGAACGCCGGCGGCATCACGCCGACGATCGTGTGCTGCGTCCCGTCGAGCCGCACCACGCGGCCGAGGATGGCCCGGTCTCCGTGGAACTGACTCTGCCAGAGGTCGTGGCTCAGCACCGCCGGGTCCGCGCCGCGGATGTTCGCCGGAGTGATGACGCTGCCGAGGAGCGGCCTGGTGCCGACGAGAGGCATGAGCTCCGGCGTCACGCGCGCGACGGCCAGCCGCCGCGGGATGCCCAGCCCGGTGAGGTTCGCCGCCGTCGACGCGTACGCACCCATGCCGCGGAACGAGGACGTGGCCATGGCTTTGACGTCACGGTAATCCGCGGGCGAGACCTCGTTCTGGCTGGTGGCGTCGCCCGCCCATAGCCGGAGCAGGCGGTCGGAATCGGGATACGGCAACGCCCGCAGGAGCACGAAGTCGGCGAGCGAGAACGCCGCCGTGTTCGCGCCGATGCCGAGGGCCACGAGGGAGATGACGGTGAGCGTGAAGCCGCCCGCCCGCGCGAACGAGCGCAGGGCGAAGCGGACGTCCTGCCGGAGCAGGTCGAGGTGCACCGCGAGCGCGTTCGGGACGACGTCGCCGATGGCGCCGAGGATCGCGGCCAGGCGCGACGTCTCGCGCAGGCGCTCCTCGAAGATCGCGCGGAGCTCTTCGCCGTACTCGTTGCGGAAGGCGGAGGGATAGAGGAGCAGGAGCAGGCGATAGAAGGTGCTCATGAGGTCTCCGGCTTGAGTCCGCGCTCGCGGCCGAGGCGGACGAGTTGGGCGAGGCGGCGGAGCTCGGCGCGGGCGGCGGCGATGCCGTCCGGGGTGATGCGGTAGTAGCGGCGGCGCTCGTCGTCGAGCGCGCGCGCGGGCCGCCGGTTGGACTCGACGATCAGCCCGTCTTCCAGCATGCGCTGGATGGAGCGGTAGAGCGTGCCGGGACTGAGCCGCAGCTCGCCGTCCGTGCTGGCCTCGACGTCCTTGATGATGGCGTAGCCGTGCCGCTCCTCCTCGGCCAGGGACATGAGGATGTGGAAGGTGGCGGGGGGGAGGGGCATGGTGGGCAATATATCCGAGGTGGATATATTGTCAATGGATAGAGTTGGGGGTTGGGGGGATAGGACGGATAGGACGAATAGGACGAATAGGACGAATAGGACGAATAGGACGAATAGGACGAATAGGACCCCGGGAGTCCTATAAGTCCTATTCGTCCTATAGGTCCTATAGGTCCTATTCGTCCTATTCGTCCTATCTACTGCCCCAACTCGCGCAACAGTTCATCGGCCCCCGCCACCCGCAACATCCACAACAGATACCGCACGTCCGCGCTCACGTTCCTGGCCACGTCGGGGTTGAACGCGAAGTCATTGGCCACGTTCTCCCACACACGGTCGAAGTTCACTCCGACCAGTTCGCCGCGGCCGTTGACCACGGGGCTGCCGGAGTTGCCGCCGGTGGTGTCGCCGTCGGCGAGGAAGTTGACCGGGAGATCCAGCGCCTTCGGCGCGGCGGCCAGGACGGGCTCCGGCACGTCGAACGGCTCGGCGTTGGTGTGCTTGTCCACCACGCCGCGGAGGGTGGTGAAGGGCGTGTAGAAGACGCCGTCGCGCGGGGCGTAGCCCTGCACGTGGGCGAAGGAGACGCGGAGCGTGGAGTTCGCGTCGGGCGCGACGGGGCGGCCGGCGTGGGCGATGACGGCGCGGCGCCACTCGGGGCGGAGGCGGGCGATCGTCCCCTCCCAGCGCCCCTTCCGCGCGGCGAAGGCGTCGATCTCCGCGTTCAGCGTGAAGCCCAGCTCGACCAGCGGGTCCTTGCGCGCGTGGAGCTGCTCGGGCGTCTCCTCGAACATCTTCAGGCGCTCGGCGACGTCGAACAGCTTCGTGCGCGCGTACAGGTCGTCGATCGGCGGGACGCCTTCGATCTTCGCGCGGCGGAAGAAGTCCGCGAGCAGGGCCTTGTCCGCCGGCGCGTAGAAGCTCTTCTGGTCGCGCTCGAGCTGGTCGCGGACGCGCCCGATGTTCCGCTGCATGAACATGGGATCGCGGTCGGCCTCGGGCTTCTGCCGCTGCAGGGCCGAGCGCGCGACGGCCACGGCGAAGACCAGCGACCGCGGCCCGGTCAGCGACAGCGACTGCTGCGTCATGCGGAGGTGCTCGAGGAGGAAGTCGCGCTCGGCGGTGCGCTTCTGCTCGGCCGCCATGGCGCCGAGGCCTTCCCAGGCCGCGACGGCCGCGTCGCGTTTCTGCGCGCGCGACCACGCCAGCACCGTCTGATCGGCCTCGCGCTGCTTCTCCAGGATCTGCCCGCGCTTGAAGCCCGCGAGCTGCCCCTCGCCGTTCTTCTGCCGGTTGGCGAGCGTCTTCACCAGCGCCGCCACGGCGATCTCCCCCTCGCTGCTGCCTTTCGCCGCCTCCTCCAGGATGCGGATCCAGTCGCGATAGACGTTCGCGCGCGACGCGAACCAGGCGTGCCGCTCCTCCATCTCCGTGGCCGTCAGGGCGCGGTAGGTGGTGCCGGGATAGCCGAGGATCATGACGAAGTCGCCGGCCTTGACGCCGTTCGCGGCGACCGGGAAGAAGAACTCGGGCCGATACGGCTTGCCGTCGACGTACGCGCGGGCGATGGAGAAGTCGCCGGTGTGGCGCGGCCACATCCAGTTGTCGACTTCCCCGCCGAACTCGCCGACCGCGCGCGGCGGCGCGTAGACCAGGCGGACGTCGGCGATCTCGGTCATCTCCTGCAGGACGTACTGCAGGCCGCCGTCATGGCCGGCCACGCGGCACCGCGCGCCCGGCTGTTTCTCGCACGCGGTCACGATGTCGTTGGATTTCTTCTCGATGGCTTCGTAGCGCCGGGTGTCGTCCGCGTTTTTCGGGATGGCCGCCAGCACCTCGGCCGTGACGTCGGTGAAGCGCCGCGGGATGGTGATGCGCGCGGTGCGGCTGCGCAGCTCGGCCTCCCGGGTACGGGCCAGGAAGCCGTTGGTGATGATGTCGTTCTCCGGCGTGGCGTGCTCCTGCAGCACGCCGAACAGGCAGTGATGGTTCGTCACGAACAGCCCCTCGGCCGAGATCCACCCGCCCGAGCAGCCGCCGGTATTGATGGTGGCGGCCAGCAGCCCCGTCCCGCGCTGCGGGTCCCACAGGCGCTGCGGCGGCAGCTCCAGTCCCTGGGCCTTCAGCCACTGCGGGTCGAGCTCGAGGACCTGCTGCGGGGTCCATTTGCCCTCGGAGGCGAGGAGGGCGGAGGCGAAGAGGAGGGTGACGAGGAAGCGCTTCATGGCGGGATCATAGTGAGTTCCTCGGTTCCTCGGGGTTCCTCGGAGTTCCTCGGAGGGGAAAACACCCTCACTCCCTCCGAGGAACTCCGAGGAACCCGAGGAACTCCGAGGAACTCCGAGGAACTCCGAGGAACTCACCCCCGTATCCCTGTGACGCCTTTGCAAACTTTCCGCGTCTGTGGCAGAATTCATGAAGAACCGCATTCCGCATAAATCGTTCTCGACCCGAATGGCCACATTCGGGGCTCCGCCGGTTTCCGAATCGCAGCTCGAAAGATTCCATGGACGACTGTCCTCCGCGGACCCGCGTTTCCCTGATCGCGCCCCACTCGATCACGCGAGCGGCGCTTCGCATCCTGCTCGAGTCGACGGGCCGATTCGAGATCGCCGGTGAGGGGGAGACCCCGCCGGAAGCCATGAGCGCGCAGCCGGACGTCGTGCTGATCGACGCACCGGCGAACACCGACGTCGCGACGCTCGTCGGCGCTCTCACCGCCGCCGCGCACGACGTGGCGATCGTGGTTCTCCTCGACGAGGACAACCTCGCCCAGTGCAGCGCGGCCATCGAGGCCGGGGCGGCCGGCCTGATCGGGCGGAGGCACTCGCCGCAGGCCCTCTTCGCCGCGATCGACCGCGTGCACGGCGGCGAGACGTCCATCGACCGCGCGATCCTCTACGGCGTGATCCGCATGACCAAGCCCCGCGTGGACACGCCGGTGGACCGCATGCACACGCTCAGCAAGCGCGAGAAGGAAGTGCACGCGCTGGTCACGCAGGGGCTGAAGAACAAGGAGATCGCCCAGCAGCTCTTCATCAGCGAAGCGACCGTCCGGCACCATCTGACGTCGATCTTCGGGAAGCTCGGCGTGAGCGGCCGCCTGGAGCTCCTCGCGGCCCACTGGCGGCGGACCGCGGCGCCGGATTCCATCCGCGCCGGGCGCGGCATCCCACGCTGACACCATCCTTCGTGGGCGTCCGGGAGACGCCCCCCGCTCTGCCGGCTTCCACGATTCGTGGGAGCCTGCGCCTAGCACCCCCGCCTAGCCATCCCGCCTAATCGGCCCGCCTAATCGGATCGCCCAGGGCGAACGGGCGTGCGCTCGCATCGAGAATGGGAGCAGTGACGCATGTCACGCTTTCTGGTGAGACGTATATATGGCTCTCACCTTTCGTCGCGAGTCAGTCAGGAGCGAACACCGTGCTCACCGTTACCGATCGACATACGATACGTGCCGGCCTGTCCGCTGTCTTCGATTGCGTCTGGAATGCGGAGCTGTGGCCGAAGATCACTTCTCACGTCAAGCGCATCGAGTTCCTCGAGGCGAGCGACCGCGCGCAGAAGATGCGCATGACGGTCCTCTCGAACGGTACGGAGCACACCGTCGAGAGCCTCCGCGAGGCGGACCCCGGCCGTCTCGTCACCTACCGGCAGACGAAGCCACCCGCATTCCTCGCCGCGCATGACGGCGAGTGGCACTTCAGCATCGTGCCCGAGGGAGTGCAGGTCGACCTCGTGCACCGGGCGGTGGTGGACTACGACAAGGCGCTGCCCGCGCTGCACGTCGGCACCGCGGACGAAGCCGATGCCGTGATCGGCAGCACCCTGAAGGCAAACGGGGCGCGGACCCTGCTCGCCATCAAGGACTACCTCGAACGCCGGGGCTCGTGATGAGCGAGCGCCGCGTTGTGGTCACGGGCTATGAGGCAATCACTCCGGCCGGTGCCGGAGCTGCCGCCCTGCAGGACGCGGTCTTCAACGCGCGTCCCTGCGGCGGACCGGTCACGCACTTCGACGTCTCCCGCAATTCGTCGCAGATCGCCGCGGCCATTCCTGATTTCGATCCGGTCGCCCTCGGGCTGGAGCAATCCGACGCCGCCCGCATGGATCGCGCGACGCAGCTTGCGGTGATCGCGGCCCGGGCGGCCTTCGCGCGCGCAGGACTATCGGCCGACTCCGTCAATCCGCTGCGCGCCGGCGTCTGCATCGGCAGCGCCATCGGCGGCACGGGCTTCATGGAGGAGCAGTTCCGCCGCGTGTGCGTGCCGGCGGAGCAGAAGCCGCAGTGGGTCTCGGTCGGCACGGAAGTCGACCCGCACCTCTACGGCGCTTTCCTGGCCTTCTCCGTCTCCGTCGAAGTGGCCCGCGACCTCGGCCTGAACGGTCCGGCCACGACCATGGCCACCGGCTGCACGGCGGGTGTGGACGCGATCGGCGCGGCGGAGAACCTGATCCGCGCGGGCCTGGCGGACGTGGTGATCACGGGCGGCGTGGACGCGCCGTTGACGCCGATCGTCCTGACCTCGTTCGACAACATCAGGGCCCTGACGCGCCGCAATGACGCCCCGCAGCGCGCCTCGCGGCCGTTCGACCGCGACCGGGACGGGTTCCTGCTGGCCGAGGGGTGCGGGATTCTGGTGCTGGAGGAGGAGGGCCACGCGCGCCGCCGCGGCGCTCCCATCCACGGCCGGGTCCTCGGCTACGCCAGCCTCTCCAACGCGTATCACATGACCAGCCTCTCGCCGGACGGCGAGGCGCTGTCGCGCGCGATCAGCGAGAGCCTCACCCGCGCGCGGATCAACGTCGGCGACGTGGACTACATCAACGCGCACGGCAGCTCGACGCCGCAGAACGACCGCAACGAGACCGGCGCGTTCAAGCGGACGTTCGGCGACGGCGCGTACCGCATCCCCATCAGCTCCACGAAGTCGATCCTCGGCCACTCCCTCGGCGCCGCCAGCGCCATCGAGAGCATCGTCTGCCTGATGGCGCTCGAGGAGGGCGTCGTGCCGCCGACGGCGAACTACGAGACGCCGTCGCCGGACTGCGACCTCGACTACGTACCGAACGTCGCGCGCGAGCTGTCGCTCCGCGTCGCCGAATGCAATGCCAGCGGTTTCTCCGGAATCCATTCCGCGCTGTTGCTCGGGCACAAGGACCTGCGAGTGTCATGAACGGACGCGTCGTCATCACCGGCATGGGAGTGGTCGCGCCGAACGGCATCGGCAAGGACCAGTTCTGGGCGAATTCGCTCGCGGGGACGTCGGGCGTGCGGGAGATCGACCGCTTCGATACGCGCACCTACGGCTGCCGCATCGCCGGGCAGGTCGAGGACTTCCGGGCCACGGACTTCGTCGAGCGCAACATCGTCAAGCAGACCGACCGCTCGACGCACATGGCGCTCGCGGCGTGCAGCATGGCCACCGCGGACGCGGGCCTCGACCTCGGCGCGGAAGATCCGGAGCAGGTCGGGATGTACTTCGCGAACGTGTTCGGCGGGATGGAGTTCGCCGAGCGCGAGCTCTACGCGCAGCACCGCATCGGGCCGGACCGCGTCAGCGCGTATCAGGCCATCGCCTGGTTCTTCGCCGCGACGCAGGGGCAGTGGAGCATCTGGAAGGGCCTGAAGGGCTTCGGCAAGTCGATCGTGGCCGACCGCGTCGGCGGCCATCAGGCGCTGCTCCTCGGCGCGCTGGCGATCCGGCAGGGCCACGCGAAGGTGATCTACGCGGGCGGCTTCGAGGCGCCGGTCGTGCCGTACGTCTTCCGCATCCACGAGACCTCGCGGCTGCTCAGCTCCGCGCTGGGAAAGCCGGAGCAGGCGTACCGGCCGTTCGACGCGGAGCGCACGGGCCTGGTCCTCGGCGAAGGCAGCGGCGTGGTGATCCTGGAGGACGCGGAGCATGCGGAAGCGCGCGGCGCGCGCGTGTACGCGGAGCTCGCGGGCGGCGCGATCACGTGCGACGGGCGAAGCGGCGACGAGGAGCATCTCGCGCGTTGCCTGTCCGAGGCGGTGACGTCGTCCGGTTTGCGGGCGGAGGACGTCGATCACGTGATCGCCGAGGGGATCGGCGTGCGCGAGCACGACTTCCGCGAGGCGGCCGCGATCGCGCGCGTCTTCGGCGGGCACGAGACCACGGTGAGCGTCCCCAAAGCGCGCACCGGCCACACGCTCGCCGCGGGAGGCGCGCTGGACGCGATCTGGGCGGCGCTGATGCTCAGCGAGGACCGGCTGCTCGCGCCGGTGAATCTCAGCCAGCCGGATACCGGCGTGCCGCTGAAGCTCGACGCCCACCGGCGAGCGCGCCTCGGGGCGGTCGTCTGCTGCGGCAGTGGGTTCGGCGGGGTGAACACCGCCATCGTGCTGCGGCGCTCTGCGGAGGAAGGCCAATGAACGAGCTGGAGAAGAGCGCAGCGCGCGTGCTGCACTTCGGCGTGAGCTACGGCGACTTCCGCAAGGCCGTGGAAGCGGGCGACGTGGCGGCGTTCAGCGACACCCTCGCGTCGATGGCCGAGCGTTACGAAGCCGCCGGCGACGAAGCCTCTCAGCAGACCGCGGCCGAGCTGTGGCGCCGCGCGGCGGTCTACTACCACTACGCGCAGTTCAAGCTGCGCGCGGGCGAGCGGAAGAACGAGCTGCAGGCGTGCTGCCGGCGGAGCTACGCCAAAGCGGCGAGCTGGCTCGAGCCGCCCGCGACGCGCATCGAAGGGCGCGAGTTCGCCGGATATCTGCGTCTCCCCAATGTAGGGCGCGGCTTCAGCCCGCCCCCCGTGCGGGGAGGGGGAACGTCCCCCGCCCACGAGGGGGGCGGGCTGAAGCCACGCCCTACATCGTGCGTCGTGCTGATCAACGGCCTCGACTCCGCGAAGGAAGTCGAGCTGCACGCGTTCGCGGAAGGGTTCCTGCGGCGCGGCAGCGCGGTGTTCTCCTGGGACAGCCCCGTTCCGCTGCAGCGCCACAGCAGCGTCGTCTCCGCGGTGCTCGACGCGCTGAGCGCGCAAGTCGGCGACGTCCCGTTCAGCGTCTTCGGCGTGAGCTTCGGCGGCTTCCTGGCCTGCCAGGCGGCGGCCAGCGACGCGCGCTTTGCCGCGTGCGTGAGTCTCGGCGGCTTCCACGACGCGCGCATCGTGCAGCGCCTGCCGCCGCCGGCGCTCGACAAGCTGCGTCTCGCCTACGGCCTGCCGCCGGATGCGGACGTCTCGATCCTCGACGACGTCATCACCCTCGAGCCGCTGCGCGGACGGATGCAGAGACCCCTGCTGATCGTACACGGCACGAACGACCACCTCGTCGACGCCGCGCAGGTCGACGCGCTGAAAGCGTGGGGCGGACCGCTCGTCGAGACGCTCATCTACGAAGGCGCGGAGCACGTCTGCACCGATCGCTTCCCCGAGGCCCTTCCCGCGCTCTGGGACTGGATGACCGGGGCAGGGGGCAGGGCGCAGGGCGCAGGGGACAGGAGAGACGAACGGCCGGGCGGGGGCCTCCTGCGCCCTGCGCCCTGCGCCCTGCCCCCTAGCTTCATCGATCTGAGCGTCGAGCTCGATGACACGCCCAGCGAGCGTGTGCCGATCCGCGTGCGCCGCGTCGATCACCAGACCGGCGCGAAGGAGATGGCCGCGATCTTCGGCGTTGCGGAGAGCCGGTTCCCGGACGGCCTCGGGTGGGCAGGCGAGGAGGTCAACCTCATCACCCATTCCGGCACGCACATGGACGCGCCGTGGCACTACGGCCCGAGCCGCAACGGCCAGCCGGCGTACATGATCTCCGAGGTGCCGCTGGAGTGGTGCTACGGGCCGGGAGTGGTGCTCGACTTCCGCCACCTCGAGGACGGCGCGGAGATCACGCCGCGCGACCTCGAGCAGGCCTTGCAGCGCGCGAATCACCGGCTCGCGCCGGGTGACATCGTCCTGCTCATGACCGGCTGCGACGCCTGGTGGGGCACCCCCGAATACCCCGACCGCGGCAGCGGCCTCGGACGCGACGGCCTGGTGTGGCTCGTCGAGCGCGGCGTGCGCGTCATCGGCATCGACGCGTGGGGCATGGACCGGCCGTTCGACGTGATGAAGCGCCAGTACGAAGAGACCGGCGACGCCGGCGCCATCTGGCCCGCGCACTTTGCGGGCCGCGAGCATCCCTACTGCCAGCTCGAAAAGCTCACCAATCTGCACGCGCTGCCGCCGACGGGATTCAAGGTCCTGTGCTTCCCGGTGAAGGTCGCTCGTGCCGGAGCGGGATGGGCGCGGGTGGTGGCCATGATCGAAAGCGCATCCGGGAACTGACCTATGTGGACCAGACGCCAGATTCTGGCCGCGGCAGGGCTGACTCCTCTCGCACAAGTCGCGAGCGAGCAGCAGTTCCGCGTCACGCCCACGCACACGACGATGCACGCCGCGGGCGCGAAGGCATACGACGAGGACACCATCGCGAAAGCCCTCGCCCAGCCCGTGACGACGCTCAAGGGATTCGATCCCGCCCGCTTCGTCACGAGCTTCGACTACGGCCAGGTCACGCGGCAGCCGAACGGCCGGGTGCTCCGCGAGTACCGCGTGATCGCCGAGGACCGCGAGCTGGAGGTCGCGCCGGGGATCTTCTTCCCCGCGTGGACCTACAACGG
This sequence comes from Thermoanaerobaculia bacterium, assembly GCA_036375075.1. Taxonomy (GTDB): domain Bacteria; phylum Acidobacteriota; class Thermoanaerobaculia; order Gp7-AA8; family Gp7-AA8; genus QHVT01. The sequence goes on along the minus strand of DASUSN010000007.1, from coordinate 32,393 downwards.
CACCGTCCCCGGCCCGACGCTGCGCTGCACGGAAGGCGACCGGCTGCGCATCCACTTCGTGAACCGCTCCCAGAGCGAGCACACGATGCACTTCCACGGCATCCACGCCGCGGACATGGACGGCGTCGCGGAGCTGGTGAAGCCGGGCAAGGAGTACGTCTACGAGTTCGACGCCGAGCCGTACGGACTGCAGCTCTACCACTGCCACGTCCCGCCGGTCGACCTGCACATGAACCGCGGCCTCTACGGCGCGTTCATCATCGACCCGCCGAAGCCGCGTCCGCCCGCGAAGGAGCTGGTCATCGTGTCGCACGGCTGGGACCTGGACTTCGACGGCCGGAACGAGCTGTACGCGCTCAACGGCGCGGCGAACTTCTATCGCGACAACCCCATCCCGCTGACCCCGGGCGAGCTCGTACGGATGTACTTCGTCAACGTGCTGGAGTTCGAGCCGGTCAACTCGCTCCACCTGCACGCCAACTTCTTCACCGCGCTGCGGCGCACCGCCACCGGCGAGGAAGAAGAGCACACCGACATCATCACCATCGGCCAGGCCGATCGCCGGATCCTCGAGTTCACCTACCGCATGAACGGCACGTTCATGTTTCACGCGCATCAGAACCGTTTCGCCGAGCGCGGGGGAATGGGTCATCTGCAGGTTCGCACCGAACAACAGACCTGAAGGGAGGTACGTGTGCGTTACTCCAAACGACTACTGTCCTGGATTGCCGTCGCCGTCTGCCTGTTCATCGCCGTCCCGCTGGCGGCAGACGAGCTGAAAGTCGAGCTGTTCGATCAGGCGCCGTATTTTCAGCCGAAGCGCGCGACGGTGAAGGCGGGGACGAACGTCACCTGGACGAACCGCGGGCCGGGGCTGATTCACACGGTCCTCGTCGTCACGGAGAAAGGGGAGTCGCGATCGGGGCCGCTCAATCCGGGCCAGTCGTGGTCGCACACCTTCACCGGGGACGCGGTGATCAAGACGTCGTGCGAGATCCACCCGCACATGTACGGCATCGTCATCGTCGGCAGTCCCTCGGCGCAACTGATCTCGGCGGTCGAGAGCCGCGCGCCGTCGCCGAGCGCGCCGGGGCTCTCGGTGAACATCGTCGAGTTCCCGCTGCCGATCCCGAACAGCGTGCCGGGCATCCTGGTCATCGATCCGCAGGACAACGTCTGGGTCACCCTCGGCGGCGGCGGCTGGGGCAACATCGCGCATCCTCCGCTGCCGCATTTCGCGCGGCTGACGGCGGACGGCGACATCTCCGTCTACTCCACGCCCACGCCGGCGTCGGGGCCGAGCGGCATCCTGCTCGCGCCGGACGGGAACCTCTTCATCACCGAGATCATGGGCGGCAAGATCGCGCGCTTCGATCCCCGCACCAAGGCCATCGAGGAGTACCCGATCCCCACGGAGAACGCGTGGCCGACCGGGCTGGCGCTGGCGAAGGACGGCGCGCTCTGGTTCAACCAGACCAAAGGCAACAAGGTCGGCCGGCTCAGCCCGGACGGCGTGATCACCGAGTACGCCGTGCCCACGGAGAAAGGCAATCCGACGGGCATGGACATCGACTCGAAGGGCAACATCTGGATCGCGGAGCGCGACGGCTCGAAGATCGGCTGCGTCAAGCCGAACGGCGTCGTCATCGAGTACCAGATCCCGACGCCGAAGGCGAAGCCCTCGGGGATCCTCGTCGACCGCGAAGACCGGGTGTGGTTCGCGGAGCGCGAGGGGAACAAGATCGGGGTCATCGAGAACGGGAAGATCCGGGAGTACCCGCTCCCGAATCCCCGCAGCGGACCGTTCTTCCTGGCCGAGGACAGCAATGGCCTGATCTGGTTCTCGCAGGTCTTCGGCAACCGCCTCGGCGTCCTGAATCCGACCACGGGACGCATCCTCGAGTTCAGCGTGCCGACCCAGGACAGTTGGCCGGGCGGCATCGCCTTCGACAGCCAGGGCGGTCTCTGGTTCACCCAGCACCTCGGCAACAAGGTCGGCTACATCGCGAACCCCACGGCAGCCGTGCGGGCCGCGCTCGATCAGGAGAAGAAGAACAACGGCGTCGTTCCGGCGCGCGCTCCCGTCGCGCAAAACGCTCCCCCCTCCAACGCTCACAACCACTGAAGTCGAACGCACTCACGGTGATGAAAGGGATGGTTATGCGAATCGATCGTTGCATGAAGACAGTGGCGGCCCTCTCGTTTGCAGCAGCTCTCGTCCTTCCGGCCTTCGCCGACTCCACCGGCAAGGCGGCGAAGCCGGCGGACAACGCGACCCAGGTGATCTCCGAACAGGCACCGCGTCCGGCGGCGAAGCGGCTCTCGAGCCCCAGTGAGCTCCAGACCATCCGCCCGGGCGTGAAAGCCGTCTACGGCGTTTACGTCGAAGGTCCGATCAGCACCAGCCGCAAGGTCATCGGCTCGCTGGCCGGCCGCCAGATCGTGGCCATCGACACGCCCGTGAAGGTCTCGGGCATGGGCAAGTACATGGGCATGGATCCGAAGGGGAACATCTGGTACGTCGAGACGCGCGAAGACAAGGTCATCAAGATCAATCCCGCGAACTACGAGATGACCACGTACTACGTGCCGAAAGGCGCGGCGCCGTACAGCGTCGCCGTCGACAACGACGGCGTGGTGTGGGCCACGGCGCACGGCATCGAGATGCTGCTCGAGCTGCACCCGGACGAGGGCTACGCCATCGCCCACCAGCCGCCGAGCCACGGCTTCCTGATCCACATCAACGTCGACCGCAAGTCGAACATCGTGTGGTTCACGCAGCCGGGCAACAACCAGGTCGTCTCCTATCGCACCGACCTCGGGTTCAAGGAATACCCGTCGCCGACCAAGCAGTCGGGCCCGGGCCGTCTGGACTTCGACGCGGAGGGCAACGTGTGGTTCCCCGAGCTCTACACGGACAAGCTCGCGCGCCTCAATCCCGCCACCGGCGAGATCAAGGAATGGGACACGCCGTCGAAGAACGCGCTGCCGGCGGGCGCGCGCGTCGACCCGGTCGACAACGCGGTCTGGGTCAACGAGCCGATGGCCGACGCGCTGGCGGTGTTCAAGGACGGGAAGTGGCTGCGTGAGTACAAGGTGCCGCGGCCCGGCGCCGTCGTCTCGACCAACACCACCGACGAAGAAGGCTACGTGTGGTTCACCGAGGGCGGCTGGCGCGGGAGCGCGGGCGGCAACCGCATCGGGCGACTCAACCCGGAGACCGGCGCCATCGAGGAGTTCGAGCTGCCGTACGAGAACTCGCAGCCGCTGGGGATGATCCGCGGCAAGGACGACTCCCTGTGGTTCGCCCTGGTGACCGGCGCGCGCGTCTGCCGCGTCCTGCCCCGCGACAAACCGAGCGACCAGAAATTAGCCAAAGGGAGGTAGCGCGCCATGAGAGCACGCGCACGCGTTCTGCTCTGCTGGACGTTCCTCTGCGCGCTGTTGGTGGTCTCGATGGCGGCTCGCGCCGCCACCGAGGCCGCCGCGGGCGCGACGGCGTACGTCCGCGAGATCGAGCTGTCCGTTCCGCTCGCCGGCCCGTCCATCGTGGCCGTCGGCGGCGATCAGTCGGTGTGGGTGTCGCTGGCGAAGGCGGGGAAGATCCTGCGGATCACCGACGACGGCAAGCAGCAGACGTACCCGCTGCCGCCGGGGTCGTTCCCCGTGGGCCTGCTGGTCGAGCCCGAAGGGAACGTCTGGTTCACGGACATCCGCAAGAACCAGATCGTGCGGCTCGCGCCGTCGACCGGAGAGCTCCGCCACTACGACGTGCCGACGAAGGACAGCTGGCCGTTCTTCCTCGTCCGCGACGCGGGCGGCAACCTCTATTTCACGGAGCGCGTGGGGAACAAGGTCGGACGTCTCGATCCGAAGACCGGCGCGATCCAGGAGTTCGACGTCCTCACGCCGCACGCGCAACCCGCGGGCATGACCATCACGCCGGACGGGCATCTGTTCTTCACCCAGAACTCGTCCAACAAGGTCGGACACTTCGATCCGTCGACGGGGAAGATGGAAGACCTCGCGATCCCGTCGCCCGCGACGCCCGGGCCGCACTACGGGCCGGCCGGAATCGCCAGCGATGCCGAGGGCAACGTGTGGTTCGCGGAGCTCGACGGGCGGCTGGGAATGATCCGGCGCAATGACCGCAGCCGGATCGAGGAGTACCCGCTGCCGGTGCCGCGCCTCCGTCCCGGCGGCGTGGCCGTCGACAAGTGGGGATTCATCTGGTTCACGGGCCTGGACGGCAACGTGATCGGCAGCTTCAATCCCGCGCACCGCGCCTTCCGCACCTACGCGATTCCGTCGGGCGCGCCCGACAGCGGCCCGATGTCGCCGCCCGAGGTCTCCGCGCGCGGCGAGCTGCCGAAGCCGGGGATGCAGGCCCGGAGCACGCGGCCGTTCGGCATCGCCGTGGACGGCAAAGGGCGGGTGTGGTTCTCCGAGCAGTACGGCCATCGCATCGGCTACGTGACGCCGCCGGCGATCGACGTCGTCTCGCCGATGGGAACGCTCGCCGGGCCCACCGTCGACATCCGCACCGCCCAGCGCAACCTCGCCGACGGCTGGCGCGTGAAGCACATGCTGGACGGCGTGTCGGTCGCGGCGAACGACCAGCTCGATCTCACCCAGCTCTCGCCGGGCCTGCACCGCTGGGAAGTGGTCGCCGAGCGCGAAGGCGAGACGGCGATGCGCTCCGGGACGGAGTTCGTCGTCGCGCCGAGCCTGGAGCTGGTCGAGCGGAGCGTGGAGAGCTTCGTCCGCACCGGCTCGGCCTCGCCCGAGGGCACGCAGCGCGTGCGCCTGGAGATGCTGAACGCGCGCAACTACGTGGGCGACGGCCGCGTGGACCTCGCGCGCCAGTCGCTGCGCGAAGTGCTGCGCATCCTGGAAGCCGAGACCAGCCACGCCACGACCACGCGGTTGATGCAGCAGCTCCGCTACGTGGAGCTCTTCGGACAGCTCACGCCCGAGGTCGAAGTCGGCTTGCACGGGTGCAGCCCGGCCAAGGTGGTCATCGAGGCCGGAGACGCCGTCCGCTGGAAGCACGCATCCGACGGTGCGGCGCGGCTCACCGCCAGGGACGGCTCGTTCTTCTCGCCACCGCTCGCGGCGGCGCCCTGGTCGCGCACGTTCGACCAGGAAGGCAAAGTCGACTACATGTGCGGCTCGTCGGCGGCCAGCGTCGTGGTCGCATCGCGCAAGGCGGACGTCCGCGAGATCCCCATGCGCGGGCCGGGACGCGTCCCGACCGTGCTGGCCATCGACCGCGACAGGAACCTCTGGTTCGCGGCGGGCGGCGGCGGCTACGCCAGCCTCGCGGCCGTGCCGCTGAACAACATCATCGGCCGCCTGAGCCCCGACGGCGTCATCACGGAGTTCAGCACGCCGACGCCGGAGAGCGCGCCGACGTCGATCAAGATCGCGCCGGACGGCGCCATCTGGTTCACCGAGCGGGCCGCCAACAAGATCGGTCGTCTCGATCCGCAGAGCGGCGAGATCGTGGAGTTCGACGTGCCCAGCGCCAGCTCGGGACCGACCGGCATCGCCGTGGCGAACGACGGCACCGTGTGGTTCACCGAGAAGATGGCCAGCAAGATCGGCCGCTTCGACCCGAAGACCCAGAAGTTCACCGAGTACCCCACGCCCAATCCGAACGCCGAGCCGAGCACGGTCGTCGTCGATGCCCAGGGCAACATCTGGTTCGACGAGCGCGGCGCCGACACCATCAACCGGATGAATCCCGCCACCGGCGAGATCGCGTCGTGGAAGGTGACGACGCAGGGCAGCCGCGTCATCGGCCTGGTGCCCGACGAGCGCGGCTACATGTGGTTCCTCGAGCTGGCCGGGCACAAGGTCGGACGGCTGGACGTGAACAGCGGGCAGATCGTCGAGTACAGCATCCCCACGAAGTTCGCGAGCCCGTTCAAGGCCGCGCTCGACCGTCACGGACGGCTGTGGTTCACCCAGGCGTACGGCAACAAGGTGGGCGTGCTCGACGGAGAGCGCTTCTACGAATACGCCCTCCCGCGGGAAGGCGGCATGCCCGGCGGCGTCGAAGTGACCCCCGACGGCAACATCTGGTTCACGCAGCAGGCCGCGGACATCGTCGGATACATCCCCATGGCAGGCGAGATCTTCGTGCCGGCGCACGAGGACGGCCGCCACGCGAAAGCGTTGCGATGATCGAACTGGCGTCAGTGCTGTGGTTGTGGCTCGCGCAGCCGGACGTGCCGCGCGCGGCGGAAGTCGCGTCCGGGCGTCTGGCGCGCGAGCACACGATCATGGTCTCCAACGGCCCGCCGTTCTATGCGCCGGCCACGGTGACGGTGCGCGTGGGCGAGACCGTGCACTGGCGCAGCGGCGTGCATTCCGACACGCACGGCGTGCGCGAGGCGCTGCACGGCACGTTCTCCCTGGAGATCCCGCCCGGCGGCGAAGTGACGCACCAGTTCCAGCGCCCCGGCGAGTACCCGTACCGCTGCCGCTTTCACCCGTGGATGGTGGGGAAGATCGTGGTGGAGCCGAGGAAGCTGGAAGTGCGATGGACGAGTTCCTCGGAGTTCCTCGGTTCCTCGGAGGTCCTCGGAGGAGAAGCGAGGACGACGCCCCGAGTCCCCTCCGAGGAACCCCGAGGAACTCCGAGGAGCTCCGAGGAACCGGGCGTGCGGTGGCTCATCGATCGCGCGCACAACAAGATCCTGCGCCGGGATGAAGGGGGCGCGATCGTCGAGTTCAGCGTGCCTTCGTCCCTGGGCGCGCCGAAAGCGCTCGCGCCGGTCGACGGCGGCGTCTGGATCCTCACGGAAGACGGGCGGCTGGCGCAGTTGGTCGACGGACGGATCGACGAGTACGCGGTGTCGTTGCCGTTGCGCGGTGTGGCCGGTCTCGCGATGGGCGAGAACGGCGAGTTGTGGCTCCTCGACGGCGAGGGGCATCGCATCGGACAGGTTTCCGTGGAGGTGCGCACCCTTGCGCGGCTTCGATGAAGCACCTCGAGCGCATCGCGGAGTCGAGTCGGGGGCCGCCGCTGGGCCGGCAGCGGGCGGAATCCCAGTCGTGAGGACCACTTCACACAGGAGGTCTACTCAATAGGAGGTTGTATGAGCAAACGTACCGCAAAACTCGTGTTTGCGATGTTCGCCGTGCTCCTGCTGGCCGTCCCGGCCTTCGGGGAGCTGCAACGGCAGATGATCGTCAAGTCATGGGAGCGGTTGCAGACGTTGACGGACGGGAGCCGGCTGGCTCACCCGATCGGCATCTCGCACGACAAGTTCGGCAACATCATCGCCGCCGATACCGGCAACGGACGGGTCGTGAAGCTGAGCCGCGGGGGCGAGCTGCTGCTGGCTTTCGGATCGCCGGGCAGCGGGCCCGGCCAGTTGCATCTTCCGGCGGACGCGGTCGTGGACGACGCGGGCTTTTTCTACGTGGCGGACACGATCAACAACCGCATCTCCAAGTTCTCGCCGGAAGGGAAGTTCCTGTTGTCGTGGGGCGGACTCGGCGAGCTCGGCGCGCCGCACGGCGTGGCCGTGGCACCGGATGGCTCGGTGTACGTCGCCGATACGCTCAATCACCGGGTAGCGAAGTACACACCAGACGGAAAGCTCTTGATGCGATGGGGCAGCGAGGGTTCCCGGCCGGGTGAACTTCGCTTTCCGCATGGTATCACCGTGGATTCGGCGGGCGACGTCTTCGTCTCCGACTTCCTCAATCACCGCGTGGTGAAGTTCACCGCGGACGGCACCTTCGTCCGCGCGTGGGGCAAGCGCGGGGACAAGCCGGGTGAGTTCGCTCATCCGTGGGGCATCGAGACGGATGCGTCGGGCAACATCTGGGTCACCGACATGTCCAACAACCGGCTGCAGCGCATCTCGCCGAACGGCGAGGTGGCGGTGGTCGGCCACTACGGCAACACCCAGCGTACGAAGTTCGACACTCCGCGCATTCGCTCGAATTACGTGGCCGAGGAGCCGGTCTACGACGATGGCGATTACACCGAGATGGACAACGCCAAGGACTCCACGGTCGTCACCGCGAGTCAGGCCAGCACGACCGCCATCAAGTCGGGCGATCCGGGCAGCGGCACCCGCCGTGTCAATCGCCCCAACGACGAGCTGTCCGTGTTCGTCGGCCATTCCGGCGGTTTCAGCATCGACAAGCTGCAGATCGATGCGAAGCAGACGCGCATGGTCGACAAGCCGGACACCGAGGCGTTGCGTGCCGACGCGAGCCGGCTCGACCTCACGGTCGCCAATCGCGTCTCGCAGTTGAAGTGGAACGCCAGGGCCGCGCAGGGGATCAGCGCCAACGCCCGGGAGGCAGTCTCTCTCGGGTCGCTGCGCTATCCGATCTCGGCCCGCGCGAACAGCCACTACACGTACGTCGCGGACACGGGCAACCATCGCATCGTGGTGCTCGCGGCGGACGGCACCGTCGTTCGCACCTGGGGTAAGTTCGGCGCCGGACGCGGGGAGTTCAACCTGCCGTCGGACCTCGCGCTCGACGCGCAGAACAACGTCTACGTCGCGGACACGATGAACAATCGCGTGCAGAAGTTCTCTCCGGACGGCGAGCTCCTCGCGGTATGGGGCAGCAGTACGGAGACGAGAGGGTCGCACGGCATCGCCGTCGGGCCCGACAACGCGGTGTACGTCGCGGACACGATGGGGCATCGCATCGTGAAGTACGACTCCAGCGGTAAGTTCCTCAAGGCATGGGGCGAGCAGGGGGCGGGCAAGGGTCAGATCCGCTTCCCGCACGGGATGGCGGTGAGCGGCGGGTATCTCTACGTCGCGGACTTCCTCAACCATCGCATCGTGCGCTTCACGACCGAGGGGGACTACGTCTCCGAATGGGGCAAGTTCGGCAAGTCGCCGGGCGAGTTCCGCCACCCGTGGGGCGTGGGCATCGACCCGCGCGGCGACGTGTGGATCGGGGACATGACGAACAGCCGTCTGCAGCGGTTCACGCCCAGCGGCGCGCTCGTCGGCGTCTTCGGCAGTCACGGCAACGGTCTCGGCCAGTTCGACCACCCGAAAGGTGTGGACGTGAGCCGGGGCGGTGAGATCGTGGTCGGCATTCCGGGCCTGCACTCGGTGGACACGCTGCGCGCGTCCAACGACACGGTCGCGGCGAAGCCGGGCACGGTCGCCACGGGCTCGAAGTCGGGGACGAAAAAGCGGTAAGGTTTCCGGTCAGTTGGACGGCACGGGCTGGTTTTGTGCCGTCCAACTGAGGGGCATGCGATGACCTGGCTCAGATGGGTGGTGGCCGCGATCGGCCTGTTGATCGGCGGCTGGATGACGTTCGACGGCAGCCGCGCGCTGGTGAAGGGCGACTACGTGACGCCTTCCGAGGGTCCGTACGCCGGCCAGCTCGGACCGTGGGCGAAGCTGGTGCGGGGAGTGGGGCTGGAGCCGCGATCGGGTCCGGTGAAGGGCGGGTTCGTGGTGTTGGGGGTGTGCTGGCTGCTGTTCGCGATCGCGTACGCGATGGGCGCCCGCTGGGCGCGGCCGGGGCTGATCGCGTTGTCGGTGTTGTCGCTCTGGTACCTCCCGCTGGGCACCTTCCTCGCGGTCGTGGAGCTCGTCCTCCTGTTCGTTCTCCGCAAGAGTTGAGCGCGCTCCAGAACGCAGAAGCGGCTTTGCGGAGAGAATGAGCCGCATGCCGAAGAAGACCAGTGCCGGGATCCTCCTCTACCGCCGCCGCGCCGGCGGCATCGAGGTCTTCCTCGTCCACCCCGGCGGCCCGTTCTGGGCCAGGAAGGACCTCGGCGCATGGTCGCTGCCAAAGGGCGAGCTGGCGGACGGCGAGGACCCTCTCGAAGCCGCGAAGCGGGAGTTTGTCGAGGAGACCGGGTTCACGGTCGAGGGTGACTTCCGCCCGCTGCAGCCGCTGCGGCAGCCGAGCGGGAAGACCATCCTGGCCTGGGCAGTCGAAGGCGACTGCGATCCCGCCGATCTCCGCAGCAACACCTTCGAGATGGAATGGCCGCCGAAGTCGGGCAAGCGCGCGCAGTTCCCCGAGGTGGACCGCGGAGCGTGGTTCTCCCTCGAGGAAGCGCGCGAGCGCATCAACAAGGGACAGGCGCCGTTTCTCGACGAGTTGTGATTACCACCATCGTGGGATGCGTCCGGACTCACGAAGGCAGATGCTGGCTCCCATGAACATCCAACGCACCGGTGACATCCTCGATCGCTGGAAACGCGAGCTCGGCGACGACGCCGTGGCCTACCGCAACCACGTCCATCGCGTGATCCACTTCTGCGACGCCTACATCAACGGCGACGCGGAGCAGCGCGAGAAGGTCGTCATCGCCGCCTGTTTTCACGACCTCGGCATCTGGGTGAATGGCACGTGGGACTACATCCCGCCGTCGATCGCGCTCGCGAAAGACTACCTGCGCGAACAGCGCCTCGAGCACTGGACCGCCGAGATCGAGACGATGATCGCGGAGCACCACAAACTGACGCGGCACCAGGACGCGATGGTCGAGTGCTTCCGCCGCAGCGACCTCACCGACGTCTCCCTCGGCCTGATCAGGTTCGGCCTGCCGGCCGGCTACGTGCGCGAGGTGAAAGCCCGCTTTCCGAACGCGGGCTTTCACAAGCGTCTCCTGCAGCTGACGGCAGCGTGGTGGGCGAGACATCCGCTCCACCCGCTGCCGGTCTTGAAGTGGTGAGCTACATCGTGGCGCGCGCGCCGGCGGCCGAGGCGCCGGCCATGGCCGAGGCGAGCCGCGTGTCGATCCAGGCGCGAATGTCCGCCATCACCTGCTCCTTGCCAAAGTCGTTGAGCAGGTCGTGGGCATGCCCGTCGTACATCCTCAGGGTCTTGTCCTTCGAGCCGGCGGTGTCGTAGAAGAACTGGCTGCCGGCCGGCACGGTCACCTTGTCCGCCGTCCCGTGCAGGATCAGGACCGGGATCGTGATCAGGGGGAATTCCTTCTCCAGCCGCAGGTCCGCACGCGACATCGCGGCCACGGTGAGGGTCGGTTGTACTTCGTCGCCGACGAAGGGATCGTCCTTCATCGCCTGGATGACCTGCGGATCGCGGGAGAAGTCGTCGATCGCGAGACGCAGCACGTGCGCGTGCGGCGCGACATGACTCACCCCGCGGATCAGCGCCACCGCGAAGTCGGGCGCCGGCACCTGATAGGCGAAGCTCTCGCAGATCAGGCCCGCGAGCTCGTGCTGATGCTCGAGCGTGTAGACGCACGAGATCACGCCGCCGGCGCTGTGGCCGAGGAGATAGAGGGGCAGGCCGGGCTCGCGGGACTTGGCGAGCTTCACCACACGATCGACGTCGTCGAGGTACTCCGACACGTGCTCCACGTAGTACCGCTCTCCGTCGGAGTTGCCCCGGCCCCGCAGGTCCGGTGCGTACACCGCGAGCCCGCCGGCGCGGAGCTGTTCCGCCGCCCACGGATAGTAGCCGCTGTGCGAGTTGAAGCCATGGACGATCACCACCACGCCGCGCGCGGGACCGTCCGGACGCCACGACCGGAAGAAAAGACTGCCGCCTGCTCCTTGAATCCGCTCTTCTTTCATTTGCATTGGTCTCGTGCTCCTTCGCTGGCGGTCAGGATGCGGCCGGGAGGCGAATCGCACATCCCGGCTTCGGGTGGTCCTTGGCTACCACCATCGGGGGATGTCCCGGGGTGGGCGGGGTGTAGAGTGACCCGGTGAGAGTCGTCGCGGTCGTGTTGATCGTGTTCGCGCCAGTGGTGTCGGCGCTGAGCCCCGACCGCACGATCCGCCAGTTCCATCACACCGCGTGGACGGCGAAGGACGGCGCGCCGAGCCAGATCAGCGCTCTCGCGCAGACCACCGACGGCTTCCTCTGGATCGGCTCCGCGCGCGGCCTGTACCGGTTCGACGGCGTGACGTTCGAGACGTATGCGCCCCAGGAAGGCGTGACGCTGCCGTCGCACAACATCTACACGCTCATGGCCACGCCCGACGGAGGGCTGTGGGTATCGTTCCGCCCGTCGGGCCTCGGCTTCATCAGGGACGGGAGGCTCGCGGTCTTCACGAATCCGGAGGAGATCCCGCCCGGGCACGTGAACGCGTTCGCGCGCGATGGCGGCGGACGCATCTGGGCGGGCACGTCGAACGGATTGGCGTTGCGCTCCGGCACGCGCTGGATCGTCATGAACGCGGACTGGCACGTGCGCTGGCTGCTGGTCGATCGCGCCGGCACGCTTTGGATCACGACGACGAAGGGCCTCTTCTCCCTCCCACGCGGCGCGAAGGAGTTCGGGCGCGCGGGACCGCCAGCCATCACGAAGATCGCGCAGGCGCCGAACGGCCGGTTGTGGGTCACTCACGACCAGCTCACTCTGCGCCGTCTGCGCGCGGGTGCGGAGGATCGCCTGGAGGTGTTCGTCAATCCCATGGATCTCCTCATCGACCGCGACGGGACGCTGTGGATGGTCGACGTGAGCGGCGGGCTCGCCCGGCTGCGTCACCCGGAGCAGGTGCCGAACCGGCCGATCCGCGACAGCGATCCGCTCCTCGATCTCTACGCCGAGGACGACGGACTGACCGCGGACGTCGCGTCGGTGCTCTTCGAGGACCGCGAAGGCAACGTCTGGGCGGGCACGGCGAAAGGGCTGGACCGCTTCCGCTACAGCCACGTGACGCCGCTGCCGCTGCCGCCGTTGCATCTCAAGGTGACGCTGGCGGCGGACGATGACGGCGGGGTGTGGGCCGGGAGCGCGGCGAACCCGGAGCTCGTGCGCGTCCGCGGCAGTACGGCCGAGGTGCACCCTGTTCCTCACCTGGTGTCGAGCGTTTACCGCGATGCGAACGGGACTCGATGGTGGGGCGCACACGGCGGGATCATCCGGCAGCGCGGCGGCCGGCTCGATTCCTTTCTGAAGCCGCGGGACCTGCCGGCCGATTTCCTGTGGGAGGTCCTGCGCGCCGGTGAGGACGGCAGTCTCTGGGTGAGCCACGGCGACGAGGGGCTCCTTCACTTCAAGGACGGCGTGTGGTCGCGCCGCGCTCCGCCGCCGGGGCTGCTCGCGCGCGGTCCGAGCGCCACATTCCACGACTCCCGGGGCCGCATCTGGCTCGGCTACACGGAGAACCGGGTCGCGATTCTCGACGGCGGACGGGCGACGGTCTACACGCGCGACGACGGCATCGACGTCGGCCGGATCCGCGTGATTCGCGGACGGAACGGCCCGCACTACTGGCTCGGCGGCGAGCTCGGACTGGCCGTGTTCGACGGCGGGACGTTCCGGAGCATCGTCGCGCGTGACGGCACGCGCTTCGGCACCGTCTCCGGCATCATCGAGACGGCCGACGGCGCGGTGTGGCTGAACGAAATGCGCGGCGTCGTACGCATCGCGCCGGAGGAGGCCCGAAGGGCGGTCGCCGATCCGTCGCATCGCATCGCGTATCAGCTCTTCGACTTCCTCGACGGGATGCCCGGCTCGCCGCAGATGAACTTCACGGTGTCGACGGCGGTCGAGGCGACGGACGGGCTCCTCTGGTTCGCGACCGACAACGGCCTGGCGCGCATCGATCCCGCGCGGCTGCAGCGCAACACGGTGCCGCCGCCCGTGGCGATCCGCTCGATCGCGGCCGACCGCGCGTACGCGGCCGCCCCCCGTCTGCAGCTCCCGGTCGGCACACGACAGATCGAGATCCACTACACCGCTTTGAGCCTCTCCATCCCGGAACGGGTGAAGTTCCGCTACCGGCTGGAAGGTGCGGACGACGGGTGGCAGGATGCCGGAGGCCGCCGCGAAGCCTTCTACACGAACCTCGGCCCGGGCACGTACACGTTCCGCGTCCGCGCGGCGAACCACGATGGCCTGTGGAACGAGGACGGCGCGTCGGTGGCCATCGTCATTCCGCCCGCGTTCCACCAGACGAAGTGGTTTCTCGTCCTCTGCATCGCCGCGGCCGCGTGCGCCGTGTGGATCGCGTACCTGCTGCGCCTGCGCCAGATGACCGCGCGCCTGCAGCGGCTGCACGAGGAGCGGATGGACGAGCGCACGCGCATCGCCCGCGAGCTGCACGACACGCTGCTGCAGGGGTTCCTCAGCGCGTCGATGCAACTGCACGTCGCCGCGGACCGCATCCCCGACGACTCTGCCGCCAAGCCGATCGTCACCAACGTCCTCGGCCTGATCTCGAAGGTGAGCGAAGAGGGGAGGCAGGCCGTGCGCGGCCTGCGCCTGTCGGAGAGCAGCGAGTCGGTCGAGCAGGCGTTCGGGCGTGCGAAACAGGAGCTGGCGGGCGAGCACGATGCCGGGTTCCGCGTGATCGTGGCCGGGCGCCATCGTCCGGTCGCGCCGGTGGTGCGCGACGAGATCTACCGCATCGGACGGGAGGCGCTGGTGAACGCGTTCCAGCACGCGGAGGCGAAGAACGTGGAGGTGGAGGTCGAGTACCTCGACTCCGCGTTTCATCTGCGCGTCCGCGACGACGGCCGCGGCATCGACGAGACCGTGCTCCAGTCGGGCCGCGACGATCACTGGGGCCTGGCCGGCATGCGCGAGCGCGCCCGGAAGATCGGCGCGCAGTTCCGCGTGACCAGCCGCAAGGGCGCGGGCACGGAGATCGAGCTGACCGTGCCGCGGCGGATCGCCTACCGGCGATGATCAGAGGTGGAGGATGCCGCGCCGGATCGCGATCGAGACCGCCTCCGTGCGGTCTTTCGCGCCGAGCTTCTCCATGAGGTGCTTCATGTGCACCTTCACCGTCTCCTCGGTGATGAACAGGCGCGCGGCGATGTCGCGGTTGCGGTTGCCGCCGGCGGCCTCGCGGAGCACGTCGAGCTCGCGGGCGGTCAGCGATTCCTCGCTCATGTGCTCGGCGAGCTGCGCGGCGACGACGGGCGGGATGCGCTTCCGCCCCGCGTGCACATCGCGGATGCCGGCGATCAGCTCGGACGGCGGCATGCTCTTGAGCAGATACCCGCGCGCGCCGGCCCGCAGCGCGCGCTGCATCTCCACGTCGCCTTCGAACGTCGTCAGCATGATCACGCGCGCGTCGGGGACCTCCGCGCGGATGGCGATCAGCACGTCGATGCCGTTCCGGTCGGGCAGGCGCAGGTCCATGAGGGTGATGTCCGGCCGGTGCTCGCGGAAGCGCAGCAGCGCCTCCGCGCCGTTCGCCGCCTCGGCGACGAGAGCCATGTCCGGCTGATTGCGGATCAGGGTGGCGATGCCCTCGCGCATCAGCGGATGATCGTCGACGCTCATGACGCGAATCATTGGCCCGGTCATCTTACCTTTGCGTCAGCGGTGGCGCAGCCGCGCGCGGGTCATGCGCTCCCGGATGCCACCGATCTCGAGGAAGTGCTGTTCGAGTGCGGTGATCTGCCGGTCGAGAAGGTAGTTGGTCTGGTGGAGGAGGCAGATGGCGATGTTCGCGATGACGTCGGCGGAGCGCGTTTCGGCGAAGGTGCGATAGGTCTCGTAAGACTCGTCGCGCGCCCGTCCGAGATTGCGGATGTAGCGCGCTTCGCGTGAGTTCTTGTCCCATTTTTTCAGGCCGCGAACGCGGAGGTAGTCCTCATAGTCGACGAGAAGCTCTTCGAGACTCGCGCGCGCGACGTTGGTGAGCTTGATCTCGGTCTCGGTGGAAGTCCCCGCGGCCTGGCTGCCCTCGGCGATGTTCTGTTTCCCGGAACGCGCGGCCTGCACCATCTGGTCGACTGTGCGGTCGCGCTTTTCGAGAAAGCGGGCGCAAAAGCGCACGGTGAGGTCGTAGACGATTTCGGCTTTCCGGTAGGAAAGCAGCTTGCGGTAGCCGCCATGCGGCGGAATGAAGCCATCGCGCATCGCGCGCCGAGGGTACCTCGGAAATAGGACGAATAGGACCGATAGGACGAATAGGACCTATACGACGTCCTATGAGTCCTATTCGTCCTATCGGTCCTATCCGTCCTACGACAACGCCTTCAACACCCTCTTCGGCGTCATCGGCAACCGGAACAACCGCACCCCCACCAGATCGAACACCGCGTTCGCCACCACCGCGCCCATGGGCACGATCGCCGGCTCGCCCCCGCCCTGCGGCGCCATCTCGTCGTTCTTGATCAGCACCGTCTCGATCTTCGGTACGTGCGAGAACCGCGGCAGCTCGTAGGTGGCGAAGTTCACGTCGAAGATCTCGCCCCCGCGGAACTGCAGCTCTTCGCTGAGCACATACCCCAGCCCCATGTTGATGCAACCTTCCATCTGCATCTTCGCGCCTTCGGGGTTGATGACCAGGCCCATGTCCTGCGCGGCAACCACGCGCTTCACGCGGATCGCGCCGGTCTTGCGGTCGACGTCCACCTCGGCCACGAGCGCGCAGAGCGTGCCCGCGTCTTCGCCGACGGCGATGGCGCGTCCCTGGCCCGACGGGCCCGCGGCGGTCTTCCATCCGGCTGCGTCCGCGGCGGCCTTCAGCACGCGGCGCAGGCGCTCGTCCTTCGCGTTGCGCAGGCGGAAGTCCAGCGGATCGGCCTTCGCCGCGGCGGCCATGATGTCGATCTGCGACTCGCGGGCGAAGACGTTCGTCCCCGCGCCGGGCGCCCGCCAGGGGCCGGTGCCGAACGGGTGCAGCTTTGCCTCGGGCGTGCCGCGTCCCATCAGCGCGTTGATCTTGGCGTCCGCGATGTCGTACAGCACCTCGGACGAGCGCGTGCCCGCGGCCCAGACGTCGTGCTGGTACTGCGTGATCTTGCCGGCGTCGTCCATCGACGACGTCACCCGCACCACCGCCGCGGGGCCGAACGTGTCGTAGAAGAACTCTTCGCCGCGCGTCCACACGACCATCACCGGCTTGCCGGTGATCTGCGCGAGCTGCGCGGCCTCGACGCCCTGGCCGATGGGGCTCTTTCCGCCGAAGCCGCCGCCGATGTACGGGGTGATGACGCGCACGTTCTTCTCGTCGAGGCCGAGGGTCTGGGCGAGGCGCGCGCGGGCGCCGAAGGGGCTCTGCGTGCCGATCCAGGCGGTGAGCTTTCCGTCCTTGAGCTCCGCGACCGCGGTGTGCGTCTCCATCGCCGCGTGCGCGACGTACGCGGTCTGGAACGTCGACTGGAACTGCCCCTTCACCTCGGCCGCGGGCACGTTCTGCACGAAGTAGTCGTAGATCGTGTCGGTGTCGAACTTCGCCTCGGGGCGCTCCCACTCTGCCTGAATCGCCTCCAGCGCCTTCGCGGCCCTCTCCGGGTCTGCGTGCAGCACGGCGACGAGATCGTCTTTCTCGACGACCGTCACGCCGTCCATCGCCTTCGCCTTCGTCACGTCGAGGGACTTGCGCGTCGCACCGTGCACCGGCGGACGCAGGACGCGCGCGTAGAGCATGCCGGGACGGCGGATGTCGCCCGCGTAGACCGCGCGGCCGGTGACCTTCTCCCGCCCGTCCACGCGCTTCGCGGACTTGCCGATGACCTTGAACTCTTTCGCCGAGCGGAGGATGGCCTTCTCGTCGACGAGGCGGGCGATGGTCTTGCCGGCCGCGAGCTCGCCGTACGTCACCTTCTTGCCGCCCGCGGAGACGACGCCGTTCGCGAGCGTGAGCTGCTCGCGCGGCACGCCCAGCTTCTCCGACGCGAGCTTCATCAGCACCGTGCGCGCCTCGGCCGCGGCGGCACGGACCGCCGGCCCGAAGAAGCGCGTCGTGAGCGAGCCCCACGTGCCCTGGTCGTACGGCACGAGGTCGGTGTCGCCCATGACGATCGTGATCGCGTCGAGAGGGACGCCCAGCTCCTCCGCCGCCATCTGGCTCAGCGACGTGTTGATGCCCTGGCCCATCTCCACCTTGCCGGAGTACAGCGTCACGTGTCCCTTCTCGTCGATGCGCAGGTACGCGTTCGGGTCCTCGGGGTACGACGGCGCGCGGCGCTGCTGGGCGAAGAGGTCCGCCGGCGGCGTGGTCATGAGCACGACGATGCCGCCGCCGAGGAGCTTGCAGAATTCGCGGCGGTCGAAGGTGGTGGCCGTCATTTCGCCACCTCCTCGATCGCGGCCACGATCCGGTTGTGCGCGCCGCAGCGGCAGAAGTTGTCGTCCATCTTCTCGACGATCGTGCCGCGCGACGGCTTCTTGTCCTGCTGCAGCAGCGCGTACGCGTTCATGATCATCCCCGACGTGCAGAAGCCGCACTGCAGCGCGCCGTGGTCGATGAAGGCCTGCTGCAGCGGATGCAGCTTGCCGTCCTTCTCCAGCCCTTCGATGGTCACCAGGCTCTTCCCGTCGACGTCCGCGAGCGTCGTCTGGCACGACCGCGCGGCCTCGCCGTCGATCGCCACCGTGCAGGCGCCACAGATGCCTTCGCCGCAGCCGTACTTCGTGCCGGTCAGCTCCAGATCGCCGCGCAGCACCCACAGCAGCGTGCGGTCATCCTCGGTGGTCAGGGTCGTGGGTTTGCCGTTGAGGCGGAAACGGATCGTGCGTTTCATGATGGCCATCCATCCTAAGCGGGGGTGATCCGACGAGTTGTGACAACTTGTGAAGACACCTTAAGGTGTCTATTCTGCGGACGATTGCAGAATCGGCAACAGCCACAAGACGCATTCCCGCAGGCGGCGATTGTTCGCGCTCCCAAGGGGATCGCCGCGCCGTAGCGTGGAGCCATGGACGTCATCGACCGGCTCAATGCCGCGGTGAAGGCGAGCGGGAAGGCGCGGAAGCAGATCGCGCTCGACGCCGGGATGTCCACGTCCAAGCTCAGCCGCCTGCTCCGCCGCGAGATCCGGGCCCGCATCGACGACGTGGAAGCGATCCTCGGCGCTCTCAACCTGACGATGGAGTCGCTGTACGGCGGTGGGATCAACGTCGATGTCGACATCCGGCTGGCGCTGAAGACGCTGGCCGACTATGTGGACCGGCACGAGCCGCGGGCATCGCCGAAGGGGAGGGCGTCGCGGGTCGTGCGGCCCTTTCCGGTGGCGGCGACGCCGAACGTCGTGCTGTTCGACGCGCGTGAGAAGGCGCGCATCCACGTTCCGGAAGAGCTGTGGCAGAGGGGCGCCCGCTACGGCGCGCGGGTCATCGGCGATTCCATGATCGACGCCGGGATCGACGACGGCGACATCGTCTTCTTCCGGCCGATGAAGACGAAACACCCGCCGCGTGGCGCGATCGTAATCATCCGGGTGAACGACGGGGTGTACCTGAAGCGCTACGAGGAGGCGCGCGGCGAGAAACGCCTGCTCAGCGAGAACGAGGCATACCGGCCGAGGGTGCTGAAGCCGGAGGACGAGGTCGAGCTGTACGGCGTCGTGGTGCAGCCGGTCCACAAACCGTAGACGCGGTGGCGCCCGGCCGAGGCCGCCTCCGAGGGACACATTCTCCGGCCGAGGCACGCGGCGTAGAACTTTCGGGACGGACAGACACATGGCGGGATGCTCTCGCCCGGAGAACATGACCATGAACAACGAACACCACTTCGATGCAGAGATCACGTTGTCGGGGCGGGCGGAGGGGGCGGTGTGGAGCAGCGCGGCCGAGGCGTTGGGCGAGCGCGTTTACGACGGCGTTCGCGTGCGCGCCGCATGGAGCGTCCCGGGCGACGCGCCGGTCATCCGCGTGCCGCTGCACGTGATCGACGAGCGCGCGAACGGCGATGCGCGCGACCTGCCCGCCTTCGTGGAGCTGTTCTTCCACGATGCTTTCCTGCTCTTCAACATCGCCGCACCGGGCTCCTTTGGCGGAGTCGTGTCGGTGTCCGGCGGGGACTACCGCGTGAACGAGCTCGCGTTCGACGAGAGCGTGTTCGCGTATGCGTCGGCGTCGCTCGCGGCGCTGCCGCTGCGCGACGTCGTGGCGTGGTACGACTCGCTGCAGAACGGCACACGGCAGCTCGCGACGACCGGCGTCACGAAGGCACTCTTCCATCTGCTGCATCTCGGCCGCGGTTCGGAGGACGACGATCGCATGGTCCTCCGCCTCGCGCAGTCCGCCGAGGCGCTGGCGGTGCCGGCGGAAGACCTGACGCCGCTGTTCGCGCTGCGCGACGCCGTCGCCAGAGGCACCGCGCCGGTGATCCATCCGATGTTCGACGACGCGCTCGATCCCTCGGTCGACGATCCGTCCTGCGACTGGAGCGCGGTCATCGACGATGCGGCCGGGCGCGTCATCGGCGCACTGCAGGCGCTTGCCGCTTCCACACCTGCCAGTACACCGCCAGCGCCACCCCGAACGTGAGCATGGTCCACAGCACCAGCTCGTTCGGCGGGAGCATGAACACGACCGCGATGACCGCGCACCAGGCGATGGCGATCGCGTTGATCGCCGAGCCCCAGCGGCCGAGGGACCACGGGGCCAGCGTCGCGGTCATGTGCTCCCCTCGGCCGCGCAGGCGGTTGCGCAGGTTGAGGAAGATCGGGATCACGTAGGCCAGGTACAGCGCGATCGTGCTGATCGACGTCACGACGTAGAACGCCGCCGCGTAGACGCACACCAGGACGGAGAGGATGCTCGTCACGACGATCGCGCTCACCGGCGTCCCGTTGGCGCTGACGCGCTTCAGCACGCGCGACCCGGGCATCCCGTCGTCGCGCGCGAACGCGTACCACATGCGCCCCATCGACGTGACGCTGGCCAGGCCGCAGAGCCACATCGCGCCGCCGATGATCACGGCGATCAGGTTCGCGAGAAAGGGCCCGAGGTTGTTGGCGATGACGTAGAGGACGGGATAGGGATCGGCGGCGGTCGCGGCGACGTCGCCGTTCGGGATGCACCACGTCAGCGCCATCAGCATCACGTAGCCCACGACCGCGGACACGGCGACGGAGAGGAAGATGCCCCACGCGGAGTTCAGCCGCGCCATCACTGTCTCCTCGGCGACGTGCGCGGACGCGTCGTAGCCGGTGTACGTCCACTGCGCCTGCAGCAGCGCGAGCACGAACAGCAGCGCGGCCGGCGCGAGCTTGTACAGCTCCGCGAGCGCGGGGAAGAGGCTGAAGAGCGGCGACGGCAGCGAGACGTTGCCGACGACGAGCGTCGCCGAGGTCTCGTACGCGTTCACCGCCGGCGCGAAGGAGAAGAGAAATGACAGCGGGTTGTGGTGCTGGCCGAAGACCGTCAGCGCGAGCGTGATCAGGAGCACGCCCGCGATGTGCCACCACACGCTCACGTCGCTCAGTCGCGCGGTGAGCCGGATGCCCCAGACATTGATGAGCACCTGCGGGATCAGGATCGCGATCATCACCGCCAGTTGGAAGTACCAGTTCGTGAGGAAGTCGCCGCTCAGGCCGAAGATGCGCGTCGCCGCGCCGATGAGATAGATCGCCGCGGCGATGTTGATCCCGCCCGTGATCGTCACCTGCCCGATCATGTTCAGCCACGCCGTCAGCCACGCCCACCCCCGCCCGCCGAGGCGGCGGGACCAGAAGTAGAGTCCCCCGGCGGTGGGGTAGGCGGACGCGATCTCCGCCATCGACGCCGCCACGGCGAGCGTGAAGAGGCTGACCACCGGCCAGCCCACCGAGTTCACGATCGGCCCCGCGAACTTCAGCCCGTAGCCGTACAGCAGGACCGCGCCGGTGAGGATGGAGATGATCGAGAAGGAGATGGCGAAGTTCGAGAACCCGCCCATCTCGCGGAACAACTGCTGGCGATAGCCGAGGGACTCGAGATAGGCCTCGTCGTCGTGATGCTGCATGCGCGGGAGAGGGTAATGCCAAACGCTGTAACCACGTGTCATCCCGAGCGTCGAGCGAGGGACCTGGGCGGGCGGGGCGCGCAACACATGCCTCCCGCCC
Organism: Thermoanaerobaculia bacterium; assembly: GCA_036375075.1. Lineage (GTDB taxonomy): Bacteria > Acidobacteriota > Thermoanaerobaculia > Gp7-AA8 > Gp7-AA8 > QHVT01. Next base: position 10,664 of record DASUSN010000007.1, on the reverse strand, counting down.
CGCCCGCCCAGGTCCCTCGCTACGCTCGGGATGACAGAGCTGCCTCCGCACTCCAAACCGGCGGGATAATGGCAACCGTCCAATGAACGAGCTCCCCACCCTGGACGCCCTCGGACGGGATCTCCTTCGCGTGCCTGTTTGGCAGCGCGTGATCTCCCTCGTCGCGCCGTTCGTGCTCACGGCGCTGTTCTTCATCCTGGCGGCGCAGGGCGAGTGGCTCGCGGCGCTCGTGTGTCCCGTGCTCCTGAGCTTCCTCACCTACGGCTCGATCTCGCACGACCTCGTACACCGCACCCTCAGCCTCCCGAAGTGGTTGAACGAGACGCTGCTCGCAGCGATCGAGCTGCTCGCGTTCCGCAGCGGGCACGCGTATCGCGCGGTGCACCTGCACCACCACGCACGCTTTCCGGCGGATGACGACCTCGAAGGAGCAGCGGCGAAGATGTCGCTCTTCCGCGCGCTCGTCGAAGGCGTCGGACTCCAACCGCGGCTCTGGTTCTTCGCCATGCGCCACAAGGGCCCCCATCGCCCGTGGGCGATCGCCGAGGCGCTGATCTCGATGGTTCTTTTCGCGGCGAGCGTGGCGGTGTTCCCGGTGAACAAGGCGCCGCTCGTCTACGCCGCGCTCATGATCATGGGAAGCTGGATCTTCCCCGTGGTCACCGCGTACATCCCGCACGACGCCAAGGGCGAGACCGATCTCACGCAGACGAAGCTCTTCCGCGGGAAAGTCCTCTCCCTGGTCGCGCTCGAGCACCTGTATCATCTGGAGCATCACCTTTATCCCGGCGTCCCGCATCACAACTGGCCCGAGCTCGCGGCGCGGCTCGACCCGTTCTTCGCGCGCGCGGGGGTGAGGCCCATCAAACTCTGGTTCTGACATGCACGACGAAGGCTTCCTCGACACCCTCCTCGGCGACGGCCGCGCGCTGTTCAAGCTCATTGCCCTGGCGCTGATAGGCGTCGGCATCTTCGTCGTCTTCCAGGCCGCCACCGGTCACTTCCTGCCGCAGGACACGGCATACCTGGGCATGGACGCGAAGCAGCTCTGCGCATTGCACGGCTGCCGGATCGTGCACTTCATGATCCACGACCGCATCTCCTTCGGCGGCGTGCTGCTGGCCATCGGGATCATGTACCTCTGGCTCGCGGAGTTCCCGCTGCGGCGAGGCGAGTCGTGGGCCTGGTGGGCGCTCGCGGCGAGCGGCGGGGCGGGCTTCCTGAGCTTCCTGGCCTATCTCGGCTACGGCTACCTCGACACGTGGCATGGCGCGGCGACGCTCAGCCTCGCGCCGCTGTACCTGCTCGCCCTCTGGCGCACGCGCGATCTGCGCCGCGTGCGGGTCGAGCGGCCGAAGCTCGACTTCCGCACGCACGCCGGACGCGGACACGCGCTCCTCCTGGCGTCGACGTTCGGCATCACCGCGGCCGGTCTGGTCATCACCACCGTCGGCATGACCAGCGTCTTCGTGCCGCAGGACCTCGAGTTCATGGGCGTGCATGTGGCGGAGCTCCGCGCGCTGAACGCCCGCCTCGTGCCGCTCATCGCCCACGACCGCGCCGGCTTCGGCGGCGCGCTGGTCTCCTGCGGGGTGGCGATGTTCCTCTCCGTCCTCTATGCGCGTCCGTCGCGCAGCCACTGGCAGGCGCTCGCCGCCGCCGGCGCGTGCGGCTTCGGCACTGCGGTCGGGATCCACTTCGTCATCGGCTACACGAGCGTGACGCACGTTGCGCCGGCCGTGGTCGGATGCCTGGCCTACTTCGCGGGACTGGTGGAGACGAGAATTCGTGCCGTATTGATTGCGCCGCCCGCTCCAACCGGCGTACAGTGACCCGCAACGTCCAATCTCGAGTCGTCGGAGGAGGTTCTCTCGCATGCGCCACCGGTCCGCTCTCGTACTCGTCTTCCTCGTTCTCTTTCCCGTTCTTCTCTTCGCGCAGTCCCAGGCCACGACGGGCGTCATCGAAGGCACCGTCACGGACAGCAGCGGCGGCGTGCTGCCCGGTGTGACCGTCACGCTCCGCAACACCGCCACGAACTTCGAGCAGACGCACATCACCGACATCGCGGGGCGCTACCGCGGCGTGCTGCTCCCGCTCGGCCCTTATGAGATCAAGGCCGCGCTCGAAGGCTTCGCCTCGCAGACCGTCCGCGGCGTCGATCTCGGCGTCGGCCAGACGCGCGTCGTCGACCTGAAGCTGTCCCAGGCCGCGGTCTCGGAGGAGCTGGTCGTGACCGCGACGGCACCGCTGATCGAGACCCAGAGGACGGAAGGCGCCACGCGTCTCGACGAAGAGGTGATGTCCGACCTCCCCAACAACGGGCGCAACTTCCTGGAGATGACCAAGCTCACGCCCGGCGTGACCATCGTGCAGGGCCCGGACGGCGACGAGCTGTCGATCAACGGACAGAAGGGCATCGCCAACAACATCTCGGTCGACGGCGCGGACTTCAACAATCCGTTCTTCGGCGAGCAGCGCGGCGGCCAGCGCCCCGCGTTCACCTTCAACCTGGACGCGGTCAAGGAAATGGTCGTCGTGGCCGACGGCGCGAACGCGGAGTTCGGCCGCTCGCAGTCCGGCTTCGTGAACGTCATCACCAAGTCGGGAACGAACGACGTCACCGGCACCGCGCACGCGGTGTTCAAGAGCGACGCCCTGTCCGAAGACCCGCAGACGCCGGACGGCGGCACCGCGCCTTACGAGTTCGACCAGACGCAGCTCGGCTTCACGTTCGGCGGACCGATCGTGCGCGACCGGCTGTTCTACTTCACCGCCCTCGACTACCAGGACGCGTCGTCGGTCAAGCAGACCAACCTCTCGCGCATCGAGCAGGAGGTCGTGGACGTGTTCGCGGAGCTAGGCTCGCCGAATGAGAACGGCCCGATCGAGCGCACCAACGACGCGCGCGTGCTCCTGCTCAAGACCGACTGGAACGTGAGCGCGGCCAACCTGGCCACGTTCCGCTACAACTACACCTGGTCCGAGCAGAAGAACGGCACGTTCGACGTCGACTCCTGGGGCCGCAGCGCCAACGCCGACGAAAAGGACCACTCCCATGCGGTCAGCGGCTCGCTGATCTCGACGCTGCAGAGCAGCCTCCTGAACGAGTTCCGCTTCCAGTGGGCGCGCGAAGACCGCCCGCGCACGTACCCCGGTCCGAACATCACCGGGCAGGACCGCCCGCTGCCGGACACGGCGTTCGACTTCACGCCGGGCCACGAGAAGCGGTTCGGCATGCCGTTCTTCATCCCGGTCGAGTATTACGACACGCGCATCCAGTTCAACGACAACGTGTCGTGGCTGCGCGGGTCGCACTCGATCAAGGCCGGCGCGGAGTTCAATCGCGTGAACTCGGTGCAGACGTTCCTCGGGTTCGCGAACGGCCGCTATGTCTTCGACTCGATGGAAGGCTTCCTCGAGGACTACCGGAACGGCACCAACAACCACGTCATCCTCTATCTGCAGCAGGCCGGCGTGGGCGACGTCTCGGTCGAGGAAGCGGGCACGCAGAGCATCCCGCAGACGGAGACGGGCCTCTTCCTGCAGGACTCCTGGCAGGCCACGCCGAACCTGAACGTGCAGTACGGCCTGCGCTGGGACGCGCAGCGCCAGCCGGACCCGATCACCGATCCGGACGAGGTCTTCTACGCGCCGTTCATCGGCAAGACGGTCGGCGGCGTGGAATTCCCCTCGGACGGCGAGATCCCGTCCGACACCAGCATGTGGCAGCCGCGCTTCGGCCTGTCGTTCAATCCGGGCGGCGACGGCCGCAAGGTGCTGCGCGCGAACGCGGGCCTCTTCTACGGCCGCGTGCCGGGCCTGACGCTGGCCTCGTCGCGCTCGACGAACGGCAGCCGCGGCCAGACCATCTTCCGCAGCAACGCGGTGAACTTCGACAACTGCCTGCCGGTCTACCCGAACAAGCTCGAAGCGCGCTGCGTGGGCGCGCCGGACCATCCGGACGTCTTCGTGTTCGACAAGGACTTCCAGAACCCGCGCACGCTGTCGGCGTCGCTGTCGTGGGAGCAGGAAGTCATTTCCGACTACGCCGTGCTCGTGAAGTACAACTACGCCAAGGGCGAGCACATCACGCGCTTCACCAACGGCAATGACCCGCTGCTGTGGGACGGCGAGCCCGCGGGCTGCTCGTTCGCGTGCGGCCCGTTCAGCAACGGCCTCGGGCCGGGCGGCACGAACGGCATCGGCGTGCTGACGGTGGTCAGCTCGACGGCCAAGAGCCTCTACCACGGCGTCACCCTCGGCGTGACCAAGCGCCCGTCGCACAACGTGCAGTTCCAGGCTTTCTACACGTATTCGAAGGACAAGTCGGACGACGACAACGAGCGCGATCCGTTCTCGTTCCGCTACGCGAAGATCACGGACCTGGACGCGGAGTACGGCTACTCCGATCGCGACCAGCGCCATCGCGTGAACAGCTGGCTGCTGTGGAACGCGCCGATGGGCGTGGACGTGAACCTGCGCTACTCGTACCGGTCGGCGCAGCCGAAGTCGCTCTCGTGCGTGGTCAGCGCGCAGTTCTGCGGCGTGGACGCGTTCGGCAACAGCCGCTTCATGGCCGACGCGGCGGCGCCGGCGGACCGCATCAACCCGGACGGCTCGGTCACGCAGCGCAACCTCGGCCGCAAGGACAACGAGTACTCGTCGCTGGACTTCCGGCTGTCGAGGCAGTTCGCCGTCGGCGGCGTGACCCTGGAGCCGGCCATCGACGTGTTCAACGTGTTCAACAGCCCCAACTTCCGCCGCCCCGAAGTGACCAGCCTCGTGTTCAACTTCGACGGCACCGTGCAGAGCGGCGCGGGCGACCCGCGCCAGGTGCAGGTGGCGATGCGGGTGCTCTGGTAGGACGCTGACGATGTCATCCCAGGTGTAACGAGGGACCTGGGTCGGGCGGGCGGCAGGCATGTGCCTCGCGCCCCACCCGCCCAGGTCCCTCGCTCGACGCTCGGGATGACAGATGCGCGTTACTTCTGGTCGACCAGCTCGATTTCCAGCTCGCCTTCCTGGCCCGGGATGCCGTGCAGCGTGAGGCGGCGCTTGCCGTCGGTACGCTCGCTGCTTTCGATGATGCGGATGATGGTGTCGTCCGGGGATGCGGCGCCTTCGGCCTTGTGCACGCGCACGCGGGTCGCCTCGTGCTCGGCCTTGCGCATGTGAATCTCCCCTTCTCCCTCCTCGGCGCGGAACACGAGCACGCCCTTGTCGGTGAACTTCACGCCCAGGTGCAGCGTGCCGACGCTTTCGAAGAGGACGAGATGGGCCGGGACGTTCTTGGCTTTGACGTTCAGGCGCTTGGCGCGCGTGGCGTCGTCGAGGGCGCCGTCGGCGACGACCACGCTGGCGCCGGTGGCGTTCATGACCGCGTTCAGGACGTCATCGACGGAGGCGGCGCTGAGGTCGGCGGTCATCGGTACCTCGAGCTTCTGCATCGTTTCCTTGATCGCGGGCGAGGCCTCCTTGAACACGCTCACGTGGCGGCGGAGTGCGGGCTCGCCGGCGCGGGCGTCGGTGAGGGTGGCCAGTCCCACGGCCACGACCAGGGCCGGGAAGACGATCGAAAAGCGGTTCTGACGGAATGAGGCAATCATCACGATTCTCCTTTTCAGTTGTGCGGGGGTCGCCGTCATCCCGACGAGGGCGGGCACCGCGGGCGCCACGCGCATCCGGTCGACCAGCTCCAGGACCGTGCCGCCGTACGCGGGTCTCTCCTCGGCACGCAGAGCCGCGAGCGCGAGCGCGTCGCAGGCGAGCTCCCGTTCCTCGGCGAAACGCGCGACGGCGAGACGGACCAGAGGGTTGAACCAGTGCAGCGCGTGCGCGGCCGTGGCGATCCAGTTGATCAGCACGTCGGAACGGCGCAGGTGCGCGAGCTCGTGCAGTACGACGTACCGCAGTTGCCCGAGCGTGAATGTCGAGAGCAGCTCCGCGGGCAGCAGCAGCGTGGGATGCAGCCACCCGTGGAGCGAAGGCGTGGCCACCGCGCTCGTGGTCACGACCCGCACGCGGCGCCGGACGTTCAGGGTCTCACGGCACTCGCCGACCAGCGCGAGAACGTCGTCGCGAGCGACGTCCACGCTGTCGGCGAGCTGCCGTTGGAACCTGCGCGTCTGCAGCACCGCGCGCGCAATGACGAAGAGAGCGCCCGCGCCCCACAGCGCGAGCACGACCGGAATCCATGGTTGACGAACGTAGGGCGGGGCTTCCGTCCGCCCGACTCCCGCGGCGGGCGGGCGGAAGCCGCGCTCTGCATCGGGCTCTCCGACGAAGACCGGCGCGGGCTGCACCGTCTCCGCGGGAATGAGGTTGAACACGCTGAAGGAGGCTGCCGGGGCGACCGGCACGAGCAGCCGCACGATGGCCACGAGCAGCAGCGCGCACAGCCAGCGCGACGGCACGCGGTTCCGCGCGACGCGATGCACGGCCAGCGCGAACGCCACCAGCAGCGTCCCTTTCCAGGCGGCGGCGAAGAGGACCGAAGCGACGGCGGAGCTCATCGTTCCGACTCCTGCTTCTCGTCGAGCAGCTTGCGCAGCTCGTCGATCTCCTCGGACGTCATCTTCGTGCTGCGCACGAAATGCACGAGCGCCGGCGTCGTCTCGCCGCCGAACACGCGCTCGATGAAGGAGGCCGACTCCTCTTTGATGTAGCGCTGCCGGGGGATGGCGGGGGAGTAGACGTAGCGGTTGCCCTCCTCGCGGAACCGCAGCACGCCCTTGCGGACCAGGCGGCCGAGGAGGGTCTTGACCGTCTTCGGGTGCCGCTCCAGCGCTTCAGCGACCTCGAGCGCGGTGCGCGGCCCCTCCCAGAGCACGTTCATCATTTCCCATTCGGCGTCGGTGATCGGGGGCGTCGGCATCGTTCCTCCAGTGACTACGCTATGGTGACTACGAACGTAGTCAATATGGATTACAACTGTAGTCACGTCAAGCGCGGCACGGTTTTGTAACAACCGCGGCCCCTGAAACCCAATTTGCGGCCGGCCCGTATATGCTCTTCCGCAACCGATGAACCGCACCACGGCGCTGCGCCTCGAGAAGTGGGCGATCTGGCTCGGCCTCGTGGCGGTGCTGTTCTTCCTCCGCCACCTCTTCCCGATCATCTTCCTCACCTTCGTTCTCTCGTATCTCGGCAACACCGCCGTGAACGCGCTCACGAAGCGGATCCGCTACCGGAAGCTGAACGTCGTCCTCGTCTACCTGGTGCTGCTGGCGATCCTCTCCGGGGTGCTGCTGCTGGTCGTCCCGCGCATGCTCGTGGAGGCCCGGAACCTGGCCCGGCAGTACATCACCACCGAGGCGGCTCGCGAGGAGACCGGGGACCGGGAGACGTTCATCCACCGCCAGGCGCGGGAGGCGGTCGACGCCGTCCTGCTCCCCATCGCCGGCCGCGACACGTTCGAGGACTTCCAGCGCTCCGACGCCTACGGCGCGCTCGTGACCCGCATCGACAAATCGCTCACCGGCGTCAGCACGCGGGTCGCCGGCGAGGTGACGGCGTTCGCGAACGACGCCATCTCCGTCGCGCTGCAGTTCGTCCTGGCCATCCTGCTCTCGTTCCTCCTGATCTGGGACCTGCCCAATACGAAGGAGAAACTGGGGCGGTACGCCGAGGGGCGGACGGAGGAGATCTACCGCGAGATCGTGCCGGGGCTGAAGGCGTTCGGCACGATGCTGGGGCGCGCGTTCGAGGCCCAGAGCGTCGTCGCGGTGATCAACGCCATCCTGTCGACCATCGTCTTCCTGCTGCTCGGCCTGCCGTCGATCGCGCTGCTGGCGATGATCGTCTTCGTCTGCTCCTACATCCCGATCCTGGGCATGATCCTGTCGACGCTGCCGGCCGCGTTCCTCGCGCTGCGCATCGGCGGCATCCCGCACGTGCTCTGGCTGATCGCCGGCATCGCCGTCATCCACGCCATCGAGGCGTACATGCTCAACCCGCTCATCTACGGCCGCCACCTGCGGCTGCATCCCATGGCCACGCTGGTGATCCTGCTCGTGGCGGAGCATCTGTTCGGCGTCTGGGGCCTGCTTCTCGGCGTCCCGCTCGCCGCTTTCGTTCTGAAATATGTCATCGAAGGGGAATCCGTCACATGATGAAACGCGCCTGCTCTCTCGTCCTGCTCCTGCTCGCTCCGCTGGCCTTCGCGGCGGGGCCCGTCCGTCTCGGCGACGCGGTCGTGCCGGTATCGCAATCCGTCCAGCTCACGACCGATCCGCGGAGTGAGACGTACACCGGCTCGGTCACGATCGAGCTGGACGTCAAGCAGCCCGCGAGCTCGTTCGCGATCCACGCGGTCGATCTCACCATCGACTCGCTGAAGCTGACCAGAGGCGGGAGCACGATCGAGGCGACGCACGCCGCGGGCGCCGACGGCACGGTGAACGTCACGCCCGCGACGCCGCTCACCCCGGGCAAACACACGCTCGCGATCGGCTTCACGAACAAGTACAACCGGCAGGCGGTCGGTCTGTACAAAATGACCCTGAAGAACGGCGAGCCGTACCTCTACACCCAGTTCGAGGCCATCGACGCGCGCCGCGCGTTCCCCGTCTTCGACGAGCCCCGCTTCAAGATCCCCTACGAGCTCACCCTGACCGTGCCCGCGCAGTACGACGCCGTCGCCAACACGCCGGTGGTGTCCGAGACGAAGTCCGGCGACAACAAGACGGTGAAGTTCGCGCGCACGAAGCCGCTGCCGTCCTACCTCGTGGCCATGGCCGTCGGGCAGTTCGAGTACACGCCCATCCCCGGGCTGGGCGTCCCGGGCCGCATCATCGCGGTGAAAGGGCAGGGGCACCTCGGCCAGACCGCCGCGGACACCACGGCGGCCGTGCTGGCCGCGCTGGAGAAGTACTTCGGCCAGAAGTATCCGTTCGAGAAGATCGACATCATCGCCGTCCCCGAGTACTGGTACGGCGCGATGGAGAATCCCGGCCTGATCACGTTCCGCGACTCCATCCTCCTGCTCGATCCGAAGACCGCCACGCCGTCGCAGCGGCAGAGCTTGATCCGCATCAATACCCACGAGCTCGCGCACATGTGGTTCGGCGATTACGTGACCATGGAGTGGTGGGACGATCTCTGGCTGAACGAGTCGTTCGCCGACTGGATGGGCGACAAGATCACCGACCAGGTCCATCCGGAGTTCGACCTGCTCCTCGGCGAGATGGACGGCGTGCAGGCCGTCATGAACGCGGACGTGCGCGCGACCACCGACCCGATCCGCCGGCTCGATACGACGCCCGAGGAGTCGATGCGGAACGTGGGCATCGCGTACAACAAGGGCAAGGCCGTGCTCTCGATGTTCGAGCAGTGGATCGGTCCGGAGAAGTTCCGTCAGGGCGTGCTCGACCATCTCAAGACCAACGCCTGGGGCAACGCCAACGCCGGAGAGTTCTTCGCCGCGCTGACCCGGCACGCGCCGGCGGGGACGTCCGCGGCGCTGGAGACGTTCATCGCCCAGCCGGGCATCCCGCTGCTCTCGCTGAACGTGACCGGGAACACCGTGAAGGTCTCGCAGAAGCGCTTCTCGACCTCGCCCGACGTGCAGCAGCACACGTGGAAGGTGCCGGTGGCGCTGCGCTGGTCGGACGGGAAGAAGACGTACACGAAGTCGTTCCTCCTCGACGAGCCGTCGAAGACGCTGACCCTGGACGGGGAGCGCATCGCCTGGATCTATCCGAACGCGAGCGCAGCCGGCTATTACCGCTGGCAGCTCGATGACGCGTCGATGGCCGCCCTGGCCGCGAAGGCGAGTGAAGTCCTCGATCCCCGCGAGCGTCTGGCCTTCCTCGGCAACCTCGGCGCGCTGTTCCGCACGGGCGTCCTGCACGGCGACGCATACCTCGCGCACCTGGAGCGCTTCGCGAACGATCCGAGCCCGCACGTCCTGGGGACGGTCGTCGGCGCGCTGGCGCAGGTCCGCAGTACGTTCGACAGCGCCGAGACCCGGCCGAAGTTCGCGGAGTACGTGCGCCGGACGCTCGGCCCCGCGCTGCGGCGCATCGGGCTCGATCCGGCGAAGGACAAGTCGCAGGCGGAGACGGTCCTGCGCCCCGATCTCATCTCCTGGCTGGCGCGGTACGGCGGCGAGGAGCCGGTGTGGCGGTTCGTGAACGAGCAGTTGCCGAAGTATCTGCAGGACCCGTCCTCGGTGCATCCGACGCTCGCCGGCCTCGTGGTCAGCCTGTCGGCCCTGAACGGCGACGAGAAGCTGTTCGAGGAGTACAAGAAGCGCTACGAGAACGCGACCACCCCCGCCGAGCGCACCCGGTTCCTCAATGCCCTCAGCCAGTTCCGCAATCCCGCGATCCAGGCGAAGGTGCGCGAGTACGCCCTCACCGGTCCCGTCCGCCCGACCGAGTTCTTCCAGCTCTTCGGCGGCGGCGACTCGGCGGAAGACCGCGAGAACACGTACCAGTGGGTGCTGGCCAACTACGACGCGATCATGAAGCGCCTCCCGCCCGCCTTCGCCGCGAACATGCCGTTCGTCGCCGGCGGCTGCGAGCCGGACCGCGTCGAGCGCGCCCGGAAGTTCTTCGCCGACCGCAAGGTGGAGGGCACCGAGCGCGCCTTCGCCCGCGTCGCCGAACAGGTGAACGAGTGCGCGACGCTCCGCGCGCGGGAGATGGCGGCGGTGATGA
>DASUSN010000006.1:0-74206 GCA_036375075.1 Thermoanaerobaculia bacterium | reverse complement strand
AGACGGCGAAGGACCCCGTGCGAGATGCGCCGCCCGCGCCTGAATCAGGGGGTCCTTCGCCGTCTTCGCGGCTCAGGATGACAGGATTTTCGCGGGTGTTTCTTCTGCCCTCTGCGCTCTGTCCTCTGCCCTCTGATACATTGCGCCCCGCACACATGGCGGACGCCCAGCTCACGCTCACCGCGACACACCTGGTCAAGGTCTACAAGGGACGCAGGGTCGTGCGCGACGTCTCGGTCGACATCCGGCAGGGCGAGATCGTCGGCCTTCTCGGGCCGAACGGCGCGGGGAAGACCACGACTTTCTACATGATCGTCGGCCTGGTGCGGCCGGACGACGGCACGGTCTCCCTCGGCGAGGACGACATCACCGAGCTGCCGATGTATCTGCGCGCGCAGCGGGGGATCAGCTATCTGCCGCAGGAGGCGTCCGTCTTCCGGAAGCTGACGGTCGAGGAGAACCTGCTGTCGGTCTTCGAGACCATGAGCCTGCCGCTGGCAGAGCGGCAACGCCGGACCAATCAGCTCCTCGAGGAGTTCGGCATCACGCACATCGCGCGCAGCCGGGCGTTCACGCTGTCGGGGGGAGAGCGGCGGCGCGTGGAGATCGCCAGGAGCTTAGCGATCAACCCGGCATTCATTTTGCTAGATGAGCCGTTTGCAGGAATCGATCCAATCGCAGTGTTCGAAATCCAACGAATCGTTTCGCAGCTGCGGGCCCGGGGGATCGGGATCCTCATCACGGACCACAACGTACGGGAAACACTGAAGATCACCGACCGGGCATACATCATCAAGGAAGGGGAGATCTTCCGGCAGGGCGCGCCGGAGAGCCTTTCTGCTGATGCCGAAGTCAGACGAATTTACCTCGGTGAGACATTCAATCTAAACTGAGCGAGGAAGGCATCCGCAGTCGTCATCCATGGCACTTGAACAGAAGCTTCACTTAAAACTCAGCCAGAAGCTGATCATGACGCCCTCGCTGCAGCAGGCGATCAAGCTGCTGCAGCTCTCGAAGCTCGAGCTCCAGGAAGTCCTCAACCAGGAACTGCTCGAGAACCCGCTCCTCGAGGAATCCGCCGAAGAGGTGAAGGCCGAGGAGACCCAGGCCGAGGAGACCAAGGCAGAGAACGAACAGGCGGCGGAGCCCGCCCCCGTCGAAGCGAAGAAAGAAGAGAAGGACTCCTTCGACGAGATCGATTACGACGCCTACTTCCAGGACTACATCGAGTACGGCTACAACCCGCGCGGGATGGGGGAGGAGCACGAAGAGTTCCCCATCGAGAACACGCTCACCCGCCCGCCGAACCTGTCCGATCACCTGACCTGGCAGCTCTCGATGTCCGACGCCTCGCCGCGGACCAAGGAGATCGCCCAGTTCATCATCGGCAACATCGACGAGGACGGGTACCTCCGCGCGAGCGCCGACGAGATCATGGCCGCGGGCGGCTACACCTCCGACGAGGTCCAGCTCGCCATCGAGGCCGTGCAGTCGCTCGATCCCATCGGCGTCGGCGCGCGCGACCTCCGCGAGTGCCTGCTCCTGCAGTTGCGCTTCCTCGAGATCGACGCCCCTCTGGTCGAGGTCATCATCCGCGACCACTGGGAAGAGTTCATGCAGCGTAAGTTCGTGCCGCTCGCCAAGACCCTCGGCATCGACATGAAGACGCTGGAGGGGATCGTCGAGCTGATCAAGCATCTCGATCCCAAGCCGGGGAGGAAGTACTCCAATGAGCGAGCGATCTACGTCGAGCCCGATGTCTACGTGCACAAGGTCGGGGACGAGTACGTGATCGTCCTCAACGAAGACGGGATGCCCAAGCTGCGCATCAACAGCGGCTACCGCTCCATGCTCAACTCGATGGACTCCAAGTCCGACGGCGAGACCGTGAACTACATCAAGGACAAGATCCGCTCCGCGGTGTGGCTCATCAAGTCCCTGGACCAGCGCCAGCGCACGATCTACAAAGTGGCCGAGTCCATCGTCAAGCACCAGCGCGAGTTCCTCGAGAAGGGCATCGACTACCTGCGGCCGCTCGTGCTCCGCGACGTCGCCGACGACATCCAGATGCACGAGTCGACCGTCTCCCGCGTCGTCTCCAACAAGTACATGCACACGCCGCGCGGCCTGTTCCTGATGAAGTACTTCTTCCACAGCGGAATCGATTCCGACACGGGCGAGGACATCTCGTCCCTCACGGTGAAGAAGAAGATCCAGAGCTACATCGAGAACGAAGACCCGCGCAAACCCCTCAGCGACTCGAAGATCATGAAGATCCTGAACGACGAGGGGATCAACATCGCCCGGCGAACCGTGGCCAAGTACCGGGACGAGCTGAACATCCCGTCCTCCACGGATCGCAAACAAATTTTTTAGTCCGAGGTATCGAACATGGCAACCGAGATTTCCGGCCGCAACTACGAGATCCCTCCCGACATCCGCGACATGGTCGAGAAGAAGCTCGCCAAGATCGAGGAGAAGCTCTTCGACGACGTGATCGACGTCCGGGTGGTGCTGCAGGTCGAGAAGTACCGCAACATCTGCGAGATCCTGATGGTGGGCAAGGAGCACGACGTCAAGACCGTGCAGGAGTCGGACGAGTCGATGCAGGACGCGGTCAACTCCGCCATCGACCATCTGAAGCGCCAGGCCCAGAAGAACCGCAAGAAGATCCGCGACCATCACCGCAAGGAAGGCAACGGCCGCAAGAACGTCACCGAGTGGTCGGTGCAGGTGCTCGAGCCCGCGCAGTTGCGCGAGGAAACGCAGGAGCGCGCGCCGCGCATCGTCAAGACGAACAACATCGCCATCCGTCCGATGTCGATCGAGGAAGCCGCGCTGCGGCTGGACGACTCCAAGAACGAGTTCATCGTCTTCCGCGACATCGACAGCGACAAGGTCTCGGTGATCTACAAACGCAGGGACAACAACCTCGGACTGATCTCTCCGGAGTTCTAGCCCGCACCGAATGTAGGGCGCGGCTTCAGCCCGCCCCCCGGACGGGGTGGGGGACGCTCCCCACCCACCCACGGAGGGGCGGGCTGAAGCCGCGCCCTACGTTTTTTTTCGCGTAACATGGCGCTTCCGTGAACGACGAGGACTTCATCGAGACGACCGTCCAGGCGCTCAGCGGGGGCGAGCTGGATGACCTGCACCTGAAGCTGGTCACGGGCGACGACGGCATGGGCCGGGTCATCGCCCGGCCGCGGGTGCAGAAGCCGGGGCTCGCGTTCGCCGGCTATTACGAGTACATCAAGCCGTGGCGCGTGCAGATCATCGGCGCCTCGGAGACGAAGTACCTGCAGAGTCTTCCGCCCCGTCTGCGCGAGAAGCGCATCCGCGACGTGGCCGCGCTGGACATCTCCTGTTTCATCGTCACGAAGGGCATCACGCCGCTGGACGAGTTCCGCGTCGAGTGCGAGAAGCGCTCGGTGCCGCTGTTCTCGACCCCGGCCATGTCGTCGACGACCATCACGCGCACGACGTACGTGCTCGAGGAGACGATGGCCCCGCGCCTGACGATGCACTCGGGCCTGCTCGACGTCTACGGCATCGGCGTCCTGCTCCTCGGCGACAGCGGCATCGGCAAGAGCGAGTGCGCGCTGGACCTGATCTATCGCGGCCACCGGCTCATCGCCGACGACCTGGTGGTCATCAAGCGCCATCCGAACGACGTGCTCCTCGGCTACTCGAACGATCTGTTGCGGCATCACATGGAGCTGCGCGGGATCGGCATCATCGACATCAAGGACCTCTTCGGCGTGGCCTCGACGCGCGACGTGAAGCCGATCGATCTGGTGGTGAAGCTGGAGAAGTGGGTGGAGGGGACGGAGTACGACCGTCTCGGCATCACCGGCGAGACCTACGAGCTCCTGGGCGTGACCAAGCCGTACGTGCGGCTGCCGGTCGCGTCGGGCCGCAACCTCGCGCTACTGGTCGAGATCGCGGCCCGCAACCACCTCATGAAACTGCAGGGCTACGACTCGGCGCGCGAGTTCACGCGGCGCATCGACGAGCAGATCGCGCGCGCCGGCTCCGCCCTCTCGAACGGGCTGCCGCCGACGAATGCGTCCGAGGTGGCGAGCTCCGAGCTGCGGAGCATGAATTCGCGCACGCGGTTCGCACCGGACGTCATCGATCGGACAAGGAGGCAACGATGAACCATGAACGATGAACGCGGAACCGCTTGCGTGTTCATCGTTCATCGTTCATCGTTCATCGTTCGATGGCAACCGCTCCTGAATATCTCGTCGTGATCACCGGCCTCTCGGGGTCCGGCAAGAGCTACGTGCAGTCGACCCTGGAGGACCTCGGCTTCTACTGCACGGACAACCTGCCGATCGAGCTGATCGAGCCGTACCTCGACGAGGTGACGGCGCACGAGAAGGCGAGCCGGGTGGGGATCGTCGTGGACGTGCGCACGCACGATTTCGCCACGCTGTTCCCGGCGTTCTACCGCGACCGGCTGAAGAAGCGCGCGCCGAACGCCATGCTGATCTTCCTCGAAGCCTCGGACGAGGTCCTGGCGCGCCGCTACTCGGAGACCCGCCGGCCGCATCCGATGGCGCAGGCCTGCCCGGTCGTCGACGCCATCCGGGAGGAGCGCGAGGCGCTGACGGAAGTGAAGTCGCTCGCGGACATGGTCCTGGACACGTCCGCCTTCTCGGTGCACGAGCTGAAGGCCGAGGTGATGCGGCGGTTCGACATGCCGGGTGAGCGGCCGCAGATGCTCGTGACGATCATCTCGTTCGGCTTCAAGCACAGCATGCCGTACAACCTCGACCTGCTGTTCGACGTGCGCTTCCTGCCGAACCCGCACTTCATCGCCGAACTGCGCCCCAAGACCGGGCTCGATCCGGAGGTCGTCGAGTACCTCAGCGCCCAGCCGGAGTACGACGACTTCTACGGCCGCTTGGCGAACTTCGTCCGCTACGTCCTGCCGCAGTACGCGAAAGAGATGAAGAGCTACCTGACCATCGGGGTCGGCTGCACCGGCGGCAAGCATCGGTCGGTGGCCATCGCCCAGCGGCTGAGCGAGGATCTCGAGCGGGAAGGCTACAACGTCGAGATCGTCCACCGGGACCACAAGAGATAGAGCGCAGGGGACAGGGCGCAGGGGGCAGAAGAAGGAACCCGCGGACGCGCGATCTTCTGCGCCCTGCGCCCTGCCCCCTGTGCCCTGCTTTACTGCACGGCGATCCGGATGTTCTTCGGCTTCGCCTCTTCCTTCTTCGGCACGTCGATCTCGAGGATGCCTTCGCGGTAGCTGGCGGCGATCCGCTCGGGGTCGACGGTGCGGGGGAGGGTGAACGAGCGGCTGAAGTTGCCGTAGATGCGCTCGACGCGGTGCCAGGTCATGCCTTCCGACTTCTCGAGCTTCCGCTCGCCGCGGATGGTCAGCAGGCCGTTCTCGAACTCGATCTGGATGTCTTCCTGCCTCAGGCCCGGCACCTCGGCACGGACGATGATTTTCTCCTGCGTCTCGGCAACGTCGACCGGCGGGACCCAGGTCCCGCTCACCAGATCCTCGTCCTCGGCGTGCGTAAAGCGGGCGAACGGCTCGAAGATCTTGTTCAACTGCGACTGCAACGTCGTCAAATCAGGGCGCTGGTGAAGCGTATAGCGGCTCATATGAGTCTCCTTAAGTCATGTTTATCCCAACACGAGCCTAGTTTAGGGTTCTTGATATGAGTGTGTCAATATCAACTCGCTGCATCGATGCGCCTGCGCTATCATGCGCACGCTTTGAGGGAGGTGCCCAGTGATCGGGGCATTGATCGTTACCCATGGAAATCTCGCGCACGAGCTGCTCAACGCCGCGCGACAGATCGAGGCCGACGTGTCGGGCATCGAGGCGGTGGCGCTCGACTGGAGTGACACGGTCGACGAGGCGCGCGAGAAGATCGCCGCCGCGCTCGCGCGCACGAGCCGTGACGGAGACAACTTCCGGCCCGTCATCATCTTCACGGACATGTTCGGCGGGACGCCGAGCAACATCAGCCTCTCGTTCCTCGAACAGGGCCGCATCGAGATCGTCACCGGCGTGAACCTCCCGATGATCGTGAAGTTCGCGATGGTCAAGGAAGAAGCGAAGGACGTGGCCACGCTCGCCCACGTCATCAGCGAAAAGGGCTCGAAGGCCATCCGGGTGGCCTCGGACCTGCTGACCACGAAGGCCGCGGGGGCCACGGCGTGATCGAGCGCGACATCGAGATCAAGAACAAGCTGGGGCTCCACGCGCGCGCCGCGGCCAAGCTGGTCCACACCGCGGCCCGCTTCAAGGCGGACATCAAAGTCCGCAAGGGGGACGAGGAGGTCGACGGCAAATCCATCCTCGGCATCCTGCTGCTCGCCGCGGGCCGCGGGTCGACGGTGCGGGTGCGCGCCGACGGCGTGGACGAGCGCGACGCGCTCGACGCCGTAGAGAAGCTCATCGACGCCAAGTTCGACGAAGTAGAATGAACGAGTCCTGAGTCCTTGGTCCTCAGTCCTGAGCAAGGGCGGTGGGACGACTCAGCACTCAGGACTGAGGACTCAGGACTCGGGATCGATCGATGCCAGCGACGACGCGTAGCGATATCCGTACATACAAAGGCGTTGGAGTCTCGCCGGGCATCGCCATCGGCCGGGCCGTCATCGTCGAGAAGCGCGTCTCGTCCGTCTACCGCGTCCCCATCCGCGAGGAAGAGGTGCCGGCCGAGGTGACGAGGTTCCTCGAGGCGCTGGAGAAGACCCGTGACGAGCTGCACGATCTGAAGGTCAAGGTCAGCCGCTCGATGGGCGACGAGTACGCCTCGATCTTCGAGGCCCACGCCATGATCGTCGGCGACGCCTCGTTCACCGACAAAGTCACGCAGAAGATCGAGCTCGAGCAGGTCAACGCCGAGTGGGCACTCGCGGAGGTCCAGGAAGAGCTGCAGGCGCGCTTCGCCAGCTTCGAGGACGACTACCTGCGCGAGCGCGTCGCCGACGTCAAGGACGTGGCCGAGCGCGTGCTCGTGAATCTCATGGGCATCGCTCACCACGATCTCTCCGAGATCAAGCACGACGTGGTGATCATCGCCGACGACCTCACCCCGTCCGACACGGTCCACTTCAACCGCCGTCCGATCGTCGGCTTCGCAACCGAAGTGGGCGGTCGTACGTCCCATACATCGATCATCGCGAAGTCGCTCTTCATGCCGGCCGTCATCGGCGTTCCGCGCCTCACCAAGATCGTCGACAACGACGAGCTGGTGATCGTCGACGGCTACGAAGGCACGGTGGTCGTCAATCCGACGCCGGCGATGCTTTCGGAGTACCGCACCCGCGAGTCGCGTCACGAGGAGGCGGAGAAGAAGCTCCTCGAGAACCGCGACCTGGATGCGGTGACGAAGGACCACCACAAGATCCGCCTGCAGGCGAACATCGAGCTCGTCGAAGAGCTGGACGACGCCAAAAAGTTCGGCGCGGAAGGCATCGGCCTGTATCGCTCGGAGTTCCTCTACATCTCGACGGCCCCGTATCTGCCAACCGAGGAAGAGCACTTCAACGTCTACCGGAAACTGGCCGAGGCCACGGCGCCGAACTGGTGCATCATCCGGACGTTCGACCTCGGCGGGAAGAAGCTGGCCCGCGAGGTCATGGGGTCGAAGGAAGAGAACCCGGTCCTCGGGCTCCGCGCGCTGCGGCTCTGCATGCAGCATCGCGACATGTTCAAGACGCAGTTGCGCGCGCTGCTCCGCGCCTCGGCCTTCGGCCACATCAAGATCATGTTCCCGCTCGTCTCCGGCGTGCAGGAGCTGCGTCAGGTGAAGACCCTCGTGCGCGAAATCCGGCTCGAGCTCGACGGGGAGGGGATCGCGTACGACCGCGAGCTGCAGATCGGGATCATGATCGAGGTGCCCTCGGCCGCCGTGATCGCCGACCTCCTCGCCACCGAGGCGGATTTCTTCGCCATCGGCACGAACGACCTCATTCAATACTCGCTCGCGATCGATCGCGGGAACGAGAACGTCAGCTACCTCTACGAGCCTCTGCACCCCGCGCTGCTGCGCCTGATCAAAGGCGTCATCGACGCGGGCAAGCGCGCCGGCATCCCCGTATCGATGTGCGGCGAGATGGCCTCCGACCCGATCTATGCGATCGTGCTCCTCGGGCTGGGACTGGAAATCTACTCGATGAACCCGAGCTCGATCCCGGTCGTGAAGAACGTCATCCGGTCCGTCCGCTACCGCGACTGCCGGCGCATCGCCGAGGCTGCCTTGCAGAAGAAGACCGCGCAGGAGATCGAGGAGTTCATCATCGAGAGCGTGGCCATGCGATTCCCGGAAGGACTGGTCAGCACACCGCAATGAACGATCTCTTCAAGACCCGCGACATCACCCATGTGCCGAAGCCCTGGGGCTACGAGCTGATCTTCGCCAAGACCGACCGCTACGTCGGCAAGATTCTCCACATCAACAAGGGCGAGTCGCTCAGCCTCCAGTACCACGAAATGAAAGAGGAAACGCTCTACGTTGTCGAGGGCGAGCTGAGGCTGACGATCGAGCACGACGGCGACCGGCGCGAGCTGCCGCTGCGGAAAGGGGAGGCCTTCCACATCCCGCCGCGGCTGATCCACCGGATGCTCGCCGTGGCCGACACGGACGTCGCGGAAGTCTCGACGACCGAGCTCGACGACGTCGTCCGTCTCGAAGATCGCTACGGCCGCGTATGAAAACGCTCGCGCTCCTCGTGACCCTGTGCCTCTGCACGGCCGCGTTCGCCGGTGATCTGACGAACGCCGCGAAGGGTGCGAAGTCGAAGCGGAAGAAGTCCACGTCGAAGGTCATCACGAACGCCGACGTGAAGAAGTCGAAGGGGAAGGTCGTCGAGACGCCGAACCTCCCGGCCACGATCGAGAAACAGCCCACGCTGATGGAGAAGTACGAGGCCCGGCGTGCAGCGGAGAAGACCGCCAACGAGCTGCGCATCAGGCAGGAACAGCTCGTGGCCGACCTGGAGAAGGAGCTCGCGGCGATCGAGCAGCGGTACTACGAAGAGAACGATCTGAACCGCCGGGATACGGAGATCGTCAAGAAGTTCAACACCGTGAAGGCGCAGCTCGACGCGGCGCGTGCACAGGTCCAATGAAAACGTACTTCATCGAGACGTGGGGCTGTCAGATGAACGAGCTCGACAGCGAACGGCTGTCGGGGAATCTGAAGCTCCGCGGATACACGCGCATCGAGGACGAGCATCAGGCCGACCTGATCCTGCTCAACACCTGCTCGGTGCGCGACAAGGCCGAGCAGAAGGTCTTTTCCCGCCTCGGCCGCCTGCGCGAGATCAAGCGCGAGACCGGCGCGAAGATCGGCGTCTGCGGATGCGTCGCGCAGCAGGAAGGGGAGCGCATCCTCGAGCGCGCGCCGTGGGTGGACTTCGTCATGGGCCCGGGCAACGTCGGACACCTCGACGACGTGCTCGAGAACGGGCGGCGCGTCGCGATCGAGTTCCCCGAGGAGCGGAACTACGACGCGTTCGCGATCGACCGCGCGCATCCCACGAAGGCCTGGGTCACGATCATCGAAGGCTGCAACAAGAACTGCACGTTCTGCATCGTGCCCACGACCCGGGGGCGCGAAGTCTCGCGTCCGTTCGACGACGTGGTGCGCGAGGCGCGGGTGGCCGTCGAGAGCGGCCGCGTCGAGGTCGAGCTCCTGGGCCAGACCGTCAACGCCTACCGCTGCCCGGTGACCGGCCGCGACTTCGGCGCGCTGCTGGCCGCCGTCGCCGAGATCCCCGGGGTCGTGCGCCTGCGCTTCACCACCTCGCATCCGGCCGAGGTGAACGACTCCATGATCGTCGCCATGCGCGATCACGAGAACATCTCGCGCTACCTGCACCTGCCGGTGCAGTCCGGCTCCTCGCGCGTGCTGCGCCGCATGAAACGGCTGTACACGCGGGAGAAGTACCTCGAGATCGTGGCCCGGATCCGAGCAGCCATCCCGGACATTCACTTCTCGACCGACATCATCGTCGGCTTCCCGGGCGAGACCGAGGAGGATTTCCTCGAGACGCTGTCGCTGATCGAAGAGGTGGGCTACGGCTCGCTCTTTGCGTTCAAATATTCGCCGAGGCCGGGGACGCCGTCGCTGAAGATCGGTCCGGCCATGGACGACACGATCGCCTCGGAGCGCCTGCAGCGCCTGTTCGATCTGCACGAGCGGATCAAGCGCGAGCGCCTGGAGTCGTATCGCGGCCGGGTAGTGCCCGTGCTGGTCGAAGGACCGAGCAAGCACGACCCGGCCATGTTGTCCGGACGGACCGACGATTTCTGGGTCGTCAATTTTCACGGAGACCCTGCGACGCCGCTCGGGAGTATCCTTGGAGTGCGTATCGATTCGGCGCAGCATCACACGCTGCGCGGGGAGGCCGTCGCATGAACGAGCTAATCGCGATGTCGATCAAGGGACTGATGCTCGACCCCGTGTCGAACTCTCCCATCGTCGTGCTGAAGGACGACGACGAGAAGTTCTTCCTGCCCATCTGGGTCGGCATCTTCGAGGCGAACGCGATCGCGCTGCAGCTCGAGAACATCACCACGCCGCGGCCCATGACCCACGATCTGCTCCGCAACATGATCGCGGAGCTGAACGCGCGCGTCCTGCGCATCGTCATCAACGACCTCCGCGACTCCACGTTCTTCGCCCAGATCCGCCTGGCCGTCGGCGCGGGCATGGACCGCACCCTCGAAGTCGACGCCCGCCCCAGCGACGCCATCGCCCTGGCCCTGCGCACCGAGGCGCCGATCTACGTCGCGCAATCCGTGCTCGATCAGGCCCAGACCATCAGCCCCGATGAAGGCGACGCAGGCGACGCCGAGGAGAAAACGAAGAAGTGGTTCGACAATCTTTCTCCCGAGGATCTCGGCAAGTACAAGATGTGAAGCGGCGGAGATCCGACCTGCTAGAATCGCGGCAGGTTCAATGATCATCACCGTCGCCAATCAGAAAGGCGGCGTCGGCAAGACGACGACCGCAATCAACCTCTCCGCCGCCGTCGCCAACAAAGGCCTCAAAACCCTCCTCATCGACCTCGATCCGCAGGCGAATTCGACCATGAGCTACATCGACGCGCGCGCCGTGCAGCGCTCGATGTACGACGTGCTCGTGAGCGAGGAGATGGAGCTGCCGACGGTCATCGTCCCCACGCCGGTCGACAATCTCTTCGTCGCGCCGTCGCGGATCGCGCTCGCCAAGCTGGAGTCGAAGCTGATGGGCGATCTCGACGGTCCGTTCCGCCTCAAGGACCGGATGAAGGACGTCGCCAACGACTACGACTACATCTTCATCGACACCCCGCCGACCCTGGGCATGATCACGGTGAACGCCCTGGTCGCGTCGACGCACGTGCTCGTGCCGATCCAGTCGTCCTACTTCGCCCTCGAAGGCACCGACGATCTGCTGGAGACGATCGAGAAGATCAAGTCCCGTCCGAACCCGAACCTCCAGCTCCTGGGCGTGGTCATCACCATGCACGACAAGCGCACCACGCTGTCGAAGGACATCCACGAGGCCATCGGCAACGTGTTCGGCGACCGCGTCTTCAACACCGTCATCACCAAGTCCATCCGCCTCGAGGAGAGCCCGGCGTACAAGGAGTCAATCTTCACCTTCGCGCCGAAATCCAGCGGCGCGATGGAGTACTACAGCCTGTCCGAGGAGCTTCTGTCCCGTGTCTAAACGAGGCCTGCCGCAACGCGCCGTCATGCGCGCCGATTCGCACTACGTCGAGGAGTTGACGCGGCGGTCCGGACGGCACATCGGATCCATGATCCCGCTGCCGTTCATCGAGCCCAACGCGGAGCAGCCCCGCACGCAGCTCGGCAACATCGAAGAGCTCGCGGCCAGCGTGCGCGAGAAAGGCGTGCTCGAGCCCATCCTCGTCCGCGCCATCGGTCCGAACCGCTACCAGATCATCTCCGGCGAGCGCCGCTACCGCGCCGCCAGCCTGGCCGGTCTCGACGAGATCCCAGCCATCGAGCTGGACGTCGACGACCGCGAGCAGCTCGAGATCGCGCTGATCGTGAACATCCAGCGCAAGGACCTGACCCCCTTCGAAGAGGCGGAAGGCCTGTACATCCTCCAGCAGAAGTTCGGCTACACGCACGAGAAGATCTCCCAGGTGATCGGGAAGTCCCGCACCACGGTGACGGAGACCCTGCTGATCAACGACATCCCCGACCGCATCCGCGCCATGTGCCGCGAGGCGGGGATCTCGTCGAAGAGCACGCTGGTCCAGGTGGCTCGCGCAGGCTCGGAAGAGGCGATGGAGCAGATGGTGCGCGCGTCGGCGGCAGGGGAGCTGTCCCGCGAAGAGCTGCGCCGCCAGACCGCGACGAAGCCCGAGCCGAAGAAAGCCGGCCGCCCGAAGAACTACACCTTCGCCCTCAAGGACAAGGCGCTGCCGTTCACGCTGAACCTCGCGTTCAAGAAACCCAACGTCGAGAAGACCGAGGTCATCGAGGCCGTGCGCGAGCTTTTGCGGCGTTTAGAATCGGAAGAGTAGTCCTGTGGAGTGTGGCGACGGCTAGTCGCCGCTGTCCTTTTGCGCGTGCCGCCCACCCGGAGGCGGCAGCTCGACGCTGCCGCAAAGGACAGCGGCAGCTGCGTTTCACTGCGCTGCCGCACTCCACACGTTGACAGACCGAGCGTCGCGCGCGTATCCTCCGCGGCCAACATGACTCGCACGCTCGTCATCGATGCGCCGCTCGGCGCGGTCCTCATGGGCCGAATGATGATGCGTTGCCCCGGCGCGAGCGCGTAGCAGTTCCCTGCGCGTTTGTAGACCCGGGGCCCTCCGCGACCTTTCCCTCACAACGAACGCACCGAACCTTTCGTCGAGGAGGACGATCATGGCCTATCGTTTCGATACCCGTGCAATTCACGCCGGTCAGCCGGCCGACGACGCCACGGGCGCCGTCACCACTCCGATCCACCAGACCTCCACCTTCCGCCAGACCGAGCCCGGACGGAACAAGGGCTACTGCTACGCGCGCACCGGCAATCCCACGCGGAGCGCGCTCGAGGAGAATCT
Source organism: Thermoanaerobaculia bacterium (assembly GCA_036375075.1). Classification (GTDB taxonomy): domain Bacteria; phylum Acidobacteriota; class Thermoanaerobaculia; order Gp7-AA8; family Gp7-AA8; genus QHVT01. Next base: position 61,147 of record DASUSN010000006.1, on the reverse strand, counting down.
CGCCGCGCTGGAGAACGCGCGCTACGGACTGGCGTTCGCAAGCGGCATGGCCGCGATCCACGCCGTGCTGTCGCTGCTGAGCCGCGGCGATCACGTCGTCTCGACGCAGGATCTCTACGGCGGCGCCTGGCGCATCTTCACGAAGGTGTTCCAGCGCTTCGGCGTCGAGTTCACGTTCGTCGACACGACCTCGCCGGCGAACATCGAGAACGCCATCCGGCCGAGCACGAAGCTGCTCTGGCTGGAGACTCCGTCGAACCCGCTGCTGCGTGTGACCGACGTCGCCAGATGTTCGGCCATCGCTCGTGCCAAGGGAATTACCACGGTTGTTGACAACACCTTCGCCACACCGGTCCTGCAGCAGCCGCTCGACCTCGGCGCCGACGTCGTGATCCACTCGACCACGAAGTTCATCAACGGCCACAGCGACGTCATCGGCGGCGCCGTCATCACCAACGACGAGAATCTCTACAAGGAGCTGCAGTTCCTGCAGAACGCCATCGGCGCCGTTCCCGCGCCGCAGGACTGTTTCCTGATCCTTCGCGGCGTGAAGACCCTGGGGCTCCGCGTGGAGCGCCACTGTTCGAACGCGGAGCTGCTGACGCGCTATCTCCTGGCCAACGACCGCGTCCGCCGCGTGTACTACCCGGGCCTCGTCGATCAGCCCGATCACGCCGTCGCCCGCCGTCAGATGACGCGGTTCGGCGCCATCGTCTCGTTCGAGCTCGACGCGACGCTCGAGGAGACGCTGGCCTTCACGCGGCGTCTGCACCTCTGGTCGCTCGCCGAATCCCTCGGCGGCGTGAAGAGCCTGTTCTGCCACCCGGCGACGATGACGCACGCATCGGTCGAGCCGGAGGTGCGGCGGAGCGTGGGGATCGGCGACTCGCTGATCCGTCTGGCGGCCGGCCTGGAGGACCCGCGCGACCTCATCGACGACCTCGAGCAGGCCCTCGCGCGCACGCCGCGCGTGGCGGCCGAGGAGTGTGTCGCGTGAGACACCTCCGCATCGGACTCCTCGGATGTGGAACGGTCGGGGGAGGATTCGTCCGGCTGGTCGATCGCGAGCGCGAGCGGATCCGTTCGCGCTTCGGCGTCGACCTCGAGATCGGACGCATCCTCGTGCGCGACCTCGGAAAGGAGCGTCCCGGCGTCGGCCGGGACCTCCTGACGACCTGCGCCCTCGACGTCATCGACTCGGACTGCGATCTCGTGGTCGAGGTCGTCGGCGGCGTGCACTCCGCCGGCACGTTCGTGCGGCGGGCGATCTCGCGCGGGCGGCACGTCGTCACGGCGAACAAGGCGCTGCTCGCGGCGAGCGGCACGGAGCTCTTCGACGCCGCGGTGCGGAGCGGCGTGGAGATCGGCTTCGAGGCCAGCGTCTGCGGCGGCGTCCCGGTGATCGGCGCGCTCCGCCGCGGCCTGGCCGGCGACTCCATCGAGTCCATCACCGGCGTGCTGAACGGCACCTCGAACTACGTCCTGTGCCGCATGGCCGAGGGGCTGGGGCTCGCGGAGGCGGTGCTGCGCGCGCAGGAGGCCGGATTCGCGGAGGCCGATCCGGCGCTGGACATCGGCGGAGAGGACGCCGCCCAGAAGCTGGCCATCCTGGCGCAGCTCGCGTTCGACGCGCCGGTGCGGCGGACGAGCGTCACCGGCATCGCGGACGTCACGGCCGGCGAGATCGAAGCCGCTCGCGCCGAGGGCTGTGTGGTGCGCCAGGTGGCCGAGGCGTCGCGGGTGGCGGGTGGCGTGTCGCTGGTTGTCGAGCCGCGGCGGGTACCGCTCGCGCATCCGCTGGCCCGGGCGGTCGACGAGCAGAACGCGGTGGTGATTCGCGGGCGGGCGGTCGGCGACGTCGTGCTCAGCGGCCGGGGAGCGGGCTCGATGCCGACCGCGGCCGCCGTTCTGAGCGACGTGCTGTGGAGTGCGGCAGCCTAAGGAGGAAGAGTTCCTCGGGGGGGGGGGCCCCTCGGTTCCTCGGAGTTCCTCGGGTGGTCGGTGCGAAGAAGAGGCCCCCGAGGAACCGAGGAACCCGAGGAACTTCGCCTTACGTGATTTAACATAATCGATCTTAATCGACCTTGTGGAAACCCGTGAGCCTGGCCCGTTTCCCGCGATAATCCGCGTCGGCAATGAGCATCCTGACCCGTTACGTCCTCAAGGAAATGATCGGCCCCACGACCCTGGGGTTCACGTTCTACACGTCGATCATCATCATGCAGCGGCTGTTCGACATGGCCGGCCTGATCATCCGGCGCTCGCTCTCCGGCGCCGCCGTCGGCAAGCTGCTCCTGTACTCGCTGCCGAACATCGTCGTGCTCACCGTCCCGATGGCGCTCCTGTTCGGGATCCTCATCGCCATCGGGCGCCTCTCGTCTGACTCCGAGATCGTCGCCATGCGCGCGCTGGGGATCTCCACGCGCAAGATCTACCGCCCGGTGTTCGTGTTCAGCTTCCTGATGTTCCTGCTGAACCTCTACCTGATCAATTTCGTGATGCCGAAAGGCAACCAGCAGTTCGTGGCCCTGCGCACGGAGCTCACGGCCGCGTCGGCCGAGCGCGTCGTCAAACCGCGGGTTTTCTACGACGAGTACGAAAACCTCATGATCTACGTGAACGATGTCGACCCGTCGACCGGCCAGTGGAAAGGTGTCTTCGTGGCCGACAACCGCGGCGACGAGCCGCAGCAGGAGTCGCTCACGCCGGCGCAGATGGCCGAGCACATGGCCCAGGCGCAGCAGGAGAACGACGACGACGCGGTCACCGGGCTCACCCAGAAAGGCGCCGGCCAGCGCACCATCGTCGCCAACCGGGGCAACATCACCCTCCAGCGCCCCCAGAACGAGCTGTGGATGAACCTCTCGGGCGCGGAGACGCACGTCTGGGATCCGGCCAAGCCCGACCGTTACGACCGCACCGAGAGCGCCACGCAGCGCATCCTCCTGCCGACGCGCGGCGCGACCGACGGCGTCACCAACAGCCTCGCGCGCTCGTTCCGGGAGATGGAGCTGCGGGAGCTGCTCTATCAGGAACGGACGCTGAGCCGCAGCCGGTCGATGACCGACCGCTATACGCGGAACATCGCCCTGGTCGAGATCCACAAGAAGTTCGCGATCCCGTTCGCCTGCATCGCGTTCGGCGTCCTGGGCCTGCCGCTGGGAATCACCAACCGCCGCGGCGGGAAAAGCTCAGGCTTTTCTTTAAGTATCGCGATCATCGTCTTCTACTACATCACGATCAACAACGGCGAGCAGCTCGCCGGCAGCGGCAAGATCCCGCCCTGGCTGGGCATGTGGGGCGCGAACATCATCCTGCTCGCGCTCGGCATCTACCTGCTCACCCGCGCCAACCGCGACGCCCTGGCCCAGCGGACGGACCGCGGGATCGTGGCGAAGATCGGCAAGGCGCTCGGACGGATCTTCACGCGTCGCTCGTCGTCGTCGGCGGCGGCATCCGAGGAGAACCCGTCGCTGCTCAGCCGGCTCGACATCACCTTCCCGAACATCCTGGACCGCTACATCCTCCGGGAGTTCACCAAAGTGCTGCTGCTCGTGCTCGTGTCCGTGGTGGCGCTGTTCGTCATCGTCGAGTACACGGAGATCTCCAAGGACGTCCGCGAGAACGGCGTCGCCGCGAGCACGCTGCTGCGCTACTTCCGGTTCCAGATCTTCACCGTGCTGAACTGGACGCTGCCGATCTCGGTGCTCGTGGCGACGCTGGTCACGTTCGGCATGCTCTCGAAGAACAACGAGGTGACGGCCATCAAGTCGGGCGGCGTGTCGTTGTACCGTGTGGCCGCGCCGATCATCTTCGTGGCCGCGATCATCAGCCTGCTCGCCTACTTCATCCTCGACTTCGTCCTGCCGTACGCGAACCAGCGCGTCTACCAGCTCAAGCGGCGGATCGAGGGCAAGACCGCGATCACCAGCTCGCAGCAGAAGCTCTGGTACCTCGGCAAGGGCCGCTACATCATCAACTTCCTGGCGTACGACGCGAACGCGAAGCGGCTCACGCAGGTGCAGGTCTTCGAGTTCCATCCGTCGGACTTCCGCCTGACGCGCCGCGTCTACGCCACGAGCGCGACCTGGAACGGCCAGGCCTGGGCCTTCGACAACGGCTGGATCCGCTCGTTCACCGACGACGGCGAGTCGACGCTCACGCCGATCACGCGTCCGGTCGCGCTGTTCTATCCGGAGACGCCGGAGGATTTCGCGACCGAGGTGACGCCGCCGGACCAGATGACTTACGCGCAGCTGCGGAGGTACATCGGGACGCTGCGCGAGTCGGGATATGCCGCGGACGAGCTGGCGGTGAAGCTGTACGGCAAGACCTCATGGCCGGTGATCAGCATCGTCATGGCCCTGATCGCGATGCCGTTCGCGTTCAAGATCGGACGCCGCGGCGCGCTCTACGGCATCGGCCTGGCGCTCGTCATCGGCATCATCTACTGGATGGTGTACGCGATCTTCACGAAGTTCGGCGAGGTGGGCAACCTGCCGCCGCTCCTGTCCGCGTGGAGCGCGAACATCCTGTTCGCGCTCGCGGCGGTGTACATGTTCCTGCACGTGGAGACGTAGTCTTCGAGCCGCCGAGTCTTCGAGTCGCCGAGGGAACTCTCGATGACTCGACGGCTAGATGACTCGACGGCTAGATCGCGTTCACGATCTCTTCGCTGAGTCCCTTCCACTTGCGGAGGTACTCGCGCCGATCGTTGTTGTACTTGGCGACCAGCTGGCCGTACTCGTCGAGCCTCCCCTGCCGCTCGTACATCTTCTTGGGCTGGAGGTAATCGGGGTCGTCGATGCCCGGCACTTCCGTCGCGACGAGGTAACCGAAGTCCGGATCCTTTTCCCACTTGATCGTGCCTTCGGCGATGGCCTTCACGACCGCCGACGAGTGCTGGATCTTCACCTTCTTGGAGCCCTCGGCTTTGCCGTCGCCGCCGATGGCGCCGGTGTTCATGAGGTAGACCTCCATGGGGCTGTCCTTCATGAGCTCCAGCATGCGGTTGCCCTGGTAGGCGTGCAGCAGCGGGAAGAACGGGTTCGTGCCCGGGACGCGCAGCGACTTGCCGGCCTCCGACGCACCGCCCGCGCTGGTGCCCTTCGTCTCGCCGAGCATGAAGTACGCGGCGGCGAGCGGGCCTTCCAGCTTCACGACGGCCGGGATGATGTTCTCGTTCCGGTTCAGGATCAGGAGGAAGTCGGCCCGCGAGATCTCGCGCGCGTCGGCGGCGCCTGCGATGTCCTCCATGCGGATGACCGCCCGGCCGTTCGGCGTGTAGGACGTGTCGAAGTAGTCGACCTTGCCCGCGTCGTTCTGGGAGACGTTCTCCAGGTACGCGTGCGACGACGCGCAGGCGTGGTAGATCGTCGGCTCATCCTGGGGATTGAGGCCGAACGTCTTGGCGAAACAGCCGTTCTCGGTCGCGTAGACCTTGCCGCCGGGCATCAGGGCGCAGAAGTCGTCCTGCACCGGCTGCGAGTCGTTCTGCTTGGTGAACGTGGTGGTCGTCTTGCCGGTGCCGGACAGGCCGACGATCAGGCCGACGCGGTTCGTGCCGTTCACCGGGATGACCTTGCAGCCCGAGTGGAGCGCCAGGCCGCCGCGCTCGTACACGAGCTTGTTCCACATCCGCAGGCCGCCCTTCTTCGACTCCCCGAAGTAGTCGGAGTTGAAGACGCGCGTGATGTAGTTCTCGAGATCGACTGCGATCAGGCGGTCGTCGGGATAGCCTTCCGCCCGCAGATTCGGCGTATAGATGACCGTCACTTCCGGCTGGAAGCCGGCCAGCTCCTCGGCCGTCGCCGGGTAATAGAGGATGTGCTGCATGGCGGCGATGTTCGCGTTCGCCTTCTCGATGATCAGGCGAGCGGCGGTGCGGAACTCCGGGTCGTTCCCGATGAACCCTTCGATCACCAGCATGTCGCGGGTACGGATGTACTCGTCCTGGAGCCGGGCGATCCGGTCGTACTCGGCCCGGGTGATGGTCTGGTCCGAGTGCTCCTCGGGCCGGTCCGTGGCGACGAAGGTCGAGAGCTTCGAGCGCGACACCACGCGCGTGGCGACGTTCACATTACCGAACTCGGTCTGGCGCGCGTTCGGCATCGCATCCGCAAACTGCCGGAGCTGCTCGGGGGTCGGGTTCCAGATCACCGATTTCGGCTCGACCGGCAGGGACTTCCCGTTCGGCTCGGAGCCACCGGAAGGCGCTGCAGGGCGGACTGAAACCGGAGTGGTGGCGGTTACCATTTCGCTCATGCAAGGGTCCTCTTCAGTTGACGTTTGGATGCTTGGTACAGCCGACGCAAGGATCGCGCCGTAAGGCCGTGGGAGGCGGGATTCTACAGCAAAATGAGCAGGATGCAGCCAAGTCAGCTCCTTCGCCGCACCGCCGCTGAGCTCGAACGGCGCCTCGACCGGCGCGCCGCCGGCAGGCCCGTCACGAAGCGTCTGGTCATCAGCCCGTATCGCGGGTTCGGGCGCGGAAACGAGATGCTCCTCCGGGGGCGCGTGCTCGTCGACAAGCGCATCACCCGGGTTGCGGCAGCCGAGCCGCTCTGGCGGAACCTGTTGAACACCTACCGCCGGTTCCAGAGCGACGAGGTGGCCAACGCGCGCGTGGTGGCCTCGTACCGGGACGCCGTCGTCGAGAGCGTCTCGGACGACGAGGGCTACTTCACCATCCGCCTCCAGAGCGACGCCGTCGGTCCGGGGTGGCACGAGGTCGCGTTACAGCTTCCGGACTTCAACGTCTCCGCCGTCGCCCACGCGATCGTCCCCTCGCCCGAGGCCGCGTTCGGAGTCATCAGCGACATCGACGACACCATCGTCCGCACGAACGCCACGAGCCTCATCGGCATGACCCGCTCGGTCATCAACAACGCCGCCGCGCGCCTGCCGTTCGAGGGCATCGCCGACCTCTACCGCGCGCTGCACGTCGAGCGAAACCCGATCTTCTACGTCTCCAGCAGCCCCTGGAACCTCTACGAGCTCCTCCACGACTTCATGGACGTCAACGGGATTCCGCACGGGCCCATGTTCCTGCAGGACTGGGGCGTCAGCGAGACCATGCTCGTCATGGCCTCGCACACGGAGCACAAGCTCGCCCAGGTCCAGACGCTCGTCGACTTCTACCCCGAGCTGAAGTTCATCCTGATCGGCGACAGCGGCCAGCACGATCCGGAGATCTACTTGCGCGTCATCCAGACGCACCCCGGCCGCGTTCTGGCCGCCTTCATCCGCGACGTCACGCCCGACATCCGCGATCAGACCGTCGCCACCATCGTCGAGCAGGCGAAAACCGCGGGCGTGGAGATGGTCTACGTGCGCGACTCCGCGGACGCCCTCCAGCACGCACGCCGGCTCGGCTTGGTATCCTGACGCTGCCATGGCCGTCTCCGCGGAGCTCCGCGACTACGTCCTCGACCAGCTTCGCGCCGTCGCGCCCGTGACGGCGAAAGCCATGTTCGGCGGCGTCGGCATCTACTCCCGCGGTACGTTCTTCGCCCTCATCGCCGAGGACGTCCTCTACTTCAAAGTCGACGAGACGACCCGGAAGGCCTATGAGGAGCGCGGCAGCCAGGCCTTCAACCCCTTCGGAACGGGCACCATGGGCTACTACGCGCTCCCCGAGGACATCCTCGAAGACAGCGATGAGCTCCGCGAATGGATGCACGCGGCGCTCGCGGTGGCGAGAAGGAAGAAGGAGAAGTAGCTTCCATGACTGACATCACTCTCGACGCACTCCGCTCCCGCATCACGAAAGTCTTCCCCGCCCAGATCCACGCCGCCGTCGACACACTGAACGACGAGCAGCTCTGGTGGCGGCCGAACGAGGAGTCGAACTCCGTCGGCAACATCGTCCTGCACCTCACCGGCTCGCTGAACCACTTCCTGAACCGCAACATCGGCGGGATGGAGTACACCCGCGATCGCGCGGCGGAGTTCGCCGAGCGGCGGGCGATCCCCAAGGCCGAGCTGATGGCGACGTTCGACGACATGGTCGCGCGTGCGGAGCGGACCTTCGACGGGCTGACTCCCGAGCGCCTCAACGATCCCAGCCCCGAGCCGAAGATGCATGCGATCGTCCTCGAGGACCTCCTCGGCATCCTCGCCCACATCGCCAACCACGCGGGGCAGATCGTCTGGATCGCGAAGATGCTCCAGGGCGGAGCGATCGACGACGTCTGGGTCAAGACCCATCGCCAGCTCGGAGCGTGGAAGAAGTGAAGATTGCGGTCATCGGCGCCGGCGGTGTGGGCGGCTACTTCGGCGGGCGCCTCGCCCATGCGGACATCGACACGACCTTCATCGTCCGCGGCGTGACTCTGGAGGCGCTGCGCACGAAGGGCCTGCGCGTCGACAGCATCGCCGGCGACTTCGTCGTCGAGCATCCCAATGCCACCGACGACCCCCGCAACGTTGGCGCGGTCGACGCGGTCCTGCTCGCGGTGAAAGCGTGGCAGATCGCGGAGGCCGCGGAGAGCGCGAAGCCGATGATCGGCCCGAACACGATCGTGGTCCCGCTGGAGAACGGCATCGACGCGCCGGAAATCATCGCCTCGATCGTCGGCCGGGAGCACACCGCGGGCGGCCTTTGCGCCATCGTCAGTTACATCGTCGCTCCCGGCCATATCCGCCACGCGGCCTCCGAGCCCATCGTGATGTTCGGTGAGCTCGACAACGCGCGCACCGAGCGGGTCACGAGCCTGCGGCAAGCCTTCGCCAAAGCGGGTATCAACGCACAAGTGCCAGAGGACATCCACCGCAGCATGTGGACGAAGTTCCTCTTCATCGCCACGATGAGCGGCATCGGCGCCCTCACCCGGGTGCCGATCGGGGTCTGGCGCGCCATGCCGGAGGTCCGCGCCATCGTCAGCGAGTCCCTCCGCGAAGTCGCCGCCCTCGCCACCGCCCGCGGCATCGACCTCGGCGGCGACGCGATCGAGAAGACCTGGCAGCGCTACGACGCCCTCGCACCCGCGTCCACCTCTTCGCTCCAGCGCGACGTCGTGGACGGCAAACCTTCCGAGCTCGACGCGCAGCTCGGCGCGATCGTGCGGCTGGCGACGGAGAGCGGCGTGCCGGTGCCCGTCACGGCGATGATCTATCACGCGCTCCTGCCGCAGGAGCGCCTCGCGCGCGGTCAGTGACGCATGGCGCGGACCCGCGTCCGCGGCTCTCCTACCATCGCGCTCTGCACCCACACGCTGTTGACCGAGTGGCCCAGATCGAAACGCCCCGACCGCGCGTCGACGTCGTAGATGCGCGGCATGAGCGTATTCGCCGGCGAGAGGCGCTCGACATACGTGCCGTACGAGGTGAGCCGCATCGCCGTGAGCTGCTGGAACGAGAAGCCTGGCCGCGGATACACCTGGTGCACGTAGGCCATCGAGTACGCGAGACCGTCCCAGGCGATGCGCGGCGCCACGCCGAGCGTCACGGTACGGGTGCGTCCCAGGTCGCCGTCGACCGTGAGCGTGCGCGCGTGGATCGTGCCGAGCCCCCACACGATGAGGAACGTCGTCCCGTCCGACGCCACGTCCGGAAAGCCGCCGTCGTCCGACACCAGCAGCGGCGTCATCGACACCGGCACTCCGTTCGTGTCGAGCGTCGTCGCGAACACATCCCGCGCCTCGAGGTCGTGCCACACCACCGCGAAGCCGTCCGCGCTCGCCGCCGCCGCGATCTCCCCGATCGTCGACCCCGACTGCGCCGTCACCGGCATCGCCGGCACGATCGGACCGCCGAGCGGGCTCACGATCGCGGCGTAGATCTGGCCCAGGAGTCCCGGCCACGCCACGAAGTAGCGTCCGTCGGCGGCCGCCACCGCAACCGGGCCCGCCGCACTCGAGCCGATCTTCCGCACCACGCCCGACGAGGAGCCGTCCGGCGAGAGGCGCCTCGCCCACACCGAGCCGTCCGCCTGGGTCCACACCACCAGGGCCGTGTCTCCCACCGACGCGGTCGCCACGCGGACTGCCGCGCTGGCGACCGTCCGGCCATTCGCCCGCAGTACCCCGCTATCGTCGAGCCACACCACGAGCGGTCCCGCCGAAGTACTGGCGACCTCGACGCGCGGCGCGCTGGTTTCCGAAAGCTGGGTGGGCGGACCGAAGGGGTCGGCGAGAGCGGAGAGGGCGAGAAAAACGAGAGCGGCAAGAGTCAGGGGTCGCATACCGACCACTGATACGGATGCGATACCATCCGCGCCCATGACCCAGCCGGTTTTCGCAGGCGAAGAACACCCCGCGCTCGCGGAAGCCCGTCGCGTCCTCGAAGTCGAGGCCGCCGCCATCCTCGGCGTCATCCAGCACCTCGATCAGGCCTTCGTCGCGGCCGTCGAGACGATCGCCACGTGCAGCGGCCGCGTCGTCACCATGGGTGTCGGCAAGTCCGGCATCATCTGCAAGAAGATCAGCGCGACGCTCGCCTCCACCGGCACGCCGTCCTTCTTCATGCATCCGACCGAGGCCATCCATGGGGACATGGGGATGCTCGTGAAGGGCGACGTCGTCGTGGCGGTCTCCAACTCGGGCGAGACCGAGGAGCTGATCCGCGTGCTGCCGACCGTCAAGCGGATCGGTGCGGAGATCATCGCCATCACCGGCAACCCGGCGTCCACCCTCGCCCGCGGCGCGGACCATCACCTCAACGCGGCGATCTCCCGGGAAGCCTGCCCACTGGGACTGGCCCCGACCGCGTCGACCACCGCCACGCTCGCCCTGGGAGACGCGCTGGCCATGGCCCTCCTCGTCCGGCGCGGCTTCAAGGAAGAGGACTTCGCCATCCTCCACCCCGGCGGAAAGCTCGGCAAGCGCTTCTTGCGCGTGCGCGACCTGATGCACAAAGGCGACGAAGTCCCGCTCGTGCGCGAGGGGACGATGATGCACGACGTGATCTACGAGATGTCGAAGAAGGGCTTCGGCATCGCCGCCGTCACCGGCGCCTCCGGCGAGATGCTCGGCGTCATCTCGGACGGCGATCTCCGCCGCCTCCTCGAGCACGACGAGCAGATCGTCCGCAGGACCGCGGGCGAATCGATGAAGAGGGACCCGATCACCATCGAGGCCGGCGAGCTCGCCTCGGCCGCCCTGCAGATCATGGAGCAGCGCAAGATCACCTCGCTCTTCATCGTGGACGAGGCGAAGCGAGTCGAAGGTATCATTCACATCCACGATTTGTGGGGTCTGGAACTCTTCTGACACATGGCTGACGAGAGAGTGGTTCTTCGCTACCGCGACGGGCGGACGGAGCGCGTCGCACTCGATCCGATCGATGCCGCGCGCGAGGTGCTCGTCGCCCGCCGCGACGACGGCGAGGCTTACGAGGTCCCGTTTTCGGACCTGAAAGCGGTGTTCTTTCCGCGGATCGCACCGGACGACTCGCTCGAGCCCGCCAACGGCATGCGCATCGCCATCGAGTTCAACGACGGCGAAGTCATCCGCGGCGCCGCGCACTACAACCCCGAGCGCAACGGCTTCTTTCTCTTCCCCGACGACCGGAGCAAAAACGACCGCATCTTTGTTGTGAACTCCGCGATCGTGAGCATCGAAGTCGAGAAGCTCTGACGGCCTCGGCGCGATCGTTGCTGAAGGGGCTAACTATGAAACGAATCATCACTTTAGCTGCGCTCATGAGCGTGGCGATCAGCGTTGCCGCCGCCCCCATCGAGCTCGACCGCGCCGCCGCGGCCATGTCGGGCATGGAGGCCAGCTTCACCCATCGCTTCACCGCCAAAGGCTTCAAGACCAGCCAGGTCGAGAACGGAACCGTCGTCTTCGGGGCGCTTCCGAAGATGCGCTGGAGCTACGCCTCCCCCGAGCAGAAGCTGTTCGTCTTCGACGGCACCAACTCCTGGTTCTACGTCCCCGGCGACAAGCAGGTCACGACCGGCCGGGTCACGGATGCCCGCCGTCGCGAGCTCCCCTTCCTCCTCATCGGCGACCCCGCGGCGCGCGAGCGCGTCTTCGCCGTCAAGGAGCAGAAGCGCGGCGGAAACGTCATCACCACCCTCCAGCCGCGGGACAAAGCCTCGATGATCCGCAGCGTCACCGTCACCATTGCGCCGTCGACGCACCTCATCCAGCGCATCGACTACACCGACCGCGACGGCAACCAGACCTCGTTCTCCTTCTCGGGATATCATCGCCGCACCGCCGCCGCCGACACGTTCACGTTCGCGCCGCCGGCGGGAGTCCAGGTGATCCGGGCAGACTGAGGAAGGTTCATGGCGCAGGATTTTTCGTTCGACATCGTGTCGAAGACCGAGATGCAGGAAGTGGCGAACGCCGTTCAGCAGGCCCAGAAGGAGCTCGCCCAGCGCTTCGACTTCAAGGGCAGCAAGAGCTCCATCGAGCTCTCCGGCGAAGAGATTGAGCTCAACAGCGACGACGAGGGGAAGCTCCGCAGCGTCAAGGAGATCCTCGAGTCGAAGCTCGTCAAGCGGCAGGTCTCGCTGAAGGCCATCGATTACGGCAAGATCGAGCCGGCGCAGATGGGCACCGTCCGCCAGAAAGCGAAGATCGTCCAGGGTATCGAGAGCGAGAAGGCCAAGGCCATCGTCAAGACCATCAAGGACGCCAAGCTGAAAGTCCAGGCCTCGATCCAGTCGGACCAGGTCCGCGTGGTGGGCCGCACGAAGGACGATCTCCAGCGTGCGATCCAGCTCGTGAAGGCGAACGACTACGGGATCCCTCTCCAGTTCACGAACTACCGCGGTTGAGCGCTTGCCGTTGGATCGACTATTCTTCGCGCCGTGACAGCTCCTCGCACTCTGAACGGACAGGCGGCTTACGCGGAGCGTCTTCTCGACCTCATCGCGCCGAAGCTGGAGCTGGTGGAAGAGGAGCTGCGCCGGAACTTCCAGTCGCGCATCAAGACCATCGCCGACGTCGGTGAGCACATCCTCGGCGGCGGCGGCAAGCGCCTGCGCCCCGCGCTGCTCCTCCTCGTCTCGCGCATGCTGAAGTACGACGGCTACCGCGACGTGGTCTACGCCGCGGTCGTGGAGTTCATTCACACCGCGACCCTGATCCACGACGACATCATCGACGAGGCCGACGTGCGCCGCGGCCGGACGTCCGTGAACTACGGCTGGGGCAACAACCTCACCGTCCTGGTCGGCGACTACATCTTCATGCACTCGATGGCCATGGCCCTGGCCGAGGGCAACCTCGAGATCCTGCGGCTGCTGTCGGATGCGACCATCAAGATGATCGAGGGCGAGATCCTCGGCACGGAGCACAACGGCCGCACGGACCTGACCGTCGACGACTACTTCGACATCGTCGGCCGGAAGACCGCCGCGCTGTTCGGCGCCACGTGCCGCATCCCGGCGTACTTCACCGAGCTACCCGAGGGCAGCGCCGCCGCGCTGCAGACCTACGGCTACAACCTTGGCGTCTGCTTCCAGCTCATCGACGACCTGCTCGACTTCACGTCCAGCACAGAGGTCCTCGGCAAGCCGGCGCTGTCGGACCTGAAGGAAGGCAAAGTCACCCTGCCCCTGATCCTGGCGATGCCGCGCGCGACGCCGCTCGAGCGGGAGACCATCACCAGCGTGGCCACGAACAAGTCCTTCGACGGCATCGACCCCGCCGGGATCCTCGACATCGTGAACCGCTACGGGACGCTGGAAAAGACCCGCGAGATCGCCCGCGACTACGCCAGCCGCGCCCGCGCCGCGCTCGTCCCCTTCGCCGATTCCCCCGCGAAAGAGGCGCTGGAGTTCGCGCTGGACTTCGTTCTCGAACGCGACCGCTAGGGAGCGTCAGCCCCGAGCGAAGTCGAGGGGCCAACTTAGCACCTACGCGGAAGGAACTGATCGTCGCTGCACGTGCAGTCGCCCACCGGATCACGCTGCGTTGCTGCTAAGTTGGCCCCTCGACTTCGCTCGGGGCTTCCCCGCTCCCCCGCTCCACCCCCACCCCTAGCTGAGCATCTCCATGATCTCGCTCATGGCCGCGCGGGCGCGGGTGTTCACCTTCTCGTCCTGACCGTCGGAGGAGAGCCGGATCACCTTGTTGTACTGCTCGATGGCCCGGGGGTAGTCGCCCAGGCAGCGGTGGTAGATCTCCCCCTTGCACAGCTTGGCCTCGAGGTTCATCGGATCGAGCTCGAGGATCTTGTTCAGGAAGATCATGGCCGTGTCGTACTTCTGCTCCTCCATCGCCATCCGGTAGCGGAGGCGATAGAGCGTGATCAGCTCATTGTTCTTCGGATCGATCCACGCGCCAGGCAGGTACGTGAGAAGCGTGGAGAGGAGCCGCCCCCGCGTTCCGGTGACGGGCGCGGGCGCCGGATTCGAGCGCTTCACCCTGATCGTCTGCCGCATTCACACCCTCCCGTTGTCCAATCGGTGACTCGAATGCTCACAGTGTAGGTTCATGTGCATTGATCGTCAAGACGTTGACCAACACTTCTTCTGCTATTCTCCGCCCATGCGCATCGCCGTCTACCCCGGATCCTTCGATCCGCTCACCAACGGCCACCTCGACATCATCCGCCGCGCGGCGCGCCTGTTCGACGGACTGCTCGTCTCCGTCCTCGAGAACGAAGGCAAGTCCCCGGTCTTCTCGGTGCCGGAGCGCATGGAGCTGATCGCCCGCTGCACGCGCGACATCCCCGGCGTCGCGGTGCACTCCTTCTCCGGACTGCTCGTCGACTTCATGCGCCGCGTGGAAGCGAACGTCGTCGTCCGCGGCATCCGCGCCGTCTCCGACTACGAGTACGAGCTGCAGATGGCGCTCATGAACCGCGAGCTCTACGAAGGCGCCGAGACGATCTTCATGATCCCTGCCGTCGAGTACACGTTCGTCTCCTCGCGCCTGGTCAAGGAAGTCTTCCGCCTCGGCGGCGACATCGGTCACCTCGTGCCTTCGCCGGTGCTGGACGCGCTGCGCGCGCGCCTGACCGTGACCGCCGCGACTTGAGGCTGTGACGGCCGGGCGCTCCCTGTCATCCTGAGCCGCCCTCGAGCCGAAGGCGAAGGGGCGGCGAAGGATCCCCTGCCAGAGGCAGCGAACGCGCAAGTCGGAAGGGGGTCCTTCGCCGTCTACGCGGCTCAGGATGACAGGAAGCGCGGCGGGGACGCCGGCGGTCCGCGACTGGTTAGCGGCTCCGCGGATCCAGCGCCTCGCGGAACCTCTCCCCGATCACGTTGAACGACGCCACCGTCGTGAAGATCGCCAGCCCGGGGAAGAGGATCAGCCACCACGCGTACTCGATGTGCTCGTACGCCTGCGAGAGCATGCTCCCCCACGACGCCGTCGGCAGCGGAACGCCGAGGCCGAGGAAGGAGAGCGCGGACTCGGTGAGGATCGCCACCGCCACGCCGAAGCTGGCGGACACGAGCACGGGCGCGAGCGCGTTCGGCAGCAGGTGTCGGAAGATGATCCGGGCGTCCCGCGCGCCGCTCGCCCGCGCCGCCTGCGCGAACTCCAGGTCGCGCAGGCGCAGGAGCTCTCCCCTGACGAAACGGGCCTCGCTCGTCCACGACGTCAGGCCGAGGGCGATCATGATCGTCCAGAGCGACGGCTTGAACAGAGCCACGATGCCGAGGACGAGAAACAGGAACGGGAAGCAGAGCACGACCTCGATCACCCGGGAGACGATCCAGTCCGCCGCGCCGCCGTAATACCCCGCCAGCGCGCCGAGCAGCGAGCCGATGACCAGCGCGATGGCCGTGGCGAGGAGCCCCACCGTCAGCGAGACCCGCGCCCCATGGATCATGCGCGCCAGGATGTCGCGGCCGAGATCGTCCGTGCCGAGGAGATGCCCGCGGCCCGGCGGCTGGAGCCGCTCCGCGAGCTCGATCGTGTTCGGAGAGAACGGTACCGGCGCGGGCACCACGACCGTCCCCGCGACCGGCGAGTCCATGTCCGGATCGCCGGAGAGATAGTCCGCGAACGCCGGAAAGCGCAACCCATCCGCCGTCCGCTGCACGAGCGGCTTCCGGTTCGCGACCAGCGGCGCGAGGAGCGCCACGGCCGCCATCAGCAGAACGTAGCAAAGCGCCAGCGTCGCCAGCTTGCTCCGCCGGTAGCGGCGCCAGGCGAGTCCCCACATCGACTCCCCCGTCACTGCGGCCCCTTTCCGAGCCGCACCCGCGGGTCGACGAGCACGTAGAGCACGTCCGCCAGAACGCTGGCCAGCAGCGTCATCACCGCCGTGACCACCGTTAGCGCCATCACCACCGGGTAATCGCGCGCCAGCACCGCGTCGTAGTACAGCAGGCCGATGCCGTCCCACTGGAAGATCCTCTCGACGATGACGCTGCCGGACAGCAGATACGGGATGGTCAGTCCGAGCAGCGTGACCAGCGGGATGAGCGCGTTGCGGAACGCGTGACGCCACATCACCGCCACGTCGCTGGCCCCCTTCGCGCGCGCGGCCGTGATGAAGTCCTGGCGGATCACCTCCGACACCGCCGACTTCGAGAACCGCGCGAAGATCGCGAGCTGCGCGTACGTCAGCGTCAGCGTCGGCAGCACCAGGTGCTTCACCCGGTCCAGGAGACGCCCGCCCGCGCTGAAGTACTCGTGCTGGTCGTCGATCATCCCGAAGAGCGGCAGCAGGTTCAGGCGCACCGAGAAGAACTGGATCAGCAGCAGCGCTACCCAGAAGCTCGGCAGCGAGTACAGCAGGAAGAAACCAACGGCCGAGGCGCGCTCCGTGAGCCGTCCCGAGCGCGACGCGCTCCACAGGCCGATCGGCACCCCCAGCGACGCCGCGATCAGGAACGCCAGGAGGTTCAGTCCGAACGTGGCCGGCAGCTTCTCCAGCACCACCGTTCGCACCGGCCGGCGATCGATCACCGAATGCCCGAAGTCGAACGTCACGATGCCGCGCAGCCAGTGGAGATACTGCTCCGGAAGCGGCCGGTCGAGGTGAAACTCCGCGCGCAGCGAGGCCACCATCTCCGGCGGCAACGACTTGATCCCGCCGCGGCCCGCGTAGAACGAGATCGGGTCGCCCGGAACGCTGTGGATCAGCGTGAAGGTCGCGACAGTGATGCCGAGAAAGGTGAGGAGGGCGTAGGAGAACCGGCGAACGAGGTAGCCGCCCATTGCGTCACGGACGCGCCGCCGCCGGCCGGTCGTGCACTCGCTGATCGCGCGGGATCCACCACGACAGCACCCCCGGGTACCAGCGGAACAGACCGTAGCCGCGGCTCAGCTCCACCCCGCGCACCCGTTTGCTGAGGCCCCACTTCGAGGACACCTGCATCACCCAGGTGTACGGCTGGTCCTCCGCGACGATCTCGTGGATGCGCCAGTACATGTCTTTCCGCTTCGAGCGGTCCAGCTCCCGCCGGGCCGCGTCGATGAGACGGTCGACCTCAGGGTGGCTGTAGAAGACGAAGTTCTGCCCGCGCGGGGGGAACTGCGACGAGTGCAGGATATTGAACGGATCTGGATCGTTGTCCAGATCGAAGCCCATGTAGGCGGCCTGATAGTTGCCGCTGAGGATGCGCTGGATGGCGACGGACGGCTCGAGCGTCGCGATCTCCAGATCGACGCCCACCTTCTTCATCTCGGCCTGGATCATCTGCGCGAACTGATTCGTCGCCGCCGAGCCGCTCATGATCAGCAGCTCGAGCTTCAGCGGCTTGCCGCGCTTGTCGAGCACCCCGTCCTTGTTCGAGTCCAGCCAGCCCGCGGTCGTGAACAACTGCCGCGCGCCTTCCAGGTCGTAGCGGGTCGGAGGAACGGTCGGGTTGTACGCGAAATCGTCCGGCGTGAACGGACCGGTCATGGCCCGCGCGGTGCCGTGGTAGAGCTGCTGGATCACCGCCTCGATGGGGATGCACATCGTCAGCGCGCGGCGGATGCGCTTGTCGCCCAGGACCGGATCGCGCCCGTTCCAAGCGATGAAGTTGTAGCTCAGCGTGTAGAAGCGCTTCAGGTCGACGGTCTTCGCCAGCTCCGCATTCGTGCTCTCGCGGAACCAGACGTCCGAGGCCATGCGCGTCTCGTCGACGTCGCCGTTCCGCAGCGCGCTCCACCCCGTACCGAGATCGCCGATTACCTTGAGCACCACGCGCTGCAGCGGCGGCTTCTGTCCCCAGAAGTCCTCGCGCCGCTCGAGGACGATCTCCTTGCCCGGCTCGCGTTTCACCAGCCGGTACGGGCCGCTCCCGACCGCGGTCAGGTTGTAGTCGTCGCGGAAGTTCCCCTTCGAATAGACGTGCTCCGGAATGACGTTGACGTCGTTGAAGCGGATCAACTGCGACGCCAGCGGTTCGCGGAAGACGATCTCGATGGTGTGGTCGTCGACGACCTTCGTTTTGGTCAGGTCGAGGTGCTCGAACGCTCCCACCACCTGCACGGCCTCGGACTTCGGATCGACGATCTTCTGCAGCGTGAACAGCACGTCGCTCGCGCGCACGGGCGTGCCGTCGGAGAACGTCGCCTTCTCGTTCAGCTCGAAGCGATAGACCCGGCCGTCTTCGGAGATGTCCCACGACTCCGCGAGACCGGGGATCGGCTGCAGGTCCTGGTCGAGATAGATGAGCGGCGTGAAGAGGTACTCGACCACCCAGCGGTCGTAGCCCGTCGAGACCGTGACGGGGTTGACGGTGACGATGTCGGATTCGAGCCGCCGGACCAGCGTGCCGCCGTCCTGCGGGCGTCCGTCGTCGACGGTGGCCGTGACCTGCGGCGCCGCCGTATTGGTGCGCGGCGTCTCGCGATCGCAGGCGAGGGTGAGAAGCAGGATCGCAAGGATCGCGGCAAGACGACGACTCACGGACGTGATTATAGACGGGAGCGCCTCGGCACGTGCTGGCGTCTCGCTGTCGCCCCGCTACGCGGGCTCGTTTTCGCGCGATCAGGCGTCCCCCGGCTCTGAAGCCGGGGGCTATTCTCTGGCTGCCCGCTACGCGGGCAGAATCCCTACCGTACCGGCGCGGTGGCCACGTTGTAGAACTGGTCCGTCGCGCGCACGATGGCGAACTTGCCGTTCACCGTCGCGCCGTCCAGCCGGAACGTCTCCTCGCGCGAGTCCGAGATACCGTCCACCGGCGTGAGCTGGATCCACTTCTCCGCGTCCAGCGAGTATTCGACCTTGCCGATCGGCGACAGCTCGTCGGTGATGCGCACCGTCACGTTGCCGCCGTTCTGCGCCACCGCGATCTTCGGCGCGCCGTTATCCACCTGGAACTCGACGCCTTCCTTGACGTCCGTCAGCGGCTGCACCGGGTTGTCCGGCTCGTCGCTCGCGGTCAGGCGCAGCTCGTAGCGGCCGTCCGGGAGCTGCGACGTGTCGAAGTTGATCTGCGTCTCGTCCATGTTGTCGCGGAGGCGCAGCCACTTGTCGCTCCCCTTCGGGCGGAACGACAGCGAGTAGCGCAGCGAGTCGTTGTTGTCGTCCGACGCGCGCCACGACACCGTGCGGTAGCCCTTGCGGAACATCCGCTTGCCCTGCTCGGCCGGAGTGCGCTCCCGCGGCGTGTCGAGGCTGGTGAACATCCCGTATTCGTCGGGGTTCGTCGCCTCCACCACCTGCGGCGCGGACGGATAGGCCGTGGTGATGAACACGACCGCCGGATCGGCCACGGCGATGCCTTCGATCTCCGGCGCCACGTTGCGGTTGACGAAGGCGATGGTCACGCCGTCGATCGCCGCCGCCGGCGCCGCCTTCTGCATGGTCAGCTTCCACTGGACGTACTGCGCCGCCGGCGCGCCGATGCCGCCCTCCAGCGCCGTCTGCGGCATGGTCCACGCGCTCCACGTCGAGTCGGGCGTGCGCGTATTGCCGCTGCGGAAGGAGATGGCCACACTGCCCGCGTCGAGGTTGCGTCCCTCGATGCGGTACTGCCCGAAGCGCGAGAAGCGCTCCACGTCCTTGGCCGCGCTGCGGAACTCGGGGTTCGCCGCCGGCCGCGACTCGATGCGGTACACCGCGCCCGTATTGGTGGTCGTGATGACGTTGCCGTCGATGGAGACGATCTGCTTCTCCGGCACCGCGCCGATGAGCGAGAGCTCGCCCGCGCGCAGGTCGTAGACGCGGCCGTTCGGGCCCGTGGCCAGAAGCACGCCGCCGTTCTCGCCGCCGCTGACGGCGTAGACGATCTCGCGCTCGAACTTGCGCACGGTCTCCACGTACCCGTCGCTGTCGATCCGGTACACCTCGGACGACCCGGCCTGCGCCGCGGCCGTGGAGGCGCTGTCGTCGAAGGAGAACGTGACTTCGACCGCCTGCGCGTTCGACGACGGCTCGCCTTCCTTCTTCTGGTCCTGCTGCTGTTGCTGCCCCTGTCCCTGCTGCTGCGAGCCCTTCTGCTGCTGCGAGCTCTTGGCCGGCGCGCTCGAGGGGAGCACGTTGCTCACCGCCGCGGCCCAGCCGATGCCGCTCGGGTCGACGTACAGCGAGGCGATCTCGTTCAGCGACGAATCGAACAGCGCGTGCGTGTTGCCGTCGCGCGCGATGGAGTAGATGCGGCCTTTGCCGGACGCGCCCGCGAGGAGCGCGCCGTCCTTGCGCTTCGCCAGCGACCGGATGTGCGTGTCCGGCGCGTCGTACAGGACCTTGCCCTGCCCGTTCGCGTCGACGCGGAACAACTTCCCTTCGACGCCGGTGGCCACTGCCACTTCGCCGCCGTCGAGCACTTCCAGCGCCCAGATGTACGCCTGCTGCGGATCGAAGAACGTGGTGCCCTTGCCGCTCTCCGGATCGACGCGATAGACCTTGCCGTTGGGCGAGCTGCCGACCAGCACCGCGCCGTTGCTGAAGGCCAGGGCGTAGATCTCCGGCTCGGCGGCGGTGTAGATCAGCTTCAGGTCATTGCCGCGCAGGCGATAGACCTTGCCTTCGTTCCCCGTCCCGAAGTAGCGGTCGCCGTTCGCCCCCTCGGCCTGCGACAGGACGAACGGGTCGGTGAACGACGCGACCTTGCGCATCGCCGGAGCGACCCGCAGCTCGCCGCGCGACGTGACGGCGAACCCTTCCAGCTCGCCGCCCAGAAAGTCCTCGGCGTTCTGCACCCGCCAGAACTGCGGGGAGACGGCGAACGCGTGTGTTGTCAGGATGACAGCGGAGATCAGACCGAAAATTCGGCGCATCAAAATCCTTTCGGGGAGGACTGTCCAGTCCTCAGAGTGCCGGCTGCACGTCGATGTCGATCTTCAGCGCGCCATCGACGATGTAGCCCAGCGGGCGGGCAGATTGCCCGGCCGGATGGTACTTCACCGCCGCCTGCGCTCCGTTCGACGTATCTGCAACAACTACCGCGCGCATCGACGGCGGCAGGTTCGGCAGATAGACGCCCGACGTCACCGCGCCTTCGCTCGTCGAATAGAGCGCGACCGTGAGATCGGTGGCGGGACGGAGGCGCTGCAGGACGCCGAGCACCTGCTCGAGCGTGCGCGGGTCCGGAGGCACGAGCGAGAAGTCGATCGCGTTCATCACCGAGCCGCTGCCGACCAGCAGGTACGCCGCGCCGGCCGCCTGCTCGTCCGGGATCCGCACGTCGAACGTCTCGACGAACGCTTCCCCGCGGAACGGCTTGAGCACCGTGCGCACCTTCACCGTGTCGCCCGGCGATACGCGGCCCTTCTCCGGCATCACCAGCGACGCTTCCATCAGCTTGGCGATGCGCAGGTCGTCGTCGTGGCGGAGGTGGATCTTCACGCCCTCGATCTCCGCGTCGCGGAACTCGTTCGACATCAGGTAGCCCGAGACGAGCGCGAGGTACTGCGGAATGGCCTGGCGCGCCTGCTGTCCGGCGAAGCCTTCGCGGATGCGCACGGAATCGAAGCCCTTGAGCTTGATCTCCGACTCCAGCAGCACCGTCCGCTCGCCGGCGGCGCGCTGCTGGTTCGATACGATCGAGTCCGTGACCATCGCCAGCATCAGCGGGGAGAGATACGAATGACGCACGACGTTGACGCGGTACGTCTGCGCCGGGCCGGCGCCGTTGAGCACGACCTCGACCGGGATCATGTCCGCTTTCGCGCCGAGGACGCCCATGATGCCCGCGGAGCGGTCCTGGCTGAGGACGCCGACGATGTCGCCCGTATTCGAGAACTTGAACGAGCTCGCCACGCTGGGCAGCACGCCGACCACTTCCGACGTCGCCATCGGGAAGTTGATCTCGCCCATGTCCAGGAACGGGTGGCCGAAGGCATACACGTGATTGCCGTCGACGTAGGTCACCGTGCCGCTCGCCGCGACGTTGAAGTCTCCGTTGAGCAGCACCGCACCGACCGGGTCGCCCGGCTCGAAGGTGGTCTTCGCGTTGGCAGTCGTTTTCGAAGTCGACGTCGCGCCCGCCGGCACGGCCTGGAAGCCGAGCTGGGCAAAGTACGGCGCGAAGCGCTGCACGGTCTCCGGCGCAAAGCTCGAGACCGACACCGGCAGCGCGATGCGCGTGGCGCCGCTGAGCGTGTTCACCGGCCGCGCCGCCATTCCCTGGATGAGCTTCTCGAAGGCAGCCTCGGGCTTGTTGCTCGCCAGCGCCTGCAGCAGCTCAGCGCCGCTCATGCGCGGCGCCGCGCCCGCGGGCGACGCGCCGGCCGGGCGCACCACCTGCGAGATCTTCAGCATTTCTTCAATGGGCGTGATGCCCGCGACCGGCTCCTTGGCGAACTGCCAGGCGTACGCGAGCGCGCCGATGACTTTGCCGTCGATGAAGACCGGCGAGCCGCTCATGCCCGCGATCACACCCGCACGCTTGACCACCGGCGAGTCGACCTGCGCCAGGATGAGGTTCTGTCCCGGCCCGATGTTGTGCATGACGCCGATGATCTCGACGTCGAACTTCTCGATCTTCGTCCCTTCGAAGACCGTGAGGCCGTGGCCCTTCATCCCCTTCCGGATGTCCGACAGCGGCATGCGCTCGGCGGCCTGAACCGCGGACGTAGCGAGTACGGCAAGGGCGATCAGGAGAGCAGATTTTCGGGTGAACACGTGCGATGTAACCATCTCCGCCGCAGGGAACATTTCGTGAGGCGTGCCAAGGCTGTCACAGGGGACACGGCGCAGGGCGCAGGGCGCAGGAAAACAGTCAAAACCGACGTCCGTTTCTCCTGCCCCCCGCGCCCTGCGCCCTGCGCCCTCTACTCGTACCGCAGCGCCTCGATCGGATCGAGCTTCGAAGCTTTCGCCGCCGGATAGATGCCGAAGATGATGCCGATCAGCGCGCAGAACATGAACGCGCCGCCGATCGCCAGCACCGGCGTGTGTACCGGAGGGAGGTCCGTCCAGCGGCCGATGACCAGGCGGGTGATGTTCGCCAGCAGCACGCCGCCCAGGACGCCGATCAGGCCGCCGAGGCCGGAGAGGGCGATGGCCTCGATGAGGAATTGCACCAGGATGTCGCCGCGCCGCGCGCCCAGCGACTTCCGGATCCCGATCTCCCGCGTCCGCTCCGTGACGGACACGAGCATGATGTTCATGATCCCGATCCCGCCCACCAGCAGCGCGATCCCCACGATCCCGCCCATCACCATCGACACCCCGCCCAGGATGCTGGACGTCGTCTTCAGGATCTCCTCCTGCGCCAGGATGCGGAAGTCGTCCTTGTCGTCCTTCTTCAGGCGGTGCCGCGCGCGCAGCACCTCCCGCACCTGGTCCTTCGCCAGCTCGATGTCCGCGCCTGTCTCCATCTGGAAGGCGAGCACCAGCTTGCGCATGTTCTCGCTGCCGTACACGACCGCGGCCGTGGAGAACGGGATGAGGATGATGTCGTCCTGATTGTTCCCGAACGACCCGCCCTTCTTCTCCATCACCCCGACCACGGTGAAGGTGTTGTTGTCCACCTGGATCAGCTTCCCGACCGGGTTGTCGCCGAGGTTCAGGTCCTTGGCCGCGTCGATCCCGATCGCCGCCACCCGCTTCCGCTGCTCCTCATCCACGGGCGTGAAGAACCGCCCCTGCTCCACCCAGTGGTTGACGATCTCCTGGTACGAAGGCCCCACCGCGTACAACTGCACCGAATGCCGCGCGTCGCCGAACTTCGTCTGCGCCTGAGCGATGAAGATCGGCGTGAAGTCGCGGATCGACGTCGTCCCCCGCCGTACCGCCGTCGCGTCGTCCATCGTCAGATCCGGCATCTTCTGCAGAAACGGATTCCGCTGCTCGCCGGGATCGGGAAAGACCTCGATGAAGTTCGACCCGATGTCCGCCAGATCGTTCGAGATCTTGTGCTGCAGCCCCTGAACGATCGACACCACGGCAATGACGGCGGCGACGCCGATCATCACCCCGAGCACGGTCAGAATCGACCGCATCTTGTTCGCGAGAATCGCTCGCAGGGCGATCTTCAGATTCTCGAAGAACATCGTTTGGGCCTTTTCACAGCCCCTCCGTCCCCCTCTGTGCCTCTGTGTCTCTGTGGTGAATACGCCCGCGCCTCGCACGAGGCATGCGGGTATTCACCACAGAGACACAGAGGCACAGAGGGGGACGGAGGAAGCGATCACACCGACACCTTGCCGTCCCGGATATGAATGATCCGCTTCGCTTCCTGCGCGACGTCGTCTTCATGGGTGACCATGATGATCGAATTGCCGCGCGCGTGCAGTTCGTGGAAGAGGTCGAGGATCTCCCGGCCTGTCTTCGAGTCGAGGTTTCCGGTCGGCTCGTCGGCGAGCAGGAGCGACGGCTTGTTCACCAGCGCCCGTGCGATCGCGACGCGCTGGCGCTGGCCGCCGGACAGCTCGTTCGGCTGGTGGCTCATGCGGTCCTGCAGGCCCACGGCCGTCAACGCCTCCTCCGCCAGACGGCGGCGCTCGGCGCGCGGGATCTTCGCGTACACCAGCGGGAGCTCGACGTTCTGCAGCGCGGTCGTCCGGGCCAGCAGGTTGAACGTCTGGAAGACGAACCCGATCTTGCGGTTGCGGATCGCGGCCAGCTCGTCGTCGTTCAGCGTCTCGACCGGCACGCCGTCCAGCAGGTACGACCCCGACGACGGCGTGTCCAGGCAGCCGATGATGTTCATCAGCGTCGACTTACCCGAGCCCGACGGGCCCATGATCGCGACGTACTCCCCCTGCTCGATGGTCAGGTTCACGCCGTTCAGCGCGTAGATCTTCTGCGGGCCGAGGTCGTAGACGCGCGTCAGCTCGTTCATCACGATCAGTTGTTCGGGGTGCGTTTGCGGCATTGCGCTCATGATCAGATCAGTCCTCGTCCTCGTTTACGTTCTTCGACGGCTTCGAGTTTTCGGCCGTCTCGGCGATCGGGGCCGCGTCCTTCAGCTTTTTCAGCGTCCGGAAGGGTCCGGTGATCAGGCGATCGCCCTCTTTCACCCCCGACACGATCACCACATGCGTCGCGTCGCTGATGCCCGTCTGCACCTCGACCTGCTTCGCCTTGCCGCCGGCGGCGAGGAAGACGTACTTCTTCTTCGGCTTGTCGTCGTCATCGGCATCCTCGCCGCTCGCGCCCGGCACGCGCTCGACCACCGTCTGGATGGGCACGGCGACGGCGTTCGGCGCGCTGCTGGTCACGATCGACACCT
The DNA here is from genome assembly GCA_036375075.1 of Thermoanaerobaculia bacterium. GTDB lineage: Bacteria > Acidobacteriota > Thermoanaerobaculia > Gp7-AA8 > Gp7-AA8 > QHVT01. The sequence goes on along the minus strand of DASUSN010000006.1, from coordinate 35,676 downwards.
GCGACGTCATCCCCGGGCGCAGACGCTCGTCCGCGTCCCCGATCGCCACCTTCACCTTGAAATAGCGGATGCCCGCGCCGGCGCCCTGCCGCACCGCGGCCGAGCTGCCGATCTCGACGACGTGGCCGTGATACTCCCGGTCGGGGATCGCGTCGACTTTGATCTTCGCCTGCTGGTTCAGGCGGACGCTCACCACTTCCGTCTCGCCCACTTCCGCCTCGACCAGGATCTGCGAGAGGTCCGCGATCACCGCGATCACCGACCCGGGGTTGTTCATCGTCCCGGTGACGACCACCTCGCCCTCGCGCGCGTTGAGCTGCACGACCTTGCCGTCGAGCGGCGAGACGATCGTCGTCCGCGACAGGTCCTCCGCCGCCGAGCGCAAGCCGGCCTCCGCCTGATGGACGCCCTGCTCCGCCGCCGCCACCCCCGCGCGCGCGTTCTCGTACGCCAGCCGCGCCTGATCGAACAGCTCCTGCGCCTGGATGCCCTGCGAATTCAGGCTCTGCGCGCGGTCGTACTGGGCCCGGGCCGTGTTCAGCGCCGCACGCGCGCGCTGCACCTCCACCCGCCGGCTGGCCAGCTCGGCGTTCAGCCGGTCGCGCTGAGCCACGTACAGCGGCTTCTCCAGTTCCACGAGCTTCTGCCCGCGGCGCACCGTGTCGCCCTCATTGAAATACAGCTTCTCGATCTTCCCGACGATGTGGGCGCTGATGTTGACCTTCACCTTCGGGTCGATCTGCCCGGGCGCCGTGACCACCGACTCGATGGTCCTCCGCCCCGCCGCCTCCGTGTAGACCTTCTCCCCTTTCGGGCCGCCGCTCCGAACGCTGAAGACGATGACGGCCGCGAGCACGAGGACGACGACGGCGATGATCAGCCAGCGCTTCACGCCTTCATCCGCGCGGCTCCGAGAGCCGCGAAGCCCAGCTTGACCACCACCATGATCACCCACAACGAAACGACGATTGCCGCGGTCTTCGCCCGCGAGAGCTTCGTCAGCGCGGCAAAGCCGATGACCAGCAGGACGATCGTCCAGATCTGAAAGATCTCCAGCGACCCGAGGAGCGAGAAGAGCACCGGCTGCTCCTTCATGTCCACCAGGAACGCCGGACTGGACTTCACCACCGTCGCCATCGTGGACGGATCGACCATGCCCCGCGCCATCACCACCACCGCGGCGACGATGCCCAGCAGCACGCGCGGGAAGTGCGCGTACAGGGTGGTGGAGAACGCCTGCTTGAAGTTCCCCTCCCCGCCCATCATGCGGCAGGCGCCCCAGATCACCAGCGCGATGATCAGGTACCCGACGATCACCAGCAGCGGCGCAAGGTAGCTCATCACGGTGCCCATCGACCTCGTGATGCGCCCCATGCGGGCGACGTCGTCATCGCCTACGTTCGGGTTCTGCTTCTTCACCATCTCCGCCTGCTGCGCGATCATCGCGTCCCAGTCGAGATGGGGCATGACCATGAACGTGGTCACGTAGCCGATCGCCAGGATCACCAGCAGCGGGACCAGGATGTCCGGCCTGCGGGCGATGTCGGCAAAAGTTTCGCCGGGGGAGAAAAACACCCCGGCGATCCTCTGAAACGCATTCTTCGTGGCCGGCGCCTGCGCCGGCTGGGTCGAATCAATTGTTGTCGTCATTGGGCTGTCCTTCCGGTTGCCTGACTCTGCTTCCGTAGTTCAGCCAATTGTAACGGTCCAGCCAGCGGCCCAGGGCGGGTTCCGGCGAAGTCTCCGGCACCTTGAGGGTGATGTTGTGCACCTCCAGGATGTCGCCCACCGCGCGGTGGAACGCCGACAGGGCGTTGTTGTACCCGATGATGGCCTGCAGCTCGCGGACGCGCGCGTCGGAGAGCTGCTGCTGCACCTCGAGCACCTGGAAGTTCGTGGTCATGCCGTTCTCATAGCGCTTGCGCTCGGCCTCGACGTTGCGCTCGGCGGCGTCGCGCGCGGCGCGCGTGGCGGCGATGGTCTGCGCGAACTGGTCGACCGCGCGGGCGGCCGTGCGCACTTCGACGGCGATGTTCTGCTGCGTCTGCGCCTGCGTCGTCTGCGACTGCGCGAGGTCCAGCTCCGCGGCGCGCGCGTTGGCGCGGGCGGCGATGTTGAAGACCGGCACCGCGAAGTTCACGCCGATGTCCCAGCTCGGGAAATCGAGGCTGCCGAGCTGCGAGAAAGTGTCGGAGAACGGGACTGAGTTGAACTCGCCGGTGGGATTGCCGTCGTCGTCGACGAGCCTCTCGCGGCCGGCCTGCGACTGCAGCCCATAGTTGGTGACGAAGTCGAGGCGCGGCAGGATCTGGTTGCGCGTGTAGAGCGCCTGCACGCGCGCGTTCTCGGTGACCAGGCGCTGCTGGGTCATCTCCGGACGGTTCGCGTAGGCCGTCTGCACGGCCTGCTGGAAGTCGATGGTGATGGGGGTGTAGGTGACGTCGTCCGCCGGGATGATCGGGCGGTCCCATTCGCTGGTCGGGAGGTTCAGCAACGCGCGCAGGCGGTCTTCCGCATTGCGCACGCTCGCCACCGCTGAGATCAACTGCTCCTCGGTCGTCGCGATGGTGACGCGGGGCTGGAGGATGTCCAGCGGTGCCGACGCGCCGACGTCGATGCGGATCTGGGTGATGCGCGCCTGGTCGCGGGCCAGGAACAGCGATTCCTTGACCACGTTCACCGCGCGGCGCGCGTAGACCAGGTCGAGGTAGGCCTGCTCCGTGAAGCGCACCGTGTCCATCACCGCCGTCCGGAACGCCCCCTCGGTGATCCCGAGGTTGTTGCGGGCCACGGTGATGCCGCGGCGGGTGATGTCGATGCCGAAGTCGCGCAGGAGCGGCTGGGTGAACCGGAACGACAGGTCGTTGCCGTAATTCGGGTTCACGGTCGTGAACTGGTTGGTCGTCGTCGCGCGGGAGGTGTCCAGACCGACGGTGTACTCACCGCCCGTGGGAATGAGCTGCGTGACGCCGGCCGTGAACGCGGTGGAGCGCCCCCCGCTCGCGTCGAACTGGCTCGACGTCGGGCTGCGCGTGCTGCGGGTGACCAGCCCCGCCTCGGTGAAGAAGTCGAAGATGCCGTAGCGGGCGCGCAGGTCCTCGCCCGAGATCTGGTATTCGTAGGTCTGCAACTGCACGCCGAGGTTCTGCTCGAGCGCTGTGTTCAGCGCCCCGCTCAGCGTGAGCCGCAGCGCGCGCGGATCGTTCGCGTCGCGGTCCGTCTCCGCCGTGGGCGTCTCCGTGGCGCGCGTCGTCTGCGTCTCCTGGGCGAAGAGCGCCCCGGCGGCCAGCGCCAGCATCAAAATCATGATCAACCGTCGAACTGCGGTCATCTAAGTCCTCCCAGACACGCCTCTTGTACGGAAAGAAGAGGCATTGGTTTCTTGAACCGAAGCGCGATTCTATATGGAGTGCGGAAGCAATCGGAGGGGGTCTGCCGACTTGGGACCCAGCCTGTCATCCCGAGCGTCGAGCGAGGGATGACAGAAGAAAACACCCTAGAACAGCCGCATCTGCGGCTTGCCGCGCAGAAACTCCGCGCGGATCCCCCGGAGCCTCAGCTCCTCGGCGAACCGGCTCGACCCGTGGGTCACGTGGATCACGCCGGCACGGCATTGTTCCGCGAACGCAATCAGTTCGTTGAAGTCCGCGTGGTCGGAGAGCGGCAGGCCATGATCGGCATCGCGGGTCCCGTGCAGCGCCCACCCCGTCAGCGCGATCGTCTCCCCGCGCGGCACGCGCCGGACCTCCCGGGTCATGTGCGGCGGGATGAGCACGGCCTTGCCGCGGAGGTCCGTGGTGTGGCGATGGCCGAAGAGCGAGGACTGCCTCCCCCACACTTCATAGGGCCCCAGATCGATTCCGTTGCGCTCGTAGATCGCCGAGATACGGGCCACGACCGGGTGCATCACCAGCGGCACGCCGGAATCGCGCAGCATCGCCGCCGTCTCCTGCGCCTTGCCGAGGGAGTAGGCCAGGAGGATGGGCGTGCGGTCGCGGGCGACGATCTCCCGTACCAGCGTCGCCAGCCGCTCGCGCAGCTCTTCGCGCGACGGGAACACCCAGTCCGGCTTCCCGCCATAGGTCGCCTCCATGATCACCGCATCCGCCTCGGGGATCTCCGCCGGCTCCGCGGTGTAGGAGGGCTTCAGGCGGAAGTCGCCGGTGTACGCGAGGGAGTGGGTCCCGTTCGAGACCCGCACCATCGCCGAGCCGAGGACGTGGCCGGCGGGAAACAGCTCGACCGTCCAGCCGTCGAGGGCATGCTTCGTCCGGTACGCGAGCTCCGTCCCCTTCAGGTCGTCGCCGCTGCGGGCGCGCAGGAACGCGGCGGTGGGAGCGGTGGCGATGAAGTGCTCGTGCCGCCCGATGTGGTCCGAATGCCCGTGCGAGATGATCCCGATCTTCCGCGGCTCCGCGGGGTCGAGGTAGATCTCGCTGTCGGCGAGACGGATGTCGGGATCGGATTGGAACAGGCGCAAGCTAGAATCTAAACAGGAGGAACCGATGTCTCTTCCCCTCCCCCGCACGTTCATCCTCGTGCTGTTCGCCGCCGGCGCGCTCTTCGGGCAGCAGGAGCCCGCAGGGACCCACAAGCACTACGAGGCCAGCAAGGAAGCCGACCGGCCCGGCCCCAACGGCGAGATCGCCCCGCGCCTCCAGAACCTCGGCGTGCACACCTTCGCGGTGAGCACGAAGAACGCGGACGCGCAACGGTTCGTCAACCAGGGGATCAACCTCGCGTACGCGTTCAACCACGCCGAGGCGCGACGGGCGTTCCGCGAGGCCGCCCGGCTCGATCCCACCCTGGCCATGGCCCACTGGGGCCAGGCCCTCGTCCTCGGCCCGAACATCAACGCCATGATGGAGTCGAGCGAGGAGCCGCACGCGCTCGAGCACGTCACGCAAGCCATGGCGCTCCGGACCGGCGCGTCGCCGCGCGAGCAGGCCCTCATCGAAGCGCTCGCCAGACGCTATACCGGCGACGCCACGCACCGCTCCACGAACGACAAGGCGTACGCCGAGGCGATGCGCGCGGTGCACCGGCAGTTCCCCGACGACCTCGACATCGCGATGCTGTACGTCGAGTCGATGATGGACCTGCGCCCGTGGGGCTACTGGATGCCCGACGGCAGCCCGCACGAAGGCACCGCGGAGATCGTCGCCCTCACCGAGGACGTGATGCGCCGCAACCCGAAGCATCCGGCGGCGCTGCACATGTACATCCACCTCATGGAAGCCCATCACCCGGACAAGGCCGAAGCGGCGGCGGACGCCCTCCTGCCCCTGCTGCCCGCGGCGGGCCACATGGTGCACATGCCCTCGCACATCTACCAGCGCGTGGGCCGCTACAGCGACGCGATGCGCAGCAACGAGCTGGCGATCCTCGCCGACGAGGACTACATCAGCCAGTGCCGGGCCCAGGGCCTGTACCCGATGGGCTACTACCCGCATAACATCCACTTCCTCTGGTTCGCCGCGACGTCCGACGGACAGAGCGCCCGGGCCATCGACGCCGCCCGCAAAGTGGCCGCGAAAGTCAGCGACGACGTGCTGAAAGCCGTCCCCATCGCCGCCGGCTTCCGCGTCGTGCCCTATCTCGCGCTCACGCGCTTCGGCAAGTGGGACGAGATGCTGCGCGAGCCCGAGCCGCCCGCAAACGCGTACCTGCGCGGCATGTGGCACTACGCCCGCGGACTCGCGTTCGTCGCGAAAAACCAGCTCGCCGAGGCCGACGGAGAGCTCGCAAAGCTGAGCGCCCTCCTCCCCGATCCGTCCCTCGACGGGCCGCTCTTCTCCCCCAACCCCGCGCGCAACGTCCTGGCCATCGGCCCGGAGGTGCTGCGCGGCGAGATCGCCGCCGCGCGCGGCCGGCACGACCAGGCCATCGCCTCCGCCGAGAAAGCCGTGCGCATGGAAGACGCGCTCGTCTACACCGAGCCCTCCGAATGGCACTACCCGCCCCGCCTCCTCCTCGGCGCCCTGCTCCTCGCCGCCGGCCGTCCGGCGGAGGCGGAGACCGTGTACTGGGAAGACCTCCGCCGCAACCGCCACAACGGCTGGGCGCTCTTCGGCCTCGCCCAGGCTCTGAAAGCGCAGAAGAAGGACGACGCGGCGGCGCTCGCGGAAGCGAGGTTCCGCAAGGCATGGGAACGGGCGGACATCACCCTGACGTCGTCGCGGTTCGGAAAGTAGGCGGCGAGGGAAGTCTCAAAGTCGCAAAGTCGCAAAGAGGGTCCCTGCCCCGCTCCGGAGCGCGGCGCCGGCGCTCCGACTTTGAGACTCTGAGACTTTGAGACTCCCCGCTACCGCGCCGCCGTCACCAGCTTCTCCGGGTCCGTCGCCACCGGCAACGGCGCCCCCGCGAAATGGCAGGCCGCGAACTGTCCCGGCTTGTGCTCCACCAGCGCCGGCACCTCGGTCTTGCAGATCGGAAACTGCGCGATCGGGCAGCGCGTGTGGAACACGCAGCCGCTCGGCGGGTTCAGCGGCGTGGGGATGTCGCCGCTGAGGAGGATACGGGTCTTCTTCACCGTCGGATCCGGCACCGGCACGGCGGAGAGCAGCGCCTTCGTATACGGATGCAGCGGGTCGTCGTACAGCGAGCGGCGCCCGGACAGCTCCATCACCTTGCCGAGGTACATGACCGCGACGCGCGTGGAGATGTGCTCGACCACCGAGAGGTCGTGGGCGATGAAGAGGTACGTCAGTCCCAGCTCGTCCTGCAGGTCCTGCAGCAGGTTGACCACCTGCGCCTGCACCGAGACGTCGAGCGCGGACACCGGCTCGTCGAGCACCAGGAACTTCGGATTCGTCGCCAGCGCGCGAGCCACGCCGATGCGCTGCCGCTGCCCGCCCGAGAACTCGTGAGGGTAGCGCTTGCGGTAGTCGGCGCTCAGCCCCACCTTCTGCAGCAACTGCGCGACGCGCTCCTCGCGCTCCGAGCCCGACATGCCGCCGTGGATGATCAGCGGCTCGGCGACGATCGTGCCCACCGTCATGCGCGGGTTCAGCGACGCGTACGGGTCCTGAAACACGATCTGCATGTTGCGGCGCATGCGGCGCATGTCGCCCGTGTTGAGCGAGAGGACGTCCGTGTTCTCGAAGTCCACCGAGCCGGACGTCGGCTCGATGAGGCGGAGGATGCAGCGCCCGACGGTGGTCTTCCCCGAGCCCGACTCGCCGACCAGCCCGAGGGTCTCGCCGCGCGACACGCCGAAGCTGATGCCGTCGACGGCCTTCACGTTCGCCACGACCCGCGCCAGCACGCCGCGCTTCACCGGGAAGTACTTCTTCAGATCCCGCACGATCAGCAGCGGCTCGCCCGCGCCCAGCGGCACCTCGGGCGTCTGCTGCGGCGCGGACTTCTCGCGCGGATCGTGCGTGGGCTTCGCATCCCGGTCGATCTGCCGCGCCGTCTGGTCCGCGGGCGTCGGGAGGCCGCCGGTGATGGCGGGAGCGACTTTGTCGTCGCCGGGGATGAAAGGCTGGTCAGGCACGCGGCCGCTCCATTCTCTCCGGATCGGCTTCGTCGCCGTGCAGATAGCACCGCGCACTCTGCCCCTCGCCGACCGGCATCAGCGCCGGCTCATTGCCGAGGCAGATGTCCATCACGTCCGGGCAGCGCGGGTTGAACTTGCACCCCTGCGGCAGCGCCGTCAGCGGCGGCACCATGCCCTCGATCGTCGCCAGGCGCGTCTTCACCGGCGCGTTGACCTCGTTGATGCTCGGCAGCGACTTGAGGAGGCCGCGCGTGTACGGATGCGCCGGACTCGCGAACAGCGACCGCACCGGTGCTTCCTCCACCACCCGTCCCGTGTACATCACCACCACGCGCTCGCAGAACTCCGCAACCACGCCCAGGTCGTGCGTGATCAGCAGCACCGCCAAACCGAGCTTCTTCTGCAGTCCCGCCAGCAGCTCCATGATCTGCGCCTGGATCGTCACGTCCAGTGCCGTCGTCGGCTCGTCCGCGATCAGCAGCTCCGGATCGCACGACAGCGCGATAGCGATCATCACGCGCTGCCGCATGCCGCCCGAGAGCTGGTGCGGATAGTCGTGCAGGCGCTTGTGCGGGTCGGGGATCGACACCAGCTCGAGCATGTCCCCAGCCTGCTTCCACGCTTCCTTCTTTCCCACCTTCCGATGGATGCGGATCGCCTCCGCCACCTGCGCGCCGATCTTGAAGACCGGGTTGAGCGACGTCATCGGCTCCTGGAAGACCATGGCGATGTCATTGCCGCGGACCGAGCGCATCTCCTTCTCCGAGAGCGCCACCAGATCGCGGCCCTTGAAGCGGATCTCCCCGCCGGTGATCTTCCCCGGCACGGCCACCAGCCGCATGATCGACATCGCCGTCACGCTCTTCCCGCACCCCGACTCCCCCACCAGCGCGACCGCCTCCCCGCGGCGGACGTTGAACGAAACGTTGTCGACCGCGTCGACCGAGCCGTCGGACGTGAAGAACGTCGTCCGGAGGTTCTTCACCTCGAGCAACGCCTCGGCCGGATTGACATCCACATCCGCGACTCGGGCTCCGGTCATCCCCACGGGCTGTCCGACCGACAAATCTGTCACGCGGCGGGATGGTAGCAAGAATGGTGACAGGGAGGGGGAGCGCCGGCGTCTCGCCGGCCGGCACTCGGAAGGACGGAGCCTCTCGCGCTGGTGTCACGCTCCCTCCGCCCACCCGAGTGGCAGCGCGCGAACGTGCGAATACGAAAGCGGAGGCGGCTGCCTCCGCACTCCAAATCGCAACAGGGTCACTCGTTCTGCGGCTCGGACTCCGTCACCGGCTCGTCCAGCATCGCGATCAGCGCGCGGGCTTCCGCTTCGTCGTCCTTGCGCACCCAGATCTCCGCCGGGCCGATGGCGTTGTTCGAGCCGAGGCCGAGGCGGCCGAGCGCGAAGAGGTCCTGCAGGCCTTGGCCCTTGGTCATGAACTCGATCTCCGCGTCGAGCAGCACCGACTCGACCAGCGGCAGGACCGCGGCGTTCGTCGCCGAGAAGACCTTCACCAGCTCGACGTCCGGCTCCCCCGCCTCTTCCGGCTCGGGCTCCACCAGCGCCACTGCGCAATCGGCGCACTGCGTGTATCCGTCGCGATACTCGCTGCCACACTCGGGACACACCATAACGTCACCGCCTCGTGAACCGGCTCAGCGTCGCCCGCACCTCGGGCACGCCGAGGGCGAACGCGACACCAAAGTACACGATCCCGAAGGCGCCGCTCACGACAATCGCCTCGAGGATGTTCGGCAGCGCGAGGACACGGTCCACCGCGACCCCCGCGGCGCCCGCCACGAGGGCCGCGATCCAGAGCCTCACCAGGTAGCCCGTCTTCGACTCCCCCGAGCCGACGCGCCGGCGGATGCCGCGCCGCAGCAGGATGAACTCGATCCACGCGGCGAGGCCGGACGCCGTGCTGATTCCGGCCGCGGCCAGCATCTCCGGCGAAGCGGGGAGCGGCAGGCCCATGGCGCGGATGATGGCGGGGAACATCGGGCGGAGCGGAAACGCGAACAGCAGCGCGAGGCCCGCGCCGCCGACCACCCGCGCGAGCGCGATGCGGAACGGCGTCCGCGTGTCGTGCATCGCGTAGAACGCGGACGAGTAGAGACGGCCGAGGGTCGCGGCGAGGAGGCCGATCGAGGCGCCGGCCAGGATGTACCAGACGATCAGCGTCGTATCCGGCCCGAACTTCCCCCGCTCGTACAGCGCGGCTACGAGCACGCGTCCGATGACGATGAGCGCGACCAGGCTCGGGACGACGAAGAACGCCACCTGGCGGATCCCGCGGTCGAGCCGCTTCCGCAGCGCGGCCTTCACCTCGTCGCCGGTGCCCGTCTCCCCCGACATCTGCGGCAGCTCCGCGGCCGCGACGGACATCCCGAACACGGAGATCGGCAGCATGTAGATCGTCTGCGCGTAGAAGAAGTTCGAGAGCGCGCCGACCGGCAGCGCCGCGGCGATGAACGTGTCGACGTAGCCGCTGATCTGCACGACCCCGCGCCCGCCGACGACCGGCAGGATGTTGCGGAAGATCGCCCGCACCGGCTCGACCGAGCGGTCGAGGCCGAACGACAGATGCCGCGCGTGGCGCAGCACGAACGGGATCTCGATCGCGAACTGCAGGAAACATCCGGCCAGCGTTCCCCACGCCAGCGCGTGCGCGAGCGCCGCGCCGCTCAGGCGCATCCCGAAGATCACCAGCGTCGCGATCATCGCCGCGCTCCAGAGCACCGGCGCGACGTATCCGATGAAGAACTGCCGGTGGGCGTTGAGGATCCCCAGCGCCCACGCGTACAGCACGAGCAGCCCGACGCCCGGGAAGATGATCCGCGTGAAACGGATGGCCATCTCCATCACCGGCGGATCGAGCCCCGCGACCGTGACGCTGAGAATGGCGGGCGTGAACACGACGCCGAGGATCACGATCGCCACGACGATCAGCGCCAGGAAGGAGACGAACACGCCCGCGACGCGGTCCGCCTCGCGCTGTTCCCCGCGCGCGAGCAGGCGCGAGTAGACCGGGATGAACGCGGCCGACAGCACGCCCTCGCCCATCAGGTTCTGCAGAAAGTTCGGCACCTTCAACGCGACGTTGAACGCGTCGGTCGCCGCCGACGCGCCGAGGTAGTGGGCGATGGCGGCGTTGCGAATCAGGCCGGCGACGCGGCTGAGCAGGATCCCCGCCGCGACGAGCACGGCGTAGCCGCCGAAGCGGCGGCCCGGCGAGCGCGGCGGAGGCGCGACGGGGGGTTCGGCGGTCGGGTCGAGCTCAGCTTCGGAATTCATGTGCAGGACGGCGGGATAACATACCGCGAGTGAACCAGCCCATCCGCATTGCAGGTGCGGGACCATCCGGTCTCGCCGCCGCCATCGCCCTCGCCCGCGCCGGCCGGGCCGTCGAAGTCCATGAAGCCAAACGCGATGTAGGCACCCGCTTCATCGGCGACCTGCAGATCCTCGAAGGCTCGTCCGAGCGCGAGCCCGTCCCCGACTTCCTCGACCGCATCGGCATCGAGCGCAACTTCTGGTTCCGCCCGGCGCTCTCCGCCACCTTCTACGACCACCGCAACTCCGCGCGGACCATCCGCAGCGAAGACCCGTTCGGCTTCTTCATCCGGCGCGGCGCGGAGCCGGACACGCTCGACCGCGGCCTGCTCGCCCAGGCCCAGCGCCTCGGCGTGAACGTCGTCTTCAACAGCCGCATCAGTGAGGCCTCCATCATCGCCACCGGCCCCGCCGCGCCGGACGGCCTCGCCCGCGAGATGACCTGGCACACCTCCGATCCCGAGCGCGTGGAGGTCTTCTTCAACCACCACCTCGCCCCCGGCGGCTACTCGTACCTCTTCATCCTCGACGGGCTGGCCACGTTCGGCTGCGCGATCGTCGCGGACTTCAAGAAGATCGACCATTACTTCGACCACTCCCTGCGTGCGGCGCAGAACGCGCATGCCTTCACCATCCCGGCGGAGACGCGCACGGGCTATTCGTACATGAACTTCCACCTGAAAGACCGGGCCACGAAGAACGGTTCGCGCTACGTCGGCGAGGCCGCCGGCTTTCAGGACTATCTCTTCGGCCTCGGCATCCGCTACGCGCTGACGAGCGGCTGGCTGGCGGCGCGGAGCATCCTCGAGGAGCGCGACTTCGACGAGCTGTGGCACCGGGAGCTCGGCCTCAAGCAGGAGACGTCGCTCGTGAACCGCTTCCTCTACGAGGCGGGCGGCAACACGGGGCTGTCGATGTTCGTCCGGCAGGCCGCGCGGGCGAAGGACTTCAACGGCTACCTCGGCAAGTGGCATCGCCGGACGTGGTGGAAGGCGCTGCTCTCGCCGCTCGTGCGCCGGGTATGGCACCACCGCGGCCGCTGCCAGCACAAGCCGGACGAGCACTGGTGCCGCTCCCGCGACACGGAGATCAAGGTCCCGCCCCTCGGTCCGTTGACGTGAAGAGCCGCTCACATGAACATTGACGACGCCTACGATCACTGCCGTGCGATCGCCCACAAGCACGGCGCCAATTTCTCGGTGGGCTTCCGCTTCCTGCCGCGGACGAAGCGCCGCGCCGTGTATGCGGCGTATGCGTATTGCCGCGTGGCGGATGACATCGCGGACGAGGACGACGAGCCGACGAGTCGTCCAGTCGTCGAGGAGTCTCTCGTCGACTCGAAGACTCGTCGACTCGACGACTGGCAAAAAGAGCTCGACGCCTGCTACGCCGGCACCCCCACCCATCCCATCACCATCGCCCTAGCCGACGCGCTGCGGCACTTCGCCATCCCGAAGTCCGCGTTCATCGCGCTCCTCGACGGCTGCCGGCAGGACATGGTCAAGACCCGCTACGAGACCTTTGACGAGCTGCTGCAGTACTGCGAGCTGGTGGCGGCGTCGATCTCCGACATCTCGCTCTCCATCTTCGGCTACCGCACCGAGGCCGCGCTCGGGCACGGGCGCGACCTGGCCATCGCGCTCCAATTGACGAACGTCACCCGCGACATCGGCGACGACCTCACCCGCGACCGCGTCTACGTGCCGGCCGTGGAGCTGCGCGCGTTCGGCGTGGAGGAGCGCGACCTCTTCGCCCGGGCGGAGAACGAGCGCGTGCGGAAGCTGATCGAGTTCCAGATCGAGCGCGCGCGCGGGTACTTCGAGCGCGCCGAGCCCCTCCTGCGCGAGCTCGACTTCGACGCCCGCTTCCCCACCCTGCTCATGGGCGGCGTCTACGCCACCGTCCTCGCCAAGCTGGCCAAGGACCCCCTGGTCGCCATCCGCAGACGCCTCTCCCTGACGCCCCTCCAGAAGGTGCTGGTCATCGGCACGCGCGTTCTTCGTCCGCACTTCGTTTGAAACTCACAGATAATCAATCCCGTCACAGGCTGGGGATGAAGTGTCAAGCGCTCCTGTTCCTCCTCCTCCTCGCGGGGCCCGCCGCGGCGCAGGAGATCGCGACGGCCGTGGTGCCGGTCGTGGGCAACGTCTTCGGGGCGACGATGGTCCACTGGCGCACGGACGTGGAGATCATCAACGACACCGGCCGCGACACCGACGTGGCCCTGGAGCTCCCCTCTGCTCCCGAGCAGCCGGCCATCCTCCTCACCCTCGGCGCCGGCCAGTCGCAACGCTTCACCGACATCACCGCGCAGGCCTTCGGCATCGACCGCGTGCTCTCGCCGCTCCGCGTCACCACCAGCGGCCGCCGCTCCGTGTCCGTCCGCGCCAGCGCCTACGCCACCCGCGACGACGGCAGCTTCATCTCCCCCCTCCAGCCCCTCGGCGTCTACATCGGCCCGTCGTTCCATCCGACGCGCGTGCTCGACGGCCTGGCTTTCAGCGAGGCGTTCCGCACGACCATCGGCCTGGTGAACTTCGGCGAGCGCGACGCCGACTTCGTCCTGGCCCTGCAGCGCATCCCCGGGCGGACGCTGGCCATCACCCGCGTGCGCGTCCGCCCGAACGGCATCATCCACACGTCCATCCAGTCCCTCTTCCCGCTCATCACCGACGGCAGCGGCTTCTCGGTGGTCGTCGAAACCCTCGCGCCCGAGACCTACGTCTACGCCTCGGTCATCCAGAGCGAAGACCACGCGGCCCGTTTCGTTACGCCGCGCGTGGGCCTGCGTTAAGATTCGCGCTCGATGAGCGACGAACCGGAATACCTCATCTGCCTGCAATGTGAAACGCCGACGTACCAGTTCGAGTACGCCGCCGGAAAGCTCGCCACGGTCGTCTGCACGACCTGCGGCAACGACGACGTCACGGAGTTCATGACCGAGGCGGAGCTGGAAGAGAGCTCCGGAGCGTGAAGCCCGTCACCATCGGCATCGCCGGAGGCACCGGCTCCGGGAAGACCACCGTCGCCCGCGCCATCTACGACCGCGTGGGCAAAGACCGCATCGAGTGGATCTCCCACGACTCGTACTACCGCGACTTCGAAGGCCTCAGCGCCGAAGAGAAGCACCACATCAACTTCGACCACCCCGACTCGCTCGAGACCGAGCTCCTGGCCCGTCACCTCGACGTGCTGTGCAAGGGCTCCTCGGTCGAAGTGCCGAAGTACGACTTCGGCCGCTACGCCCGGCTCGGGGAGACGCAGCGCGTCGAGCCGCGCAGGGTCATCATCGTCGAGGGCATCCTCGTCCTCGCCGAGCCCGAGCTGCGCAAGCGCATCGACATCAAGCTGTTCGTCGACACCCCCGCCGACGTGCGCTTCATGCGCCGCCTCGTGCGCGACATCAAGACCCGCGGCCGGAGCATGGAGTCGGTGATCGAGCAGTACATCACCACCGTCCGCCCCATGCACGAAGAGTTCGTCGAGCCGTCCAAACGCTACGCCGACCTGATCATCCCCGAGGGCGGCGAGAACCTCGTGGCCATCGACGCGATCATCGCGAGGGTCGAGCACCTCGTGGGCTAGCCCGAGCGGTTCCTCGGAGTTCCTCGGGTTCCTCGGAGTTCCTCGGAGTGAGCCGCCCCCGTCCCCCCGAGGAACCCCGAGGAACTCCGAGGAACCGAGGAACTCCCCCCTACTTCTTCACTTCCGGGATCGCCGTCCCGTAGTAGTACTGCTCGAAGAACGGCGCGTAGTCCTTCTTGGTCATGAACTGCAGCAGGCCCAGGGCGTGCGCCGTGTTGCCGTACTTGCCCTTGAAGCTCTTCTGGTACGACTTGAGGAACGTCAGAAACGTCTCGTCGCCCAACTCGCGGTGCAGCGCGGCGAGCAGCAGCGCGCCCTTGGAGTAGACCAGGTTGCTGCGCGTGATGAAGCTGTCGAGCGGGTCGCCTTCGTTGAAGAGGCGGTTGCCCATCGGGATGATGCTGACCTTCGCCGAATCCCTGGAATCGGCCTTCCAGTGCGCCAGGGCCTTCGTGTAGTCGCCCGGCCGGCCGGCGTCCTTCATGAACAGCGCCGCCGAATACTCCGCGAACGCTTCCTGGATCCACACGTCCTCCGAGCTCTCCGCCTTCAGCGCGCCGCCCCAGTACATGTGCGCCAGCTCGTGCGCGATGCGCCGGTTGACGCCGACCACGTACTCGTTCGCCTCCGCCTGCTTCGGCGTGAACGCTTCCTTGGTGATGAACACCAGCCCCGCAGGAGCCTGTCCCCAGCCGAAGTCGTTCCGCTCGATGATCGTGATCTCGTCGAACGGGAACGGGCCGAGGAAGCGGGGGTAGATCTCCGCGGCGGCGAAGGCGATGCTGCGCAGCGACTTGTACGCCTCGGCGTTCTTGACGATGAACGACGCCACGCGCACGGTCAGGCCGTTCTTCGTCTCTTCGTCGTACTGATACTTGCCGGCGAGGATGGCGATGTAGCCCGCCGGGACGTCCAGCCTCGATTCCAGCACGTTCCAGTCGCCCTCGCTCTCGCGGCGGATCGTCTTGCCTGAGGTGAAGACCTCGAAGGGCTTCTTCACCTTCAGCAGCGCGTGGTACGTGAACATCATCTCGTTCGTGCGCAGCATCGGGAACCACGGCTCGATGCCCAACTCCCAGTAGTTGCTCCCGTCGGGGCGATAGAGGATGTTGCCGTCGATCTCGAACTTCAGCTTGATCGGCCTGCCCGGCTGCGTCGGCTGCGCGAGGCTCACCAGCAGCGTGCCCATCTCGTGGTGGAACGAGAGCTTGTTCCCCTGGTCGTCGGTGACCGAGCGGACGTTGTAGCGCCGCGGCTCGCGGTTGATGTCGAAGTAGTACTCGCTGTACTGGTCGAACTGGATCGCGCCGATGGCCCGCCCCACGGGGACGAGCGTCTCCACGACGGTGAGCGTGGCGTTGGGACCGTCGGTGTTGACGAGGTTGACGTCCAGGTCCGTGAGCTTCACGGCCGGCGGTGCGGCGGCGCGGTTCTCGCGTCCGATGGCCTGGCTCGAGAGCGGCGTGGTGTACAGCCAGCTCGCGTCTTTGTTGACGCGGTACTGCGGCCGGCGGAGCAGCACCAGGGACTCGTTGCGCGTCCAGACGTCGTCGTAGAGGTAGACGTACGGGCGGTCGACGCCGTTGACGTCCGCGCGGACGACGCGCGAGGCCGGCGCGTTGAGCGCGTGCAGCACGAAGAGGTACTCGTCGGGATCGGCAAACGTCTGGCGGGCGAAGAGCTCGCGATGGTCGTTGAACGCCGTGCCCGGCGCCGGCGCCGCGGCTCCCGTGACCTCGGGCAGCCCGTTGCCGCGCAGCAGCACGCTCTTGAACTTCTCCTTGATCGTGGCCTCCGTGGCCGTCGGCTGGACGGCGAGGTCGGCGTGCTTGGCGTTGTAGCGCAGCGCGGTCAGCTCGTCCTTGTTCACCGTCTGGTAGGTGAACGTGCCGGAGCCGCTGAGGAACAGCCCGACCTGCTGCCCGCCCGCCAGGACCGGCGCGACGGTGCCGGAGTCCAGGACGACGTTCATATGCCCCACGCTCACGGTGAACGCGGAGACGGTCTTGCCCTCCCCGAGGGTCAGGCTCTTCTGCTGCTGTACGAGCTCGGCGGCTCCGGGTGCGGCGACGACGGGCACGGCAAGGCACAGAACGGCCAGAAGACAAACGATGTGGCGCATGACGGGTTCTCCTGAGATTATGGACGGACGAACATCCATAATACCCGCGATTGGTCCGCATGGTCCCGGAGGGACCAAAGAAGGTAGCCGGTGGCAAGTCGCGTAGCGGCGCAGCCACCGGATCGGATCAGGAGAGATTTGCGCGCCCCGGCGGGGCGCCAGAGCGCCTCTGCGGCCCCGCCGGGGCCGACACGGGGGCGCGATGTGGGCCGGTGGCTGCGCGCTCCGCGCTTACCACCGGCTACCTTCTGTCGCGCCTCCGGCGCTATTGCATCTCAGCTCCGGTCCACCCTCAACGCAAAGCACCCGTACGTTGGAAACCGTACGTGCAGGAACGCCGTCTCCCCGCGGCCGAGGAACTGCTCCACCGCCGCGGACGCCTCCTCCGGCGTCACCATCGCCGCGTCCAGGATCTCCTCCGCCTCGGAGTACGCGCGGATCACGAACCGGTCGCGCAGATATCCGTCCGTCGGCAGCGCGGGCAACGACGCCGCCTCCGTGTCGTCCGCCAGGACGAAGACCGGCCCGTACTCCTTGTACGGTCCGGCCTTGGTGAAGGGCGTGAAGCTCGCGAGGATCAGCTCCTCCCCCGCCTCCGCCCGGCGCAGCACGTCGCGGCACGGCTCGCCTCCGGCGGCCACGACGCGCTTGACCGGTTGTCCGAGGTCGTCGATCCCCTCTCGGCGGACCCGGCGGAGGAAGCTCTGCGGCAGCGGCGCAATGCGAATGCTCATACCCGTGAAACACGGGGACGAGCGTGCGCGTTCGGGAGGTATCACTCCACCCTTGGTGGAGGCAAAACCGTCACAACTGCTGCCGGACTCCACCGCCCTGCAAGTTATTGCAAACGCTCGCTCAGCAAGATCGCCTTTCCCCTCTGCGACTTACAACCTTTCACACGAAACACGGAATCGCCGCGCCCGACAGCCGGTTGAACGCACACGCGGATGGGCTGGATTGACCGGTCCGGAAGCCGAATTTAAAATGGGCGCCGCCCACGGGGTTGTCGCCACAGCTCACGACAGAAGGGGGGGATTGGGGATGCCTCTCGTACACGTCAAAGAAGACGAGACATTCGAGAATGCGCTTCGCCGCTTCAAGCGGAAATGTGAGAAGTCGGGGATTCTGTCCGAGCTGAAGAAGCGTCAGCACTATGAGAAGCCCAGCACCAAGCGGAAGCGTAAAGCGATCGCGGCCCGCAAGAAAGTGTTGCGCAAGCTCGCCGAAGAGAGACGTGCCGGTTACTGATCGAGCACTGTTCGCTCGATACGACGCCCGCGAGCAATCGCGGGCGTTTTTCATTTGACATGAATTCATCCCTCGTCACCCTCGAATTCGACCGCGTCCTGACGCTGGTGGCCATGGAGGCCAAGAGCGTACCGGGTAAAGCTGCCGTCTCCCGCCGCCAGCCGCTGCGCACGCTCGCGGAATGTGAGAGCGCCCAGGCCGACCTCGGCGAGATGGTCCGCTTCTTCCACACCGACGGCCTGCTCCCCTTGGCCGGTCTGGCCGACGTCGGGCCGCTGTTCTCCCGCGAGACGGTCCTCGAGATCGAGGAGTCGTGGCACGTCATCCGTTCCGTGCGCGCCACGCAGGCCATCCGCGAGACGCTCACGCGCACGGACTCCTACCCGCGCCTCCGGGCCATCGCCACGAACATCCCCGAGCTCGACGAGCTGCTGACCAAGATCAACAAGTACTTCACCCGCGAGGGCAAGCTGCGCGAGGAAGCCTCGGCCGAGCTGCGCGCGATCCGCTCGCGCATGCAGCAGAAGCGCGCCGCCATCCAGCGCACGCTCAGCGACATCATGAACCGCAACGCGGACGCCATCCAGGAGCCGCTCGTGGTCATGCGCGGCGACCGCTACTGCATCCCCGTCCGCAGCGACAACCGCAACGCCGTTCCCGGCATCCTCCACGAGCGCTCCGGCTCCGGCGCGTCGTTCTTCATCGAGCCGATGGCGGCCATCGAGTTGAACAACGACCTGGCCGACCTGCTCATCCAGGAGCGCGAGGAGATCGCCCGCATCACGCGCTTCATCTCGCAGACGATCTTCGAGGAAGCGGACAACATCCGGCACGGCACCGCCATCGCCGGCGAGCTGGACGCGCTGCAGGCCTGCGGCGTCTTCCACGACACCATCCGCGGCTCCCGCCCGACGTTCTCCGCCGGCCGCGAGCTGCACATCATCGACGGCCGCCATCCCCTGCTCGACGAGCGCCTCGCCTCGGCGCGGCAGGAAATGTTCGGCGAAGAAGAGAGCGACCGGAAGATCGTTCCGGTCTCGATCTCCCTTGGAAGCCGTCGAGGCGCCGAGCCTTCAAGCCGTCGAGGAGAGGAACCCGCCGAAGACTCGAAGACTGGACGACTCGACGACTTGACGACCGCGCTCGTCATCTCCGGCCCCAACGCCGGCGGCAAGACGGTCGCGCTGAAGACCGCGGGCCTGCTCGTGGCCATGGGCATGAGCGGCCTCCCCGTCCCCGCCGCGGACGGCACGGTCCTGCCGGTCGTCGACGCTCTGCACGTGCTGATCGGCGACGATCAGGGCATCCTCGAGCATCTCTCCACCTTCTCGGCCTATCTCACGCGTCTCAAGCACATCCTCGCCCGCGCCACGAAAAACTCGCTGGTGCTCCTCGACGAGCTGGGCTCCGGCACGGACCCGGAGGAGGGCGCGGCGCTCGCGGCGTCGATCATCGAGCACCTCCTCGGCGTCGGCGCGCTCATCATCACCACGACGCATCTCTCCGCGCTGAAGAGCTTCGCGGTGAACGACACGCACATCGTCAACGCGTCGATGGAGTTCGACGCCGCCACCGGCCACCCGACCTACCGCATGATCACCGGCATCCCCGGCCGCTCGCGCGCGATCGAGGTGGCCAAGATGATCGGCCTCCCCCCGCAGATCATCGCCTCTGCCCGCGAGCGCTTGGGCGAGCGTTACGGCGAGACCGACAATCTGCTGGCCGCGCTGCAGAAGAAGATGTCGGAGATCGTTGCGCAGCAGGACGAGATCCTCGGTCTGCGCAAGGATCTCGAGTCCGAGCGCAAAAGCATGCAGGAGAAATCCGCCGCGCTGGAGAAGGAGCGCGCCCGCCTCGGCACGACGTACCGCGAAGAGCTCGAGCGCCTGCGCGACGACGTCGCGCGCCAGCTCGCGGCGGAGATCAAGTCGCTCCGCGACATGGACCGCAACGCGCGCACTTCGGTCAACGCCAACGACGTGATCCGCACCGTGACCCGCGCCGTGGAGAAGGCCGTGGAGTTCATCCCTGAGGAGCAGCGGAGCGTGCGCGTGGGCGAGAAAGTCGAGCACCGCAAGTTCAAGGTGACCGGCGAGCTCGTCTCTGTCGACGGCGAAAAAGCGGTGCTTAACGTTAACGGACGGAAAATGACCGTCGAAACGCGCGACCTCGTCCCCAAAGGCGGCCCCGCGCCGGCGCCCGCCAAGACGCGGCAGTCGAGCGTCTCCACCGATACGCCGACCATCTCCGCGGAGCTCAACCTCATCGGCCAGCGCGTCGACGACGCCCTCGAGGAGTCCGACAAGTTCCTCGACCGCGCCCTGCTCGAAGGCAAGGAAGCCGTGCGCATCATCCACGGCTTCGGCACCGGCACCCTCCGCAAAGCCATCCGCGAGCACCTGCGGCGGCACCCGGCCGTGAAGTCGTGGCGGCCCGGAGCGGAGAATGAAGGGGGCGATGGGGCTACGATCGCGGTACTGGAATGAGTAGTCGTCGAGCCTTCGAGTCGTCGAGTCTTCGAGCACTGGACGACTCGAAGACTCGAAGACTCGAAGACTCGACCGCTTGCCAACTCGTATGGCCTACACAGACCTAAACGACCAGGTGATCTCCCAAGTGCGCGATGCGGCCGACATCGTCGACTTCGTGCAGCAGGTCACCCCGCTCAAGCTCGCCGGCGCGCGCTACAAGGGGCTGTGTCCCTTCCACCGGGAGAAGACCCCCTCCTTCACCGTCGACCGCAGCAAGGGGCTCTTCTACTGCTTCGGCTGCGGGACGGGCGGGGACATCTTCAAGTTCCTCACGCTCACCGAGCGCTTCACGTTCCCCGAGGCCGTGGAACACGTGGCGCAGCGCGTCGGGATCGAGCTGCCGAAGAAGAAGCGCACCACCCGCGACAACGAGAAAGACGACCTGCTCACGCTGATGGACGATGCGTCCGAGGCGTTCCATCGGGCGCTGTCGTGGACGCCGAATGCGGCGGAGGAGTACCTCCGCCAGCGCAGAGTCCCGAAAGAGATCGTCACCAAGTACGGCTTCGGCTTCGCCCCCGACTCCTGGGACTACCTCCTCCGCCTCCTCGGCCAGAAGCACGGCGAGAAGCGCCTCGAGGCCGCGGGCCTGATCACCCCGCGCAAGGAAAAGAGCGGCTACTACGACCGCTTCCGCAACCGGCTCATGATCCCCATCCACTCCGACACCGGTGCGATCGTCGGCTTCGGCGGGCGGTCGCTGGACGGCGGCGAGCCGAAGTACCTCAACTCCCCCGAGTCCGAGCTCTTCAACAAATCGCGGCTGCTCTACAACCTCCATCGCAGCAAGGACGCGATGCGCCGCTACGACCGGGCCATCCTCGTGGAGGGCTACTTCGACGCCATCGCCATCGACCACGCCGGCGTGCCGGGCGTCGTGGCGTCGATGGGGACGTCGCTGACGACCGGCCAGGCCTCCCTGCTCCGGCGCTTCACCCGCCGGGTCGTCCTCGCCTACGACAGCGACAACGCCGGGCGGGCCGCCACCCTGCGCGCCGCGCCGATCCTGCTGTCCGCGGGCATCCACGTCGAGGCCCTCGACCTCCAGGGCGAGAAGGACCCGGACGCCCTGGTCCAGGCCCGCGGCGTGGACGGCTTCCTGGAAGTGCTCTCCAGCGCCCTCGACATCTTCGAGTTCGGCCTGCGGGAGTGGGCGAAGGACGCGGCGTCGCTGAGCGGGCGGGAGAAGTCCGAGCGGGTCGAGCAGTTCATGCCCCTGCTGTCGGCCGTGACCGACCCGGTGGTCCGGAACGAGGCCGCGCAGCGGATCGCGGACGCCTTCCGCCTCGAGTTCGAGACCGTCTGGTCGCGGGTCCGGGGCAAAGCCTCGACGGGGGCCACGACGGAGAGGCAAGTCTCGGCCCCTCAGTCATCTGGCGAGAAATTCGTGCTGACGGCGGCCCTCCAGGGGCGGCTCTCGCCGGAGCAGATCGCCCGGCTGCGGGAGGATTACTTCGAGGATCCGGCGAACAAAACGATATTCAGTATCATAAAAAGTGATCTTTCCGCCGGCCAGCCTATTGATTTCGCGCAGGTTGCGACCCATCTTAGGGGCGAGGCAGAGTTGGCGCTGCTGTCCGAGCTCGGCCTCACGGAAGACA
This sequence comes from Thermoanaerobaculia bacterium, assembly GCA_036375075.1. GTDB lineage: Bacteria > Acidobacteriota > Thermoanaerobaculia > Gp7-AA8 > Gp7-AA8 > QHVT01. Next base: position 13,754 of record DASUSN010000006.1, on the reverse strand, counting down.
TTGACGACCGCTCTCTCCAGCGAATCGACGAGAACCTCCTCCCCATGGAGAGAACGTACCTCTCTCGCCGGATGCAGCAGATCCAAAGGCAAATCATCGATGCGGGGACCGACGGAGAAGGTCTGGACGAGCTCTACCGGGAGAAGCTCCAACTATCTCGTATGTTGCACGCACTGAAATAATTATCGTCCCCCCCAGATTACGTTGGTGTCCTCAGGACGATACTTTGGCTGGCTTGTCAACTCAATTTTTTGACACACCTGCCAAGGCCTCGTTCGGGGGCCTCGAGAGTGCCGACAGGGCGACTGCGAAAGCTGCCCATTGCGAGGAGCGAAAACGATGACGACACGCCTGCGCACTTCGAATCTCGAACCGGATTCCAACTACGAAGATGAGGGGGTCGTCGAGTTGAGTGTCGAAGAAAAATACGCGGAAGTAAAGCAGCTCATCGCAATCGGCAAGGAAAAGGGATTTCTGCTTTACGACGAGATCTACGAAGTCCTCCCGGAAGAGGTTACGTCCCTCCCGGAAGAGCTGGACGAGATCTACATCCGCTTCAATGATCTCGGAATCGACGTCATCGAAGATGCCGAGAAGCCTCTCCAGGCGAGCCCCAAGGGCATCGTCACGATCGACGGCACGATCGAAGAGAAGGAGATGGACCAGCGCGAAGAGGTCCAGCAGGACATCATCGCGGCCTCCAGCGGCATCGTCGACAAAACCAACGACCCGGTGCGCATGTACCTGCGCGAGATGGGCACGGTCAAGCTCCTCGACCGCCAAGGCGAAGTCGACATCGCCAAGCGCATCGAGAAGGGCGAGCGGAAGGTCTTCAAGGCCCTCTCCGCCAACCGCATCATCCGCGAAGAGATCCTCAAGATCTACGAGGCCGCCAAGCGCGACGCCCGCGTGATCAAGGAGACCATCGACCTGGCCATGCCCGACGACGACGGCAGCAGCACCGACGCCGCCGCTCCGGACGGCGAGCCGAAGCTGCCCGCCGCCACCGCCAACAAGATCGCCGACATCATGGCCATCTTCGAAGGCATCGCGAAGCTGGACAAGAAGATCAAAGACGGCCTGGTGAAGCTGGCCGATCCGAAGAAGCTCTCGGACCGCACCATCGCCACCACCCTCAAGACCATCGACAAGCTCGAGCAGGAGCTCGCCGACGAGCTGCAGCGCGTCGACTTCACCCCCCAGACGCGCAACCGGATGATCAACAAGCTCAAGGACATCGACAACGAGCTGGCCCAGGCCGTCTCGATGATCCGCAAGGACGAGCAGGCCCTCAAGCGCGAGAAGGACAAGACCCGCAAGGACTTCTACAAGCGCCGCCTGACCAAGTACCAGGAGAAGCTCGGCGAGCTGGAGATGTTCTACGGCGTCACGCACGAGGACCTGCGCAAGACCATCCGCGAGATCCGCGCGGGTGAGGAGGAAGCCGATCAGGCCAAGCAGGAGCTGATCGTGGCCAACCTCCGCCTGGTCGTCTCCATCGCCAAGAAGTACACCAACCGCGGCCTGCAGTTCCTCGACCTCATCCAGGAAGGCAACATCGGCCTGATGAAGGCGGTCGAGAAGTTCGAGTACCGCCGCGGCTACAAGTTCTCCACGTATGCCACGTGGTGGATCCGCCAGGCCATCACCCGCGCCATCGCCGATCAGGCCCGCACGATCCGCATCCCCGTGCACATGATCGAGACGATCAACAAGCTCACCCGCACGTCGCGTGCGCTGGTGCAGGAGCTCGGCCGCGAGCCGCAGGCCGAGGAGATCGCCGAGCGGATGGACATGCCGGTGGCGAAGGTCCGCAAGATCATGAAGATCGCGCAGGAGCCGATCTCCCTCGAGACTCCGATCGGAGAAGAGGAAGACTCGCATCTGGGCGACTTCATCGAGGATCGCGGCGTGATCTCCCCCATCGAGCACGTCATCGTGGCCAACCTGAAGGAGCAGACCTCGAAGGTCCTGCGCACCCTCACCCCGCGCGAGGAGCAGGTCCTCAAGATGCGCTTCGGAGTCGGCGACGGCGCCGAGCACACGCTGGAGGAAGTGGGCCGCTCGTTCAACGTGACCCGCGAACGCATCCGCCAGATCGAGTCGAAGGCGCTCCGCAAGCTGCGGCATCCGAGCCGCTCCAAGAAGCTGCGTCCCTTCCTCGACGCGACGTTCTAAGACGCACACACGAATCGGGCCGGCGAAAGCCGGCCCGAAGTGTTTGTCGTGCTACCCTCCCCGGTCCGAATGAACATCGAAGAACAGCTCGCCGAGTTGCCCGAGTGGGAGTACCGCGACAACACACTGCACCGCGAGCTCCGCTTCGCCACGTTCGTCGAGGCGTTCAGCTTCATGACGAAGGTGGCGTTCGCGGCCGAGCGGCGGAACCACCATCCCGACTGGAGCAACGTCTACGACCGGGTCACGATCCGGCTGACGACGCACGACGCGGGCGGCGTCACCGAGAAGGACTTCGAGCTGGCGGCGGACATCGAGCGGCTCTACGGGGAGACGGACCAGCATTTCCTGATGGCGGAGGCGGTCGCCGGGACCAGCTTCGTGCAGTTGCCGCAGGGGACGAGCGACTACCTGCACTACTCCGCGCCGGAGCGCCAGTTCGGGACGCCGAAGACGATCGCCGCGGTCGTCGAGGTGGCGCGGACCGTCCATGCGGCCGATCCGCAGCTCACGTTCGCGGTCGGCGACATCAGCTTCGAAGACGGCGCGGTGATGCCGCCGCACAAGGCCCACCGGCGCGGCCGCAACGTCGATGTCCGGCCGATCCGGAAGGACCGCGGGAACCAGCCGACCTTCATCTCCGCCGCGGAGTACGACCGCGCCGCCACCGGCCGGATCATCGCCGCCTTCCTCGCCCACCCGAACGTGCTGAGCGTGCTGTTCAACGACACGAAGATCCCCGGCGTCACCCCCGATCCCGGCGGCGCGAAGACGCACGACAACCACTTCCACGTCCAGACGAAGGCGTGAGCTGAGCAGCACGCACGCGGCGAGCGCGAAGGCGTCGTCACGATCGACGGCAAGCTGCGTCCGATCCGCTCGCAGATCCGCAGCGTCCTGATCTTCGCCGTCCCCGAGCTCGCGGATCCGCCCGCGAATCGCCCCTGATTAGAACGTGCGATCCCTCCGGATATTGGTTTATTTCGGCGGCTCGGCCGACGTGTTATTCGGCGTGCTACGCTCTCTCGCATCCAAGATCGAGAGGAGTCAGTTCCATGAAGCTTCGTCAGGTATTGATCGTGGCGGCGATCGCGGGCATCTGCGCCATCGCCACCCCCACCCCCGAGTCGCACGCCGAGGCGGCGTGCTTTTATCCGAGAGTGCGTGTGACGCAGTACTGGGCCACGCAGACCTGCCCCGGCAGCCCCGTCTGCAACCACGTCGAGGTGGTGGTCGGCGAGTCCGGCACCGACTGCGACGGCAACCCCTGGTCGTGGGGCTACACGACGAACTCGGTGACGTACTACTTCGAAGGCTGTCCGCCGATCTGCGAGTGACGGGCAAATCGGGCCGGCGAACGCCGGCCCGACATCTTCTGCAGCAGGAACGGTCAGTTGCAATACCGCGAGACCATCTTCGGCACGAACAGCAGCCGGTTCGGCGAGCCGTTGAGCGGGGCGGTGCTCGGGCTGTTCATCACCACCGAGGCTTCCGTGGAGATCTTCGAGAAGATGTAGTACGGGTCGTAGCCGCCCGGCACGCTGCCGTCGAGCGCGCGTGCGATGCGGCCCGTCACCAGCGCCGCGGAGAACGACGTGCCGGACGTGGCCACCGTGCGCACCGCGGTGTCGCTGAGGATCGACGCCGACGGAATCTGGGCCGCCGGCGCGAAGACGTCGACCGCGGCGCCGTAGTTCGATCCCGGTGCGCCGGAGATGCACGTGTCGCCGCTCTGCTGGCCGCAGATCCAGCGGTTGTCCGCGCGGGTCGAGCCGCCCGCCGAGATGACGCGTCCCTCGCTGAGGTTCTTGCCGCCCGGGCCGCTGTTGCCGAAGGCCATGCGCGCCGGCGTGTACATCCGCGAGTCGCTGTTGTGGTTTCCGGCGGCCACGACGACGGTCACGCGCGCCTTGGTGAGCTCGATGATCTCCTTCTCGATGCCGGTGTGCGTGTAGATCGGGTCGGTCTCGCTGAACACGCCCGCGTACTTGGAGAGACTCATGTTCACCACCGAGGCGTAGGGGCGCGTCGCGAAGTCGGCGCGGATCCACTTCAGTCCGGAGATGATGCGCGAGTCGGTGCTGGTGCCGCTGCAGTTGGCCACGCGCACCGGGATGATGGTCACGCCCTTGGCCACGCCGTAGGTGCGGCCGCCCACCACGGACGCCACCGCCGTTCCGTGTCCCGCGTTCGCGCACGTTGCCTCGGGGCAATCGGTGGCCGGATTCGGGCAGGGATTGTCCGCCGTGCCGGCCGCGCCGGTCATGTCCGGGACCTGATAGCCGGGAGCGACGCGCGAGGTGGGATCACCCGGGGCGCTCCAGAACTCCTGGTGCGTTCTGCGGACGCCGGTGTCGACGATGTACGCGTTGGCGCGGTACGCGTCGGTGCAGTAGTTGTACGTCCCGTCGAGCGGCAGGTAGACCTGGTCGACGCGGTCGAGACTCCACGGCGCATTGGTCTGCCCCGCGGCGAGCTCGTAGATGCCGTCTTCTTCGACCGACTCCACGCGCGGATCGCGCGCCAGCACTTCGGCGACGGCGTGCGACGGCAGCGTCACGGTCATGCCCGGACGGCTGTCGTCCCACACCACGCGCACGCTGCCGCCGTGCAGGCGCGCCAGATCGTTGGCCGCGGCGCGCGACTTCGCGCCGGCGAACTGCGGATCGAACATGACCACGTATTGATTGGGGACCGACTTCTCCTTCTTCATCACCGGGCGGTTCCCGGCGAACATCGGCACAGCGGAAAGACAGAGCAACAGCACACTGACGATCGATTTCATTGAAGCCTCCATGGATTTTGCGAATCTCACAGGAGCAGGACGTGGGATCGGGAGGCTTATTGGTTTTTTTTATTTGACGCACATTCCGGCCCGCCGTCGCAGTACCATCGGCGCGTCGCTGGCATCAAGGAACCGCGTGAGCGACCCGATCCCGTACGGTATGACCGCAGCACCCGAACAGCAGACGCATCGAGACGAACTGGAGTCGCTCATCGTCGGGCAGGCCCTGCCGACGATCCGCAGCGTGGTCCGGCGCTTCGCCGGCGCGAACAGCATCGTGCCGCCCGACGAGATCGAGGAGATCACCGCCACGGTCTCGCTGCAGCTGGTGCGGAAGCTGCGCGCCGGCGGCCTGACCGACGACGACGCCATCCAGGACTTCGAAGGCTACGTCGCCACCCTCACCTACCGCACCATCTACGACGTGCTGCGCGAGCGCTATCCGGAGCGCACGCGTCTCAAGAACCGCCTCCGTTATCTCCTCACGCACCACGAGCGCTTCGCGCTGTGGAGCACGAAGGACGGCATGGCCTGCGGTCTCGCGGAGTGGAAGGGGCGCACGGCCATGACCAACGGTCTGTTCGAGCTGCGCGAGCTCCCTTCCGCGGCGGCGCGCGACCGCCGCCACCCCGCGGAAGCGGTCGAGGCCATCTTCGCCTGCGCGGGGCGGCCGCTGCCGCTCGAATCGCTGGTGAGCATCGCCGCGGAGCTGTGGCAGATCGCGGACGAGCGCATCCCGCACGACGAGATCGAGCTGGCCGATCCGCTGCCGACGCACGCATCGCGTTTCGAGAACGCGCAACTGATCGCCGTGCTGTGGAAGGAGATCCAGCGCCTGCCCGCGCTGCAGCGCGCGGCCCTGCTGCTCAACCTGCGCGACCCCTCCGGCATCAACGCCGTGGCCCTCTTCGTGGTCCTGGGCGTGGCGCGGCTCGAGGACATCGCCCGCGCCGTCGGCACGACCGCGGCGGAGCTCGCGGCGCTGTGGGGCTCGCTCCCTCTCGACGACCTGGCCATCGCCGCGCGGCTGCGCATCACCCGCCAGCAGGTCATCAATCTGCGCCGCTCGGCGCGGGAGCGTCTGGCGCGCTACGCGCGGCCGGAACGCTTCGGGAAGCGACGGCGATGACGCCGCATCTCACCCCCGCCGACGTGAGCGCGCTGCTGCACGGCAGGTTGTCCGCCGGCCGTGCGGCGCGCGCGGCCGCGCATCTCGAGACGTGCGGCGCGTGCGCGGCGGCGGCGCGGTCGCATCCGGAGGCCGTCCGTTCCGCGGCCGGCCTGACCGCGCTGCTGCGCGATGCCGGCCATCCCGACGCCGACACCACGCTGACGGACTACGTCGACGGCACACTGCCGCACGAGGAACGGGCGGACGTCGAGTCGCATCTGGCGTCGTGCGCGCGCTGCCGCGAAGACGTCGCCGATCTGCGCGAGGTGGCGGCCTCCATCGGGCGCCCGCGGCGCAACGCGTGGCTCCGCCCCGCCGCGGCCGCGGCCGTGCTCGCCCTGGTCCTCCTCGGCGCCGCCACGCTCGCGCGGCGCGATCCGCCGCCGGCGCCGGCCGTCGTGCATGCACCGGCTCCCGCGACGCAGTCCGTCCCGCTGCCGCCGCCCGAGCCGCTCCCCCGCCCCCCGGCCTACGCGCGCCAGGAGTGGGCGGATGCGGTGCACGAGGCGCTGCAGCGCGGCACGGTGGCGATGCCGGCCGCGCTGGCGGATCTGCAGCTCCCGGCCGATGCGTTGCGCGGACCGGGCGGCGAGGCCGCGGCGAGGCTGGAGCCCTCCGCCGCGGTCCTGGACGAGACGCGCCCGCAATTTCGCTGGCCCGCGTCCGAGGAGGCGGAGTACGTCGTCTCCGTGTTCGACGGCGACGAGCTCGCGGCCGAGAGCGGCGTCCTCTCCACCAATCGCTGGCGTCCGGAGCGCCCGCTCGCGCGCGGCCGGCGCTATCACTGGCAGGTGGAGATCCGCCGCGCGGAGGAGAAGACGATTCTTCCCGCGCCGCCCGCACCGCCGGCGCTCTTCCGCATCGTCGATCTCCGGACGCACGACAGTCTCCGCGCCGCGCGCGATCTGCACGGCGGCGATCCTCTGCTCCTGGGCATCCTCTACGCCCGCGCCGGACTGCGCGAGGCCGCCCTGCGCGAGCTGGCCAGGGTGCAGTCGCCCGACGGCGAACGGCTGCGGCGCAGCATCGCGGAGTGGCCATGATGCTTCGCTGGACCTCTCTCGCGGCGCTGCTGTTCGCCTGCACCGCCGCCGCGGCGGCGCCGGAGCAGACGGTCCGCGCGTTCTTCGAGGCGTACGCCGCGGGCGACGTCCCCCGCGCGACGTCGCACTGGAGCGACGCCGAGGCGGGTCCGTTCGCGGCGCGGGCGGCACGCGCGGCGCGGGCGCGCTGTGTCGCGCTGCACGCGCTCGACGTCGCCACGCTCGAAGCCGGAGCCGAACAGGCGGTCGTGCGGGCGGACGTGTTCTGGAGCCGCTGGAGCGCGGGGAGCGGCTCGACTCTCTTCCAGGAAACGGAGCGCGTGCGCTGGCTGGTCACGGTGCGGCGCGAGGGCGCGGCGTGGAAGATCGCGGCGTGGGAGACGGCGCAGGATCGCCTCGCGCGCGCCGTCGCCGCCGCGGCACCCGAGGAGCGTGCCGCGCTGCTCGCGGCCGAGCCGTCGCTGCACGGGCGCCGCCTGGTCGAGAGCCTGACCCGCGAGGCGGTCGTCCAGTTGAACCGGAGCGATCTCGCGCGCGCAGCGGAGTTGCACGAGCTGGCGCGCGGCATCGCCGCGGCGCAAACCGATCCCGCCTCCGAGGCGGCGGTGTTCTCCACCGAGAGCATTCTGCTGCGCTCCCGCGGCCGGAGCACGAAGCGGCAGTCGGTCGAAGCCGCGCAGCAGGCCGCAGAGCATGCCGCGCTGAGCGGCGACCCGGAGGTCATGGCCCGCACGCTGACGCGCCTCGGCCGCGCGCAGCTCAACGCCGGCGACCGCGAGTTCACCGACTCGTTCACGCGCGTCCTGGCGCTCGACGCGCAGATCGAGGACGCGGCCACCCTGGCCCTGACGGCGTCGCAGCTGTCCGCCTACTTCGACAACGTGGCGCCGCGGGAGTCGCTGCGCTACGCCGTCATGGCCAGCCGCTACGCCGACGAGTCGAACGACCCCGCGTCGGCGGTCAACGCCGCGCTGAACCTCATCGCCAACCATCGCACGCGGGACGACCGCGAGCGCGCGCGTCCCTACATCGAGAAGGCGCTGGCCGTGGCCCGGCGCACCGGCATGGTGGCGATCGAGGCGCAGATGCTCCAGGAGCTCGCGTATGCCGACCTGGCCCTCGGCGACGACCGCTACATCGAGCGCACCGACGCCGCCCTCGCGCTCCTCGGGCCGGTCGACGACGACACGCGCGTGGACATCCTCATCGCCCGGGCGGATTACTGGATCGCGCGGCACGATCCGGCGTCGGCCGAATGCGAGCTGGCCGAGGCGGAGGGGATCGTGGCGCGGATCCGCCACCCGCCCTCGCACTGGCGGTTCCACCACGCCTTCGCCCGGCTGCGGATGCAGCAGGGCCGCCACGCCGAGGCGCTCTCGTACATCGTCCGGCATCCCGGAGGGTGGGCCCCGCCGCTGCTGCTGGCGCGCCTCCACCGGGACGAGGGACGCCCCGAGGAAGAGCGCGCGGCGCTGGAGCAGTCCATCGGCCAGGTCGAAGAGAAGCGCGGCTGGATCGACGATCCGGGACAGCTCTCGACGTTCTTTCGCGGAGCGTCCGCGCCGTACGTGCAGCTCGTCGAGCACTTCGTCGACGCCGGCGACCTGCCGGCCGCCTTTGCGGCCGCCGACCGGCTCAAGGCGCGCGCGCTGAAAGACCTGCTGCTCGAAGGGCAGCGTCCGGTGCTCGACGACGAGGCGGTGCGGGTCAACCAGCGCATCGTCGATCTCAACCGCCAGCTCATCCTCGTGCAGCGCGACGGCGGCGACGCCAGCGCGGTGCGCGCCGAGCTGCGCCGCGCGCGGAGAGCGCTCGAGGAGAGCATCGCCCACGCCGCGAAACCGCGGGCGCAGACGTCCGTCAGCGGACGCGAGACGCCGCCGCTGACGATTCCCGCCGGGACGCTGGTGGTCGAGTTCGTCCTCGGTGAGGAGCGGGCCACGGCGCTCGTGGCCGCGAACCGCGGCGGGGAGATCACGCACAGCGCGTTCGCCATCGACGCGGACGTGGCGGAGCTGCGCCGCCTGGCCGACGAATTCGTCACCGCCCTCGAGCTGCGCGACTCGCGCTATCGCCCCGCCGCCCGCCGCCTGTACGACCTCCTGCTCTGGCCCGCCGCCGGCCCGCAGGGGCCGCGAGTGAAGCTCTGCATCATCCCCGACGGCGTGCTGTGGAAGGTACCCTTCCACGCGCTGCTCGCCCCGGACGGCCGTCACGTGCTGGAGCACGTGCCCGTCTTCTACGCGCCGTCGCTGTCGACGCTGTCGATGAACGCCGCGCCGGCGCGCCGCGCGCCTCCGACGGTGCTCGCGCTCGGCGATCCCGAGCTCGATCGCGCCACGCGTCACGAGGTCTACGCGCTCCATCGCTCCGCCGATCTCGGACGCCTTCCCGACGCCCGCCGCGAGGTGCTCGCGCTGCGCGACTTCTACGGCTCCCGCGCCACGATCCGCACCGGCCCGGTGGCCTCGGAGACGGCGCTCAAGGAGCAGGCCGGCCGGTTCGACGTCATCCACGTGGCCACGCACGGACTGGTCGACCGCTCCGCGCCGCTCTATTCCGCGCTGCTGCTGGCCGGCTCGGAGGACGAGGACGGCCTGCTCGAGGCGCGCGAGATCGTCTCCCTGCCGATGCGCGCCAGCCTGGTGGTGCTGTCCGCGTGCGACACGGCGCGCGGCCGCATCGACGGCGGCGAAGGCGTGATCGGCCTCTCCTGGGCCGTGCTGGCCGCGGGTGCGCCGCGTACGATCGCCACGCACTGGCGAGTCAGCTCCGCCGCCACCGCCCGTCTCATGATCGCCTTCCACCGCCGCCTCTCGCGGCGCGCCGCCGTGGCCGACGTCGCGGAATGCCTGCGCGCCGCACAGCTCGAGATGCTGCAGGACGCAAACCTCGCCCACCCCTACTACTGGGCCGGCTTCAGCATGATCGGCCGCGACGACTGAGGTGGCATCGTAGCAAGGTAGGGAAAACCCGCCCCCGCGCCCCTCCTCCTGTACAGGGGGGACTCCATCCATGCCTTTTCTCGAGCAGTACGACGCCGCTGCCGTAGAGGAACGCTGGCCACTGACGCGCGACTGGCTCGATCACCGGCCGCTGGAGCTGTTCGCGGAGCTGCGCGAGCAGCGTCCGGTGCTCGACACGCCCGAGTGCGTCCTCTTCGCGCGCTACGTCGACGTCATCGAGATCCTGCGCCAGCCGAAGACGTTCACCGTCGAGCTCTACGTCCCCGCCATCGGCGAGTTCATGCTCGCGCAGGACGACACGCCGCTGCACACGCGCGAGAAAGCGGTCATGCACTCGATGCTCAACCGCGACGACATCGCCAAGGTCCGCAAGCTCGTCGGCGACCAGGCCAGGCAACTGCTCGACGCCGCGAACGGCCACCTCGACCTCGGCCAGGAGTACAGCCGCCTCGTCCCCATCGACATCGTGCAGCAGTACTTCGGCCTCGACGGCGAAGACAAGAAGAAGATGATCGGCTGGTCGTACAGCAAGCAGCTCGACGCCTTCCGCAACCAGACCTTTCTCCAGCTCGACGACCGCGACACGGTGCGCAGGAACTCCGATCAGGCCGGCCAGGAGATCGCCGCCTTCCTCGGCCAGCTCCTCGGCCGCAAGGGAGCCGCGCTCAAGGAAGGGAAAGCCGGCGACGACATCGTCACGCGCCTGCTGCAGACGCAGTTCCCGAACAGCGTCAACTTCCCCATTCCGCGCGCCGCGCGCAACGCCGGCGGACTGCTCGTCGGCACGATCGAAACGACGTCGCAGGCCGTGCTGCAATGCCTGCGGCAGCTCTTCAAGCGTCCCGACGTGCTGGCGCGCGCCGTCAAGGCCGCGCAGTCGGAAGACACGACCGAGTTCGACGGCATCGTGTGGGAGGCGCTGCGCTGGGATCCGGTCGCGCCCTTCGTCTTCCGCCTCACCGCGCACGACCAGGTCGTCGCGGGCGGCACCGCGCGCGAGACGCGCGTCCCGAAAGGGAAAGTCGTCCTCGCGCTGCTGCAGTCGGCGATGTTCGATCCGGAGCTCTTCCCCCATCCGGAGCAGTTCGACTCCACGCGCCCCTTCGAGACCTACATGCATTTCGGCTGGGGCACCCACGAATGCCTCGGCAAGCACGTCGGCATGGTCCTGATCCCCGAGATGGTGCGCCAGCTCCTGCTGCGGCCCGGCGTGAAGCCGGACGCGGAGCTGGACTTCGGCGGCACGCCGTATCCGCAGCACTACATGATGTCGTGGAATGGAAATGGAGCAGGGAGCACGTATGCGTAAGAACGTCACCGCATTTCTGATCGCGCTCGCGGTCTTCGCCGGCTGCAACCGCAGGGAGCAGACGGCCACCGACACGACCGCCACCACCGCCACGACGACCACCACGACCACCGCGCCGGACACGCCGCCCACACCCGCCGCGGCCATCCGCCTCGATCAGGGTTGGAGCGCGGAGGAAGCGGAGAAGTTCTATTACACGCCGCAGGGCTCGCAGCTGATTCCGTACGCGTGGTTCCTCGCGCTCGAAGTCGAAGACACGCAGACCCAGTTCCGCGACAACGCGAACCTGGCGCGCTACGGCTACATCACCGCCGCCGCGTCGGCGGAGAATCCCGACGGGCTCCCGATCGGCTTCGTGCTCGACTCGGGCACCACCGAGCCCCTGCTGACCGCCGCGGACGACTACGGCTCCGCCGATCCGCAGCGCTCCACCGGTCCCGCCGGCAACGAAGGAGGCTCCACGAAGTGGCTCGGCATGACCTGCGCGGCCTGCCACACCGGCGAGCTGCGTCATGGCGGCAAGGCCTTCCGCATCGACGGCGGTCCGGCCATGGCCGATCACGAGACGTTCATCCAGGCCATGGCCAGCTCGCTGGAGGCGACCGTACGCGACGACGCGAAGTTCGCCCGCTTCGCCCAGCGCGTCCTCGGCGCGACCAACAATCCCGACGCCGCGAACAAACTGAAAGCCGACCTCACCGCCTACACGAAGTCGTTCCGCCAGGCGTCCGATCGCAACGACGCGCCGGTCGCGTACGGCTTCGCGCGGCTCGACGCCTTCGGCGCGATCTTCAATCAGGTCACCGAGGTGGCGCTGAACATCCCCGGCAACCACGCTCCGTCGGATGCGCCGGTGAGCTTCCCCTTCCTCTGGGGCGCGCCGCACCTCGACTGGGTGCAGTGGAACGGCTCCGTCGACAATCCGCTGGCGCGCAACGTCGGCGAAGTCATGGGCGTGTACGGCAACTTCACGCTCGATCCGGGGCCGAAGCAGTTCACGTCGAGCGTGCAGATCGTCAACCTCGACAAGATGGAGAAGCAACTGGAGAAGCTCTCCGCGCCGAAGTGGCCGGAAGAGCATTTCGGCGCCGTCGACAAGGCGAAGGCGGAAACGGGCAAGCAGTTGTACGCCGGCACGTGCGCGAGGTGCCACTTCGTGCGCGACGCCACGGGCGAGTTCCCGAAGTGGCCGGCGAACATGTTCGGGAAGCAGTTCGTGAAGACGGTCATGGTGCCGCTCGCCGACATCGGCACGGACAGGAAGATGATCGAGCGTTTCACACGCGTGGTCGACCCGGGCGCACTGCGTCCCCTGATGAACAACGTACCGAAAGCCGCCGCCGCGACCGTCCTCGGCGTTGCCGATCGCGGCGTCATCCAGCGCTCCCTGGCCGCCTTGCAGCCGCCTCCCACGCAACAGCAGATCCTCTCCATGACCGGCTTCCGCGATCCGAACGGCCAGCCGCCGAATCCGCTCGCGTACAAGGCGCGTCCACTCGACGGCATCTGGGCCACCGCGCCGTTCCTGCACGCCGGCTCGGTGCCGAACCTCTATCAGCTCCTGCTCCCCGCGAGCCAGCGCGTGAAGACGTTCCACGTCGGCAGCCGCGAGTTCGATCCGAAAGACGTCGGCCTCTCCACGCAGCCGTTCCCCGGCAGCTTCGAGTTCCGCACCAGCGAGACCGGCAACTCCAACGCCGGCCACGAGGGGCTGTACTACACGCAGCTTCAGGAAGGCGGCAGGAACCGCGACTTCACCGACGACGAGCGGAGGGCGCTCATCGAATACATGAAGACGTTGCAATGACGGACGTTCCGCACGGGAGACCCGCGACGGCGCGCTGGAGCGCCCGTTCGAGCTCCGCACGTTCGCCGAGGCGTTCAGCTTCATGACCGAGCTCGCGTTCGCGGCGGAGCGGCGCAACCATCATCCCGACTGGAGCAACGTGTACAACCGCGTGATCATCCGCCTGTCGGGCGGCATTACGGAGAGGGACCACGAGCTGGCGAAGGAGATCAACGAGATCTACGGATGAGCGGACCGTCGGCGTCCCGCCGCCCGGCGCAGGCGCGGACGCCTGCGCGGCAGCCGGCGGGGACGCCAGCGGTCCCTTCGAGCGGCGTGCCTCAAGCTACCATGGCCGGCATGCCTGACTGGAGCTACCGCACCTTCCTGCGTCCGCTGCTGCTGGCGCGCGGCGAAGAGCGCGGGCGGCGGACGGCGGTGCGCGCGCTGGGCGCGCTGTCGCGGCTCCCGTTCGGCCGGCAGCTCATCGACTTCATGGGGCACATGCGCGCCGAT
>DASUSN010000005.1:0-57992 GCA_036375075.1 Thermoanaerobaculia bacterium | reverse complement strand
GCCCAGGTCCCTCGCTCGACGCTCGGGATGACAGGACGCGCGCCTACTCGCCGCCGGCGATCACTCGGACGATGGAGCGCGTGTTGGCGATGTCGTCCAACGGGTTCTTCGCGAGGATGACGAGATCGGCGCGTTTGCCGGGGGCGATGGCGCCGAGGTCGGGGCGGCGGAGGGCGCGGGCGGCGTTCGAAGTGGCGATCTTCAGGACCTCGGCCGTCGGGATCCCGGCGTCGCGGAGGAACCGGAGCTCTTCGTGGAGGCTCACACCGGGGATGATCCATGGGGTCGGCGTGTCCGTGCCGGCGACGAGGGTCACGCCTTCTTCGTGGAGCACGCGGGTGAAGGCGAGGAGGTTGGGCCACGCGGAACGGCCGGACGACAGGTCGTACGAGTTCTTCCGCCAGAACTCGACGACATACGGCGGCAACGTCGACACCTCGCGGCCGCCGTCGCCGAAGATCTTGGTCTGCATCGCGATGAGCGTCGGATCGACGACGACGTTCTGCTGCGCGAGGATCCGCGCGGTCTCGCGCGCTTTCGCCAGGTCGAGGTTCTCCATCCAGCAGATGCGGCCCTGCATGGTCTGCGGGCATTCTTTCGTCGTCAGGTCGTTCGACCACGGCGCGGCGTGCTCGATGCCGTCGATGCCGAGACGCGCTGCTTCGCTCCAGGTCGTGAGCTGCAGGTGGCCGACGATGGGGAGGCGATGCGCGTGCGCTTCGTCGATGGCGGCTTTCACCAGAGCCGGCGGCATGGACGCGTAGACCTTGATGAAGTCCACGCCCGCTTTCGCCTGCGCGCGCACCTCGGCCCGCACCTCGTCTTCCGTGAAGACAGGCTTGAACTGCGGATGCACGAACTTCGAGCCGATCAGGATCGGACCCGCGGTGAGAATGCGCGGCGCACGCGTGGCATCGCGCAGCGGCAGGATGTCGAGGTGCGAGCCGGGATCGCGGACGGTGGTGACGCCGTGCGCGAGGAGCATCCGCAGCATCTGCTCGGTGAAGGCGCGGTCGAAGTCGAGCAGCAGGTGCGCGTGCATGTCGATCAGGCCGGGGATGACGTACTGCCCCGAGGCGTCGACGAGACGGAAGCCTTCGTGCTGGTGCGCGTCGTCGACGCGCTCGATGCGGTCGCCGCGCATGACCACGTCCGCGACGCGCGAGCCTCCGTCGATCACGGTCGCGTTGTGCACGACGACGCCCCAGAGCTGCTTGATCTCCGCGAGCGGCTTGCCCGCGCGGATCGCTTCGAGCGTCGGCCGGTGCCGGAGCAGCGGCTGGAGCTCGTCCACGGGAAACTGCCCCGGGTACAACCGCGCGAGCGCGCTGGCGATCGCGACCCCCGCTTCGACCGAGCGCAACGCGCGGCGGTCGATGATGGCGATCCGCACGCCGCCGCATTCCTGGTCCTTATGGACGCTCGCGAGCGGCGTGAAGCGCACGGGCTCGAGCGACAGGCCCGGCAGCGGGCCGGCTTCGCGGACCAGCGCGGCGCCGTCGATGTAGGGCGCGCCGAGGATCTCGAAGGGCGTGGGCGTGCCGCGGCCGACGGAGATCGCGCGCTCGAGCAGGCCGATGCCGGGATACAGCGCCGCCGCGTGCAGCGAGCGCATGTTCGGCGACGTGTTCACCCACGGCAGGCCGGCCTCGTCCTGCCACTGCTCGCGGGACCAGTTCTTCACCGGGACCACGGTGAGGTCGACGTCGATGCGGCGCTCCTCGCGGAACTGCCGCGCGAGCTCGCCGGCAGTCTTCCCATGCTGCACCGGCAGCGGGTGCCAGCCGACGAAGTTCATCGGGCCTTCGAGCATCGGACCCGCGACCACGACGCCGCCGATGGGATTCACCCGGTCCAGCACGACGAACTTCACCTTCGCCTCGGCCGCCGCTTCCATGGCCATGCCCATGGTCGAGATGTAGGTGTAGAAGCGCGTGCCGATGTCCTGGATGTCGAAGACCAGCGCGTCGAGATTCGCGAGCTGCTCGGGCGACGGTTTGCGCCGCTCGCCGTAGAGGCTGTAGACGGGGATCCCCCGATACGACTCGTCGGCGATGCGCTCGTCGTCGGCCGTGCCGCGCAGGCCGTGCTCGGGGGTGAAGATGGCCGCGAGTGTCACGCCAGGCGCGCCGCGCAACAGGTCGACGGTCGGATTGCCGGTGCGGTCGATGCCGCTCTGGTTCGTGATCAGGCCGATGCGCAATCCGCGCAGCGCCTCGTAGTCCGTGGCGTGCAAGACGTCGATGCCGTTCTGCGCGTCGCCGCCGCTCGTCACCACGCCGAAGCGGCGCGGGACGGGAGTGGCGTACTCCGTCGCCAGGTTCAGCGACCGCGCGACGAGCGTGCCGAGACGCTGCTGGAGTGCGATGACGCTGCCCTTGCCGTCGGGGTGTACGCGGTTCGAGAGGAAGACGTAGAAGGCCCGCGCCGCGGGGTCGATCCAGAGGAACCCGCCGGTCCAGCCGGTGTGTCCGAACGAGCCGTACGAGAACAGGTCGCCACGCGGACGGGAGTACGCGGAATCGATGTCGAAGCCGAAGGCGCGGCGGATGGCCACTTCCGGCGGCGTGATGTCGCGGCCCAGATCGCTGGTCATCGCCCAGCGCGCAAACTTCGCGAGGTCCCCCGCGGTGCTGAAGAGGCCCGCGTGGCCCGCGACGCCGCCCATGCGCCGTGCGGTCGGATCGTGGACCACGCCGCGGAGGCCGTTTTCGGTCGGCGCGACGCGGGGGCTCGGCGCCGGACGGAAGCCGGTCTCGCGCATCCCCAGCGGCGCGAAGACGTTCTTCCGGGCAAACGCGTCCAGCGGCTCGCCGGACACGCGGCGGACGATCTCGCCGAGGAGGATGTAGTTGACGTCGGAGTAACGAAAGATCGTGCCCGGGCGGTTCTGCGAGCGCTGCGCGAGCGCGCGGCGGATGCCTTCGTCGTAGCCGCTCCAGTCGTCGCGCAGGTCGAGGCCGGGACGGATCGCGGAGGTGTGCGTGAGGAGGTGGCGCACGGTCACGGTCTCGTCCGCGTACTCGGGCAGATACGTGCGCACCGGCGCGTCGAGCGAGACCTTGCCGCGCTCGACCAGCTTCGCGATCGACGGCGCGGTGGCGACCACCTTGGTGATCGACGCGACGTCGAAGATCGTGTCGGCGGTCATGGCCTCCACCGCCGGCTCGACGGCGCGGTTGCCGTACGCGCGCTGGTAGACGGTGCCGCCGTGCTCGATCCGGAGCACGGCCCCGGGGATGCGTTTCGCGGCGATCGCTTCTTCGATCGCGGCGTCGACCTCCGGTCTCGGCGGCGGAGTCGCCGTCGCGCAACCGGCCAGGAGGAGTGCGAGGAGCAGGATCTTTTTCATAGTGTGACGGGAAGCCGTCCCGTGAATTCTGCCTTGCCCAGGAGGGCGTTGGTTGCGGCCATCTGCAGGACGGGCTGGATGCCCCACGCGCAGACGAATGTGCTGACGTCGCCGAGCTCCCGCAGGATGTACGGGCTGCCGAATGATACGGCCACGGTCTTGCGCGCATGCTTCTCCGCGAGCCGCCTCGCCTCTTCGGGGACGGCGATGCGGCCCGCGCCGGACTTCGGACGCATGGCGAGGTGGAGCAGGAGGACGTCCGCGGCCTCCGGCGTGGCGTTGCCCTGCAGGAGGTGGTCGAGCGGCTCGTCGGTGAAGGTGGCGACGGCGAGTTTCTTCGCGGTCAGGGGGAGGAGGCCGCGGGTGTCGCGGACCAAGGTGATGGAGCGCTGGGCGATGTACGCAGCGCGTGGCGTCAGCTCATCCAATGTAGGGCGTGGCTTCAGCCCGCCCCCCTCGTGGGCGGGGGAACGCCCCCCTCCCGCCCACGGGGGAGGCGGGCTGAAGCCACGCCCTACATTCGCGGCGATCTGCACCCTTTCGCAGGCTTCTTCGATGCGGGACATCGGCAGGCGGCCGGAGAGCACCGCGCGCTTGACGGCCGCGATCGCGGCGTCCGTGTCCGCGGAGTACAGCACCTGGTCCTCCCCTGCTTCCAGCGCGCGCACGGCGGCCTCGCCGGGATCGAAGTGCGCGGCCAGTCCGCCCATGTCCATCGCGTCGGTGACGATCATCCCTTCGAACCCGAGGGAGCGCAGGAGGGTGATGACCGGCGCGGAGAGCGTGGCGGGCATCGTGCCGCCGCGCGTGACCTCATGATGCTCGGTGCCCCAGACGTTCTCGAACGACTCGCGCACGGGTGCGAGCGCCGGATCGAGCGACGGCACGGCGAGATGTCCGATCATCACCGACCCGACGCCGGCGGCGATCGCGGAGCGGAACGGGACGAGCTCCACGCGGTCCAGGCGCTCGCGCGTGACGTCGAGCACCGGCAGCGCGCGATGGGAGTCGACGTGCGTGTCCCCATGTCCCGGGAAGTGCTTCGCCGTCGCCAGCGCCCCCTCGGACTGCGTCCCGCGCACCATGGCCTCGACGTAGCGCGCGACGTCGTGCGGGTCTTCGCCGAAGCTGCGGGTGTTGATCACCGGATTGGCGGGATCGACGTTCACGTCGCAGACCGGCGCGAGGATGTGGTTCACGCCGATGGCCAGCGCCTCGCGCGCGGTGGCGCGGGCCTGCTCCTCCGCGAGCGCCGGATCGCCCGTGGCGGCGAGCGCCATCGCCGGGGGCCACCACACCGCGTCGGTGAAGCGCATGCCCATCCCCGACTCGAGGTCCGCGCTGATCAGGAGCGGCTCGCCCGCCAGCTCCTGCAGCCGCGCGTTCGCCGCCGCCGCCACGTCCGTCGTCGACTGGAACCAGATCACGCCGCCCACATGGTTGTCCCGCACGTGCCGGACCACGTCGTCGGTCAGTGCACGGGCAGCGACGGAGAAGAGGCGGCCGATCTTCCGGTCGAGGTCCAAAGCGCGGCGAGCATACCAACGGAGAACGTCACCAGCGATCCGACCACCGCGTACCACGGCCAGGCGACCGCCGTCGCGAACGCCACCAGGCCCACCGCGACGATGCCGGCGATCATCCCCGCCAGCGCCGACGCCGTGTTCGCGCGTTTCGTGGCGCCCAGGAAGAAGACGCCGAGGATCGGCCCGTTGATGAGAGAGGCCACGGCGAGGGCCGTGCCCAGGGCGGAGCGCGTCGTCTGCTGCAGCCCCACGCCGACGGCGATCTGAGTGAGGCCGGCGATGACGATGACCGCGCGCGAGAGGTGCATGGCCCGGCGCTCGTCGCGCGGACGGAGGAGGTCGGAGACGACCGTCGACGCGATCGCGCTCAGCGATGACGACATCGCCGCGGCGAGGATCGCGGCGACGACCAGTCCCCTCAGGCCCACGGGCAGATGATTGGCGATGAAAGCGGGAAAGACCTGGTCGGATGCCGTCGCGTGCCCCGAGTCCGGATTGCCGTAGAACGCGAACAGCAGCACGCCGATGAACAGGAAGAACGCGAACTGCACGAAGACGACCGCCCCCGAGGCGATCACGGCCTTCGCCGCGCTGCGCGGGCGGTCGGTGCAAAGATAGCGCTGCACCATGTACTGATCGGTCCCGTGCGTGGAGAGCGTGAGGAACGTGCCGCCGATGAGGCCCGACCAGAACGTGAAGGTCTTGGTCAGGTCGAACGAGAAATCGAAGACCGTGAACTTCTTCGCGGCGGCGCCGAGGGCGACGGCGTGCTCGAGGCCCACGCTGTCGACGAGCACCACCGCCGCCGCAATCGCCCCTCCGACGTAGATCGCGAGCTGCACGACCTCGATCCAGACGATGGCCTCGATGCCGCCGGTGAGCGTGAAGAGGGTCATGATCACGCCGAGGCCGACGATGGCGCCGGTCACGCCGAAACTATCGATGAGCGCGGCCACGACGTAGGCCGTCAGCAGCAGGCGGACGCCGTCGGCGATGGTCCGCATGATCACGAACAGCGTCGCCGCGAGGGCCTTCACGCTCGGCGCGAAGCGCGTCTGCAGCAGCTCGTAGACCGTCACCAGCTCGCCGCGGAAGTACCACGGCATGAACACCGCCGCGATGATCAGGCGCGCGACGACGTAGCCCAGGACGATCTGCAGGAAGCGGAAATCGCCGCCGGGGGACCAGGCCATGCCGGGGATGGAGATGAAGGTGATGGTCGACGTCTCGGTGGCCACGATCGACGCCGCGATCGCCCACCACGGCACGGAGTGCGAGGCGAGAAAGTACGTCCGCGTCGTCTTCTGCCGCTTCGCGAAGACCACGCCCGCCAGGAGCACCGCGGCGAGATAGGCGACGATGATGATCGTGTCGATGGCGCGGGAGTTTATCGCGGACCGGAATGTGCACACTCTTTCCGCACGATGAACACCATCCTCTGGCTCCACGGCTTCCCCTTCACCTCGGCCATCTTCGCCAGGCAGGCGTCGATCCCGGGCTTCGACCACGTGATGCCCGACCTGCCCGCGCGCGACTCGATGGACGAGTACGCGAAGTTCGCCGTCGAGCAGCTCGACGCGCGCGGGATCGAGAAGGCGACGTTCGCCGGGCTGTCGATGGGCGGCTACATCTGCTTCGCCGTGCTGCGCCTGTTCCCGGAGCGCGTCTCCGGCCTGATCCTCATCGACACCCGCGAGACGGCGGACACCGAGGAGGCGCGCAAGGGACGCTACGACATGATCGAGACAGTGCAGCGCGAGGGCACGGGGCCGGTCGTGGAGTCGATGCTGCCGAAGATGCTCACGGCCGATGCGCCGGACGACATGCGCGAGTACGTGCGCGAGGTGATGGAGTCCGCGTCGCGGGAGTATGTGATCGGCGCGCTGCGTGCGATCGCCACGCGGCCGGATTCATCGGCGCTGCTCCCGTCCATCCAGGTTCCGACGCTGATCGCCGTCGGGGAGGAAGACCCGATCACGCCGCCGAAGGACGCGGAGCGGATGGCGGCCGCGATCCCCAATGCGCGGCTGGTGAAGCTCGCGGGCGCGGCTCACCTGGCCAACGTGGAGAAAGCCGACGAATTCAACGCTGCGCTGATGACCGCCATCGGTAATGCCCTGTGAGCGTATAGGCGAAGAGCACGTCCTCGATCTGCGCGCCGCCGCCGATGTTGTGGACGACCAGATAGCGGTCCGTGCGCGGGACGCGCACGTCGGAGACGAGGCCGATGTGCGGCACGCCTGAAGACAGGCGCCACGTGACGACGTCGCCCGGCTTGTAGTCCGCGCCCCTGCGCGTCACGGGCAGCTTCGCGCCGCGGCGGGTGAAGAACGTGGCCAGGTTCGGCACGCGGCGATGGTCGATGTTCGTGTCCGGCCGCCGCAGGCCCCAGTTCTTCGGATACGCGCCGAAGTTCTTCTTCATGTCCTCGTGCACGAGCACCTGCAGGTCGACGCCGGCGTGACGGTAGGCGCGGACGATCACGTCCGTGCAGACGCCCGTCGTGCGCGGGACGTCGCCGTTGGGATACGCGATCCGGCGGTAGGCCGGATCGTAGCCCCGCGTGACGCCGACTTGCTTCTTCGCCCCTTCGATGACCGTGGGATCCGCGAAGAGGGGAAGCGCGAGGAAGGCGATCAGCAGCAGGCGGCGCATGAGAGGAGAGGCGTCAGTGCGCCGTCGCTTCCTCGCCTTCTTCCTCGCGCTCGCGGTGGAACATGCCCGCGAGCCTGGTCTTCACGTTGTCGGCCACGACGAAGAACGCCGGGACGACCAGCAGCGACAGCGTCGTCGAGATGATCAGGCCGCCGATGATCGCCACGGCCATCGGGCCGCGGGTCTCGGCGCCGGGGCCGAGGGCCAGCGCGGGCGGGACGGCCGCCATCATCGTGGCCATGGTGGTCATGAGGATCGGGCGCAGGCGCACCGGGCCGGCCTGCAGCATCGCGTCGTGCGCGGAGAGGCCGCGCTCGCGCTGCCCCTGCACCGCGTAGTCGACGAGGATGATGGAGTTCTTCTTGGCGATGCCCAGCAGCAGCAACAGGCCGATCATGGAGAAGATGTTCAGGGTCTTGCCGGTGATCAGCAGCGCGAACGCCGCGCCGGCGATCGACAGCGGCAGGATCGAGAGCACGGTCACGGGATGCAGGAACGAGTTGAACTGCGACGCCAGGACCATGTACGCGACCATGATGCCGAGGACCAGGGCGAAGAGGAGCTGGCCCATCGACTCGCGGAAGGCCACCGACGAGCCGCCGAGCACCGCGCGGTAACCGGGCGGCAGGTCCTTGCTGATCGACTCGACGTACGCGAGGGCCTCGCCCTGCGACTTGCCCGGCGCCACGTTGCCGTAGATGGAGATGGCGCGCTCGCGGTCGCGGCGCGTCACGGACTGCAGCGCCGGCCGCTCGTCTTCCTTCACCAGCGTGGACAGCGGCACGAGATCGCCACCCGCCGTCCTCACGCGCAGCCGCGACAGGTCCTCGGGGCGCGTCCGCTGCGACGCGAGCAGGCGCGTGCGGATGTCGATGCGCCGGCCGCCCGTCGAGTACTTGCCCGAGCGCACGCCGCCGACGAGCGCGTTCACCGTCGTGGCCACGTCCTCGACCGGGACGCCGAGGTCGGCGGCGCGGTCGCGGTCCGGAACGATGCGCAGCTCCGGCATGCCGACCTGGTAGTCCGTGTCGACGTCCGTCGCCATGCCGCTGGCGTTGAGCTTCTCGCGCATGTCGTTTGCGAGCTCGATGAGCTTGTCCCACTCCGGCCCGCGCACGGAGAACTCGATCGGGAAGCCGCGCTGGCCGGTGAAGCCCTGCTGGGAGAGGTCCTGCACCACCGCGCGCACACCGGGATAGGAGTTGAGCTCCTTGCGGATGCGGGCGGAGAACTCCTGCTGGTTGACGCGCTCCTTGGGCGGAGTCATGGTGACGAAGACGATGCCGCTGTTCACGCTGCCGCCGCCCATGCCGCCGACGTTGCCGAACACGCGCAGCACCTCCGGCTGCTTCATGAGGTACTCCTCGGCGCGCCGGAAGACGCGGTCGGTCTCCTCGATGTTTGCGCCGACGGCGGTCTGCAGGCGGATCATGAGGCGGCTCTGGTCCTGCGAAGGCACGAACTCGGTGGGCAGCTTCCGGAACACGAAGATGGACAGCAGGAAGAGCCCGACCGCGAACACCAGCACCGTCACCGGCGCCTTCAGGCCCATGGCCAGCACCTTCGAATAGCCGGCCGCGAGCTTGTCGAAGGTGACGTCGACGAAGTGGCCGAGCTTCGACTGCCGCTCCTGCCCCGCCTTCAGCATCTGCGCGGAGCGCGCGGGCGCGAGGGTGACGGCTTCGACGTACGACAGCAGCACCGCGATGCAGAGCGTCACGCCGAACTGCAGGAAGAACTTCCCGATGATGCCGGACATGAACACGACCGGCAGGAAGATCGCGCAGACCGCGAGCGTCGCCGCCAGCGCCGCGAAGCTGATCTCCTCGGTGCCCTCGCGCGCCGCGCTCACGCGGTCCTTGCCCATCTCGCCGTGGCGGAAGATGTTCTCCAGGACCATGATCGCGTCGTCGACGACGATGCCGACGGCGAGCGCCAGTCCCAGCAGCGTGAACGTGTTCAGCGTGAAGCCGAAGAAGTAGATGAACGCCACCGTGCCGAGGAGCGACATCGGGATGGCCAGGATGACGTTCAGCGTCGCGCTGAACGAGCCGAGGAACAGCCAGCAGATGAACGCCGTCAGGATGACGGAAAGCAGCAGCTCGAACTGGATCTCGTGCACCGACTCTTCGATGAACTGCGTCGAGTCGAAGTTGACGCCGAGCTCCATGCCCGCGGGCAGCGTCTTCTGGATCTCCGCGATCTCCGCCTTGACACCCTTCGCGACGGCGACAGCATTCGAGCCGCGCTGCTTGCGGATGCCCATGCCCTGCGCCGGCTCGCCGTTGACGCGCGAGATGCGGCGGATGTCCTCGAAGCCGTCTTCGACGATGGCGACGTCGCTGAGGTAGACCTGCGCGCCTTCCGTCTCCTTCACCACCAGGCGGCGGAACTCGTCGAGGTTGAATGCTTCACCCAGGACGCGGACGTTCACTTCGCGGCCGGAGGTCTCCAGGCGGCCGGCGGGCAGCTCCACGTGCTGCGCCTGGATGGCGCGGAGCACCTCGCCCGCGGTGACCTGGCGCTCGTCGAGCTTGTCGGAGTCGATCCACACGCGGATGTTGCGGTCGACGGTGCCGGACTGGATCTCGCCGACGCCGGGGACGGTCTGGAGCTTCTCCTTGATGCGATAGCGCGCGTAGTCGGCGAGCACCTGCGGCGCGTAAGGGCCGGAGAGGCCGATCCAGAGGATGGGCTGGTCTTCGGGATTCGATTTGGAGACGACGGGCGGCTCCATGTCCCGCGGCAGCCGGCGCTGGACCTGGGCGATGCGGGTCTGCACGTCCTGCAGCGCGAGGTCGACGTTGCGGGACAGGTCGAGCTCGACGGTCACGTTGCCCGAGCCCTGGCGGGACGTGGAGGTGATGTTGCGCACCCCTTCCACCTGCATCAGCGCCTCTTCGATCGGCTCGACCACGTCGTGCTCGATGACCTCCGGCGCCGCGCCCTCCCACCCCGCGCTCACGCTGATGGTGGGGAAGTCGACGTCGGGGAACTGCGAGATGCCGATGCGCGTGGCCGCGACGCCGCCGAACAGCACCGTCGCCAGCATCAGCATCCAGGCGAAGACGGGGTTCTTGATACAGGCTTCTGTGATTTTCATCGTCGTCGTTCCTGACCGAGTCTCAAAGTCGCAAAGTCGCAAAGTCGCAAAGACGGTGATCGGGCCTCTCTTTGAGACTTTGAGACTTTGAGACTTTGAGACTCTGCGACTCCCTCTCCCTACCGCGTCACCCTCACCTGCGCGCCGTCACGCAGCGCTTCCGCGCCGCGGACGACGAGCGTCTCGCCGGGCGCAAGTCCGTCCTTCACTTCGACCAGTCCGTCGGCGGTGCGCATTCCCAATGTAAGGACACGCTGCCGGGCCACGCCATTGTCAATTGTGTAAGCGAGGAAACCTTTCTCGCTCGGTCTGATGGCGGTCTGGGGAATGACCGGGGCTTCCCGGGTCGCGCCGATGGGGACGGTGACGCGCGCGAAGGCGCCGGGCCGGAGCTCGGGACGGTTGGCGTTGACGACGTTCGCGGTGACGTCGACCATGCGCGAGGCCTGATTGGCGGCCGCGGCCACGTGCGTGACCCGCGCCTGGTGCTCGGTCGCATCTTCGGCGATGTTGAAGCGCACCATCATGCCGGAGTGCAGCGGCGTCGCGTCCTGCTCGGGGACCTGGAAGCGGAGCAGGAGGGGATCGCGGCGGACGAGGGTGGCCAGGACGGTCCCGATCGGGACGTACTGGCCGGTCTCGACGGTGCGGGTCTGGATGATGCCGGCGACGGGCGCGCGCACGAAGGCGTCGCGCAGGTTGAGCTTCGCCGTCGCCAGCGCGGCCTGGGCCTGCGACACCTCGGCCGCGGTGCTCTGCACCTTGGTGCGCCAGGTCTCGATCTCTTCGCCGCGGATGAGGCCCGGGTTCTTCTCGCTGGCCTGCTGGCGGCGCGAGTAGCCCGCCTCGGCCTCCCCCTGCGCCGCGCGCGCCTTCTGCAGCGCGGCCTCGGCGGCGGCGACGGCGAGGCGGTAGCGCTCGGGCTCGATCTCGACGAGCGTGTGGCCGGTGCTGACGATCTGCCCCTCGCGGAAGTTCACGCGCTCGACCGCTCCCGCGACACGCGACGTGACCGCGACGCGCTCGAAAGCGTCCAGCGAGCCGACGGCGGTGACGGTGTATTCGACGCGCCGCGACTCGACGGCCTTCACTTCCACGGGGAAGGCCATGGACTTGCCCTTCCCTCCACCCTTGGTGTCGCCTTTCGCTTCGCCGCCGTTCTTGGAGCAGGCCAGGAGCGTCAGAGAGAAGAGAAGAACGAGAAAAGTCTTTTTCATCGGGTTGCTCCCACGCCGCTGGCTTCGCGAAGGGACAGATAGGCTAACGCCATTCGGTACGTCGCCGTCGCCTCGGCGACGTCGGCTTCGAAGAGGCGCTGGGTGGCGTCGGCCAGCTCGAGGGCGCTGGCCAGGCCTTCGCGGTAGAGGATCTGGGTCTCGTCCGTGTTCTTGCGCGCGGCGCGCACGGCCGCCGTGGCCTCGCGCAGCGCGGCCTGTTCGGTGGCCAGGCGGACCGCGGCGCTCTCCAGCTCGCGCCGGACGTCGCGCAGCGACGCTTCGAGCTCGAGCTCCGCGCCGCGCACGAGGGCCTCGCGCTCGCGGCGCTCCGCGCTCCGCACGCCCGCGTCGAAGACCGGCCACGAGAACGCCAGCCCGAAAAAGCCGTCCTGCTCGCGCGACGTGATCGGGCCGTCGTTGATGTTGCGCGTCTGGGCGGTCAGGCCCACCGAGGGGAGAAAGCGCGCGCGCGTCTCGTCGGAGAAGGCGCGGAGCGCTTCGACGTTCGCGCGGGACGCGGCGATGTCTCCGCGGCGCTGCTGGGCGGCGGGGATGTCGGTGGCCGGCGGCGCGGCAGCGGCTTCGAGCAGCGCCGTCGGCGGCGCGAGCGGCCCGACGTCGGTCTTGAGCAGGTTCTCCAGATCGACGCGCGCCGCCTGCACGTTCCCCACGGCCTCGGCCACGCCGCGCACGGCGGTCGCGAGCTCGAGCTCCGCGCGGGTGACGTCGTTCGAGCTGACCAGCCCCGCTTCGAAGCGCGCGCGGACGTCGGCGAGGTTCGTCTGCGCGAAATCGCGGCGGCGCTGCGCGGCGAGCTGCACCTGCTCGAAACTGAGGGTGTTGAGGAACACGATCGCGGCGTCGAAGCCGAGGAGACGCTTGCTCTCGCCCGCGGTGAGCTGGGCGGCGTCGCGCTGAAAACGCGCCTGCCGGAAGAGGGGGAAGACGCGCGCGTCGAAGAGCGGCTGCGTGAGCAGAGCGGACGTCGCGAGCGTGCGCTCGGTGGGATCGGGATAGTCCGTGCGCCAGTTGCCGTTGACGTCGACGCGGGGAAAGAACGCCGTGCGCGCACGGCCCACGCGCGCCTCCGCGGCTTCGACCGTCGTTTCGGCGATCGCGGCGCGCTCGTTGCGCTCCAAAGCGAGGCTCACGGCGCGCTCCAGGGTCAGTGGCGCCTCCTGAGCTGAAACTGTTGAGCACACGAGGAATACGAGGAAAAACCCGAGGGGTGACTTCACGGCGGGGATTAGAACACGACCGTTCGGTAACCGTGTTCCGCGGGATGTCACCGGACGGTGGCGATCACGTCGAAGGATGTGCCAACGGACGCGTCGGCTCGCGACGTCACCCGGATCGTCTCGCGCAGCGTGCCGGCTTTGGCCTTGGCCCCGTCGACGGTCACGGTGATGGATTCCTTCGCCTTCGGCGGGATCACCGGCGCGTGCTCGTAGTAGAGGCAGCGGCAGGTCGAGCGGGAGACCGTGATGGACATCGGCTCGTCCGAGTTGTTGGTGACCTCGTACTGCCGGGTCACGCGGGTGCCCTTGCGGACCAGGCCGTAGTCCTGCGACGCGGGCGCAGCGGTGAAGGGCTGCGCGACTTCCGCGATCGTCGCGGGGGCGGTGGTGGTGGTCTCGGGCTCCTCGACCGCGGTGGTGGCCGTCGCGGTCTCCTCGACCACGGTGGCGGTCTCCGCGGGACGATCCGAGCTCGCACGCCACACGAGCCAGCCGATGAGGGCCAGCGCGACGACGACCACGCCGACGAGCAGCAGCACGCGGCCGGCGTTGCCCGGCTGCGTGGAGGGGACTTCCTCGTACTCGGGCGTGGTGACGAGCGGGCGGGTGGCGGGGGCCTCGAAGACCTCCAGTTCGCGAAGCTGGGCGTCGACGTCCTCGAGCATCTTCACGAGCGATTCGCGATGCTTGCGCAGAACCTCGATCTCTTTCGCCCGCTCGCCCCGCCGGGCGCTGATCGTGCCGAAGTCGTCGCTCATGAGGGAATGCTAGCAGAGGGCGCAGGGGACAGGGCACAGGGCGCAGGAGAATCCGCCGGCGTTTACTGCCCCCCACTCGTGTTGCTTCGATCCTCTGTCCCCTGCCCCCTGCGCCCTGCCCCCTAAATCGGGAGCCAGTAGGAGAACTTCACCAGGAACACGTCCTGGCTCGGCGCGTCCGGGAGCGCGCCGAAGTCGCGGCGCATGCGGAAGTCGCCGACGCCCGGCACGACGTCTGAACGGTTCTCGTTCCACACCACGTACATCGCCGAGCCGGGGCGGAACTCCCAGCGCACCACGGCGCTGCCGCGCACGCTGCGGAAGTTGAAGTCGGGATTGCCCGCCTCCGCGTCCGCGCGCACGTTGTCGAGCGTCGTGAACTCGTCGTCGCGGGCGCGGGTCAGGTACTTGTACCCGCTGTAGTCGCCGCTGGCGACGAACGGCTGCAGGTACAACTGCGCGGAGAGCCGCGCGTTCAGCGTCCACTCGGTGCGGATGCCGATGTCGAGCGTGCGCTGGTCGAGCGTCGCGAAGATGTAGCGCTTCCCATACGTCGCGTCGTACGTCTTGTCCTCGACCTGCGTCACGTACTGCGCGACCTCGTGCAGCCGCCGGAACGACGGCTGGAGCGAGATGCGCATCGCCGGCGTCGGCCGGTACGTCAGCGACGCCCAGTACATCCGGAAGGTCCCGTCGAAGTCGTCGACGACGCTCTCCGTCTCGAACGAGGCGCTGAACTTCTTGCGCGAGTCGCTGCCGAAGCCGCCGCCGACGAAGGTGTGGCCGCGGTAGAGCATCGCCGGTCCGCCGCGCGTGATGCGGTCGTCGACGTGGTCCGCCTGGCCGCCGCCCCACATGTACACGGACCAGTAGTTCTTGAGCTGCACGTACGCGTTCCCCGAAACACCGTTCGCCGTCAGGTCCCTGTCGAAATTCCAGTTCTGGAACTTGCCGGCCCACACGCTGATCTCGCGCGTGTACTTCGTCAGGTCCGTGTTCAGGTAGTGCAACAGGGCGTGGGTGGAGACGGCGTCGGTGCGCGGCAGGAAGCCGATGTCGTTGAGCTCCAGGCCGGGGGAGAGCATCTGGACCTGGATGTTCGGGCGCCACTTGCCCTGCTGCTTGGCCAGCATCACGCGGCTCATCCAGCCGGTGAGCGACGTGCGGGTCGGGTCGTATTCGAGATGATCGGCGTCGGGACGGTGGTAGTAGCGCGCGCCGTTCTCCTGCGTCGCCGCGATCGCCTCCTCCGAGCCCTCGACCATCGAGCCGCCCGCGAGCCACTCCAGGATCCACGCCTTGTTCTTGAAGAGCGAATAGCCGTCGATGCCGCCGAAGTACGCGCTCTCGCGCAGCGAGCCTTCCAGCTCGCCGCTCAGCCGGCGGTTGACCGAGGTGAACATGAAGCCGGCGCGGGAGTCCTTGCCGTACTCCTTCGTGGCCCGCGCGACGAGGTAGTTCGTCATCGGCTCGACGGTCTGCTTTCCGACGCGCTTCGGCACGGCGGTCGGGTCGTCCGTATCCTCCCCGATCTGCCACCAGCCCTCTTCCTCGTCCGTGAGCGCGTCCAGGACGCCGACGGTCCAGCCCTTGCCGACCTTCCCGGTGACCTTCGCGGCGCCGAGGATCGTGGTCTCGCCGGGGGTAGAGACGTAGTCGGCGTCGAGGGAGCCCTGCGGCGAGCGGCCGATGCGGCGGGAGTAGAAGAACGTCGGGAACCACATGTTGAAGCCCCAGCGCGAGTTCGCCGGGCCGTTGCCGAAGCGGAAGACGCTCGCGCCCTCGGTGAAGAACGGGCGCTTCTCCGGGAACGACGTCTCGAACTGCGAGAGGTTCAGCACCGCGGGATCGACTTCGACCTGCCCGAAGTCGGGATTGATCGTGCCGGTCAGGGTGAGCGTCGAGGTCAGGCCGTACTTCATGTCCACGCCCGCGTCGACGCGATGCTCGGTCGCGGGGACGAACGGGTTGTTCGCGCGGCTGTAGACGTCGGACCGCGCCACGCCGTAGGGCATCAGCTCGAAGGCGCGCTTCGGCTTGATGCCCTCGATGCCTTCGAGATCGGCGAAGAAGGAGACGAATCCGGACTCGGTCTTCGGCGAGTGCACGAGGCGCGTGCTCTCGCGCAGGCGCGCCTGCCAGCGGCTGACGTTGAAGCCCCACGTGTGGACCTGCCTGTCCGGGAAGCGGAGCTGCG
Source organism: Thermoanaerobaculia bacterium (assembly GCA_036375075.1). Classification (GTDB taxonomy): domain Bacteria; phylum Acidobacteriota; class Thermoanaerobaculia; order Gp7-AA8; family Gp7-AA8; genus QHVT01. The sequence goes on along the minus strand of DASUSN010000005.1, from coordinate 41,946 downwards.
ACAGCGGGATGCGCATCTCCGCGACCCAGCCCTTGTCCGTGATCTTCGTGGCGGAGTCCCACACGGCGTCCCAACTGATGTCGTCGTAGATGTCGTTGTAGAGGATCATGTCCATCTGGACGTTGCTGGCGTTCACGACGAACGCGGCGCCGTTCAGGCGGTCGTGCTGCGAGTCGATGCTGATGCGGATGTAGTCGCCGTTGTTGAGGTCACTGTCGCGGCGCGCCAGGAGCGGGGTGACCTTGCCGTCGTCTTCCATCACCGCGGCGAAGTAGATGGCCTCGTCGGTGTACGCGACCTTCACGCGCGTCTGCTGCGTCGCGGGCTGGCCTTCGTTCGGGTCGCGCTGGGTGAACCCCGTAGCCTCCGGCGCGCTCTGCCAGACGGCGTCGGAGAGATCGCCGTCCACGACCGGCGCCTGCGCCGCGCGCACGGCTTTGTAGGTGGGACGCTCCGCGAAGGCAGCCAGCGACAGGCAAAACAGAAAAAGGACAGGCGAGATGCGCTTCATGGCTCCCCCTCGCGATGGAAAGTGAGATACGGTGTCTATTCAGCGGCTACAGACGTCGTGGATGGTTGAAGGTTTGTCCGCGTTAACAAAACTTTCGGTGAACGGGCGCGAATGAAGGTCTACATCGGTCAGATCAATTCCACGGTTGGTGCACTGAACGCGAACGCCGGGCTGATCCGGCGTGCTTACGACGAAGGCGTGCGCGCGGGCGCGGACGTCGTGCTCGTGCCGGAGCTCGCGGTGACGGGATACCCGCCGCGCGATCTGCTCGACCGGCCGTACTTCATCGAGCGCACCCTGCAGATCCGCGACGAGCTCGCCGCGATGACGGGCGACACCACGCTGATCTTCGGCTGCCCGATCCCCAGCCCGCAGTGGTGCGGCAAGCCGCTGCACAACGCGGCCGTCATCGCCCGCAACGGCAAGGTGCTGCTCGAACAGAAGAAGATGCTGCTGCCGACGTACGACGTCTTCGACGAGCTGCGCTACTTCGAGCCGGGCCGGGACGTCCACCTCGTCGAGATCGCCGGCACGCGCGTGGGCGTCTCGATCTGCGAGGACTTCTGGTTCGACGACGAGATCTTCGGCAAGAAGCTGTACTGCGGGAACCCGGTCGACGACCTCGTGCGCCAGGGCGCCCAGGTGCTGCTGAACATCTCCGCGTCGCCGTTCAACGCCGGCAAACGCCAGATCCGCTACGACATCTTCAAGGACATCGCCCGGCGCTACGACGTGCCGCTGGTGTACGTGAACCAGGTCGGCGGAAACGACGAGCTGCTGTTCGACGGGTCGTCGATCGTCATCGACAAGACCGGCCAGACGATCTTCTGCGCGCCGGCGTTCGAGGAGCACGGCACGCTCGTGCATCTGCAGGGCAGCCCGTGCGAGTCGGTGCTCGCCCTGTCGAAGGAGGAGGAGATCGGCCGCGGCCTGATCCTCGGCCTGCGCGACTACGTCCGGAAGTGCGGGTTCAAGGACGCGGTCATCGGCCTGTCCGGCGGCATCGACTCCGCGCTGACCGCGGCCATCGCGGCGGAGGCGCTGGGACCGGAGCGCGTCACCGGCATCGCCATGCCGTCGCAGTTCTCCTCGCAGCATTCCGTCGACGACGCCCGCTCGCTCGCCCAGAACCTCGGCATCGCCTTCCACATCGTGCCGATCCAGCCGATCTACGCACCGTACGAGGTCGCGGTCGAGGAGCTGTTCGGCGAGAAGAAGTTCGACACGACCAACGAGAACATCCAGGCCCGCATCCGCGGCAACCTCCTCATGGCCTGGTCCAACCGCACCGGCGCGCTGGTGGTGACGACCGGCAACAAGTCCGAGCTCGCCGTCGGCTACTGCACGCTCTACGGCGACATGGCCGGAGGTCTCGCCCTGCTGGGCGACGTCTACAAGACGATGGTCTACCGCGTGGCCCGCTGGATCAACCGCGAGCGCGAGCTCATCCCCGAGTCCACCATGACCAAGGCCCCCTCGGCCGAGTTGCGCCCCAACCAGACCGACCAGGACACCCTCCCGCCCTACGACGTCCTCGACGGGATTCTCAAGCTTTACATCGAGCAATGGCTCGAAGTCGACGCCATCGCCGCCCACGGCTTCGACCGCGACCTCGTCGCGCGGATCCTCAAGCTCGTCGACACGAACGAGTTCAAGCGCGCCCAGGCCGCGCCGACCATCCGCGTATCCGCCAAAGCCTTCGGCAGCGGCCGGGACATGCCGATCGCCCAGAGGTGGCGCCGGGAACCGGCGGCCGAGACGCACTGACCGCGGGTAAACCTAGTGTCGTGCTTGAAAACGGGGGGTCGCGATCATCAGTGTTGCCCTCCCGCAACGCAAATTTGATGGTCGTCTCCATCAGTGTTGACCTCCCGCCACGCAAATTTGATGGTCGTCTCCATCAGTGTTGGCCTCCCGCCACGCAAATTTCACGGTCGCCTCCATCAGTGTTGACCTCCCGCCGGGCAAATTTGCCAACGCTCACGCTGGGAGCAGTTCCACGCGTCCGCGCACGAACCGTGCGCGGAGAACCTCTACACTCGGATTGATCTCGGTCACCAGCTTGTGCACGGCGGCGATCTCGTCAGGCGGCATGTTCCAGCCGAGGATGACGCGCGCAACACAGTCCGGCGGCACATCGTAGAGGTGCATCGCTGTACCGCCGCCTGCGGGAGACACCCGCCTACACTCGGCAAGCGGCATCACAACCCGTATCTCCTGTTCGTAGTTCCAGTCTTCGAACTTCGAGAAGAACAGCGACTCGTGTGACTGCGGGTCGAATGTCATGCCGGAGCGCTCGCGCTCGTACGTGACGGCAATCGGCTGCGCCAGAACTCCCGTGTCGTCACCGGCGAAGACCTTCTGCAGATTCCGGAATTCGACCACGAGGCCAGCGGCATTTCTCGCGTAATGCGCCCACATCGGCAGCGAGTCGTACCGGCGGGACAAACAGAACAGGCCGACCTTCGAGGAGATCTCCTCCGCTGCACCGATCAAGAGCGCTTCAAGGGCAGGAATGTAGTCGTACAACGGCAACCGAATGACGGCGGTGGCGTCCTGCCGAGAGGATGGGACGCCAACGACCATAAATCGAGGCGCCAGACGGCTCAGAACACGCTCCTGGCGCCGCAGATGGACCATGTCGATATCGCTGTAGCCATCGCGTCTCAAACGCTCGAGCGATGCCTCGACCGCGTCCGTGCTCAACGTCGGACTGAGCTCGGACGGATCGTTCAACTCTGAAATCGGCGTGAACTTGACGGCACCCTTCAGAATGGAAGCAAGAGCGCGAGGATCGCCGATGAACTTATAGAGCGGGCCAGACATCGTCAACCGTCCCCAGCGCGACTCGAAGTCGCCGAGATTCTCCTCGAACATGGGCCGATGGTGAAGAGCCAGCCGGTGACGAACATCGGAATGACGATACCGCGTAGCCCTGCCGCTCGCTACGCGGGCTCGTTCCCTTCTCGGCCCGTCGTTCCCGGGCTGAAGCCGTAACGGCGTTGACTTTAGAAAAACAGCGACTCGTGCGACTGCGGGTCGGAGGACGGCGAAGACGCACTGATCTGGAGTGCGGAGGCAATCAATCGCCTCCGCACTCCATACCGCCGGTCGCGCACATCATGTAACCTCACCCCCCGATGCGACGCTCGCTCCTCCTGACCACCTTAGTCCTGCTCGCCTGCGCGCGGGATACGATCTCGCGGGACGAGTGGCGGCGCATGCCGCGCGAGGATCGGGTGCTGTACGTGCAGACACTCGTCGCCGAGGAAGTCGCGAAGGACGCGAAGGGCGATCGCGGGCGGGTGAGGCAGCGTCCGGCGGAGGAATACGTGAACGACATCGATCAGGCATATGCGCGCGGCGACAGGCGTCCCGACCCTGTGATGCACGGCATGTGGTAGACCCGAGCGGGCGCGCCCACGTCGGCGCGCCCGCTCACTTAACCTCGGTCACAAGCTTGCGCGCGGCGGCGATCTCGCTCAACGTCGGACTGAGCCCCGAAGATCATGCAACTCCGATCGGCCAGACGGGAACCAGCGGCGAAGACGCGCTGACCGCGAGTAAACTTAGTGCCATGACGCTGCTTCTCGAAAGCCTCCGGATCGAGAACTACCGCGTGTTCAAGCGGCTGGAGATCCCCCACCTCGGGCGTGTGAACCTGCTCGTGGGCCGGAACAACAGCGGTAAGTCGTCGGTACTGGAGGCGGTGCGGCTGTATGCGACTCGCGGCGCAATGGAGGCCGTGCAGGCGATCCTCGAATCCCATGACGAGGCGCGCCTTCCATCTTCGCTGAAGCAGCTGTTCCACGGCCGCGATACCGCGTGGCGAAGCCAGTCGGAGATACGGATCGGGCCGTTCGAGGACGATCGTGTCCTCGTCATCGGTATTAGTGACGGAAAGCCGGCGGTCGGCCCGACGATGGCGCGAAACACGCGATACGCACACGTGTCGCCGCACGGACTGACTACCGAAGCAACGGCACGTCTGTGGGACTTGATCGCGCTGACGGATCTCGAAGCCTACGTCACGGACGCCTTGCGGATCATCAGCCCGGATATCGAGCGCATCTCTTTCGTCGCCGAAGATCGCGCGAAGCGCGTACCTCTCGCCAAACTGTCGACGCACCCGCGGCCGGTCGCACTTCGCAGCCTGGGCGATGGTGTGAATCGCCTGCTGGGCATCGCACTGTCTCTGGCGTACGCAAGCGGTGGCGTCCTTCTGATCGACGAGGTCGAGAACGGAATCCATTTCACCGCACAGCAGCGTTTGTGGGAGCTGATCTTCCGGCTGTCGCATCGCCTGGACACTCAGGTATTCGCCACGACGCATAGCTGGGATTGCATCGAAGCTTTCCAGCTTGCTGCAGCAGCAGATCCGAACGAAGAAGCGGTTCTGGTACGGCTCGACGTGCACGCTGATGCCGTCTCACCCACGACGTTCTCCGAGCGCGAACTGGCGATCGTCACCCGCGAACGGATCGAGGTCCGTTGATGCCGTTACGCCTTCTCGTCGAAGGTTCGGACGACTACCACCTCATCAAGAATGTCGCCAGAGAGCATGCTGTAGACATCTCCCGGGATGATGTGAGCATCTGCGGTGGGATCAGGGAGCTCCTGTCCGAAGTGCTCCCCGTCTCCCTGAAGGGTACGTTCCCCGTAGCTGTCGTCGTCGATGCCGATACGGATCCGCAGGCGCGTTGGACTGCTGTAACCCACCGGCTCAGGGAGGCAGGATATGAGCCGCCGAATGACCTCCCGCCGGCCGGATTGATTCTGAGAAGTCACCGGCCGGCAGCCGGCGTCTGGCTCATGCCTGACAATTCGCTGGCCGGCATGCTGGAAGACTTCGCCTCGAACCTCATCCCGTCCCAAGATCCACTCTGGCCGAGAGCCATGAACGCCGTAGCGGAGATTCCGACCGCCGAGCGCCGCTTCACGACCACCCGCAAAGCCGAGATCCACACCTATCTCGCCTGGCAGGAGGAACCAGGAACACCCCTGGGCTTGGCCGTCACGAAGCGTTACTTTCAAACGGATTCGGATTTGTGCAAGAGATTCGTTGACTGGCTGAAGCAGTTGAAAGACATCACCTGACATCATGGATCTTCGCTTTGCCCTCCCTCTATTGCTCCTCCTCGCCTGCGCGCGGGATACGATCTCGCGGGACGAGTGGCGGCGCATGCCGCGGGAGGACCGGGTGCTGTACGTGCAGACACTGGTCGCCGAGGAAGTCGCGAAGGACGCGAAGGGCGATCGCGGGCGGGTGAGGCAGCGTCCGGCGGAGGAATACGTGAACGACATCGATCAGGCATACGCGCGCGGCGACAGGCGCAACGCGGACGAGATCTTCGAGGGTCTGCATTGACGAAGATCGCGCCGCACCCACCACTGACGCAGTACTACGGGGACGCCGGGAAGCGTGAGGAGTACGTCCGCGAGATCTTCGACGAGACCGCTCCCTGGTACGACTGGGCGACCTGGTTTCTGTCGTTCGGCTCGGGCGACTGGTATCGCCGCGAGGCGCTGAAACGCGCCGGTCTCGCGCCGGGCATGAAGCTGCTCGACCTCGCCAGCGGGACGGGCGTCGTCGCCCGTGCGGCGACCGAGGTGACGAAGGAGCCGCGGGCGATCGTCGGGATGGACGCCAGTTACGGCATGCTCCGCTCCGGACGCACCCGCAGCGCGAAGGTGCAGTCCCCCGCGGAGCGCCTGCCCCTGCGCGACACCGCGTTCGACCGCGTCTCCATCGGCTTCGCGCTGCGCCACTTCGCCGATCTGTCGCTGGTCTTCTCCGAATGCCATCGCGTGCTGCGGCCCGGCGGCAAGCTCGTGATCCTCGAGATCACCGCCCCCGAGTCGCGCCTCGCCCGCGGCTTCCTCGGCGTCTACATGGGGCGTCTCGCGCCCGCGGTGATCCGCCTGCGCACCGGCAGCGCGCGCACGGCGGAGCTGTTCCGCTACTACTGGGAAACGACGCGCGACTGCGTGCGGCCCGAGGTGATCCTCGACGCCATGCGCGGCGCGGGCTTCACCGACGTGAAGCGCAAGATCGAGCTCGGAATCTTCAGCGAGTACACGGGGACGCGTCCCGGAGTATCGTAGGCACCCATGAAGCGTGTATTCATCACCCTGCTCGTCTCTCTGTTCGCCGCCACACTGGTTTTCGCCGCCGAGCCGATGACCGACGCCGAGCGCGCCGAGCTCGTCGCGCATCTCGAGCGCACGGGCGCGAAATTCGAGAAATCGATCGAAGGCCTGTCCGAGGCGCAGTGGCACTACAAAGCCGCGCCGGACCGCTGGTCGCCTGCCGAAGCGGCCGAGCACATCACCACGTCGGAGAGTTTCATCCGCGGCGCGATCGAGCCGATGATGAAGCAGGAGCCCGCCGCGGACCTGCTGGCCGCCGCGCGCAAGGACTCGATCGACCAGATCGTCGTCGACCGCTCGAAGAAGTTCCAGGCGCCCGAGCCGCTGAAGCCGGCGAACAAGTACAAGACGCCGGCCGAGGCGCTGGCCGTGTTCCGCGCCGAGCGGCAGAAGACCATCGAGTTCGTGAAGACCGGCGGAGACTTCCGCCTGCACGCGTCGGTGAACCCCGCCGCCGGCCCGCTCGACGGCTACGGCTGGGTGAAGTTCCTCTCCGCGCACTCCGAGCGGCACACGCTGCAGATCGAGGAAGTGAAGGCGGACGCGGGCTACCCGAAATGACGCCGGAAGACACGAAGTTCTACGGGCTCCTGGAGCGGCTCTTCAAGGAGATCGACCAGGACTCGATCCAGGCCGAGGTGGACGCCTTGCGCGCAGCCAAGCCAGAGCTCTCGCGCGAGCAGCTCGCCGATCAGCTCACGAAGCGCGCGGCCGTACGCGTCGCTTCGGTCGGAGCGGCCGCCGGCATTGCCGGCGGCCCGCTGGCGGTGCTGGCGATGGCGCCCGACATCTTCAATCTCGTCCTGCAGCAGAGCCGCCTCGTGCTGTCGATCGCCTTCCTCTACGACCGCAAGCCGCACCTGAAGCGACGGTTCAAAGAAGTCCTGGCCACGCTGGCCGTCGGCACCGGCGCATCCGCGGGCCGCGTCGGCGTGCGCATGCTGATCGCGAAGGGCCTGGAGCGCGCGGTGGCCGCAAAGCTCGCCCGGAAGATCTTCGGCAAGTACCTCGTGAAGCGCCTCCCCAAGATCGTGCCCGTCGTGGGCACGATCGCGGGAGCGTCGATCAACTACGCGTCGATGCGCACGGTCGGCAAGGCGGCGGTGGCGTACTACAGCGGGAGCGACCCGGACGAGGAGTGACCTTCGAAGAAGGCCGCGACGACGTCCTTGCTGATGCGGCCTTCGGCGACGCCGATGACGAGGTCGTAGAGCTCGTCCTCAGCGGCCACCAGCTTCAGGCCATTGAAGCGCAGAAACGCGATCGCACACGCGAGCGCCGTCCGCTTATTGCCGTCGAGAAAAGGGTGATTCTTGCAGATGCCGTACAGGTAAGCCGCCGCCATCTCGAACAGCGACTGATGGAGATACTCGCCCCCGAAAGTCGCTTCGACGTTCCCCATGGCCGACTGCAGCAACTGGAGATCACGGACGCCCGACGAACCGCCGTACTTGCGAAGACGGTCCTCATGGATCACGAGGACCTCGGTCAAACTCAGGAACCGCGGGCTCATCACTGGGCGAGTCTGCGGAAGACGCTCCCGTACTGCTCGTCCATCTCGTCGAGAATCTGGATCAAGCGGTCGTCAGCGACCGGCGTGAGCACGAACGAAGTACCGTTCGGCGACACCTCGAGCTCCGTCCCATCGCCGAGCTGATCGAAGAGCGGCTGGTCGGAGACAAGGACGACGCCTTCCTCGGTGTGCTTGAGCTTCACCTTCATACCAATTCCTAACGTCCCCCTGCCGCTGCCACTTCCCTCTTCCGTTCCTCCAGGCGCTCGATCTGGATGGTGAGGAACTCGCGCAGGGGCTGTTCCTGTTCGGCGGCCATGGGGGAGAAGGCGATCGCGGAGCGGAAGACGTATTCGGGGCCGTCGTCGTTGCGGCGGACCTGGACGATCGAGCGGAGGACTTCGCAGGGGATGTAGATGCCGCCGTAGCTGGGGAAGATGAGCGTGGCGGCGGTGCCGGCTTTCACCGGGGAGCGGTGGACGACGGCGGCGCCGGTGAGGCTGAGGTCGATCAGCTCGCCGTTGACGTCCGACAGTTGCACCGGGATCGACGCGGTCGGGTAGCGCTCGAAGCGCCGGCGGTCTTTCGGCGAAGCCATGAACCGCGTTGATTATAGAGGCGTCAGCGCAACCGGCTCCAATCGCCTGAGCTGCAACCGTTCCGCTGCACTGGCGTTGGCGACCGAAATCTCGATGCAGCCGTTCGACCCGACGATCAGAAACGCGCCCGGCGCGGCGTTGCCGTAGTTCTGCTCCACGCGATCGATGACGTGATCGCGCACGCGCAGCGCAAACGGCTCGAACGGGATCTTCGCCCGCTCGACGTCCGTGATCGCGTTCCCGAACCGGTCGACGGCGACGATCGTCCCGTGCACGACGTCGCCGTACGACGGCGGCTCGTAGCGCAGCCGCCGGAGCGCGTCGAGCCGCGGGCCCAGGTCGGCGATGGGCGTGCCGTTCGCGATCGCCGCGGCGACGGGCGCAAACCGGTCCCGCCCGTGGAACGTGTTGCTCCCCTCGGGCAGGAAGAACGACTCGTTCGTCACCGCGTGGGCCGTCCCCTCGATGAACGTCAGCAGGCCGTTGTCCGGCGCGAGGAACCACCGGCCGTCGCTCTCCAGCGCGACGATGTTCCGCTCCGTCCCCACCCCCGGATCGACGACGCACACGAAGATCGTCCCGGCCGGCCAGTAGCGCACGATCGTCGACAGGAACCACGCCGCGCCGAGGACGTCGAAGGGGGCGATGTCGTGCGAGAGGTCGTGGACCGTGGCCGCGGTGCGCGACGCGAGCACGCCCTTCATGGCCGCGACGTACGGGTCGCGCGTTCCGAAGTCGGTGAGGAGGGCGATGGTCACCGGCGAAATATACTCGCCGGCGATGTTTGAAACCGTTGCTCCCCCGCCGCAGCGGCTGCTCGTGTTCGCGCGACTCCCGGAGCCGGGCCGCGTGAAGACGCGGCTCGCCGCGGAGATCGGCCCCGATCGCGCGCTCGCCGTCTACGAATCGATGCTGCGCGACCTCATCGCGTCGATCGGTCCGTCGACCCCGGAAACGGAGATCGAGTTCTGCTGGCCGCCGTCGCCCGGCGCCAATGGTGCCGCGCTCCGCCGCGCCTTCGCCCAGCACGCCGTGGCCATGCAGACCGGCGAGACCCTCGGCGACCGCCTCTCCATGGCCTTCTCCGAGCGCTTCTTCTTCCATCGCACGCAGAAGATCGTCGCCATCGGCGTCGACGACCCGCTGCTGCCGCGCGAGCTCATCGACCACGCCTTCGCGCTCCTCGACTCCTGCGAGTTCGTCCTCGGCCCCGCGGAAGACGGCGGCTACTACCTCATCGGCTGCCGGGCCATGTCCTTCGAGCCCTCGGTCTTCCAGGACATCGCCTGGGGCACGTCCCACGTGCTCTCCACCACCATCGGCCGCATCGCCGCCACCGGGCGCACGATGGCGCTGTTGCCCAAACGGCTCGACATCGACACGGCCGAGGACCTGGAGCGGTATGCTCGCCTGACGGGCTGGCAGCCATGAAGATCCTGAATGCCGAGCAGATGCGCAACATCGACCGCTGCGCGACGGAGCGCTTCGGCGTTCCCTCGATCGTGCTGATGGAGAACGCGGCCATCGCCGTCGTGGACGCGATCTTCGAGCGCTATCCGGACAGCGATCGCGTCGCGCTCCTCTGCGGGACCGGCGCGAACGGCGGGGACGGCTTCGCGGTCGCCCGGCATCTCGAGAACCGCGGCGTGGTACCGGTGATCGTGGTCGTGGGTGACCGCGCATCCATCCGCGGCGACGCGCTGACCAACCTCACCATCTGCGAGCGCCTCGGCATCCCGATGTACGACCTGACCGACACCGGCGGCGTCGAGACCGCGCTCGCGCACGTCGCGGACGCCGACCTCGTCGTGGACGCCATCTTCGGCACGGGGCTCAATCGCGCACCGTCGGGATTCCACGCCGACGTCATCCGCGGCCTCGCCGAGCTGCGCCTGCCCGTGCTCGCGGTCGACCTCCCCAGCGGCACGAACGCGTCTTCGCACGAGCCGTTCGATCCCTGCATCCAGGCCGAGGTGACGGTGACGTTCGCGGCGCCGAAGGTGTGCCACGTGTTCCAGCCCGCCACGCTCTACTGCGGCGAAGTAATCGTCGCCGACATCTCCATCCCCGAGATCGCCATCGACGACGAAGACGTCACGCTGGCGCTGATCACGCCGAAGGACATCCAGCCGCACGTCGTGCCGCGCCTCGCCGCTACGCACAAAGGCACGTACGGCCACGTCGGCGCGATCGCCGGCTCCCCGGGACGCAGCGGCGCGGCGGTGCTCTGCGCGCGCGGAGCGCTGCGCACCGGTGCGGGACTGGTGACCGTCATGACCGACACCGAGACGGCGAAGCTCGTCCACGTCGCGTCGGTCGAGTCGATGACGTTCTCCGGCGACCTCGACGCCTTCCTCGAGAACAAATCCGCGATCGTCCTCGGCCCCGGTCTGGCCGATGACGACGACGCGCACACCAAGACCCGGGCCATCGCGGACGCCATCGAGCTGCCGCTGATCGTCGACGCCTCCGGGCTGAACGCCTTCGCGTCCCACGCGAGCCAGCTCAACCCGCACGGACGGCCGCGCGTCCTCACGCCGCACCCCGGCGAGCTCGCGCGGCTGCTGCAGTCCGACACGAAGACGATCAACGCCGACCGCATCGCCGCGGCGCGCGAGGCGGCGCGGGTGACCAACTGCGTGGTGGTCCTGAAGGGCCATCAGTCGCTCGTCGCCGAGCCGGATGGCCACGTCTACGTCAACCCCACCGGCAACCCGGGCATGGCCACGGGCGGGATGGGCGACGTGCTCGCGGGCATGATCGGCGCGCTCCTCGCCCGCGGCACCGATCCGGTGGACGCCGCGTGCGTGGCCGTGTACCTCCACGGCCTCGCGGGCGACATCCTCGCGGAAGAGCACGAGAGCGACGCCGGCCTGACCGCCACCGAGCTGGCCGACCGCGTCCCGCGGGCGTTCGCGCGCTCGCGAGCCCTCTGACGATCTCCATCTGGAGTGCAGACTACTGCCGCGCGGCGAAGGCCAGCTTGTCCGGGTTCACGAAGCTCGTGATCTCGGTGATGCGGCCGTCCTCTACCGTGAACATGCCGATGGAGACGATCGCGCCGTCGCGGCGGGCGACCAGCGCCAACTGGCCGTTGACCTCTTCGATCGACGGCTCGATGCCCGCGCCGAACTTGGTCACGATCCCGACCCACAGCTTCGCCACGGCATCCGCGCCGGTCACCGGGCGCTTGGCCGCGAAGGACTTCCCGCCGCCGTCCGCCAGCGTCACCACATCCTCGGCCAGCAGGTTCCGCAGGCCCGCGACGTCGCCGTTGGCCGCGGCGGCGACGAAGCTCTCGATCAGGCGACGCTGCTGTTCGGGCGGCGGGGTGAAGCGCTGCTTTTCCGCCGCGACCCGCTCCTTCGCGCGATGCAGCAATTGCCGGGACGCGGCCGAGGAGATGCCGAGGAGGTCGGCGATCTCGTTGTGATCGTGATCGAGGACTTCGTAGAGCAGCAGCACCGCGCGCTCCTGGGGCGACAGGCGCTCCAGCGTGCGCAGCAGGGCCATCTCGATCTGCTCGTCGCGCGTGGCGCGGGCGTACGGGTCGCCGTCGATCCCGGTGAACACGGGCTCGGGCAGCCACGGACCGATGTACTCCTCGCGCTGCTTCTGCGCGGACTTCAGCCGGTCCAGCGCGAGGCGCGTGAGGATCGTGACCAGGAACGCCTTCACGTCGCGCACGACGTCGCGATCGGTGGACGCGTACCTTACGTACGCGTCCTGCACGAGGTCCTCGGCGTCGGCCGCGCTGCCCGTCATCCGATACGCGATCGTGAACAGCAGTCCCCGATACGCCTCGAATTCTTCGTTCACGCGGCGGCCTCCTCCTCCGGGCGCGGCCAGCGGTAGTGCACGCCGCGCGTCTCCATCTTCAGGGAGAGGACCGTGAAGCGGCAGATCAGCTCCTTCACCCAGGCCGCGGGGCGGCCGAGGATCGCCCCGTCGCGCGGCTCGTCCTCGGGCGTGACGAACTGCACGATCCCGTCGTGGCGGCCGAGGGAGATGCACTGCAGGGCGAAGCCGAAGCGGAACGGCTCGCGCGTGGCACCGGTGAGCAAGTCCGCGACGTAGGCGCCCATCGGCAGCGCGAGCGCGCACGACATCCGCCGTCCCGGCACGTACGCGGCGTCGCCCACGACGTAGATCGACGGATCGGTGGAGCGCAGATGGTCGTCGACGATCACCTGGCCCCGCTCGTTGGTCCGCAGCCCCGCGTCCCAGGCGATCGGCGACAGCTCGAAGGACGTGCAGCGGATGACCAGGTCGGCGTCGAGCTGTTCGCCCGGCGCGACGGCGCGGTTCTCGACCACCTTCACGTTGTGGGCGTCGAAGAACGAGTGCAGGTGCTTGATCGCGCGCGCGGAGAGTCCCGCGCCGATGGTCCCGCGGTCGACGAGCGTCACGGCGACGTGCGGATGCCGCTCGGCGATCTCCGCCGCGGTCTCGATGCCGGTCAGGCCGCCGCCGATGACCGTCACCGTCCGCGCCGTCTGCAGGCGCTGCCGGATCACGAGAGGATTCTCCCCGCTCTCACTCCCCAGAGCGTAAACGAGTTTGTCGTACGTCAGCACGCCCGCGCTCGTCGTCACGCGTTTCGTGGCCCGGTCGATCGACGTGACGCGCGCGCGCACGACGTCCACGGGCAGGTTGCGGAAGATCTGCTGATAGGGCACGGGCGGGATGTCGTCGCCGGCCGCCACCTGATGCAGGCGGATCCGCTCGACCAGAGCGTCGCGCTGGTCCACCAGCGTGACCGGGATGCCGCGCCGCGCGATCCGCGCCGCCGCGATGGTGCCGGCGTAGCCGCCGCCGAGGATGAGGATGTTGGGTTGCATGTCATAAACCTCCGTCGTGCATCAAGACGAGCGAGGGTCGCGGAGTGTGACTACAATCCCCGCCGCAATGCAGATCACGCCGGAAGTCATCCGATCCCACGGTCTCACCGACGACGAATACCAGCGCATCCTCCAGATCCTCGGCCGGGCGCCGAACTACACCGAGCTGGGCATCTTCTCGGTGATGTGGTCGGAGCACTGCTCGTACAAGTCGTCGCGCGTGCATCTGCGCAAGTTCCCCACCTCCGGGCCGCGCGTGGTGCAGGGGCCGGGCGAGAACGCGGGCGTGATCGACATCGGCGACGGCTGGGTGGCGGCGTTCAAGATGGAGTCGCACAACCACCCGTCGTTCATCGAGCCGTACCAGGGCGCGGCGACGGGCGTGGGCGGCATCCTGCGGGACATCTTCACCATGGGCGCGCGGCCGATCGCGTCGCTGGACTCGCTGCGCTTCGGCGAGCTCGACGCGCCCCGGATGAAGTACCTGGTCGACGGCGTCGTGCGCGGGATCAGCGGCTACGGCAACTGCATCGGCATCCCCACCGTCGGCGGCGAGACGTCGTTCCACCCGTCGTACAACGGCAACATCCTCGTCAACGTCTTCTCCCTCGGCGTCACGCGGGCCGAGAAGATCTTCAAGGGCACGGCGAGCGGCGTGGGCAATCCGGTGATCTACGTCGGCTCGAAGACGGGCCGGGACGGCATCCACGGCGCGACCATGGCGTCGGCGGAGTTCGACGAGGCGTCGGAGGAGAAGCGGCCGACCGTGCAGGTGGGCGACCCGTTCACCGAGAAGCTCCTGCTCGAGGCGTGTCTGGAGATCATGGACTCCGACGCCATCGTCGGAATTCAGGACATGGGAGCGGCGGGGCTGACGTCGTCGTCGTTCGAGATGGCCGGCCGCGCGGGCACGGGCATCCGCATGCACCTCGACCGCGTGCCCGTGCGCGAGAGCGGCATGACGCCGTACGAGATCATGCTCAGCGAGTCGCAGGAGCGGATGCTCATCGTCGCGAAGCAGGGACGCGAGCACGAGGTCGTGCGCGTGTTCGAACGCTGGGACCTGAACGCGGCCGTCGTCGGCGAGGTCACGGACGACGGCTTCGTGCGCCTCTTCTGGCACGGCGAGGAGGCGGCGACGATCCCCGTCGATCCAATCTCGACGGAAGCGCCGGTGTACGAGCGGCCGCTCGCGCGTCCCGCGTATGCCGACGCCATCGAGCCGGTGCTGCAGCGCGAGCGCGTGACCGACGGCGACCTCACGGACACGCTGCTGCGGCTCGTCGCGTCGCCGAACCTGTCGTCGAAGCACTGGATCTTCGAGCAATACGACACGACCGTGCGCACGAACACCGTGGCGGGGCCGGAGAAGCGCGACGCGGCGGTCGTGCGCGTGAAGGACATCGGCCGCGCGCTGGCCATGTCGTCGGACGTCAATCCGGTGTACTGCTACCTCGATCCGTACGAGGGCGGGAAGCAGGCCGTGGCCGAGGCGGCGCGGAACATCGCGGTGTCGGGCGGGCGTCCCGTCGCCATCACCGACTGTTTGAACTTTGGCTCGCCCGAGCGGCCGGAGATCATGTGGCAGTTCGCCGAGTGCATCCGCGGCATCAGCGAGGCATGCCTCGCGCTGGAGACGCCCGTAGTCTCGGGGAACGTGTCGTTCTACAACGAGACCGAGGGGAAGGCGGTGTATCCGACGCCTACGGTGGGGATGGTGGGGATCCTGGAGAGCGACCGGGACGGCTGCGGGCTGGCCTTCCCCGACGCGAACCTCGACGTGGTCCTGCTCGGCGAGACGCGCGATGAGCTGGGCGGCAGCGAGTGGCAGCAACTGTTCGCGCCCGAGGCGCTGGCGTTGCCGCCGCGGGTGTCGCTCGACGGGGAGAAGTCGCTCGTGGAGCTGATGTTGTCGCTGCACGCCGAGAAGCTGCTGCGGGCCGCGCATGACCTGTCGAACGGCGGGTTGGCGGTGGGGCTCGCGGAGATGTCGGTCGACGGCATCGGGTGCCATGTGGAGCTGGGCGGGCATGCCGACGACGTGGATGCGGTGGCGCTGCTGTTCGGCGAGTCGCAGGGACGGGCCGTCGTCGCGACCTCGAACGCGGAGCGCGTCGTCGATCTCGCCCGCGAGCGCGGCGTGCGCGCGCAGCGCATCGGCCACACGGCGTTCGGCACGTTCCTCATCGAGCGCCACGGCGTGCCGCTCGTGCGCATCGCGGCCCAGGAAGTGACGCGCGTGTGGCGCACGGCGTTCGAGCGCGCGTTGGGCGGCGAGGACGTCGTCGCGCACTGAGGGGGCAACGTCTGTCATCCTGAGCCGCGTAGACGGCGAAGGCCCCCCGCGGTTTGCGCCGCCCGCGCCTGAATCTGGGGGTCCTTCGCCGTCTACGCGGCTCAGGATGACACAGTGGTCCCAAGCGTCAGCGGTCCGAACCTTGGAGTGCGGAGGCGACTGACCGCCTCCGCACTCCAGATCGCAACCTCACTTCTTCTGGCTCTTCGGCACGCTCACCGTCACCGCGCGCGTCACTCCTCCGCAATCCACCGTGATCGTGTACGTGCGGCCGCTGCCCGCACCCTCGCGTTCGGCGCGCAGGCGGACGTGCGTGGCGTCGACGATCTCGAAGTCGCCGGTCACATCCTCGTTGCTCGTCACCGACGTGATCGCACAGGCCACGCTCCCGCAGTTGTCCGACGCGCCGTACGCCAGCGTCACGTCCACCATCTGGTGATTCGGCGGCCAGAGCACCATCGGAGACGCGGTCACGGCGCTGACGGCCGGTCCCTCGTCGTCGGTCACGGTCACGTCGAAGTCGCACGACAACGCCCCGGCGGTGCAGGTCACGGTCGTGGTGCCGACCGGGAAGAACGAGCCCGGCACCTGATCGCAGGTCGCGCCCGCGGGCGGGGTGAACGAGACATTGGCCCCGCATGCGCCCGGATCGTTGCCGACCACGACGTCGTCAGGGCAGGCGATCGTGCACGGCGGCGCCGGCGGTGCATCCTCGGCCACGGTGAAGTTGAGGGAGATGCGGTTGCAGCCGCACGGCGAGTCGTAGGCGACCACGCGCCAGTTGCCGGTGATGTGCTGCGTCCCGCTGCCCGTACACCCGGCGGGGATGTCCGAATCCTCATCCGGCAGCGTGAAGTCGTACTCGAACGGGTCGGACGTCACGTGCACCGTCTGGAACAGCGGCCCCTCGGGGAGGAACGTGCATTCGTTCACGCTGCCGCCGGCGACCATCAGGCGATGCGGCTCGCCGTTGAACGTGAGGCCGCCGGAGACCTTGAGGCGGATGGTCTCGCCCGGTGCCCAGTTGAAGCGCTCGTTGCCGCACTCGTCGAGAAGCTCGATGCCCACGTAGAAGCGCGCGTGGTACTCGTGCGCACCCGCGAAGCCGCCGACGCAGATCTGGCGCCCGTCGCCGGGCAGAAACGTGATCGTGGACAACACGGTCGCGTCATCGGGATCGAAGCCCCACGACACGAAGTGGCCGTTCTGATCGGAGAAGGCGGGCGACGGGCCCGTCCCCACCGTGAGCAGGACCGAATTGCCGGGCGCGATCTCGAGGGGATAACCGGCGTTGCCGACGTTCGGGACGATCGCGACGGCGCCGCCGCCGCTGGAGCAGTCCGACGAGCCGGTGAAGGGCTGGACCTGGAGGGTGAACGTCTGGGTGTTGGGTGCGTCGAGATAGTTCTGGTAGCTGACCAACCTGACCGTGGCCGTGCCCGCGGAGAGCGGGGCCACGACGAGAAACACGAGGACCAGGAGCGCGGAGAACCGGCGACCGTACATGAAAGCTTCCTCCCGTGCGAATGCGGATCGGGAGGAACCTAAGTCCGTACGGCCGCCGCGGCCGTGATCCAGATCACCGGAGCCGTTCGAGGATCTGCCCGACGCGCTCTTTGGTCTCGCCCGCCGGCAGCGCCTCGTACGTACTGGCCACGCTCTCGCGCATGCGGCTCTTCTCCGCCGCCTCGGCCGCGCGGAACTTCGTGTACATCACGTACGACACCAGGGAGACCTTGGTCATGGGGAGGTCGGCGAGCTCCGGGAGGTCGCGCAGGAGGCGCTCCACCGGGCGGGCCTCGAGGTCCTTCACGAACGACTCCATCTCCGAGAACGTGCGGGCGTCGATGCCGCGGATGACGACGGATGAAGCACTCATGCGATCAACTCTCCTTCTTCAGCGGTAAGCCTTCGATCGAGAAAAGACTGAACAACTGTTCCCAGCCGGCCACGGTCAGTGTCTTACCATCCGGTGCGATGCCGAACGACTCCGTCGCCCGCTCGCGGTCGAACCCGCCGAGCGCGCGCAGCGTGGCCGACGTGTCGCGTCCCGGAACGAAGTCCTGTACGAATACGCCGTTGATCCCGTCCTCGTTCTGCGAGAGGAAGGCGATGCCCTTGCTGTCCGGCATCCAGCGCGAGCGGCCCAGGATCGCGGCGGTGCGCTTGAAGTTCCGGATCGGCAGCTCGACCCCCATGTCCCGGCCGTCGGAGACGCGAGCCACGCGGATCTTCGCCCGGGCCGTGCGGCTGTCCGCGAGGTACGCGACATATCGGCCGTCGGGCGAGACATCCGGCAGCGACGTGCGGGCCTTCACGATGTGCGTGGCCTGCGTGCCGTCCATGCGCACCTTCCAGATGCCGGCCTTGGCGGGGTTGAACGAGTTGTAGACGATCCAGCCGTCCGGGGTCGCGGTGGGATTCTCCGCGTCGATGCCGTCGCGCGAGATCTGGCGCGCGCTGGTGCCGTCGAGGTTCGCGATCCAGATCTCCAGGTTGCCGCTGCGGCCGGAGCTCCAGACGATCTGCTTCCCGTCCGGTGTGAACGCCGGGTCCCAATCCTCGGACGCGTCATCGGTCACGCGGCGTACGACACCGTCGCTGGTCGTGAGCCAGAGATCGAGATTGCCGCTGCGGTTGGACGTGAAGAGGAGCGTCTTGCCGTCCGGCGAGTACGCGGGCTGACGGTCGGAGCTGTTGCCGCGCGTGATCCACCTCTCCGTCTGCTGGCCGATCTCGCGCAGGTTGTCGCGCGGACTGCGCGCGTCGAGGACGATGCGGCCGTCGCCGAGGAGGTCGAGCACGATCCCGTTGTGCGTGGACCAGCCGATGACCTCCGGGACGTCCGTGCGCACGTCGTGCAGCACGACCTTCGCGGTGCTGCCCACCGTCGCCTCGACCGACTCCGCGCGGACGTACAGCAGGTTGCGTCCGTCCGAGGTCCAGACGACCGAGGAGATCTCCCCGGGCTTCGCCGGCGTGGCCAGCGTCTGCACGCTGCCGTTGGCGGCGTCGAAGAGCAGGACCGACTGCATGACGCGTCCGCCGTGCGGCGTGACCAGCGCGATCCGCGTGCCGTCCGGCGACCAGCGCGGGAAGGCCGCGCCGATGTCCGTCTTTGCCAGCTCGCGGGCATTCGACCCGTCCGCGTCCGCGACCCAGAGGTCGGTGCGCGCGAGCGTGCTCGCGTTACGGGTGAAGGCGATCTTCCTGCCGTCGCGCGAGAAATCCGCGGTCGCGACGTCGTCCATCAGCTTGCGGGCCTCGCCGCCGACGACCGGGACGCGCCACAGCTCGCCGCGCTGGCCGGGCTTCGCGTGGATGTAGAGGATCGTCGAGCTGTCGGGCGAGAAGCGCGGGAAGTCGTCGCCGCCCGCGCTGAGCGCCACCTCGCTGCCGTCCGAGACCTGCTTGAGCCAGATGCGCTGCTCGCCGTCACGGGCCGAGGCGAACGCGATCAGCTTGCCGTCGGGCGAGACCGCGGGCGAGTAGTCGTTGCCCGAGTACGTCAGGTAGCGCTCGGACGTGATCGTGCGCGGCTCCGGACGGCGCACCCAGGCGGTGACCAGCGAGCCCGCGACGAGCGCGAACGCGACCGCCGCGGCGACCGGCCAGCGCTTCCGCAGGCGCGTCGCCAGCGCGTCCTTCTCCCGGATCGGCGTCGGCGTGCCCGCCTCGCTGAAGTGATCGCGGAGGTACTGCAGGTCGCGCGCGAGGTCGCGCGTCGAGACGTACCGGTCCTCCGGATCCTTCGACAGGCAGCGGTCGACGATCCACCGCAGCGGCGCGGGGACGTGCGACGCGACCGCGGAGAGCGGCGCCGGCTCGTCGCGCACGACCATGAACAGCGTCTCCACGCCGCTCGCGCCGTCGAACGCGCGCGCGCCGGTGAGCATCTCGTAGAGGATCGAGCCGAACGAGAACTGGTCGCTGCGATAGTCGATCTCGCCCGCGCGCGCCTGCTCGGGCGACATGTAGGAGTACGTGCCGACCAGCATGCCCGGCTCGGAGGCGCGGGCGTCCGCGGCGAACGACTTGGCCAGCCCGAAGTCGAGGATCTTCACCACGCCGTCGCTGGTGAGCATGACGTTCTCGGGCTTGAGGTCGCGATGTACCAGACCGCGCTTGTGCGCCGCGGCCAGGCCGTCGGCGATCTGCGTCGCGATCTGCAGTGCCTTGCGCACCGGCAGCGCGCCGCCGCGCAGGACTTCGCGCAGCGTCTGGCCGTCGACGTACTCCATGGCCATGAACGCGCGCTGGGAGTCGTCGCGGCCGATCTCGTAGATCGTGACGATGTTCGGGTGGTTCAGCGAGGACGCGCTGCGCGCCTCGTTGCGCAGGCGGTTGAGGTGCTCGGCGTCCGCGGCCAGGTGCGGAGGAAGGAGCTTGATGGCGATGTTGCGCCCGAGCTCCTCGTCGTGCGCCAGGAACACTTCACCCATCCCGCCGGCACCGAGCTGCCGGATCGCGCGGTACGGGCCGATGCAGGATGCTGCCGCTGCGCTGGCCATTCTTTTTCCCTCCTTGCTGAAGTCGGGGAGATCGTACGGCGCGGCCGGGACGATGCTCGTAACAAGACCGTCAGCAGTTGTAGCGAAACTGCATCGGACCCGTTTGCGTTACTTATGACTTTATTGACAGCAGTCGGTGCGGCAGACCGCCTTGCACCGGTAATGGAATGCCTGACTCGTGAATGTTACGATCGTGCGCAATCATGCTCATTCCTGAACCGCCGGAGCCTACGGTCTCGAAGATCACGTTCCACGAAACGCTCACGGTCGAGATCCGGTTCACGGACGGCCGGGAGGTCGTCTTCTCGGGCAAGCTCGCCGCAGAGCTGCGCGAGACGGTCAACGCGGCGGTCCGGCGCGGCTTCGCGCGGAAACTGCGAGGGAGCTCGGGGCCCAACTCCATCGCGAACTGACGCCGCCTTCGCCGGGATTACCCGATGACCACTCCGCGGCACTCGCCAAAACCGATGCGTGGGTGGCCGTCGCGCTCGCAGTACGCCGTCATGATGACCTCGTCGCCTTCTTCCAGGAACCGCCGCGTCTCCCCGCTGGGAAGCTGGATCGGCTCCGAGCCGCGCCAGGTCAGCTCGAGCAGACACCCGCGGGCGCCTTTGTCCGGCCCGGAGATCGTGCCGCTGGCGAGGAGATCGCCCGGGCGCAGGTTGCAGCCGTTCGACGTGTGGTGGGCGACCAGTTGCGCGACGGTCCAGTACATGTCGCGGAAGTTGCCGCGGCTGAGACGCACCGGCTCGGCCATCTGCTTCGTGCGCAGCCAGACCTCGACGTGAATGTCGAAGCCGACGTCGTCGCGAAGGTACGGCAGCGGATCGGGATCGCCGGGCGCCCGCTCGAAGGCGCGCGTGCGGAAGGGCTCCAGCGCGTCCAGGGTCACGATCCACGGGGAGATCGACGTGGCGAAGTTCTTCGCCAGGAACGGGCCGAGCGGCTGGTACTCCCACGTCTGGATGTCGCGGGCGGACCAGTCGTTGACGATGCAGAAGCCGAAGACGTGGTCCAGGGCGCGGTCGACCGCAATCGGGTCGCCGAGGCGGTTGCCGCGGCCGATGACGACGCCCAGCTCCATCTCGTAGTCGAGGCGCTTCGACGGTCCGAACGCCGGGGCCGGCGCGCTCTCGTCCCGGGTCTGGCCCTGCGGACGGTGCACGGGCGTTCCGCTGACGACGATCGACGACGAGCGGCCGTGATAGCCGATGGGGATCCATTTGTAGTTCGGCAGCAGCGGGTTGTCCGGACGGAACATCGAGCCGACGTTCGTGGCGTGATGGACGCTCGCGTAGAAGTCGGTGTAGTCGCCGATGTTGAGCGGGAGGAGCATTTCGGCGTTGGGAATGCGCGGGATGTCGTCGATGACCGCGCGGATGCGCTCCTTGGTGCGGAGCGTGACGCGCTTCGCGGCAAAGGCGTTGAGCACCGGCTCGCGCAGGGTCGGCTCGCCGATCAGGCCCGCCGCCGCGTGCAGGTCGAGCACCTCGTCGTGCAGTCGCGTGCAGATGTGCGGCTCGCCGTTCACGCGGGCCACGCCGAAGGGCAGGTTCTCGATGGGAAAGTCGGTCATGGTCCTATGCAGGGCGTGGCTTCAGCCCGCCCCTCCGGTGCGAACGCGGCTGAATGGCGCTCCCCCACCCCGTCCGAGGGGCGGGCTGAAGCCACGCCCTACATTCGTCACAGCCATCCCAGCTCCTTCAGGTCGGCGATCGGCTCCTCGAACGAGCACGACCCGAACGACGTCCCGAGCTCCCGCCGCATCGTCGCGATCGCCTCCGTGCTCACCCGATGCCCCCGCCACGACGCGCCGTCGTCGTCGAACGCGAACGCGGCCGGGTCCTCCTCCGCGAGGATCGCGTCCGCATGCTCGAGCAACGCCGCGGCGAGGAACACGTTCAGGAACCCGTGCATCGTGCCGAGGACCGCGTTGGGCTCGTACGTGAGCGGCTTCACGCAGCGCAGCGGGTGGTGCAGCCCCGCGGTTGCCTTGAACGCCACCCCCTTCGCCTTGCACGCGCGGAGGAACTCCGCCACGTTCTCGACGGCCGGAAACGCGTCGGGCGTGATGCCACCCGTGCGGACCTTCGCGCGCTGGCCATGGCGCCGGATCGCATCGAGCAGGGCGATGTCCGCGATCTCGACGTACACGCCCGGCGGGAACGCCGCGATCTCCTCTTCAGTCGTCGCTTTCACTTCGTCGACGCCGAGGACGCTCAGCGGAAACTCCGCCGGCACCTCGGACGCCCGCGCCTGCGGGACGACGAATTTGCCGAGAGCCCAGGCGTACTCGCCGTCGCGATAGCGGGCGTAGTTGCGCACCGCCTCCTGCATCGTCAGCGCGGCGGGCGGAAAGAGGCCGGCGTAGTCGATGAGGTTCTCGAGCAGCGCGCGCAGCGATCGCTTGATCATGCGTTTCTCAGGCGAAGTGCTTCTTCAGGCCCGTCCAGCAGCGCCAGTAGTCGCGCTGCAGCGCCGGGGTGTCCAGGGCGAACCGCGTGGGGCGGATCAGGTACCGCGACTCGAACATGAACGCCAGCGTGTCGCCCAGGAACTTCGGCTCCAGCTTCGCCGCGGACGCGCCCTCGAACGTCTGCGCGTCGGGACCGTGCCCCGACATGCAGTTGTGCAGGCTCCCCCCGCCCGGCGCGAACCCCTCGGCTTTCGCGTCGTATACGCCGTAGATCAGGCCCATGTACTCGTTCATCACGTTGCGGTGGAAGTACGGCGGCCGGAACGTGTTCTCCGCGACTATCCAGCGCGGCGGGAAGATCACGAAGTCGCAGCTCGCGACGCCGGGCGTGTCCGACGGCGACGTGAGGACGGTGAAGATGGACGGGTCGGGATGGTCGAACGAGACCGTGTTGATGACGTTGAACTTCGCGAGGTCGTATTTGTACGGCGCGTAGTTGCCGTGCCAGGCGACGACGTCCAGCGGCGAGTGGTCGATGCGCGCGGACCACAGCCGGCCGTCGAACTTCGCGACGAGCTCGAAGTCGCCTTCGGCCTCTTCGTACGCGGCCACCGGCGTCAGGAAGTCGCGCGCATTGGCCAGCCCGTTCGCGCCGATCGGGCCGAGGTCGGGGAGGCGGAAGAGCGCTCCGAAGTTCTCACAGACATAGCCGCGCGCCTCGGAGCCCGCCAGCTCCACGCGGAACTTCGCCCCGCGGGGGATCACCGCGATCTCGCCCGGCTCCGCGTCGACGACACCGAGCTCCGTGTGCACGAAGATCTTTCCGCGCTCGGGAACGAGCAGCAGCTCGCCGTCGGCGTCGTAGAAGTAGCGGCCTTCCATCGAGCGGTTCGCGCGATAGACGTGAATGCCGATGCCCTCATTGCCCGCGATGGTTGTCAGGCCGTCGACGAAGTCCGACGGCTCGTCCGGCAGAGGGAGCGGATCCCAGCGCAGTTGATTCGGCGACACCGGCTCTTCGTCGAACGGCGCGCCGCGCAGCAGCCGCGCGTCCAGCGGCGCGAACGGCTCGTGCAGGACGCTGGGACGGATGCGGTAGAGCCACGAGCGCCGCTGCATCGCCCGCGGCACGGTGAACGACGTGCCCGAGAACTGCTCCGCGTACAGCCCGCGGGCCACGCGCTGCGGCGAGTTCCCCCGCGCCGGCAGGGTGCCGGGGACCGCCTCCGTGGCGAATTCGTTCCCGAAGCCGGACTGGTACATCAGAGGTTTCCGCGCCGGGCCTGCTCCCGCTCGATCGACTCGAACAGTGCGCGGAAGTTGCCCTTGCCGAAGCCGCGGGCGCCCTTGCGCTGGATGATCTCGAAGAAGACCGTCGGCCGGTCCTGCACCGGCTTGGTGAAGATCTGCAGCAGATAGCCTTCCTCATCGCGGTCGACGAGGATGCCGAGGTCCTTGAGCGTGGTCAGGGGCTCGTCGATCTCGCCGACGCGCGACGGCAGCTCGTCGTAGTAGCTGTCCGGGACGCGGAGGAACTCCACGCCGTTGTCCCGCAGCTTCGAGACGGTCTCGATCACGTTCCCGCAGAGCAGCGCCACGTGCTGCACGCCCGGGCCGTAATACCACTCCAGGTACTCCTGGATCTGGCTCTTCTTCTTCCCTTCGGCCGGCTCGTTGATCGGGAACTTCACGACCTTGTTGTCGTCGCTCATGACGATCGACATCAGGGCGGAGTACTCGGTGTTGATGTCCTTGTCGTCGAAGGTGATGTAGCGCGAGAAGCCCATGACCTTGGAGTACCACTCGCACCACGTGGCCATCGCCCCCAGCTCGACGTTGCCGACCATGTGGTCGACCACCGCGATCCCCACCGGCTCGCCCGCGACCTCCGCCGCCACGTAGCCGGGCAGGAACGCCCCGCCGTAATTCGTGTAGCTGATGAACGAGTGGATCGTGTCGCCGTAGGTCTTGATCGCCGCGCGGCGGATCGTGCCGTGCTCGTCCTGCTCGTCCCGCGGCTCGTGCACCGGCTCCGCCCCGCGGCGGACGGCCTCGTTGAACGCGAAGTCCGCGTCCTCGACGAGCAAGGCGATGTCCCGGACTCCGTCCCCATGCCGTTTGATGTGCTCGCTCGCAAAGTGCGCGGGATCGAACGGAGTCGACACCACGAACCGCACCTTCTGCTGCCCGAGGACATACGAGGCAAACGCGCGGTTCCCCGTCTCCAGCCCGCTGTACGCGACCTGCGAGAACCCGAACGCCTTCCGGTAGTAGAACGCCGCCTGCTTGGCGTTCCCCACCCAGAACTCGACATGATGGATGCGCTTGAGCCGCAGCGGATTCCCCCCGGACTCGGCGACTTCGCGAAGGGTGGGCTGGGCGGGGGTGGTGACGGTCATGGTTTTCGTGCTCCTGGTTGTGGTTGGGGGATCATAGGACGAATAGGACGAATAGGACGAATAGGACAGTCCTATGGGTCCTATTCGTCTTATACGTCCTATTCGTCCCATGCCCCTCCCCTGAACTTTCCGTGCTCTAATCCCCGTTGCTCACCTCGCCCATGTTCGACAAGTTTCGTGAAGAGTGCGGTGTCTTTGGCGTCCTCGGCCGTGCGGACGCGGCGAACCTCGTTTACCTCGGGCTGTACGCGCTGCAGCACCGGGGGCAGGAGAGCGCCGGGATCGCGGCGGTCAATGGCGACGGCAAGATCATCTCCGAGAAGGAGATGGGCTACGTCGCCGACGTGTTCACGCACGAGCGGCTCTCGCGGCTGCCGGGGGACACGGCCATCGGACACGTGCGCTACTCCACTGCCGGCGGCTCGATGCTGTGCAACGCGCAGCCGATCGTCGCCTCCACGAGCAAGGGCGCAATCGCCGTCGCGCACAATGGGAACCTGACCAACGGCGACGAGCTGCGCAAGCAGCTCGAGGCCGAAGGGGCGATCTTCAACTCGACGGCGGATTCCGAGGTGATCGTCCACCTCATCGCGCGGTCGAAGGCGAGCGACCTCGAAGGGGCGTTCATCGACGCGCTGGCCCGCGTCCAGGGCGCATATGCCATCGCGCTCCTGGCGCCGGGACGCATCTTCGCCGCCCGCGATCCGTACGGTTTCCGCCCGCTGGTCCTCGGCAAGCTCGACGACGTCCACGCCGTCTCTTCGGAGACCTGTGCGTTCGACCTGATCGGCGCCGAGACCGTCCGCGAGATCGGCGCCGGCGAGATCGTGGCCATCGAGCACGAAGGCGTCCGCGTGGTGCGACAGGCGCGAGCGGAGCGCGAGGCGCGCTGCATCTTCGAGCACGTCTACTTCGCCCGTCCCGACTCCGTCGTCTTCGGCAACAGCGTCGCGGACGTCCGCCAGAGATTCGGCGCGCAGCTCGCGCGCGAGCATCCGGTCGACGCCGACATCGTCGTCCCCGTCCCCGACTCCGGCGTCTTCGCCGCCCTCGGCTACGCCCAGGAAGCGCGCATCCCGTTCCAGTACGGACTGGTGCGCAACCACTACGTCGGCCGCACGTTCATCGAGCCGAAGCAGACCATCCGCAGCTTCGGGGTGAAGGTGAAGCTGAATCCCGTGCGCGGACTGGTCGAAGGGAAGCGCATCGTCCTCATCGACGACTCGATCGTGCGCGGCACGACCTCGAAGAAGATCGTGCGCATGCTCAAGGACGCCGGGGCGTCCGAGGTGCACATGCGCATCTCGTCGCCGCCGACGTCCTGGCCGTGCTACTACGGCATCGACACGCCCGAGCGCACGCAGCTCATCGGCTCGTCGCACAGCACCGAGGAGATCCGCGCCTTCATCGAAGCAGACTCCCTCGGCTACCTCAGCGAAGACGGCCTGCTGGAGGCCGTCCGCAACAGCGACGATCCGCGCGCGCTCTACTGCACCGCGTGCTTCAGTGGGGACTACCTGAAGCCCGCGGCGCCGAGAGCCGAGGCGGTTCCGGCCGCTGACGCTGAAGCGGTCACGGCCGCCGTCTGAGCTCGTCGTCCGCGTCGCGCACGTCGCGGCGCGGCGCCGTCGCCACCTCGTTCGCCCGCGGCACGGCGGCGTCGCTGACCACGTCGTTCCCGATGCGGTCATCGATCAGCTCGTCGAACAGCGCCCGGTAGTGCAGCATCGCCTGCCGCAGGTCCTCCGTCGACGCGCTTCCCGGCGCTCCGCCGATCACGCGATGGCCGGCACGGTAGTGCTCGATCACGCGCGGATGCGTCACCGACAGGTCCGCCGCGTGACGGTCGAAGTCGCCCATGGGATAGCCCCGCAGACGCATGATGTCCGCGACGAGCTCGTCCGCTTCGACCACGGCCGTCGTCGGACGCTCCAGGAAGTGCTGCTCGACTTTCCGCCAGTCCTCGCGGAAACGGTCCCGGTCGGATGCCTGCAGCGGCACGATGTCGTACTTCTTCACCTGCTCCGCGCGCTCGATCAGATCGCGCTCGGCCTTCTTCCGGCTGCCGTGCTCCTGCACGGCGTGGTCGTATTCGTTGCCGAATTTGCTGCGCAGCGACTCGCTCCGCGAGCGGCGGGCGCCACGGGCGACCAGCCCGACGACGATCAGCAGCGCGACGACACCCACTGCGACCCAGATCCACATCGGATCGATGGCTAGATTGTTCATGGTTCCGATCCTCCTGCCGTACAGAAGGGCAAAACACGGGCCTGCATTACGGGGGGTTCCTCGGTTCCTCGGTTCCTCGGAGTTCCTCGGGGGAAAGAGGCTGGCTCACCCCGAGGAACTCCGAGGAACTCCGAGGAACCCGAGGAACTCAGGAAGACATCACCCCGTGCGGCACGAGCGACCGGGTCATCTCCGGCGCCCATACCGGGCGGCCGAAGTAGTAGCCCTGGGCCTCGTCGCACTCGTGCGAGCGGAGGAAAGCGAACTGTTCCGCGGTCTCGACGCCTTCCGCGGTCACCCGCAGGCGGAGATTGCGGGCCATACCAATTACCGCGGAGACGATGGCCGCGTCGCCGTCGTTCGACGTCACGTCGCTCACGAAGGCCCGGTCGATCTTCACCCCCGTGATGGGAAAGCGCCGCAGATAGTTCAGCGACGAATAGCCCATCCCGAAGTCGTCGATGGAGATGCCGACGCCGAGGTCGCGCAGCGCGCGCAGCGTCTCCACCGTCACCTCCGCGTTCTGCATCGCCGTGGTCTCGGTGATCTCCAGCTCGAGCGCCGACGGACTGAGATCCGCGTCGTCGAGCGCGCTCTGGACCATCTCCACGAGGTCCTGCTGCTGGAACTGCCGCGCCGAGAGGTTCACGGCCACCCGCACCGGCCCCGACCCGCGGTCGTGCCACTCCTTGGTCTGCTTGCAGGCCGTGCGCAGCACCCACTCGCCGAGGGGCACGATCAGCCGCGACTCCTCCGCGATCGGGATGAACTCCGCCGGCTCGATCACCCCGCGCTCCGGGTCGTTCCACCGCACCAGCGCCTCCACGCCGATGGTGCGTCCGGTGAGCAGATTGATCTGCGGCTGATACGCGACCATCAGTTGATGCTCGCGCACGGCCGTGCGCAGGCGGCTCTCGATCGACAGCCGGTCCATGGCCCGCTGCTTCATCTCGTCCGTGCAGAGCTGGTACGTGTTCCGGCCCGCTTCCTTGGCCCGGTACATGGCGCTGTCCGCGTTCCGCAGCAGCGCTTCGGGATCGGCCCCGTCGACGGGATAGAGCGAGATGCCGACGCTCGCGGTCACGACGATGGGCATGTCGCCGATGGTCAGCGGCAGTTGCACCGCGCCGAGGACCTTCTCCGCCACGGTGACCGCATCCTCCGGATGGCGCAGCTCGGCGAGGATGATGGTGAACTCGTCGCCGCCCAGGCGCGCCACGGTGTCATCGTCGCGGACGCACACGCGCAGCCGCCGCGCCATCTGCAGCAGCAGCTCGTCGCCTGCCGTGTGCCCGAGGGTGTCGTTGATCTTCTTGAAGTGATCGATGTCGATGAACATCACCGCCAGCGCTTTCCCCGTGCGCTTGGCGTGGATGAGCGCGTGCCGCAGGCGGTCCGTGAACAGCTTGCGATTCGGCAGCGCCGTGAGCACGTCGTGGTACGCGTGGAACTCGATCTGCTCCTCGGCCCGTTTCCGGTCGCTGATGTCCACGACCGTCGCGTGCATGACGCCCGTGACCGCGTCGCCGACCAGCACCACGTTCTGCAGCACCCACAGCGGCCTGCCGCTCGCCCGCCGCAGCTCGACCTCCACGCTGTTCAGCGTGCCGACGCCGCGCAGGAGCGATGCGATCTCCGTCGCCTCGCCCGGCGACGCGTAGAACGCGGAGACGTTCCGGCCGACGAGCTGGTCGCGCGTCGACTCCAGCAGCGCCGCGAAGGTGGCGTTGCAGTCGCGGATCACGCCGTCCATCGACGTGACGCAGACCCCGGCGGCGTTCTGCTCGAACAGCAACCGGTACCGGTTCTCCGACTCCCGCAGCGCCGCCTCGGCCGCAAAGCGCGCGGTGACGTCGCGGAAGCTCCAGACGCGGATGTTGGCCTCGTTCTCTCCCGTGCGTCCAATCGAGTAGCGCTCGAAGCGGCGGCCGTCCGTCAGCTCCAGCAGGTCGAAGCTCTCCGCGCGCGGCTGCGACGAGACCGCGTCGAACGCCTGCAGGAAGCCGTCCGGATCGGTGAGCTGCCCGAGGATCGACTCCAGCACGGCGCGGTCATCGCCCCGCGTCATCAGCTCCGGGGCGATCTTCCACATCTCCACGAAGCGGTGGTTGTACGAGACGATCGACTGCCCTTCGCCGACGACCAGGATGCCGTCCGCGGTCGAGTCGAGCGTCGACTGCAGCAGCGTCACGGCCTGCAGCACCTCGCGCTCGGAGCGTTTGCGGTCGCGCATGTCGCGGCCGATGATCACCGCGCCCGCGGGCTCGCCGTCGTGCAGCACCGGCGCGATCGACAGCGTCAGCTCGATGCGCTCGCCCCCGCGCGTGCAGAAGACGTATTCGTCGTTGCGCAGCGAGCGGCGGCCGAGCTTCGCGGACAGACTGCGGTCGTGGGTGAGGAGGTCGTCGATCTGCCGGCCCGCCAGCTCGCTCTCCTCGTACCCGAGGAGGCGCGCGGCGGCGCGGTTGGCGAACTCGATCCGGCCGTGGCGGTCGCAGACGAAGAGCGCGTCCGCCATGGTGCTGATGATCTCCGGCGCGGCGAGACCGGGCGTCAGCGAGACCAGGTCGTACTTCCGCACGACGTGGCCCACGATGACGATGAAGCCGAGGATCGGCAGATAGCCGAACGCGTAGAGCGGGACCCCGAACTTCGGAAAGAAGTCGACGACGCCGAGGTAGGCCACCCCGATCCCGATCATCAGCAGGCGGATGCGGTCGCGCTCCGAGGCCCGCGCGGCGGGCCACGCCCGCATGAACTCCACCAGCGACGCGACCAGATAGCCGAAGAAGAACGTCAGGAACGCCGCGCCGACGCCGAGGCTGTAGCGCGGGTAGTGGCCCCACCAGAATTTCTCCACGCGGGGGATGAGCAGGTCCGTCATCACCGCCACCGCGCTGAAGAACGCGGCGATGCTCCAGGCCGCGACGTGCGCCAGCCGGCGGCGGCGCTCCAGCCGCAGGATCTCGATCGTGAACCAGTACAGCGCCGGGGCGATGAACGGCACGCCGAAGTACGCCGCGCGCGACCAGCCCAGGGCCACGTCCGCGTCGACGGCCGCGTACATGCCCGTGAACGTGACCATCCACACCGCGACGACCGCCGTCATGGTGAAAAACGCCGCGCTCACGCTGGTGACCCGCTTCGCCAGCACGCGCGCGCCGAAGGCCAGGACGGCTACGCCGGTCAGAGCGACAGGAACGGAGGACGGAGAAAAGGCGTAACCGCCGGGCATGGGTTTTCCGGATTATGCAAGGAGAGAGACGGCGTCAGTGTAATCGATGCTGGTCTGCTCCGGGAGCGATGTAGCCGAACTCCGACCGCCCGGAGCACCGGCCGCGCCCGCTCCTCGCGCAACCGGGGAAGTCTCAAAGCCGCAAAGCCTCAAAGTCTCAAAGATGGTGACACGCCGTCCTTTGAGACTTTGAGACTTTGAGACTTGCGACTTCTTCGGAGGATAAACTGGAAGCCGGGGATGAGAGCCGACATCGCGATCATCGGCGCGGGCGTGGTGGGCGCGAGCATCGCCTGGCACCTCGCGAAGCGCGGCTGTGACGTGGTCGTGGTCGACCGCGCCCCCGACTTCGGCGCGGGCAGCACGGCCAAAGCGACGGGCGGCTATCGCGCGCAGTTCGACACGGAGACCAACGTGCGGCTGTCGCTCCTCTCCCGCGAAAAGCTGCGCACCTTCGCAGAAGAGACCGGCGTCGACCCCGGCTACGCGCCGCACGGCTACCTTTTCGTCGCCTGCAACGACGACGAGCTGCACGCCCTCCGCGAAGCGCAGAAAGTCCAGCACGCATGCGGCCTCTTCGAGGCGCGGATGATCGACGCGAAGGAAGCGCGGGAGCTGAATCCGAAGATCGGCGACGACACCGTCATCGGCGGCGCGTTCTGCCCGACCGACGGCTTCATCAAACCCATGAACCTCCTCCGCGGCTATGCCGAAGCCGCCCGGCGCCTCGGCGTCCGCTTCGCGTTCAACGCGTCCGAGGAGGACGTGCAGGCGGGGATCTACGTGAATGCGAAGGGCGCGTGGTGCGGAGGGCCCGTCCAGCCCATGCGCCGCAACGTCGTCGCCACGGTGCCGACCGACATCCTCCCCGCGTCCATGCCGATGACCATCTGGGCCGGCGACTGGTACCACCTGCGCGTGCGCGACGGCCGCGTCCTCCTCCTCTGGCCGGACGACCCGGTGGTGGACGACGACGCCTGGCTCGCCGCCGTTCTCGAAAAGACCCGCACCCGCATGCCCTGCCTCCGCGATGTCCCCCTCGGCGAGCGCTGGTCCGGCCTCTACGAGATGTCCCCCGACAACCACGCCCTCCTCGGGCAAGTCGCCGAAAACCGCTACGTGGCCAACGGCTCCTCCGGACACGGGGTTATGCACGCCCCCGCCCTCGGCCAGTTGCTGGCAGAGCTGATCGTGGACGGCCGGACGTCCCTGGACATCACCGCCCTTCGCCCCGACCGCTTCTAGGAGTGCGGCGGCGCGGGCGGGGGGACGGGCGGAAGCCACCGCTCTGGTAGGGCGGCGGTCGCAGGCCAGGCTGTCACCGAACAATTGCGTCCGCCCTTGCGGCGATGCGGATAATGTCCGCCTTCGGAGGCCCTCCTTGAAAAGACTGCTCATCGCCACGCTGTTCCTGACGATCTCCGTTTCCGCGCAGACGGCAGCGAAGAAGAAGTTTGATCCGGCCGAGGACATCAACAAGCCGCGGCCCGACGCCAGGAAAGTCAACTTCACCGTCAGCGAGGGGACCTGGATGTCCGTCGACCTCTCCCCGGACGGCACCACCCTCCTCTTCGACCTCCTCGGCGACATCTACACGATGCCGGTGGCGGGCGGAAAGGCCACGGCCATCACGCGCGGTCCGGGGTTCGACTGGCACCCGCGTTATTCGCCCGACGGAAAGACGATCGCGTTCACGACCGACCGCAACGGCATCGACAACATCTGGTTGATGGGTGCCGACGGGAAGAACCCGCGCTCGCTGACCGCGGAGAAGGACGAGTACGTCCGCTCCGCGATGTGGTCGCCGGACGGCAACTACCTCGTGGCGCGGAAAGAGACCGGGAAGCGGGGCGGCATCCCGCCCGTGGAGCTGTGGATGTACCACGTCCACGGCGGCTCGGGCGTGAAGCTGACGAACGCCGACGAGATGAACAACGGCTCCGGTCCGGCGTTCTCGCCCGACGGCCGCTACATCTATTTCTCCGGCCGGAACCGAGGCTTCAGCTACACGCCGGACGTCTCCCGCGGCCTCTGGCAGATCTACCGGTACGACCGGCAGACGGGGAACACGATTCAGCTGACGTCCGGCTACGGCGGCGCGGTGCGGCCGGCGATCTCGCCCGACGGGAAGTCGATGGTCTTCGTGAGCCGCCGCGACGCATCGACGGTCCTCGTCGTGCGCGACCTCGCGCGCGGATCGGAGCGCATCGTGGCGCGCGACGTCACGCGCGACGAGCAGGAAGGCTTCGCGCAGCAGGACCTCTGGCCGCCGTACGCGATCACTCGCGACGGCAAGTCGATCTATTTTTCGAATCGCGGAAAGATCACCCGCCTCGATCTGGCGTCCGGCGCGGCGCAGCAGATCGCGTTCACCGCGGATGTGGAGCAATACCTCGCGCCGCGCGTGGCGTGGCAGGAGAAGGTGGAGACCGGACCGGTGCGCGCGCGCATTCTGCGGTGGGCGAGCCAGACGCCCGACGGCAGCGCGGTCGTCTTCGACGCCTTCGGCCGCATCTGGATGCAGCGGATCTCCGGCGGCAAAGCGGCCGGAGAGCCGCGGCGGATCACGGCCGACGGCGGACCGCGGCGCGAATACTCGCCGTCCGTTTCGCCCGACGGACAGTGGATCGCGTACGTCACGTGGAGCGACGCCGAAGGCGGTCATGTCTGGAAGACGCGATTGAACGGGGATAGCGGAGGCCCAGCGCGCCTGACCACCATCCCCGGTCACTATGCGAATCCGGAGTGGTCGCCGGACGGACAGCGCCTCGCGCTCATCCAGGGCAGCGGTCTCGAGTTCCGCGGCCGGCAGCCGGAAGAAGAGCAGCTCTTCGACATCCGCTGGCTGCCTGCCGCGGGCGGCGAAGCGCAGTTCATCGCCAACGTGAAGATCGCGGACACGTTCCGCTTCCATCCGCAGGCGTGGTGGAGCCGCGACGGATCGCGCGTCTTCTACCGCGACTACATCCAGCCCGCGAAACCGACCGACGATCCGAAAAACGAGCTCGTCTCCGTCCGGCTCGACGGCACGGACAAGAAGCGCCTGCTGCGCTTCCCGGCCATCGGCGATCTCGTTCCGTCGCCCGACGAGCAGTGGGTCGCATTCACGTCGCGCGACAACGTGTACGTCGCCGCGCTGCCGAACCTCGTGATGAAGGACCCGCCGGAGGTCGGCGTCAAGGAAGGCTCCGTGCCGGTGTGGCGTCTGTCGGAGAACGCCGGCGGCTATGTCGACTGGGCGGACAACGGGAAGACGATCACCTGGACCGCGGGCGGCACGTTCCATCGCCTGCCGCTGCAGAGCGCGATCGCGTTCGTCGAGGAAGAGCGGCGCAAGGCCGAAGCGAAAGCCAAGGCCGGCGAAGAAGACGACAAGAAGAGCAAGGACAAGGCAACGGACGAGCCGAAGCTGAAGGTCCCCCGCTCGGAGGCAATCGCCATCTCCCTGACCCAGCCGCGGGCGATGCCCTCCGGCAGCTTCGTCGTCCGCAACGCGCGCATCATCACCATGCGCGGCGACGAAGTGATCGAGCGGGGCGACGTCGTCGTGACCAACAACCGCATCGCCGCGGTCGGCGAGGCGGGCAAGGTCAGCGTCCCGGCCGGAGCGCGCGAGATCGACGGCAGCGGCAAGACCATCATCCCCGGCATCATCGACACCCACGCGCACCTGCACTACTCCGGCCTCGAGATCTTCCCGGAGACGAAGTGGGAGTACGCCGCGAACCTCGCGTACGGCATCACCACCACCTACGACCCCTCCGCGCCGTCGCTGGATGTCTTCGCCCAGGCGGAGATGGTCGAAGCCGGCCTCATGGTCGGTCCGCGGATCTACTCCTCCGGCGACGTGTTGTACGGCGGCCAGCAGACCGACATCTTCGCCGAGGTCAACGACCTGGAGGATGCGCGGCGACAGGTGCGGCGAATGAAGTCGTACGGCGCGCGCATGATCAAGGTCTACCAGCAGCCGCGCCGCGCGCAGCGCCTGTGGTTCGCCGAGGCGGCGCGCGACGAGAAGATGCTCCTCACTGCCGAAGGCGCCGGCGAGCTGGCCACGGACATGACCATGGCCATCGACGGCTACACCGCCTTCGAGCACTCCCTGCCGATCGAGCTGGAAGAGGACGCGGTGCAGTTGTTCGCCAGGTCGGGAACGCATTACACCCCCACCCTGCTCGTGTCCTATGGCGGACCGTGGGGCGAGCAGTACTTCTGGCAGACCCAGACCGGCGCGCACGACGATCCGAAACTGCGCCGTTTCGTGCCCCACTTCTTCCTCGACGAGCGCACGCGCCGCCATCTGTGGATCGATCCGTCCGAGTACCACTTCCCCGCCGTGGCCCGCGGCGTGGCCGACGTTGCCAGAGCCGGCGGCAACGTCTCCCTTGGCGCCCATGGCCAGTTGCAGGGCCTCGGCGTGCACTGGGAGCTCTGGGCCATGGCCGGCGAAGGCGGTTCCGGAAACGCGCTCACCCCGCACGCCGCGCTCAAGGCATCGACCCTCCAGGCCGCCGACAAGATCGGCTTCGCGCCCGACCTCGGATCGATCGAAGCAGGCAAGCTCGCCGACTTCATCGTCCTCGACGCGAACCCGCTGCAGGACATCCACAACAGCACCCGCGCCCGGCTGGTGGTCAAGAACGGCGAGGTCTACGACGCCGAGACGCTCGCACGCGTCTGGCCGACGGAACAGCCGCTGCCGCGGTTCTTCTGGGCGGAGCAGTAGGTGGTTGTAAGGAGCGCCGCCAGTCATGGCGGCGCTTCGTTGGGTAAACCACTGCGGGTGGCCGTTCCGAGCGACCGAGGGGTGCGGACGAGCGCGTGGGTACGTTGCGGGCAAGCCGGAGAACGCGGCCGCGTCAGCAGAGCTGACCGCGGCCGCGTTGGTCCGGGACCGCCGTATCCGACCTCGCTCGATCTGTATGCGGAGCTGCGCGCGGTCACGCCGCCCTCGCTGCACTCCCTGCTCACCGACCTGTTCGAGACGATGACGCTCTGAGACGTGAAGACACAGTGGAGGTCGGCGTCCTCGTGCCCGGAAAAGACGACCCGCTCTCCCTGGTGCGCCACCGCATCCATTCGGGCTACCGCAAGCTGATCGAGCGCGAGCGGGACGACAACGTGGTGGACGTGGAGACGGGGGGTGATGCACGAGATTGCGTAGAACCCATGAATTTCCAAGGAAATCCCAAGAAACGCCGCCCTTCCGATCTCCATCGTGTGCAGTGATCCACGACAGAGAAGGAGACATTCATGGGCTCACGATTGGGAAAGATATGGTGTGTGTTGCTGTTCGCAGCGTGTGCGGGCGGGGCTTTCGCGGACGATGCTCTGCGCGTCTCGGGACTCCTCGAGGAGGATTTCGGGAACGGCAGTCCGTCCGCTGAGGACGCGGTGCCGTCCGCGGCCGAGGAGCTGCCGGCTACGCCCGGGATTCTGCTCTACAAGCTCCCGGGTTCCGCGGTCAAGCCGGGGCCCGCGGAAACCGAAGTGGTGCTCGCCGTCGAGATCGACAAGGCTGTCGTGGCGACCCAAACGGTGCAAGTGCCGCCGGAGGATCCGTCGCGCGACCGGCTGATCGAGGTGCTGGCAGGCCAGCCCGCGGCAGTGGCCGACATCGAGCGGAGACTCCGGGACGGGGCGCGCGACGCGGCGGTCGTGGTGCGCGTCGACGGGAAGCAGTACCAGCGGCTCTCCTGGAAGGAGCTCGTCGCCGCGAGCGCAGCCTTCACTGCCACCGAGCCGGTTTCCCCGCAGCAGCAGGCCGTCACCTCGAGCCTGATGACTCCACAACAACAGTGCTACCAGAGCTGCAATGACGAGTACGACCTCTGCGAGAGAACGTGCGAACCGTACAGCGGACCGAACGCCTGCTGGGATTGCCGGACCCGGCTGGACGCCTGCGCGAACTTCTGCGCCAGTTGTCCACGGAAGTGGAAGACCTATGGGTCCTGGTCGCGAGGTTCGCGAACGGAGACGGGGCTGGTTCTTTGCCTGGCGGACGAAGCCGCGCGGGTGGTGCGCTACCACAAGGAGTGGCAACAGCAGTACAGCCGCCCTGTCACCGAATTCACGGAGAATTGCGACCATAGCATCACCAAGGTGACCACCTACGAGTACCGGTATGACACCTGCTGGACCCAGCTCCCCTACTCCTGCAATCGCCCGGACGGCTACATCGGCGGCACCCGGAAGAAATGCCAGTAATCGGCTCGATCGCTGTTCACACTCTCTAAGTACCCGTGACCCCCGGCCTGTCACGCCGGAGGTCGAGGGTGAGCGTCCGTCGCTCCTGCCAACCCAATCCACCCGAGCCGGCGCAGTGCAGGGCGAGCTTGCGCCCGCCCTGCACGCCATCACCGAATCAGTGAGAACGTCGCCAGCGCGCGCGGCGCAGTGAAGGTGAAGGAATCCGGTCCCGGGCTGATGTCGAGCTCCCCGCCGTCGATCGGGGCTTCCATCGCATTCACGGCCGCGACGTTCAGGATCCCGCCGGACTGGAACAGCGGCGCGATGTTCGGGTCGAGCTGGATGGCCATGTCCAGCGGACTGTTGGTCGGCTGGTACACGCGCAGAACCCACTGCGAGGGATCGGCGGTGGCGACTTTGGCGGCGGTGATGACGCCGGTCGGATTGGTCGTGCTCGCGATGGACATGAGGGCGGGAAGCTGCGCCGTCGTCGTCGCAGGCGCGATCACGCCCGGCACCGGATTGTTGTACGCGAGCGCTTCGCCGAGGGGAGCGCCGGCGGTGCACCCGGCGGCGGGACTCTGCAGCGTGCCGCCCGGAAGGCGAATCGCGTAAGCCAGGGTGTGCTGGGCCTCGTCGTATCCCGAGGCGGCGCCGCCGTGGCCGGTCGTGTTGCGGAGGAGGCAGCCGATAAGCACGCCGCCCGGCGCGATGCCCCAGGCCACGCTGTTGGAGTGATAGATGGCGAAGAGATCGTCGCGCGCGGCATCCTGCGCCACCAGGAACTCGTGCGTCGGCTCGAACGTGATCGCCTGCGCGCTCGGCGGAGGCCAGTTCGTGAAGAAGTTGCGCGGCGCGCGCGTATCCCAGTGATAGGGCGTCCCGTAGGTCAGATACGCGGCCTCGCTGTTGAACGGGAATGCCGTCATCACCGTGTACCCCTGTTTGTCGGTCGTCTGGCCGCTCGGCGCCGCTCCGGTCGTGGTCATGCGCAGGATGTTCTCGCCGGCGACGAGGGTGTACGTCATGGTGAACGACTGGAGGTTCTGCGGGTCGTTCGGATCCTGAACCGAAAACGTGGCGGTGACCTGCTTCAGCAGGGGCCCGTCCTGGGTCTTCGCGATCCGGAGGTCCTGATAGTCGGGCGGAGTGGCCGGCGCGAACTTCGGATCGGGGATGTTCTTGTTGTCCCACATCTCGTTTCCGAAGCGGTAGAGGTCTCCGTCGTCTTCGTACCAGACGAGCTGATTGCCCATCCCGTTGATGACATTCACTCCCGGGTCGATGGGAAGATCGCGAAGATCGGTGATGCCGTACGCGCTGATCGTGACCCGGACGAAGTCGTTCCACATCGTGAACGTGCCGTCGCCGTTGTCGGCGATGCCGAGGGCCGGCGCGGGCGAGGGCGGCTGCGTGGTGCTGAGCTGCGCCGTGGTGTAGCCGAGGGGCGGGACCGTGGCGAGAAGCATCAGCTCCGTGCCGTCCGGCGAGTATTGGACAGGCAGATACGTAGTGCCGTCGACGGTCGCACTGAGGACCGTCTCGCCGCCGGGGGGCGCCGCCGTGGTGACCAGCGCGTTGCTGCGCACGAATCCCAGATTGTTGAAGCAGCCGGCCGTGAACGCGGCACCGGGGGCGAGCGGCAGGGCGCCGGCGAGCGCGGACAGAAGCGCGGTTTGCGCGTCCTGGGCCTGGCTCGCCGCGGCCGTCACGGACCACGGGCCGCTCAACTGCTCCTGCTCGTAAACGATCTGCGCGGACGTGCCCGTGATGTAGTCGTGATGGGTCGACGGGACGAGCGTGTCCCACGCGGTGGCGATCGCCTCACGAAGCGATTGCGCGGTCCCGCTCCAGCTCGAGTCCTTCGACGCCAGATATTCGACGAGCAGCTCCATGCCCTCGGCGAACAGCAGCGTACGGGTCGCGGCGTAATGGAGCTGCTTCAGCGCGACGCGCGTGACGTAGCAGCCGCTCCAGAACGGATTCGGCATGTACGGCACCGATCCATCCATCGGATTCGAGTCGAGCGTCGCCAGGGAGAAGCCGCTCCCGGCGACCTGGGTGAGGAAGCCGTCGAACGTCGAGAGTTGCGCCTGGACTCCCTGCGGGTTGTCCCGGTTCCAGTCGCCGATGACCGTCAGCACGTTCGTCGGGTCGTCGGGATTCGGGAACGGCGCCGAGAAGTCGTTGTCGATCGGCACGAAGATCCACGGCGTCGGCAGGCCCTGATTCTCACTGATGGCCTGCGCGACCGGCGAGGCGTCCTTCATGTCGTCGTTGCCGGCGCCATATCCCTGCATGCCGAGCCAGTGGGCCTGCACGCTCGAGCCGTCGGCGGCGCGCCACACGAAGTCCCGTCCCTGCTCGTTGAGCAGAGTGACCGCGGCGTCCGGTCCCGCGATCGGGAAGGTGACGTTGGTGCCGGGGATGCGCCAGAAGCCGACGCCGGTCATGCCCATCGCCACGAGCACGATCGGCAGTTGCGCATCGTGGCCGAAATCGTCGGGAATCCACATCCGGTTGCTGACCGGAAGCCCGATCGTCTTCTGCAGCCAGTACCGGCCCAGAAGATAGTTGCGGATGAACGTCTCGCCGTGGCCGATGAGGTTCTCCGCCGACGTGAAACCGCCCGACGAAACGGTGAAGTTGCCCTGGAGCGCCTGCAGAGTGGCGATGCGCGAGGAGTCTTCCTCGACGAAGCGCCGCAGATAGGCCATCTCGCAGAATGCGTAGACGTACGGCGGATTCCGGCCGAGGTTGTCTTGAACGTCGGCGACGGCATCCTGCAGGATCTGCCGGACGGACGGAAAGCCCCACGGGGTGAACCCGGTGTCGTAATACTGCTCGTTCGTGATCAGCCAGTCCCAGTCACAGTGCGCGGACTGCTCCATGATGAGATTCGTCGGCAGTACGTTCGGCATGGCTCTCTTCTCCTCATGACCATGGACCGCGACGCGGCGCGGGTTTTCCAGGCGTCACCCGTCAATACGCCTGAATCGCTCGATGGTCACGGTCGGTTTCGCCTCGCGGGCGCCGATGGCTTCGACGCGGTGATGCCGTCGACGACGATGTCGATGACGTCCCCTGCTTCTCTGCGGAGCCGTTTTGCGTCGCCCAGCTCGTCGGGGCTGAGCGCATAGGGGAGAAAGGAGTTCGTCGCCAGGACGAGGGCGCGCGCGATCCGTCGGGGAGCGCCCGCCGTGAGCTCGCCGTCCTGCTGCCCGCCGGCGATGGCCCGGGCGAGGACGCCGGCCTCCCGTTCGAAGTGCTGCACGCGCCTCGCGAGCAGCGCGGCGCGAATGCTGCCGAGAAGATCGTTCAGACTGGCGGAGTACGCGGCGACCGCCTCGAATCGCACCAGGACGCGCGCCCGCAACATCGCCCGCAGCCGGTCGGGCGCGGATGCGTCGCGTGCAGCCTCCTCCTCCATCGCCGTGCACACGCGCTCCACGATTCGATCGACGGTCGAGAGCACCACTTCTTCTTTGCTCGGAAACGAGAGATAGACCGTTCCCTTGCCGATCCCCGCCTCCGCGGCGATGTCGTCGACGGTCATCTTGCGGTAGCCGAACCGGCCGAGGAGGCGCTCGGCGGCGTCGAGAATCCGGTCGCGATGGCCGGCCGCAGGCGCCGGCTGACTCGTGACCGGATTTGTCATCTGGTCAGTATAAGGCCCATAATCCTTCTTTCGCGACCGGCGGAACCACCAGGAGCTCATCGACCATGACTGGAAAAACCCGTATGCCTTTGGCGTTCCGATTCCTGCTCTGCGCGCTGTCGTCCCTTTTGCTGCTCGCCACGGGCGCGATGGCACAGCAAGGCCCCGGAAGCGGAGGGCCGCCCCCGCGTCCGGCCACACCCGTCCAGGAAAACGAGCTCGTCGAGACCTGGAACGAGCGGGTGAGCGCCGGTCCCCCGATCAGTGCGATGCCGGAGTTCGACGGATGGACCCTGGGCCTCGCGATGCCCCTCGCCCGGTCCGAGCACGCAGTCGCGGAACTGGACGGCAAGATCTGGGTCCTCGGCGGCTATCCGCCCGGACGGCTCCCTTCCAACCTCGTCCAGATCTATGACTCGGCGGCGAGCCGCTGGTCGCTCGGTCCGCGCCTGCCCCAGCCGATCCATCACATCCATGCTGCGGCGGTCGGCGGCAAGCTCTATGTGATCGGCGGCGAGATCGACGGCGCGAGCACGGGACGGCCGGAGATCTTCGTGAACCACGTCTGGATGCACGATCCGGCGATCGGCGGCTGGGTGCAGCGGGCTCCGATGCCGACCGCGCGAAGCGGCGGCGGCAAGGCGGTGATCGACGGCAAGATCTACGTGGCCGGCGGCCGCCCGCCGGCAGGCCACGCGTTCGAGGTCTACGACCCGGCGGCCGACCAGTGGGAAAAGCTTCCCGATCTGCCGACCCAGCGCAATCACCTGGCCATGGTCGCGCTGAACGGGAAGATCATCGTGGCCGGCGGCCGCTTCGGCCCGGGCGCCGGCGCCGAGCGGACCGACGTGGTCGAGATCTACGATCCCGCGACCCGCAGCTGGACCAAGGGCGCGCCGCTTCCGGCGCCCCGGGGAGGCATCACCGGCGCGGCCCATGCCGGCTGCATGTTCGTCTTCGGCGGCGAGGGCGAGCGGACCCACGTGCTGGGCCTGACGCCCACCGTCTATGGCTACGATCCCCGCGCCGACCGCTGGACCCGGCTGCCGGACCTGCCCATCGCCGTCCATGGGCTCAAGGGCACCGCGGTGATCGGCGGCCGGATCTTCCTGCCAGGCGGCGGGATCACGCTGGGCGGAAATTCCGGCACCAACGCCATGCAGGTGTACCGGCCCACGATGCGCTGCGAGTGAGGCCCCGTCGCTCCCGTGCGCATTTGCCGGTCGCCGTGCCACAAAGCTGACAACTACCTGACCGGTCTGCATCAGCATCACCTTCGAATCTGGACAACCATGCCTTCGCGCGCGTGCTGCTTGAGCAGCGCTTGACCAACCCGGCGCTGGTCGCCGGCTTGGGAGCGGCGCGGATCCAAGCGCCGTCACCAGACCCGAGCCTGTAT
>DASUSN010000004.1:0-27029 GCA_036375075.1 Thermoanaerobaculia bacterium | reverse complement strand
GGAGCCACCGCTCTGGTAGGGCGGGCAGGGTATCGCCTTGGCTGTACCAGAGCGGCGGCTCCCACCCCATCCGCCACCCGCGCCACCGCACTCCTAGAACGCCGGAGCTAACGTCATGAGTTAGTGCGAATGGGGGAATGCCCCCGCCCACGGGAGGGCGGGCTGAAGCCACGCCCTACATTTTGAGACAGCCTCCAATCGCCTCCGCACTCCAATACCACCGCTACTTCTTGAGGGACTTCTCCAGGTACGCCACCAGCTCGCGGTCCTGGTCCGCTTCGGCGTGCTTGGGGTCGAGCTCGAGGAACTTCTTCAGGTGGCGCACGGCGTTGCCGAAGTCACCGGCGACGTAGTACACGCGGCCGAGGAGGCGCTGGACGAGGGCGTGGTCGGCCTTGAGCTCTTCGGCGCGCTTGAGCGCCGACATCGCCGACTCGTAATCCTCGGCGTTGTAGTAGTCGAGGGCCACGTTGTACAGGCTGTCCACCGCGCGCGGATCGCTGCCGCCGGGGAGCGTGTTGAGCACTTCCAGCGCCTTGTCCGCCTGGCCGTTCTTGCGCAGCAGCGCGGCCATGCGCAGGCGCACGGCGACGTTGGAGGGATCGGCCTGGCTGACGCGCTCCATCATCTGCAGCGCTTCCGCGGTCCGGCCCGCGCCTTCGAGGGCGA
The DNA here is from genome assembly GCA_036375075.1 of Thermoanaerobaculia bacterium. Taxonomy (GTDB): domain Bacteria; phylum Acidobacteriota; class Thermoanaerobaculia; order Gp7-AA8; family Gp7-AA8; genus QHVT01. The sequence continues at coordinate 26,360 of DASUSN010000004.1, read as the reverse complement.
TGGTGTAGTTGTTCAGGAGCGCGGTGGGGGGCGGCTGGGTCCCGGTGACGGCCTTGCCGAGCCATTTCTCCGCCTCGGTGAACGCGCTCTTCGCGTCTTCTTTCGCGCGCGCCTTGGCGCGGGCCATTTCGAGGTACATCGTGCCGAGGCTGGCCGCGACCTCGACCTGGTCGGGCTCCAGCTCCGCCGCACGCTTCAGCAGCGGCTCGGCCTCGGCGTATTTGCCGATGCGGGAGTAGGTGACGCCCATGAGGTGCATCACCTCGGGGAGCTCGGTGGAGGTCTTCTTCATCAGCTCCTGGCCGAGGGCCAGGGCCTCGTTGGTCTTGCCGTCGTTGAGCAGGGCGACGAGCTGCGAGACCTCGCTCGACACGGCGCCGCCTTCGATCTGGCGGATGAGCGACTGCCGCAGCTCACCGTCGGCGATGACGAGCTTCAGCTCCGTGATCTGCCCGCCCTGCACCGGGATCGGGGCCATGCCGGTCTTCGGATGGTTGACCATGTCGTACTGCGTGAGCTGCACGCCGCCGGCGTCCTTGACCTGGACGTTCGCCGACTTGATGAAGTACTTGGCCTGGTCCTTCACGTCGAGGACGTACTGCCCCGAGGTGAGGAAGCGGTTCGCGAAACGGCCGCGCTTGTCCGTCTTGAGGACCTGCGCGCGGCCGGCCGTCTCCGCAACGGGCGCGAGCGTGATCTCGGCATCCGCGACAGGCCGATCGGCCTCGTCCACGGCAGTGCCGACGATGCCGCTGCGGCCGACCTGCGCGGCAGCGGTCAGGGACATTGCAACGAGAGCGAAAACGAAGGACGCACGACGCAGGACTGACATAGTGTGACTCCCAACTTTTGGCCGACGCGATGAATTTCCCGCGGAGAATATAGACGAGCGATGTCCGCCGAGCGCAACAGTCCTCTTCAGCCGACGTGGCATCTGAGCGCCCGCGAGATCGCGCTGATCTTCGCTTTCTGGACGTCGCTGGCGGCGCTGTCGGTCCTGAACCGGCTGTACGACCCGCGCGGTGAGGGGCTGCGCGTAATCACCCGGTCCGGGCCGATCGTGCTGCCGTTCCTGGAGGCGTGGCTGTGGGCGGCGCTGACGCCGCTGATCTTCCGGATCAGCTCGCGGACGAGCGCGGCCATGTCCCGCGTGGCGGGCGTCGCGCTGCTGGTGCTGGCGGGCGTGGCCGTGGCGCTGTTCGTCGACGTGGCGCTCGACATCGTGCGCGAGCTGTTCTTCCCGCTGCCCCGCCGGCGCGGGGGAGGGGGGACGGCGTTCGCGCCGTTCCGCGGCTTCGGGCGGTTCGGCATGCTGAACCAGTTGATGATCTATTGCGCGGTGCTCGCGGCGGGCTTTGCGCGCGAGTATTTCCTGCGCGAGCAGCAGCGCCGGCGCGAGGCCGCCCAGCTCGAAGCGCAGCTCGCGCAGGCCAAGCTCGACGCGCTGCGCATGCAGCTCAATCCGCACTTCCTCTTCAATACCCTGCACGCCGTCTCGGCGCTGGTGGAGCGCGATCCGGCCGGCGTGCGGAAGATGATCGCCCGCCTCAGCGAGCTGCTGCGGCACACGCTCGACTCGAAGAGCGGGGACGAAGTCCCGCTGCGCGAGGAGCTGGCGTTCCTGCAGCGCTACCTCGACATCATGGCCGTGCGGTTCCAGGGGCGGCTGCGCGTGTCAACGTCCGTCGAGCCCGATGCGTCCAATGCGCGGGTGCCGAACTTCATCCTGCAGCCGCTCGTGGAGAACGCGCTGGAGCACGGCGTGAGCCGCACGGGCGAGGCCGAGATCACGATCAGCGCGCGCCGCGACGGCGCGCAGCTCGTGATCGAGATCCACGACCGCGGGCCGGGACTGGACGCGAGCGCGGAGAGCGGCGTGGGGATGGCGAACACGCGCGCGCGGCTCGCGGGGCTGTACGGCGGCGCGGCGAGCGTGGAGCTGCGCACGGCGGCGGAAGGAGGCGCGGCGGCGGAGCTCCGTCTGCCGTGGCGCGATGCCTGAGCGTCCCTTACGCGTGCTCATCGCGGACGACGAGCTCCTGGCGCGGCAGCGCATCGAGGACCTGCTGGCGAAGGAGGAGCACGTCGTCGTCGCCGGCACCGCCTCGGACGGCCTCGCCGCGATCGAGGCCATCCGCGAGCTGCATCCCGATCTCGTGTTCCTCGACGTGCAGATGCCGGGGAAGACCGGCCTGGAGGTCGTGAACGAGCTGGGCGACGAGATGCCGGCGACGGTGTTCGTCACCGCCTACGACCAGCATGCCGTGAAGGCGTTCGAGCTGGAGGCGGTCGACTATCTCGTGAAGCCGTTCGACGACGAGCGCTTCGAGCAGGCCTTCCGCCGCGCCCGGCGCCGGGCCTCGGAAGCGCGCGAGCCGGCCGGCGGCGAGTACGTCGATCGCATCCCCGTGGAGCTGCGGGGGCAGATCCGCGCGGTGCCCGTCGACCGCATCGAGTACATCACCGCCAGCGGCCCGTACGCGGAGCTGCACGTCGAGGGCCGCACGTTCGCCGTGCGCGAGCGCATGCAGGCGCTCGAGGAGAAGCTCGACCCGCAGCGCTTCTTCCGCATCCACCGCTCCGCGATCGTGCGCATCGACGCCATCGACGTCTTCCTCCGCCACGCGGGCGGCGACTACGGCGTGCGCCTGAAGAGCGGCGTGGAGCTGAGCGTGAGCCGCGCGAAGCGCGAGGAGCTGGAAGCGAAGCTGGGGATTTAGCTCGCTCCGCGTGACTTACATTCGTACGCGCAGCCAGAAGCGGTAGTCGCGGGGCGGGAACAGGGAGATGCCGTCGGAGTCGTCGAAGACGTTCGTCATGTCGAACGCGAGGAGGAGCCCGGCCCGTGAGAAGGGGATGTTGTAGCGCAGGGCGATGTCGGTCGGCGCCTCGCTGAAGCGGGAGACCTCGAGATAGCGCTGCAGCACGGTCGCGCCGAATTCGTGGTCCCCGATAGGCAGCTCCGCACCCACCCACACGTTCGCGGTGTGCTCGGGAAACAGCGATGGGAAAGGCGATTCGAAACGGTTCGTCAGCGTATACGTGCCGCCGGCCTCGAAGCGGTCGAACAGGCGATAGCGCGCGTCGAGCTGGAAGTCGTGCTGCCAGAAGGTGCCCGACTCGCGCCGGATGAAGTCCGCCCGCGCGCTGCCGCCGCTGCCGAGGGCGCTGGCGAAGCCGAGGGACATCACGCGGAACGTCTGGCCCGGCACCTCGGGAGGCGTGTACTCACCCCACGTCGCGACGATCGCGCGCGCGCCGTTGCCGTGCAGGTCGTAGGACACCGCCACGCGCGGATCGAGGTTGCCGTCGTCGTGACGGACCCCGGCGTACACGTTCCAGCGCGCGTACGACCAGCGGTCGCTCGCGAAGGCCGCGCCCGCATCGGTGTAGCCGGCGGTGAGCACGTGATCGCCGAGGTGATACGAGGCGCGGCCGGAGAAGAAGTCCGTGTTCTCCGTCCGCGCCGCCACCACCTCGGACGTGAACCGCGGTCCGGCCACGCCGGTGTAGCGCAGCGACGCGGTGTCGTACTCGAACGGAGACGTGGAGAACACCTGGAGCGTGTCGCTGTAGCTCAGCCCGAGGTGATGCGCGGCGCCGAATTGCGCGTCGACCTTTGCCAGCACTCCCTGGCGATCCGGCGCGCCCGGAGACTCGTTCCCCTTCCAGGCGCCGGCGAAGAACCAGAGCCGCTGCGGCACGATGCGTCCGCCGGCCGTCGCCTCGCCGAAGTGCTGCAGATCGTCGTCGTTCGTGATCGTGTCGCGGAGGGTGAAGAAGAAATCTTCCCCGCCGGAGCGCGTGCGCAGGGCGATGGTGCTGCCGTGCCGCGTCTCCCATTCGACGGGGCTGACTCCGTTGACGATCGTCATCTGCTCGATCGTCTCCTCGCTCGGGACCGCGCCGTCCGGGACGCCGTCGACGATGCCGTTGCCGAACCGGCTGCCCGGCGCCAGGAACGCGCTGCCGAGGCGCCCGGCCGGGAGCCGGTCGAGAGCGCCGTCGTCGAAGTGCGTCGTGGGGTAGATCGTGTCCGCGACGCTGACGGTCACCGCCGTGGACGTCGTGCTGTCCTCGTCGGGGTTCGGCTCCAGCACCCCGTCCGCGCGCGCCACGCGCGCCAGCTCCAGCACCGCGCGCTTGGTGAGCGACGTGTGGGCCGCGAGCGAGAACGTGACGTCGTACACGCCCGGCGGCAACGCGGCGAGCCAGTAGCGGCCGCGCGCGTCGGTCGTCGTGACGCGCGGCGCCTGCAGCACGGGCGATTCCGCGGTCACGGTCACGCCGCGCGCGGGCGCGCCGCCGACGAGGACGCGTCCGGTGAGGGCCGAGGAGGTAACGTTGGCGAAGGCGGGGAGAGCGAGGACGAGCAGCGCGATGAGGAGTCGCAAAGTCGCAAAGTCGCAAAGTCGCAAAGACGGCGTTGCCGCGCTCTTTGAGACTTTGAGACTTTGAGACTTTGCGACCCCCTGGTTCATCGGCTCAACTGGCGGTAGCGGATCCGGTGCGGCTGCGTCGCTTCCGCGCCGAGGCGCTTGCGCTTGTCTTCCTCGTACTCCGAGAAGTTCCCGTCGAAGAAGAACACGCGGCTGTCGCCTTCGAAGGCGAGGATGTGCGTGGCCACGCGGTCGAGGAACCAGCGGTCGTGCGAGATCACGATCGCGCAGCCGGCGAAGTTCTCCAGCGCCTCTTCCAGCGCCCGCATCGTGTTCACGTCCAGGTCGTTCGTGGGCTCGTCGAGGAGCAGCACGTTCGCGCCTTCCTTCAGCATCTTCGCCAGGTGCACGCGATTGCGCTCGCCGCCGGAGAGGACGCCGACCTTCTTCTGCTGGTCCTGACCCGAGAAGTTGAAGCGGGCCACGTACGCGCGCGACTGCATCTCGCGGGGGCCGAGCTGGATGACGTCGCCGCCGCCGGTGATCTCCTCGAAGATGGTCTTCTCGCCGTCGAGGGTGCGGTTCTGGTCGACGTAGCCGAGCTTCACCGTCTCGCCCACGCGGATCGAGCCGGAGTCCGGCTTCTCGCTGCCGATGATCATCCGGAACAGCGTGGTCTTGCCCGCGCCGTTCGGACCGATCACGCCCACGATCCCGCCCGGCGGGAGGCGGAAGGTCATGTCCTCGACGAGCAGGTTCTCGCCGTACGCCTTGGCCACGCCGTCCGATTCGATGACCACGTTGCCGAGGCGCGGGCCGGGCGGGATGTAGATCTCCAGCTCCTGGACCTTCTCCTTGCTCTCCTGCGCGAGGAGGTTCTCGTAGGCGTTGATGCGCGCCTTGCCCTTCGCGTGGCGGGCCTTGGGCGACATGCGGATCCACTCCAGCTCGCGGTCCAGGGTGCGCTGGCGGTTCGACTCCGCCTTCTCTTCCTGCGCCAGCCGGTTCTTCTTCTGCTCCAGCCAGGACGAGTAGTTCCCCTTCCAGGGGATGCCCTCGCCGCGGTCGAGCTCCAGGATCCAGCCGGCGACGTTGTCGAGGAAGTAGCGGTCGTGGGTCACGGCGATGACGGTGCCGGCGTACTGCTGGAGGTGCTGCTCGAGCCACTGCACGCTCTCGGCGTCGAGGTGGTTCGTCGGCTCGTCGAGCAGGAGGATGTCCGGCGCCTGCAGGAGCAGCTTGCACAGCGCCACGCGGCGCTTCTCGCCGCCGGAGAGCACGCTCACCGGGGTGTCGCCCGGCGGGCAGCGGAGCGCGTCCATGGCCATCTCCAGCTTGGAGTCGAGGTCCCACGCGCCGGCCGCGTCCAGCTTGTCCTGCACCTTCGCCTGGCGGTCCATGAGCTTGTCCATGTCCGCGTCGGGATCACCGAAGGCGTTGTTGATGTCGTCGAACTCCTTGAGGAGGTCCAGCACGGGCTGGACGCCCTGCTGGACGATCTCCAGCACGGTCTTCGACTCGTCGAGCTTCGGCTCCTGATGGAGGATGCCGACGGTGTAGCCGGGGGAGAGGACGGTCTCGCCGAGATGGTCTTTGTCCTCGCCGGCGAGGATGCGGAGGAGCGTCGACTTGCCCGAGCCGTTGAGGCCGAGGACGCCGATCTTTGCGCCGTAGAAATAGGAGAGGTAGATGTCTTTGAGGACCTGCTTCTTGCCGTGGAACTTCGAGACACCGACCATCGAATAGATGATCTTGTTTGGTTCGGGTTGGGCCATAAGTGGGCGGATTCTATAGGACGGATAGGACGAATAGGACCCATAGGACGAATAGGACGGTCGGGGGTTGTCCTATCGGTCCTATTCGTCCTATTCGTCCTATTCGTCCTATAGCTCTTCGCCCACGAACTGCTCCACCCGGGACCGGTACGTTGCCCCGACCGGCACGGTGGCTCCGCTCTCCAGGACGATCTCGTACGAGCCGTCGCGGTCGAGCACGAGCTTTTTCACCCGGGTGAGGTTCACGATGGCCGAGCGGTGGACGCGGGCGAACAGGGTCGGCTCGAGGGTCTCCTCCAGGCGCTGCATGGAGTCGCGGATGAGGTAGGACTTCTCTCCCGCGTGCAGCCGGGCGTAGTTCCCCTCGGCCGACACCCACTCGACGTCGGCCACGTTCACGAGCACGATCTCGCCGCGGACGCGCACGGCGTAGCGCTCGCGGTGGCGGGCGGGCGGGGCGGGGTTGTGCTGGGGTGCGGTGAGGAGGCGGCGGGCGCGCTCCATGGCCCGGGTGAGGCGCTCGTCGTCGAAGGGCTTGACGAGGTAGTCCGCGGCGTTGACCTCGAAGGCCTGATGGGCGAACTCGGGGTGGGCGGTGGTGAAGATGACGACCGGGCGCGGGATGCGCTCGATGGCGTGCAGCAGCTCGAAGCCGTTGGCGCGGGGCATTTCGATGTCGAGGAACAGCAGCTCCGGCTGGTGGGCTTGGATCAGCGTCATGGCGTCGGCCGCGTTGCCGGCCTCGCCGACCACGCGCACGTCTTCGTGATGCTGCAGGAGGCGGGAAAGGCGCGCGAGGGCGAGGGGCTCGTCTTCGACGATGACGGCGCGGAGGACGTTCATGCGACGTACTCCAACGGCAGCTCGACGGCGGCGACGACGGCGTCGTCCTCGACGGTGAGCTGGGTCTGACAGCCCGGTCCGAACCAGTCCCGCAGCCGCGTCCCGCGGGCGTCGAGCGACCCGAGGAGCGAGGGCGACACGCGCGCCTCGAGGCGCACGGCGTTGCCGGCGGTGTTGCCACGGAGCTCGATCATGCTGGGCGGGGAGGAGGAGAGGGCGCTGTCGATCAGCGTCTGCAGCGCGAGCGGCGGCACGCGGGCGGCGAGGACGTCGTCGTCGATGAGGGAGCGTGTGGCGATGTCGGTGCCGAAGCGGAAGCGCTGGAGCTCGACGTAGCGGTCGGCGTGATGGAGCTCGTCTTCGATGGAGGTGTCGCGGCCGGCGCGGCGGTCGAGGCCGCGGCGCAGCAGCTCGGCGAGGCGGACGATCATGCGGTCGGCGGTGCGCGGGTCGCTGCGCACGCGCTCGCGGATGGCGGTGAGGGTGTCGAACACGAGCGCCGGCTGCAACTGGGACCGCAGGTGCTCGGCCTCGGCGTTCGCGACCGCGGCCTGCAGCGTGAGGGCGTACTGCTCGCGGCCGCGCGAGTCGCGGACCATCTTCAGCAGGTAGGTCACCGCGACGATGCCGCAGATCATGATGATGTAGCTGTGCAGGCGCACGCCGATGGACAGCTTCATGAACCCCAGCGTGGGCTGCCTTCCCTCGGCCAGTTGCAGGACGGCGCCGCCCCATACGGCGCGGGCGGCGGCGAGCAGCGGGACGAGCACCGTCAGCAGGGCCAGGCTGCTCAGGCTGCGCAGACGGCGCGCGGGGTCGAGCGGCAGGCGCTCGGTGATGGCCATGATCACCGGCGTCCACAGCGCCCAGTTCAGCGACATGACCATGTAGATGTGCAAGGTGGCGTTCCAGTCGCCGGCTCCGCCCACGGCCAGCCCGGTCCGGTAGAACTCGGATGCGTTGTAGAGACCGACCAGCACCCAGATCGAGACGATGACCGCGGCGATCAGGAAGAGGTGCACGAGGCGGCGATGGGGAGCGGACTCACGTGCGTAGGGGGTCATGCGGCGGTCTCCAGTTCGTGGAGCGGGAGCTGCACGCGGGCGATGAACCGCCCGTCGTGTCTCTCGAAGGAAAGCGACTGATCGTCGCCGTACAGGAACTGCAGGCGGGCGCGCGCGTTCGGCACGCCGATGCTGTCGTGCGTCCTGGCGGCTCCGGGGTCGAAGCCGTCGCCGTCATCGAGGATCTCGATGCAGAGGCGGCCGCCCTCGCGCGCGACCTGGACGCCCACCCACCCGCCTTCCGGCCGTCTGGCCACGCTGTGCACGATGGCGTTCTCCACGAGCGGCTGGATGAGCAGCGGAGGAATGGCGGCGTCGAGCAGGTCGAGCGACGCGACGCCGATGTGCGTGCGCAGGCGCTGTCCGAAGCGCGTCTTCTGCACGTGCAGGTAGCGCTCGATGAACTCCAGCTCGTCCGCGAGCCGGACCTCGAGCGCGTTCTCGGTGGCGACGGAGCGGCCGAGGAGGTCGCAGAGCGTGTCGATGGTGCGCTCGGCGGCGGCGGGGCTCGTCTCCAGCAGCGACGCGGCGGCGTTGAGGGCGTTGAAGAGGAAGTGCGGATTGAGGTCCGCGCGGAGCCGCCGCAGGCGCGCCTGCGCGAGCGCCGCGGCGAAGCGCTCCTCCTGCTTGCGCTGTTCGGCCGCGATCTTCTCCACGCGCGTCACCGCGGTGACGCCGATGATGACCAGCACGAACAGCAGGTGGATCTGCACCTGGGCCAGGAAGATGTCCAGGGGCGTGCCCAGGATCGTGGAGTTGAACGCGTGGAAGGGCATGAACACGTCGATGGGCGCGCGGAGCACGGCCACGAACAGCGCGAACGGCACCAGCAGGGCGGCGTTGCGCAACGTGTGCGGCGGCGCGAGCGGCAGCCGCTCGGCGACGAAGATCACGAAGGGCGTGAACAGCGCCCAGATGTTGCAGCCCACGAGCATGGTCAGGAGCTGCTCGGTCGCGGGCAGGTCGAACCCGCGCGTCCAGGAGATCAACGCGTGCTGGCTCCCGAAGAACAGAGCTGCGGCCGTCCACACCGCGTAAATCAGGACTGCGCTGCGGATCAGGCGAGTCACCCGGGCATCGTCGCACCGTTGCCGCCGTTCGTGACGAACGGGTGACCGCTCGTGCCAGATTTGTTGCAGGGTGTGGAAAAGGCGTTCGCCCCGCATTTCAGGGCGTTCGTCAGCGCGGCAAGTGCGTTCGCGTCAGCAGGAGGGCTGTTCGTCCCTTTTTGGAGTGCGGAGCGGCCGGCTGGGAAGCCGGCGCTCCGCGGGGTCACTTCGCTTCGAGGAGCTTCTGGAGCTCGCCGGGGGCCTGGTCGGCGGGGATGCCGTCGGCGGCGTCGACGGGGAAGGAGAACACGCCGCCGTCCGTGCCCGGGTCGGCGATGTACTGGCCGAGCTGGCGGCCGCCGTTGCCGTACAGGGTCACGACCGTCGCCACGTCGATGGGCGGGCTCACCAGGACCCGGCCGTCGATCGACGGCGCGCCGGTGAGGATGTTGACGCCTCCGCTCACGATGCCCGCCGCGGCGTTGATCTGGAGCGTCTGGGGGTAGACGCTGACGCTGATCATCTGCTGCGTGGCGGACGAGGGCGCGAGCGTCACGCCTCCCTGGGTGATGGTGAGGTTCGAGGTCGGGGTGAGCGAGTAATAGGCCGGCGTGCTGGCGCCGGTGGCGCTCACCGTGAGTGAGTAATAGGTCTCGCGATCGAGTAATGACATGAGTTCTCTCCCTCCTTTGATGAAGGCGAGAGGTTAGCATGCTCAGCCGTCAGTTGACGGTCTCGCCGGCCGGGATGGCCAGCAATTCGGGCTTGCGCGCGAGCACCGCGCCGGGCGCTTCGTCGAACGCCACGACCACCAGCGTCTGATCGTCCTCCGGCGGCCGGTTGTGCGTGAATTTCTTCACCGCGTTGAGGAGAGATTTCTTCAGCTCGTCCGCCGGCTGCTGCCCGCTGGCGAGGATGGTCTTCTCGAAGCGCTCGAAGCCGAACGGCTCGCCGTCGTCGTCGACGGCCTCGATCAGGCCGTCGCTGTAGAGGATCAGCCGGTCGCCGCCCTCGAACGAGACCTCGTGCTCGCGGAACGGCTCGCGGCGCTTGACGCCGAGGGGGAAGCCCCACGAGGAGAGCGCCTCGAGCTTGCGCGTGGCCGCGCGGTACACGTACGGATCGAGATGGCCGGCCGAGGAGAACCGCAGCTTCTGGGTGGTGGGATTCAGCAGGCCGAAGAAGAACGTCATCATCATCCGCTTCGGCGCGGTACGGATCACGATGTCGTTCAGCACCTCGAGCACCGCGCGCGGAGACGAGTCGTAGTCCACCTGCACGAGGAGCGCGGACTTGGCCATGGACATGACGATGCCGCTGGTGAGGCCGTGGCCGGCGACGTCGCCGAAGGCGATGCCGATCTCGCCCGTGGGCTGCTCGAGGAAGTCGAAGTAGTCGCCGCCGATCTCGGTCGCCGCGCGATAGTGCGACGACACCGTCGCGCCCGCGAGGCGCGGCATCTCCAGCGGCAGCAGCGCGGCCTGGATGCGGTTGGCCGCGTCGATTTCCGCCTTCACCCGCTCGCGCTCGATGATCCGCTTCACGTGCGGCGCGAGGCTCTCGTACGTATACACGATCTCCCGCCGCGTGCTCAGGCCCGCGACGGCGACGCCGAGGGCGAGGACGAGCGGCGCCGCGAACGCGGTCCAGACCATCGTCCCCACGCGCCCTTCCGCGAAGCGCAGGTAGGGGACGAAGGCGTAGATCAGCGACCCGTAGAACAGCGCGTTGGCCGCGGTGAGGAGATCGTAGCGGAGGAAGATCGCCGCCGCGGCGAGGATGCCGCCGAACCCGAACAGCAACGCCTGCAGCGGCGGATCGAGGGGCATCTCGAAGATCACCCAGATCGAGCCCACGGCCGCCGCGACCGCAAAGCCGAGGGGGAGCATGCGCTTGCGCGCGAAGAAGGCGATCACGAACAGCAGCAGCACCACCGCGCCGCGCGCGGCGTCGATGGCCGCGCTGAAGATCGGCGCGAGCGGTCCGCCCGCGAAGATGGAGAACGTCGGGCCGACCCTGGGATGAGCCCAGTCGGCGAGGATGGGAATCGCCCCCACCGCGAAGACCGCGGCGGCGACGGCCGGCGCGAGCAGCACGCCGTTCAGCATCGCCCGGCCCACGGTGGCGTTTCTCCAGTCGCGGCGCAGCACCGAGTCATACGACGCCAGCCGCTCGCCCCACCGCTCGCGCGCGTAGCTCTCCCCGACCGCCCAGGCGAAGAACACCAGCACCGCCACGGGCAGGTCGTAGAAGAGAAACTTGAAGGCCATGAACGAGATCGCCGTCCAGCGGCCGTCCAGACCCGGACCGAAGCCGGTGCCGATGGTGGCCGCCGGACCGACGAGGTAGTTGAGCGCGATCGACAGCGCGGCGATGATCGCGAACAGATACGACGCCGTCCGCACGCCCACTTCGCCGGCGTGGTACTTCCGGAGGAAGATCACCAGCAGGATCAGCAGCAGCGTGAACACCACGCCGTACTGCACGAACGTGCCGGCGATCTCGAACCCGCCGCCCTGGAACTGCGAGCCGTCCGCGTACTCCTCGACGGGCATCCAGCCGGCGAACTGGTTGCCGATGAAGTTGACCTCCAGCCACATCGCCACCTTGCCGGTGGGGAACTCGTTCGGCACGCGGTAGCGCACCACGCGGTCGATGCGGTTGCGGAAGACGGTCGGGCGGATGCTGTCGAACTGCGGGTTGGCGACGCCCGGGAGCTGGTTCGAGCTCACGAAGCGGTCGGCCACGCGCCGCACTTCCTCGTCCGTGGCCGCGGGCGCCGGGTCCTCGTTCTGCACGCGGCGGCGCGCGCCGATCACCGCGCCGGTGCGCGGGTCGACGTAGACGTCGCCCGCCTGCGGGAACTTCGGCTTGCCGTCGTAGAAATAGACGATGCGGTACGCGACCATGCGCGGGCCGACGATCGGATCGAGGCCGGCCCTGCGGCGCAGGTCGGAATCGGTCTTGAGCTCGTTCTCGAGGAGGTTGTGGTTCTCCCACGACATCGCGCTCCAGGTCTTGCTGACGTCGATGCCGAGCTTGCTCGCGGCGCCGTCCGCGATGGCCTGCGCCTCGGCCCGGGTGATGCGCACCCCGCGCGGCTGCGGCGGATCGAACAGCGGCAGCAGGAAGAGCAGGGCGGCCAGCCCGGCCGCGCATGCGATGAGGGTGAGGAACCGTTTCATTGGGTCGGGGACATCATACCTGCCACTCCATTTACGGACGTGTCGCGTTTACGTTTCACGTAGACTCCGCGCCGAGACGTGAGAAACGCAATCGCGGCGTTCCTGCAACTCTGTCTGCGGATCTTCTTCCGCCGGATCGAGGTACAGGGGGAGGAGCGCGTGCCGCGGACGGCGCCGGTGATCTTCGCGGTGAACCATCCGAACGGCCTCGTCGATCCGCTGTTCGTGCTGTGCTACAGCGGACGGGCGGTGTCGTTCCTGGCCAAGGCGCCGCTGTGGCGCTATCCGGTGGTGGGCTGGTTCGTGCGAAAGCTGGACACGATTCCCGTCTACCGCAAACAGGACAACACCTCCGGCTCGAACCAGGAGACGTTCGAGAAGTCTCGCGACGTGCTGCGGCGCGGCGGCGGCATCGCCATCTTCCCCGAGGGGACGACGCACGACGATCCGCAACTGCGGGAGCTGAAGACCGGGGCGGCGCGGATCGCGTTGGGCGCGGGTGTGGGCGAGGTGTTCGTCGTGCCGACGGGGATCTACTACACCGCCAAGCACGTGTTCCGCAGCGCGGCGCTGGTGGTGTTCGGCGAGCCGCTGCGGGTGGTGTCGGACGGCGACACGAATCCGGAGGAGGTCGACGCGCTGACGAGCGCGATCGACGCGGGCCTGGACGCCGTGACCTGGCAGGCGGACTCGCACGCGGCGCTGGACCTCATCGCGCGGGCCGAGGACATCGTCACCGCGGACGACGAGCAGCCGCTGGCCGAGGAGCTCGTCCTGCGGCGGCGGTTCGTGGAGGGCTATCACTACCTGCGCGAGCACGACCCGGCGCGGCTGGAGAAGCTGCAGCAGGCGATCGTGCAGTTCGAGGCCGAGCTGCGCGGCGCGCGGCTGGAGGTGCACGCGCTGCGGCCGCGCGTTCCGCTGACGCGGTTGTTGTGGGTCGTGGTCATGCTGCCGCCGGCGCTCGTGGGCGCGGTGGTCAGCTATCCGACGTACCGCCTGATCGGCTTCCTGGCGAAGCGGTTCGCGAAAGGGGAGGGCGCGGTGACGGCCACGATCAAGTTCCTGGCCGCGCTGGCGCTGTATCCGTTGACGTACGTTGCCATCGCGGTGCTGGTGGGCGTGCGGTGGGGGTGGGTGGCGGGGGTGTTGGTGGGGTTGGTGCTGCCGTTCGTGGCGTATGTGGCGCTGCGGGTGTTCGAGGACATCGACCGGATCGTGGGGGACCTGCGCGGGCTGGTCGTGGATCGGGAGGGATTGCTGGCGCAGAGGCGGGCGATCCGGGATGAGATCGTCGCGGTGGAGAAGGAGTTGGGAGGATAGAACCTAGGACGAATAGGACGAATAGGACGAATAGGACGAATAGGACGAATAGGACCCATAGGACCGTCCTATTCGTCCTATCGGTCCTATTCGTCCTAGTCCTATGACAGCCAACTACTCCACCGCCTCCCGCACAAACGCCACCGCATCCTCGCGCAACTTCCGGTGCGCCTTCCGGTCGATGTACATCATGTGCCCGCCCGCGTAGTACGTCATCGTCACGTTCTTCCGCAGCTCCGGGTCGATCTGCATGCGCGCGAACGTGTAGTGCGTCGCCGCGAACGGCGTGGCCAGGTCGTAGTACCCGTTCGCCACCCACACCTTCAGGTCCGGGTTCTGCGTCATTGCTCCGCGCAGGGTCTCGCTCGCGTCGAGGTAGCGGTTCTCGTAGCGGTTGTAGCTCCACGGGCGCACCTTGCCCGTGAGGATCTCGTACGGCAGGTCGGTCTCGAACTTCAGGCCGCGGCGCAGCCAGTCGTTCATGACCGCCGTGTACTCGCCGTAGATCGCGGAGTAGGACGGGTCCTTCTCCGGCTCCTCGCCCGCGGCGTCGCGGTCGATGCCGATGAAGCGCGAATCCAGACGGCCCACCGTCCGGCGCTGGTCGCGCAGCAGCTCCTTGTCGAAGCGCTGGATCTCGACGCGCAGGTTCGACGACTCGATGTACCGCGGCGAGAGGCCGGTGAAGCGCGCGAGTTTCTCCTCCACGCTCCGCCGCTCCGCGTCGGTGGCCAGGTCGCCCTTCATCAGCACCGCCGTGTACTCGCCGAGGGCGAAGGCTTCCGATTCGGCGACGGCGCGCTCGAGGGTGCCGGTCTGCAGGTCCGCGGGCAGGCGCTTGTGGTACCAGGCCGTGGCCGTGTACGTCGGGAGGAAGAGGATGTACGGCAGGTCGTTGCCGCTGTCGAAGCGCGCGGTGCCGAAGTTCAGGATCGACGAGATCAGCATCACGCCGTTGAGATAGAAGCCCTGGTTCTGCAGCCAGCCCGCGAGACCGGCCGCGCGCGTCGTGCCGTAGCTCTCGCCGGCGAGGAACTTCGGGGAGCTCCAGCGCGCGTTCCGCGTCGTCCACAGGCGGATGACTTCCCCGACCGTTTCCACGTCCGCTTCGAAGCCGTGGAACTTCTTCGCGTCGGAGATCGGGATCGCGCGGCTGAAGCCCGTGGTCACGGGATCGAGGAAGACCAGGTCCGCGACGTCGAGGAGCGTCTCCTCGTTGTCGACCATCTTGTACGGCGGCGGCGCGGCGTGGCCTTCGTCGTCCTTGTACGCGACGCGCTTCGGTCCGAACGCGCCCATGTGCAGCCAGACGGACGACGACCCGGGGCCGCCGTTGAAGGTGAAGATCACCGGACGCGTCGCCGGATCCGCGCCGTCCTTCGTATAGGCGACGTGGAAGATGCTCGCGCGCGGCTCGCCCTCTTCGTCCTTGAGGATGATCGTGCCGGCGCGGGCGGTGTACTTCACGGTCTCGCTGCCCACGCGGATGGTGTGCTGGGTGGTCGAGATCCGATCCACGGGTGGGTCTTTTTTCTCCCGCTCCCGTTTCTCGCTTCCTTTTTCGACCGTTGCCTGCGGTTGCTGCGCGGCGGCAGCGACCGGCAATGTGAGCAGCAGCACGAAACAAAATTTCCTCATGAAATCCCCTGAATGGCGCCCGCAGAACGTAACACAACGTGTGCACTCCGTGAGGCATCATCCGGCCCGTTATGACTCGAAGACTCTCTCTCTTGCTCCTGGTTTTTCTCTCCCTCTCTGTGCACGCGGCGCCGCGCCGCCGCGTGGTGCATCCGCCGGCCCCGTATCCCCGCTGCGGGATGATCACCGGCACGGCCGCGGTGACGTTCACGCGTAACGAAGGCCGCACGCTCGCCCACTCGGCCGAGACGCTGACGCCGATCGCCTACACGTACGGCCTGGCCGCGCTCGACCTGCCGGACACGCTCGTGGCGTGGCATCGCGACGATCTGCTGATCTCCGAAGACGCCGGCTGTTCGTGGCGCGTCGCCGCGACCATCCCCGGCTCCGACTTCCCGCCGACGATCACTCCCGCGCCGGGCGGCCGCGCGTACGCGTGGTCGGAGAACCGGACGTTCCTCGTGCGCTACGACTCCCGCGGCGCCGTCAAGCTGAAGCAGCCCGTCGACTTCATGGGCCTCGGCGTCGATCCGCAGAACGGCGAGAAGCTGCGCGCGGGCGGCATCGACGGCACGATCTGGGAGAGCCTCGACGGCGGCGACTCCTGGACGTACTTCGGTGCGCTGCAGGGCGCGCCGCTGTACTACAAGTTCGTGTTCGATCCGGCCAACCTCGACCACGTGGTCGCGGGGACGGTGACGAACGGCGCGTACGTCTCGAACGACGGCGGGAAGACCTGGACGCGCGCGACGGGCATCGCGCCGCGGTCGGCGAATGTGTTCACGTTCGCGATCTCCCCGGTCGACGGCAATCGCGTGTGGGCGATGGGCATCGACATGGATTACACCCAAGACGACCCCGCGCACGGCCGGCACATCTTCCTCTCCGACGACGGCGGCGCGACGTACCGCGCGGTGGTGGACGAGGCGCCGGGTGTGAAGCTGGTGAACGGGCCCGTCATGGCCGCGCACCCCACGAACCGCGACGTGCTGTATTTCGTGTTCGGGACGCACATCTTCCAGTACGGAACGGACGTGTTCCGCTACGACGCGTCCACCCGCGCACTGACGATGCAGCACAACGACCAGAACGACATCAACGCGATCGCGTTCTCGCGCCGCGACCCGGGCGTGATGTATTTCGGACTGGAGAAGGTGGAGTAACGCGGAGTTCCTCGGGTTCCTCGGAGTTCCTCGGGTTCCTCGGCCTGAGACGCCCGAGGAACTCCGAGGAACCGAGGAACCCCGAGGAACCCCGAGGAACTCCGAGGAACCGAGGACCCCCGAGGAACCGAGGAACCGAGGAACCGAGGAACTCCGAGGAACCGAGGAACTCCGAGGAACTCCGAGGACCCCGTCCCCTGTGCACATCTCCCTTGCCCGTGCGTATTCACGGGCAAGAAGGAGATTCCATGGGCCTCATCACTCGATCGTTCCTCACCCTCGCGCTGATCCTCGGCACCGTAGCCCCGCTGTTCGCGCAGGAGACGACGACCGCCACCCAGACCACCACGGCCGAGACCGCCGCCACCGAGACCACCGAGAACACGGACACCGCCGAGACGGCGCCGGCCCGCAGCAGCTTCGAGGTCCGCAAAGAGCTCACCGCGCTGCTCAAGCAGCGGCCGCCCGAGGTGGCCACGATCCTGCGGCTCGATCCGGGCCTGCTGTCGGACGACGCGTTTCTGGCGAAGTACCCCGAGGTGCGGGACTTCGTGACGAAGCACCCGGAGGTGCGGCACAACGCGGGGTTCTATCTGGAGGAGTTCGGCGTCCCGGTCGACCACCGGCGCGGGCTTGCCGAGAACGTCATCGAGTCGCTGACCATCTTCGCGGTCTTCGTCTTCATCGCCTTTGCCCTGTCCTGGCTGGTGCGCACGCTGATCGAGCAGACGCGGTGGAACCGCCTGTCGCGCACGCAGAGCGAGGTGCACAACAAGATCCTCGACCGCTTCAGCACCAGCAACGAGCTGCTCGACTACATCCGCACCCCGGCGGGGACGAAGTTCCTAGAGTCCGCACCGATCCCGCTGCACGCGGAGTCGGCGCCGCAGAACGCGCCGCTGAGCCGGGTGATGTGGTCGATCCAGATCGGGGTGGTCATCGCGGCGGCGTCCATCGGCGTGCTGCTCGTGAGCGGGCGCTTCGAGAAGGAGTCGGCACAGGAGCTGTTCGCGCTGGGGATGATCGGCGCGAGCATCGGCGCGGGCTTCATCGCCTCCGCGGCGGTCTCTCTCTTCCTCTCCCGCCGCCTCGGCCTGTGGCAGCCCACGGGCCCGGGGCGCGCGGATGAACCGGGCGCCGTGAGATGATCGAAGGAATGGATCTGAGCCTGGTGATCCGCAATGTCATGACCACGGAGGCCCGCGAGGTCGAAAGCGGTCTCTCCGTCATGGGCGAGGACGAGTTCCGTGCGTTCTACGAGCGCACGGCCCGTCCGCTCTGGTCGTATCTGTCGCGGATCACCGGCGACCCGCACGAGGCCGACGACGTGCTGCAGGAGGCGTACTACCGCTTCTTCCGCGCGGGCGCGCGTCACGAGAGCGAGGCCCACCGCCGGAACTCGCTGTTCCAGATCGCGACGAACCTGGTGCGGGACGCGGCGCGCCGCGCGAAACATCACGTGGACGTGCCGCTGGAGGATGAGTCGACGTCCGCGGCGCTGCCGCGCAGCACGGCGCCGGTCCCCGAGCAGCAGGCCACGATCCGCACGGACCTGGCCCGCGGCCTCAAGCAGCTCGAGCCGGTGCAGCGGGAGATGTTGTGGCTCGCGTACGCGCAGGGCGCGTCGCACGAGGAGATCGCCGAGATCCTCGGCCTGCGTGCGGTGAGCATCCGGACGCTGCTGCTCCGGGCCCGGCGCAAGCTGGCCGGGATCCTCACGTCGGGGGCCTCGCAATGACCTGCCCCCGCGAGAACGAGCTCCTCGACGCCCTCGGCCGCGCCTACGTCGGCGCGGAGCTGGAGGCGCACGTGGCGTCGTGCGCGTCCTGCAGCGAGCTGCGCCTCGTCGCGGGAGCGCTCCTCGACGACCGCACCCAGGCCATGATCGAGGCCCCGGTCCCCTCAGCCGGAACGATGTGGTGGCGCATGCGCGTCCGCCAGCGCCACGAGGCCCAGGCCACCGCCCGCCGCACGCTCCTCATCGGCCAGGCCGCGACCCTCGTCATCGCCCTGGTCCTGGTGGCGTCGTTCTTCGGCGGGGACGTCGCGTCCGCGGTCAAGCACGTGATCGCCACGATCCGCGTCAGCACGCCGCTCCTCCTGGCCCTGGCGACGTGGGTGCTGCTCGCCCCGATCGCGGGGTGGGTGGCGCTGCGGCAGAAGTGAGGAAGAGGAAAAAGAAAAGCGCGCGGTAGTTCCGAGGCAGGGGAAACCACCGTGCGGTCGCGCCGTACTTGGTTGCGATGGATGCATCGCTTGCCTTCGTGGGATCGGGAGCCGCGGCGGGGGTCGTGCTGGGGTCGTCGCTGCTCGCGGGGCAGCGGGGGCCGCGGGAGCGGCGGTGGCTGGCGCTACTCCTCGTGGGAGTGTCGGCGACGATGCTGGCGATCACGCTGCGGCACGTCTTCCCGCACGCCGGCAGCCGCACGCTGGCGGACCTGCTGGAGTACGTGATGGCGCTGGTCAGCGGGCCGCTGTTCGCCGGGTACATCCGTGCGCGGCTGCGGGGCCCGGTGGAGATGCATCCGGCGCTGCTGCTGCACTTCGTGCCGGCCGCCGCGGCGGCGGCGCAGATCGTGGCGAGCGGCCGCGCGCTGGTGCCGTTCCGCTTCGTGATGCTCGTGCAGTTCGCGTATACGGCGGCGGTGGTGGTCGATGTCATGGCCGCCCGGCGCCGCGGGGTGGACGCGTTGCGCCTGCGCTGGCCGGCGCGCCTGGCGGCGGTCGCGGTGCTGGTCCATGGAGCGCAGATCGTCCGGGCGGTCTTCTTCGACGTGCCACAGCTCCGCAACGTCGTTCCGATTACGGCGGTGGTTTGTCTCGAGGTGCTGGCGATCCTCGGCGTCCGCGAGGCGGTGCTGAGGCTCGCGGAAGAGCGGGAACCGCGGCCGGAGCGCGTGCCGAACGGGGAGACCGGTGCCCTGCTCGAAACGCTCGACGCGGCGATGCAGCAGAGCCGCGCCTGGGCCGATCCGGACCTCGGCCTCGAGCGGCTGGCACGGCTCGCGGGGTCGACGCCGCACCGGGTGTCGAGCGCGCTCAACGCCGAGCGCGGCGGGTTCTTCGAGTACGTCGCGGCTTGGCGGCTGGATGCGGTGCGCGCGGCCCTCGAGGATCCGGCGAACGACGTCTACACGATCGACGCGCTCGCGGAGGGCGCGGGCTTCCGGTCGCGCTCCACGTTCTACACGGCGTTCCGCCGGAAGTTCGGCGTCACTCCGAGCCGGCTGCGGAAGCGGTCCTGACGCCTCGCAGCGGCCGCCCGCGGAGGTCCACGCGGATGGCGGCGACGCTGCCGTCCGCGCCGCGCTCGACGTCCACCAGCAGTTGCAGCGACCGGGCGAAGAAGCGGTCGCGCTCGTACGGGTGCAGTTGCACGTCCGGCCGGCCGGCGGTGGCGAGGAACAGCTGCCCGTCGTGCTCGAAGATCTCCACGGTCATCTGCGGCGAGACCGTGTACCGGCCGGGGAGCTCGGCACGCATCGAGTCGCTGACGGCGATGGCCTCGCGCTCGACCAGCGGCGGGAGCTTGCGCGTGAAGGGCCGGGCCTGCAGCGGCTGCGTCGCCGGGCGGCGCGGGCCGGGGCCCGTCTTCGCGCGCACGATCTCGGCGATCAGCGCGAAGGCCTTCGTGTCGTCGGCGCCCTCGCCGAAGTCCGTGTCGCCGCGATGGACGATCACCAGGTTTCTGGCCGGCAGCACGAAGAGGATCTGCGCGCCCGCCCCTTCGCCCGCGTACGAGCCGGAGGGACGCTGCCCCGGCGGGACTTCGCGGTTGATCCACCACATGTACCCGTAGCCGCGCCCGTCGCCGAAGTCCGTCACGATGCGCGTGCTCGCGCCGATCCACGACGCCGGCACGAGCCGGCGGCCGTCGTGGACGCCGCGGTTCAGGAGCAGGACGCCGAGGCGGGCGAGGTCGCGGGTCGAGATCCGGAAGTCGAAGGCCGGGTGCCGCGTGACGCGCGGCTCGGGCTCCCAGTAGAAGTCGGAGGCGCGGAAGTCCTGCATCCCGGTGGGCCCGGCGATCTCGCGGAGAAACAGCTCGCCGGGATCGGTGCCGGTCGCCCGCGTGAGGATCCCGCCGGCGACGTTGAAGTCCCAGTTGTTGTAGAACCAGAACGACCCGGGAGGATGGCTGCCGCGCGCGGGGCGGGTCTCCACCTGCTTCGTCATGACCTTGGCCGCGGGGTGGTAGACGCCGGAGCGGGCGGAGAGCAGATCGCGGACGGTGGCGCGTTTCTCCTGCGCGGTGAGGGGCTGGAGGTCGTCGATGCCGAGGTCGTGGAGGGTGGCGTCGAGGTCGATCTGCTTCCGGGCGACGGCGTTGCCGTAAAGGACGCTGATCAGGCTTTTGCGCAGGGAGGCAGAGCGAAACTTCCGTTCGACGTCGCCCCAGGCCGCGATGGTGCGGCCGGAGTCGACGACCATGACCGCCGCGGAGCCGAGGGCCTCCGCCTGCGCCCGCGCGGCCTCCAGCTTCTCGACCGACCATCCCGCCGCGGCGGGGTCGGCGACCTGCTGCCAGGCGTGGACGGTCGGGGACAGGCTGACGGCGAGGGTGAGGAGGACGGCGTGGCGGATTCGCATGCGGGCAATCTGCGGCTCCGGCGGCGAAGCCACAAGATCCGGCCCGTCCGGTGCGATGGAGACGGACAAGCTCTTGACGTCCGGACATAGCGGACCTATGTTTTGAACATGTTCAAGAATGCATTGATCCTCGCCGGAATCGCACAGCTCGGGATCGCCGCATCCAGCCTGCTGATCCCCCGTCTCCTCGGATGGAGGGAGGAGACGGCCAGGCTCAAACCATTGACTCGACAGGTGTTCTGGACGTATGCGAGCTACATCCTGTCGTTCCACATCGCGTTCGGATTGCTGTCGCTGCTCGCGCCCGCGGTGCTGCTGGACGGGTCGGCGCTGGCGCGGACCGTGTGCGGGTTCATCGCGGTCTACTGGCTCGTGCGCCTGACGTTGCAGTTCGTCGCGTTCGACCGCAGCGTGGCCGCCGGGCGCCCGCTGTTCCGCTTCGCGGAGGCGGCGTACGTGAGCACGTTCGCCTATCTGGTGCTTGTGTATGGCGCGACGGCGGTGCGATGAATGCCATCGTCCGCATGCTGGTGCTGATCGCCGCCACGTTCGTGGTCATGAAGGTGGTCGTCGTGGCGGTGACCAGGATCCGGCTGACGCCGCGCCAGTGGCTGGCCTACCTCGGCTGGTTCGGCATGCGCCCGGCGCTCTTCGCCCAGCCCCCGCGGAGCGCCGGCTTCCCGCCGGCCGCTCCGCCGGCTTCCAGCCGGCCGGCCATCCTCGCGATCGCCGCCGGGATGGCCCTGCTCCTCTTGGCCCGCACCCTGGCGTCCCCGATTCTGGCCTTCGTCCTGGCCCTGCCGGCGCTGTCGCTGATCCTCCACTTCGGGATCATCGGCCTGGCCACGTCCCTCTACCGCCGCAACGGCTGGCCGGTGAACGAGCCGTTCCGCAATCCGCTGGCGTCGCGGAGCCTCTCGGAGTTCTGGAGCCGGCGCTGGAACGTGGGGTTCTCCGAGATGATCGCCGTCACGGTGCACCGGCCCGTGCGCCGTCACGCCGGCGAGACCGCGGCCCTCTTCGCGTCGTTTCTCGCCTCGGGGCTGCTGCACGAGATCGCGATCAGCGTCCCGGTAGGCGCGGGCTACGGGCTGCCGACCCTGTACTTTCTGCTGCACGGCGCGCTGGTGGGGGCGGAGCGCCGGTTCCCCGGCGTCGCGTCGCGTACCTGGACGATCGTCTGGCTCGTCGCGCCCCTGCCGGTCCTCTTCCATCCGCCGTTCCTGCGGGGGATCGTGTGGCCGCTGGTGGGATTGTGAAAGTGCGGAGGGAAGTGCGGGCGCTTCTCGGCTGAGCACGTTTCCATTTTTGGAACCTGTCGCCGCCAGATTTCCTACACGGGAGATTCCCTTCTTTCCATTTCGACCACCACGACGCCTCTCTAGACTGCTCTCTGTAAGCAAATAAATCCAAATGCAAGGAGGTGTCGGCGCGGTCAGCCATCCAGATCCGCTTCGGAGAGTGCCGGCGACGAAATCCAGCCACTGAACATCATGCAGTACCTCAAAAATACCCGGGAGGTATTTATGGTGAAGAACACCTCGATCCGACTGCTTTGCCTCGCAGTGCTTCTCGTCGTTTCCGCGGGCATCTCACAGAGCGCCCTTGCCCAAGACACCATCATGGTGCAGGCGACGCCCTTCCACCGCTTCATCACCCAGAACGCAACCCTGGGGCACTTCCTCACCGCCAACTTCGCCGAGGGAACGGGCAGCCCGTACAACTACGCGTACCAGCCCTTCCCCTATCAGGCGGACATCGTCCCCGTCGTCCCGGGCTACGTCCCGCGCGCGGGACAGGGGCTGCTGCCTCTGTACCGCTGGCAGGTCCACCAGAGCCCGAGGATCTACTACTACTACTCGATCTACTACGGGAACCTCGGCAGCAACTATCACTACCAGGGCGTGGCGGGCTACGTGCTGCCCAACAGCGGCCAGTTCGGCGGCACGCCTCTCGTGTACTGGTACAGCCAGAACTACGGCTACTACTACACGTTGAGCGGCGAGTATCCGCCCTGCTGCACCTTCAGCAACCACGGCGTCCCGTACAACCTGCCGGTCGGCGGCACCTACATCTTCGACAAGATCCCCGATCCCTGCCCCGGGCAGGAGTGGGAGCGCGAGAACTGCGACCTCAACGGCGGCATCTGGAGCGACAGCACCTGCAGCTGCCGGTTCATCTGCCGGTGGTGCGAACAGCCTGAGCTCTGAGTCGGGTCTTCGTTCAACGCGGCGCTGTACTGGAAAGTACAGCGCCGCAGCGTTTTGGAGTGCGGAGGCGATTGCAGGGCGTCTCAAAACTCCACGGGACCGCCGGCGTCCCGCCGGCGCGTCCTCGGGAGGACGGAGCATCTCGCCACGTGGCACGCTCCACCTCCCACACCCGGGGGCGGCGAGACGCCGCCCCGGCAGCCGGCGGGACGCCGGCGGTCCCATGGGGCCCTGGTTGACGCAGGAAGGTCGAAGAACTAGAGTTAGTTCATCTGACTTAGTCCATCGCCATGAACACCGTCAACATTCACGAAGCGAAGACGCAGCTCTCTCGTCTGGTCGATCGCGCGGCGAGGGGCGAGGCGTTCGTGATCGCGAAGGCCGGCAAGCCGCTCGTGAAGGTTGCGGCGCTCGACGCGCCGGCCGAACCTCGGCGCCTCGGTTTTCTCAAGGGGGAAATCGAGGTTCCGGACGACTTCGACCGGATGGGCGAGCACGAGATCGCGGCGCTGTTCGGGACCGGCGGGTGAAGCTCCTTCTCGATACGCAGCTTCTCCTCTGGGCCGCCGGTCAACCGGAGCGCCTTTCCGCAAGAGCCAAACGTCAGCTCAACGATCCGGACAACGAGCTGGTCTTCAGCGCCGCCAGCCTGTGGGAGATCACGATCAAGAGCCGCCTCGGACGCGACGACTTTCGCGTCGAGCCGCGTGTCCTCCGCCGCGCTCTGCTGGACAACGGCTACGTAGAGTTGCCGATCACCAGCGAGCACGCCGTGAACGTTGACGCCCTCCCCGCGATCCACAAGGATCCCTTCGACCGCCTCCTCCTGGCGCAGGCACTCGTCGAAGGAATCACGCTACTCACCGCCGACGCGCAACTGGCCCGATACCGCGGTCCGGTCCGAAAGGTCTGACCGGGGTGTCTCGCGAAAGTGCGGAGGCGATCGATGGCCTCCGCACTCCAAAACAAAAAGGGCGAGCCTTGCGGCTCGCCCTTGGGTCACTCGGGTGAGTGAGTTGAGTCTTAGTACATGCCGCCCATGCCGCCGCCCATGCCGGCTGCGGGGTTGGCGCCGCCGCCCTTTTCCTCTTCCTTGATCTCGGAGACCAGCGCTTCGGTCGTCAGCATGAGGCCGGCGATCGAGGACGCGTTGAGGAGGGCCTGCTTGGTGACCTTGGCCGGGTCGATGATGCCGGCTTCGATCATGTCGGTGGCTTTTTCGCTGCGGGCGTCGAAGCCGTAGTTGCCGCCGTTCTTCTTGACGTCGTTCAGGAGGACGGAGGCCTCGAGACCGGCGTTGAGGACGATCTGGCGGAACGGCTCTTCGAGCGCGCGCTTGATGACGTTGACGCCGACGCGGATGTCGCCCTCGGCCTTCACGGCCTCGACGGCTTCGACCGCGCGGAGCAGCGCAACGCCGCCGCCCGGGACGATGCCCTCTTCGACCGCGGCCTTGGTCGCGTGCATCGCGTCCTCGACACGGGCCTTCTTCTCCTTCATCTCGGTCTCGGTGGCAGCACCGACCTTGATGACGGCGACGCCGCCGACGAGCTTCGCGAGACGCTCCTGGAGCTTCTCACGGTCGTAGTCCGAGGTGGTGTCCTCGATCTGCGAGCGGATCTGCTTGACGCGGCCGGCGATGGACTCCTTGCGGCCCTTGTCGTCGGTGTCGGTGACGAGGGTGGTGTTGTCCTTGTCGATGCTGACGCGCTTCGCATCGCCGAGGTCTTCCCACTTCACGTTCTCGAGCTTCACGCCGATGTCCTCGGAGATCAGCTTGCCGCCGGAGAGGATGGCGATGTCCTCGAGCATGGCCTTGCGGCGGTCGCCGAAGCCCGGGGCCTTGACCGCGGCCACGTTGAGGGTGCCGCGCAGCTTGTTGACGACGAGCGTCGCGAGGGCCTCGCCCTCGACGTCCTCGGCGATGATGAGGAACGGCTTGCCCTGGCGGGCGACCTGCTCGAGGATCGGCAGGAGGTCCTTCATCGAGGAGATCTTCTTCTCGTAGATGAGGATCTTGGCGTTCTCGAGGACCGCTTCCATGCGCTCCGGATCGGTCACGAAGTACGGGGAGAGGTAGCCGCGGTCGAACTGCATGCCCTCGACGACTTCGAGGACGGTGTCGAGTTCGTTCTGCAGGCCCGAGCCCTCTTCCACGGTGATGACGCCTTCCTTGCCGACCTTCTCCATGGCCTCGGCAATGGTCTTGCCGATGGACTCGTCGGAGTTGGCGGAGATGGTGCCGACCTGCGCGATGTTCTTGCTGTCCTTGCAGGGCTTGGCGATCTTCTTGATCTCTTCGACGGCGGCCACGACGGCCTTGTCGATACCGCGCTTCACGTCCATCGGGTTGCGGCCCGAGGAGACGGCCTTGAGGCCTTCGCGGATGATGGCTTGCGCGAGCACGGTGGCGGTGGTCGTACCGTCGCCGGCTTCGTCGGAGGTGGCGGAAGCGACTTCCTTCACCATCTGCGCGCCCATGTTCTCGAATTTGTCCTTGAGCTCGATTTCCTTCGCGACCGACACGCCGTCCTTGGTGACGGTGGGGGCGCCGAAGCTCTTGTCGAGCACCGCGTTGCGGCCCTTGGGCCCGAGCGTCGCCTTGACGGCGTTGGCGAGGATGTTCACGCCGCGGAACATCCGCGTGCGCGCGTCATCACTGAAACGTACTTCTTTAGCAGCCATGGTTATTTGCCCTCAATGACGGCCATGACGTCTTCTTCGCGCATGACCACGAGTTCTTCTCCGTCCACCTTCACTTCGGTGCCGGAGTACTTGCCGAACAGGATCTTGTCGCCGATCTTGACGTCGAGCGGGCGGACGTTGCCGTCCTCCAGGATCTTGCCCTTGCCTACCGCCACGACTTTGCCCTGCACAGGCTTCTCGGCGGCCGAGTCCGGAATCACGATGCCGCCGGCGGAAACGCGCTCTTCTTCGAGACGCTTCACGATCACGCGGTCATGAAGAGGACGAATCTTCATGGGTTCGCTCCTTAAATTAGTGAGTTATCTGGGATGTAAACCGGGGGTGGTGTATTAGCACTCTCCCCAAGTGGCTGCTAATTGTATTGGCCAGGGCTTTCATTTCAACCCCGATCGATCAGAAAGACTCCGGAAATAAACGAACTGGGGCCCCGGTCAA
>DASUSN010000003.1:0-9978 GCA_036375075.1 Thermoanaerobaculia bacterium | reverse complement strand
GGGGCGGGCTGAAGCCGCGCCCTACAGCGGCCCCTCCGGCCCGTTCGGCGACGAATCCGCCGCGGCCGGCGAATGCGCGCCTGGAACCTGAACGTTCCGCCCTAGCCTACTCCTCGTGGAATTCGACGCTCAGGAGCCCGTCCTTCCCTCTCTCCGTCGCGAGATCTTTACTGCACCTCCCCTGCGCCCGATGTACTCTTTCCGCCCTGCCATGAAGAAGCGCATGTTGTTGATGCTCGCGGTCGTCGTCGCGTTCATTGCGGCGATCGGCGGATTCAAGTATTTCCAGATCAAGGCGGCCATGGCCCAGAGCTGGGCGCCGCCGCCGGAGGCCGTCACGACGGTCATCGCCAGGCAGGAGTCGTGGGGAATCACGACGAACGCCATCGGCTCGGTCGCCGCCGTCAACGGCGTCACCGTCAGCGCCGATCTGCCCGGGATCATCACGGAGATCCGCTTCACCTCCGGGCAGCCGGTGTCGAAGGGCGACGTGCTGGTGCGCCTGGACATGCGCCAGGAGCGCGCGCAGCTCGCGGCGGCGGAAGCGCAGCGCGAGCTCGCCCGGCTGGCGCTGGACCGCAACCGCGGGCTCGCGGCCAGCGGCGTGGTCGCCCAGTCGAACCTCGATCAGGCCCAGGCGGAGTTCTCGTCGGCCGAGGCGCGCGCGGGCGAGATCCGCGCGACGATCGAGCGGAAGACCATCCGGGCGCCCTTCTCCGGCGTGCTCGGCATCCGCCAGGTCAACGTCGGCCAGTACGTCGCCGGCGGCGCGCCGATCGTGTCGCTGCAGGCCATCCGGCCCGCGTACGTCAACCTCACCGTCCCGCAGCAGCAGCTCGCGCAGCTTCGTCCCGGCATGCCCATCGAGGTGACGTCGGACGCGCTGGGAGCGCCAGAGACCGGAAAGATCCAGGCCATCGACTCCGTCATCGACGAGACCACTCGCAACGCGCGCGTGCAGGCGATCTTCGACAACGCGTCGGGACGCCTGCGCCCCGGCATGTACGTCGAGGCGCGCCTGGGCGGCGGCGGATCGTCGCAGGTGATCGTGGTGCCGGCATCGGCGATCAGCTACGCGCCGTTCGGCGATTCCGTGTTCGTCGTCGAAGAGATGAAGGGGCCGGACGGCAAGCCGTACAAAGGGGTGCGCCAGCAGTTCGTGAAGCTCGCCGGGTCGCGGGGCGATCAGGTGGGCGTGGTCTCCGGCCTCAAGCCGGGCGAGGAGCTCGTGACCTCGGGCGCGTTCAAGCTGCGTCCGGGCGCCGCGGTCATCGTCAACAACAAAGTGCAGCCGCCGAACAGCGCGACGCCGAAGCCGGAAAATTCGTGAGAGGGGACCAATTCACCACAGAGAGCACAGAGACCACAGAGACTTCTCCGTGATCTCTGTGCTCTCTGTGGTGAATCGTCTCCCCCATTGAGCGCGACATGAAATTTACTGATCTCTTCATCCGCCGGCCCGTCCTCGCGCTGGTCGTCAACCTCGTGATCCTCATCGCCGGGCTGCAGTCCATCCGCTCGCTGGTGGTGCGGCAGTTCCCGCGCAGCGACATGGCCAACGTCGTGGTGACGACGGCGTACGTCGGCGCGAACGCGGACCTCGTCCGCGGCTTCATCACCGCGCCGCTCGAGCGCGTGATCGCGGGCGCGGACGGCATCGACTTCCTGGAATCGTCTAGCGGCCAGGGGGTGAGCACGATCACGGCGCACCTCAAGCTGAACTACGACACGAACGCCGCGCTCACGCAGATCCAGTCGAAGGTCGCGCAGGTGCGCAATCAGTTGCCCCCGGAAGCGGAGGCGCCGATCATCGACCTGCAGACGACGGACAGCCAGTTCGCCGCCGCGTACCTCGGCTTCTCGTCGAAGGACCTGGACCAGAACCAGATCACCGACTACCTCGTGCGCGTCGTGCAGCCGAAGCTGAGCGCCATCGCCGGCGTGCAGCGCGCGGACATCTTCGGCGACCGCACGTTCGCGATGCGGGTGTGGCTCGACCCGCAGCGCATGGCCTCGCGCGGGATCTCGCCGTCCGAGATCCGCAACGCGCTCGCGCAGAACAACTATCTCTCCGCCCTCGGCCGCACCAAGGGCTCGATGACCTCGGTGAACCTGGTCGCGAACACGAACCTGCAGACCGCGGAAGAGTTCAAGCAGCTCGTGGTCAAGGAGCAGGACGGCAGCGTGGTCCGGCTCGGCGACGTCGCGGACGTGGTCCTCGGCGCGGAGACCTACGATCAGGAAGTCGGCTTCAACGGCCAGACGGCCGTGTTCATCGGCATCTTCACGCTGCCGACGGCGAACACGCTGGACGTGATGAACGCCGTGCGCGCGGCGATGCCGGACATCCAGGCGCAGCTTCCGGCGGGGATGACCGCGGGCATCCCGTACGACTCGTCGGCCTACATCCAGACCGCGATCGACGAGGTGCTGAAGACGCTGGTCGAGACGCTGCTGATCGTCATCGTCGTCATCTTCCTCTTCCTCGGCTCCGTCCGCGGCGTGCTCATCCCGGTCATCGCCATCCCCATCTCGCTCATCGGCGCCGTGCTGCTGATGCTGATCTTCGGCTTCACGATCAACCTGCTCACGCTGCTGGCCATCGTGCTGTCGGTCGGCCTGGTCGTGGACGACGCGATCGTCATGGTCGAGAACATCGAGCGGCACCTGCACATGGGCAAGACGCCGTTCCAGGCCGCGATCGACGCGGCGCGCGAGCTGATCGCGCCGATCATCGCCATGACCATCACCCTGGCGACCGTCTACACGCCGGTCGCGCTGCAGGGCGGCCTGACCGGCTCGCTGTTCCGGGAGTTCGCGTTCACGCTGGCGGGCGCGGTGTTCATCTCCGGCGTGGTGGCGCTGACGCTCTCGCCGATGATGGGCTCGAAGCTGCTGCGCGAGGGCGACACGGAGCGCGGCTTCGCGGGGTTCATCAACCGCCAGTTCGCGAAAGTGCAGAACAAGTACACGGGCGTGCTGTCCGGCACGCTGAATTACCGGCCGGTGGTGATCACGCTGTGGCTGATCGTCGTGCTGCTGATCTTCCCGTTCTACATGTTCTCGCAGAAGGAGCTCGCGCCGGCGGAGGACCAGAGCTTCCTGTTCGCGATCGTCCAGTCCGCGGCCAACGCGACCATCGATCAGACCAAGCTCTTCGCGCGGCAGCTCAGCGAGATCTACCGCTCGGTCCCGGAGCACGTCTCCGACTTCTCGGTCATCTTCCCGAGCGGAGGATTCGGCGGCCTGATCGTCAAGCCCTACGCCGAGCGCGATCGCGGCATTCAGGAGATCCTGGTCGAGACGACCGGGAAGGCGGCACAGGTTCCCGGGGTGCGGATCATCCAGCTCGTGCCGCCGTCGCTGCCGGGCAGCCAGGGGTTCCCGGTCGACATCGCCATCGTCTCGACGGCCGAGCCGGCACAGCTCGCGGAGCTCGCGCAGGGGCTGATCGGCAAGGCGATGCAGAGCGGCATGTTCATGTTCGCGGACACGGACCTGAAGTTCGACCAGCCGCAGACGCGGGTCGTGTTCAACCGCGACAAGCTGCGCGCGCAGGGCGTCGACCTGGCCCAGGCCGGCCGCGACCTCTCCACGCTCCTCGGCGGCAACTACGTGAACCGCTTCAGCATCCAGGGCCGCAGCTACAAGGTCATCCCGCTCATCCGCCGCGCGGATCGCCTCACGCCCGATCAGCTCTCGCAGATCTACATCACCGGCGGCCAGGGCAAGCTCGTGCCGCTCTCGACGTTCGCGACGCTGGAGACGACCACCGAGCCGCGCGAGCTGAAGCGCTTCCAGCAGCTCAACGCCGTCCGCATCCAGGGCGCAATCCCTCCGAACGTCTCGCTCGATACGGCGCTGACGTTCTTGGAGACCGAGGCGGCGAAGACGCTGCCGCGCGGCTTCACCATCGATTACGCCGGTGAGTCCCGCCAGCTCCGCACCGAGGGGGCGAAGTTCCTCGGCGTCTTCCTGCTCTCCGCGATCCTCATCTATCTCGTCCTGGCCGCGCAGTTCGAGAGCTTCCGCGATCCGTTCATCATCCTCGCGGGCTCGGTGCCGCTCGCTCTCGCCGGCTCGCTGCTCTTCTCGTTCCTCGGCCTGACGTCGATCAACATCTACAGTCAGGTCGGACTCATCACCCTGGTCGGCCTCATCTCGCGCAACGGCATCCTCATCGTCCAGTTCGCGAACGAGCTCCAGGAGATGGGCCACGACAAGCTCTCCGCCGTCATCGAGGCCTCCGGCACCCGCCTGCGGCCCGTGCTGATGACGACCGCGGCGACGGTCATGGGCCACCTGCCCCTCATCTTCGCCGACGGCCCCGGCGCCGGCGCGCGCAACAGCATCGGCATCATGCTCGTCAGCGGCATGATCATCGGCACGGCGTTCACGCTGTTCGTGGTGCCGTCGATCTACGTGCTCGTCGCGCGCAAACGCACGCCGACGGCGGAGGCACCGGAGACGGAGATGAGCACGGACGCCGAACCGGCAATGACGTAGCCCCCCGCCCAGCCGGTTCCTCGGAGTTCCTCGGGTTCCTCGGGTTCCTCGGAGTTGCTCGGAGAAGGAAGCCCCCTCTCCCCCGAGGAACTCCGAGGAACCCGAGGAACCCGAGGAACTCACGTCAGCAATCCGCGATACAGCACGCCGTCCGGCGCGTCGAAGTCCAGGCCCAGGAGCTCCGCGACGAGCGGCGCGATCGCCGTCAGCGGCATCGACGGCGTCACCGCCCCGGCGCGGATCCCGGCGCCTTTCGCGATGAACCCCGTCTGCAGGTCGGGAAGATCGGGATGGTGTCCGTGGCTCATCCCGGGATTCGGCTGGAGCACGGGCGGCTCGGTGCGGTCGTCGATGACGAAGCCCGGCGCCGCGGCCAGCGCGAGGGGCGCGTCAGGATCGGCGCCGAGGGCGTCGAGGTCTTCGCGGTCGAGGACGCGGAACGTCTGGCGCATCGGCTCCGGGAGCGCGTCGAGCACGCGGCGCACCGCGGCCACGTTCTCCGCAACAGGCGGCTGCACGCGCAGGAACGCGGCGCCGCCGAGGGCGTGGAAGGTGGCGCGCCAGTCGCCGGTCTCGAGCTTCGCACCGCGCAGACCCGCTTCCACCAGCCACAGATTCGCGCGGATCTGCGTGTGCACCTCGACGTTCCCGTGATCGCCCACCACCAGCACCGCCGTCTCGTCCCAGGTCTTCGTCCGCTCGATGACTTCCAGGAGGATGCTCACTACCTGATCCGACGCCGCCACCGCGCGGCCGCGGCGCGGGTTGCGCCAGTCCGGCTCCTGCGGCACCTGCACCGAGGCCTGCGTCTTCACCAGCAGCAGCGTCGGGCGGTAGCGCTCGAACAGGTACTCCGCGAGCAGCGCCACGCGCAGATCGTGCGACAGGTATTTGTTGTTGAAGTTCTCCGGCGACAGCCGGCCCGTGGCCTCGCGCTCCAGTTCCTCGAGGAACCCGCGCGGCTGGTCGTTGCCCCGCAGCGCTTCGACCAGGTCGCCCTCCCCGCCCGGCCAGATGTCCGGCAGGTTCCAGTCGATGTTCGCCGCGCCGCGCGTGATCGGCCACAGCACCGCGGCCGTCTTCCCGCCGCTCGCCCGCACCGCGTCCCACAGGGCCGGCACGCGGATCAGGCTCGCGTCCTTCAGCCATGGCGGGTCCGCCACCGGCTCGATGTGCTTGTTGTGGCAGACCCCATGACGCGCCGGCAGCGCGCCGGTGACGATGGTCGTATGCCCCGGGTAGGTCAACGACGGGAACACCGGCCGCACCGCCACCGCGTGCGCGCCCTCGCGATAGAGCTGCTGCATCGCCGGCGCCGGCCACGTGGGATCGAGGTAATACGCCGGCAGCATCCCGTCGATGCTGATCAGGACGACGTGCTTCGCCCGCGCGCGTGAGGCCATCACTGCAATTCAGCGAGCGTGCCGGGCGAGCGGAGTTCCTCGGAGTTCCTCGGGTTCCTCGGGGTTCCTCGGAGGGAGCCGCCGCCGCCCCTCCCCGAGGAACTCCGAGGAACTCCGAGGAACCCGAGGAACCGCCTCAATAGCACGTCCCCGCGTAATACCAGTCCTGTTGCCCGTAGGTGTGCTTCTGGATGGACTCCGTCTTCTTCTTCATGCAGTCGCTGCGCTCGCGCCACTTGGCGTCGTCGTCCTTTGCGCCGTACGCGTTCCACAGCCGGGCCATGTTCGCGGACTCGGCGGCGGCGTTGCTCGAGCGCTGGAACTTCAACGCGGCGACGGAGAGCTCGTGGCAGCGATCGCCGCCGTACTTGCAGTACTGCGCGACTTCGAGCGTGAAATTCTCTACGCTCGACCGGTCCGGCCCGTTGCGGTCGATGCGGTCGACGTACGCCTGCGCGACCGGGTCCCGCTTGGCGACCAGCCCGCGTTCCTGCAGCACCTTCTGCGCGGTCGGGCTGCCCTTCTTGTACGCCTCCACCCACCAGTACGTCGCCAGCGCGTCGTTCGGCGGCAGGCCGTAGGCGCCGTCGTAGATCTGGGCCAGGAACGACATCGCCAGCGAGTTGCCGCTCAGCGCCGACTTCTCGAACCAGAACCGCGCACCCTGCGTGTTGCGCGGCCCGCCGACGCCTTGCAGCATGTACTGCGCGAGGATGGTCTGGCTGGAGTCGTGCCCCATCTCGGCGGCGATCAGCGCCCACTCCCGCGCTTTGGTCATGTCCTTCTCGATGCCCTCGCCGCGCTGATACGCGTAGACCAGCGTGGCGATCGCGGGCAGATGGCCCAGCTCCGCGGCCTGCAGCGTGAGCGGAAACCCCTTCCCCTTCGCCGCCTCGAGCTCCGCGTTCGTGCTGGCGGCGAGGTGCAGACGCCTCACCTGCTCCTCGAGCGCGGCGCCTTCCGCGGAGTGCGGCGCGACGTCGGCGAGCTCCGCGACCTTCGCCTCCGCGTCCGTCTCGCCGTTCATCGCCGCGCGCAGATACCAGAAGCGCGCCGCAGCCGGGCTCTTCTCCACGCCCTTGCCGGCGTTGTAGTACTCGCCGAGGTTGAACATCGCGGCCGTATTGCCGGCGCGGGCGGAGGCGAGATACATCGCGAACGCCTTCGCCACGTCCTGCGGGATCCCCTCGCCGTGCGAGAGCATGTAGCCGTACCGCAGCATCGCGAAGTCGTTCCCCCGCTCCGCCGCCTTGCGATACCACTCCGCCGCCTGCGGCAGATTCTTCTCCGCGCCGACGCCCTCGTAGTAGGCGTTCGCCACGTTCTGCATCGCGTACGGCTCCCCCGCCTCCGCCGCCTTGCGATGCCACTGCAGCGCCTCGGCCGGCTTCTCGTTGCGCAGCAGGTTGCCGAGGTGGTTCATCGAAGGCGGATGACCCTTGTCCGCCGCGCGCCGGAACCACTCCGCCGCCGCCGCGGGATCGGCGGCGACGCCCTTCCCCTCCTCGTACATCAACCCGGCGAAGTGCATCGCCTCGGCGTTCCCCTTGTCCGCGGCCTGCTTGAAGAACTCCATGGCCCGCCCTGCGTTGCCCGCGCGCAGGGTCGCCTTTCCGAGACGGAGCTCGTTGTCGCCGTCGGCGGCGAACGCCGCGCCCGCGGCCGCGAGGAGAAGCGCCAGCGCGGCGGCACGCATCACTTCACCTCCACGCCCAGGTCGGCCAGCAGCGCCTTCGCGTCCGCGTTGGCCGGCTCCAGCTTCAGCACCTGCTGGAAGTCCGCGATGGCCTTGTCGGCGTTCCCCGCCGCGAGATGGATCTTGCCGCGGTACGTGTAGAGCATGGCCATCTTCGGCGCGAGCTTGATGGCCGCGTCCATGTCCGCGAGCGCCGGCGCGTGCGCGTCGCCTTCGAACTGCATGATGGCCCGGTTGACGTACGCCTGCGGGTCCTTCGGATCGAGGCGGATGGCCTCCCCGAAATCCGCGATGGCCGACTTCGCGTCGCCCTTGCCGTACCGCGCCACTCCGCGGTTGAAGTACAGCGCGGCGAGCTTCGGATTCAGCTCGATCGCCTTCGTGTACTCGCCGATCGCCGAGTCCCACTCCTGCTGCCGGCGATGCGAGTTGCCGATGTTCGCATGCGCAACCGCCTTCACCTCGGCCGTCGAGGCCTGGTCCGCGATGAGCCTCCCGCACGCGGCCGCGACCACGGCGTGATCCTCGCTCTGCGTGCAGTCGGTACGGTCATCGGCGAGGGCGAGCGTGGACACGGAAAGAGCAAGGGCCAGGACATACGTGCGCATGCAGAGAATCGCGCAAACGCCGCCCGAAGTCCCTCACCGCCGCTCCAGCGCCGCCCGGTCCCACTCTCCGAAGTCCGCCGCCGCGGCGTACGTCGAGCGGCAGAAGTCCAGCAGCGCCTTCTCCGGATCGGACGCCTGCCGCACGTCGTCGTAGTGCAGATAGAACCCGCCGAGGGGCTCGTTGTAGTACGTCTTCGCCGGGGCGACGGGGGCCGTGCGGAAGCCCGCGGGCTCCGGCGCCGCGTAGCTGTAGAACGACGGCAGCTCCAGGCGCGAGTCCCCCGGCCACCAGCCCACGCTGCTCACCTCGTGCGAGTACGCCTCCCGCGTGATCGCGTCCGCGTCCGCCTTCACCGGCGCGCGGCGGCCGGAGAAGCGCGTCACTGCCAGATCGAAGCTGCCCCAGAAGAAATGCACCGGGCTGCACTTGCCGATGAACTCCGCGCGGAAGTCCGTGAAGACCGCGTCGGTCAACGCGAGGATGCGCCAGAAGCGCTCCACCGCGTCGCGGTCGTAGGACCGGTGCTGGTGATCGCGGTCGAGCGGGATCACGTTCTCCATGATCTCCACCGGCATCGGCCAGATCACGCACTCGATGCGCAGCGCCTTCAGCACCGAGAAGAGCTCGTTGTGCAGGTCCG
The DNA here is from genome assembly GCA_036375075.1 of Thermoanaerobaculia bacterium. Taxonomy (GTDB): domain Bacteria; phylum Acidobacteriota; class Thermoanaerobaculia; order Gp7-AA8; family Gp7-AA8; genus QHVT01. Next base: position 1,124 of record DASUSN010000003.1, on the reverse strand, counting down.
CCACGCTGCGGGGGCCGAGGGGGACGCCGTGGTCGCCGCCGTCGCTGGTGCGGACGCGGAGGACGTGCGAGAGGAAGTCCAGCTCGAGATCCAGCCAGCGGTCGCCGTACGGAATCTTCGACGTCGTCAGCCCCCGCGCCGTGACGTACAGCGGCACGTTCCACCAGTGATTCACCATCGGTGTGAGCGCCATGCGGACCTTGCCCACGATCTGCGTCCAGCGGTGCAGCGTGTTCTTCGTGTCGATCCAGTCGGCGAGAGGGAGCGCAGGCCATTCCGTCATGGGGACAGCCTACCGCTGAGTGCTCCCGTTTTGCATGCCTCCGGACTGGAGGAAAAAGATGAACGATCAGTTGAATGGAAAGCGCGTGGCCATCCTCGTCACGGACGGGTTCGAGCAGATCGAATTGACGAGCCCGCGCGAGGCGCTGCAGAACGCGGGCGCGAAATGCGTGCTCATCTCGAGCGCCAGCGGCAAGGTGCAGGGCTTCAAGCACCACGACAAGGCCGACCGCTTCGACGTCGAGCTCGCCCTCGACAAGGCCGACGCCCGCGACTTCGACGCCGTCCTGCTGCCCGGCGGCGTCATCAATGGCGACGCCCTGCGGGTCGAGAAGGCGGCCCAGCGGTTCGTGCAGGACATCGACCGCGCCGGCAAACCGCTCTTCGTCATCTGCCACGGCGGCTGGATCCTGATCTCGTCGGGCCTGGTGAAGGGACGGACGATCACCACCTGGCCGACGCTTCAGGACGACATGCGTAACGCCGGCGCGAACTGGAAGGACGAAGAGTGCGTCCGCGACCGCAACTGGGTCAGCAGCCGCAAGCCCGACGACCTGCCGGCGTTCAACCGCGAGTGCGTGCGCGTGCTGTCCGACGCGCGACCCGGTGAGCGCCGCGCCGCCACGGACGACCGCGAGCTCCGCGCGTAGCCCGTGCCTACCCTTTGAGTGCGGAGGCAATCGCAGGGCGTCTCAAAACCCCATGGGACCGCCGGCGTCCCGCCGGCTGTGCGGCGGCGTCCCGCCGGCGCGTACTCGGGAGGACGGAGCATCTCGCCACGTGGCACGCTCCACCTCCCACCCGGGGCGGCGAGACGCCGCCCCGGCAGCCGGCGGGACGCC
>DASUSN010000002.1:0-51784 GCA_036375075.1 Thermoanaerobaculia bacterium | reverse complement strand
AGGCAATCGAGCGTTTGCCTCCGCACTTCAGACGATTCAGCGCTTCGTGTACTCGACGAGCCGGAACTGCGGGACGGTCGTCGCTTCCTGCGACGTGCACGTGAGCATTGCCGTTTCCCCCGACTGGAACTGCTCGATGGTCACGTCGTGAATCGTGCCGGCGCGGTCGCGCAGATGGACCTGCGTGCGGCCGTGGTCGAGGGCCTCGCGGCTCACGAGCTCGAAGGCGTCGCGGGCGAGGACGTTCGTCTCCCGGCGGACGAAGGTCTCGGCCGCCTGTACGGGACGCGACATCGAGCTGCGCCCTCGATATCCCGGCAGGAAGATCTCCTCGCGGCCGATCGCCTCGGCCAGCGCGCCAGCGTCGCGCGTCTCCACCGGCCCGTAGTAGATGCCCCACGGCAGGACCACCGCGTTCGCCGCGAAGCGATCGCCGCCGACGTGCGAGCACTGCCAGACCTCGAGCTCGTCGCGCTGGCGCAGCGCATCGAAGAGCGGGTAGCCGCGGCGCCCGCAACAGGAGTCGTGCTGGCCGTGCGTGCACACGAGCACGAGCGGGCGCGCCGCCGGCGCCGTGGTGTCGTTGGCGACGGAGATGAATGGAATGGTGGCGACGTCGTCGAGCGAGTCGAGGTCGAGCTGCGTGACGCCGGTGTGCGGTCCGCTGCGGACGATGTAGACGCGCGTCGGCCCGAGGCATTCGACCCGCTTGCGAATGAACACGACCCGGCAGCGGGGGATCTCGTGCGACGCCTTCCGCAACGCGTTCCGCACCACCTGCGGCAACGCCGCCTCGGTGATGGGGTCGCGGCCCCACGTGATCGGGAGCTCGACCAGGATCCAGACGTCTACGCGCGCGGCGGTGGCGGTGTTGTCATCGCCGCGCAGGCGGGCCGCGTCGGAGCAGTAGATGCGGCTCACGAAGCGGGTTCGCCCGTGACCTGGACCAGGCCCTGCCGCGCGAGCTCGATCACGAACTGCTGTACGGCCGCGCCGTCGAGCGCTCCCGCCGTGGCGTCGCAGAGCTCGGCGAGGGTGGCCGGGCCGCGCTCGAGCGTGTGGAGCAGCGGCTCGGCCGCGGCGGCGAACTGCCATGCGCGCCCGTTGGCGTCGAAGCGGATGGAAGAGTCGTCGCGGACGAGGTTCAGAGCACGCGGCGCGGCGAGCGTGACCTTCGCGTCCATCGGCGGCACCTCGTTGCTCTCGACCGTCCACGGCAGGCTGGCCCAGCCCCGCGAACGTGCGCGCGCGTTCTGATGGGCGAAGTAGCGCGCGAGGAGCTCGTCGTCAAGCGCGGCGACGAGCTGAGCGCGCAGCTCCGCGAGCTGCTGCCGCTGCTGTTCGGGCGTGCCGAAGCGGCGCAGCGGTGCACGGAAATCGACAGACGCGCGGAGCTGCTCGGCGAGCCAGTGCACCAGGTTCACACCCGTGCGCTGGTGGATGCCGAAAGTCAGATGCAGCGTGACTTCGCCGACGGCGGAGGCCTCGTGCCACCAGCCGCGCGGGATGTAGAGGGCGTCGCCGTCCTCGAGCATCCCTTCCCATACGACCTTGTCCGGCGCGGTTTTGTTCGGCTCGATGTCGTCTTTCAACGGATGCGGCCGGCCGCCCTCGTACACGCGCCAGTATTTCTTCCCGTAGACCTGCAGGACGATGACGTCGTGCGTGTCGCAGTGGCGGTTGAAGCCCTGCTGCTCGCGCCAGCCGGCGTACAGGTTCGCCTGCACGGCCTCGTGCAGGACCCGCTCGAAGTCCTCGGCCGTCCGCATGACGCCGTCGGCCATGTCGTCGACGGCGTCGATGACGAGCGTATAGCCGTCCCGGAGCCGCTGGGAGAGCTTCTCCGGGACCACGAACGGGATCCTGCCGCCTTCGTAGCGGAGGAAGTCGGTCTTCTGCGCGAACTCGCCCTTGCGCACCAGGCGCAGGCGCGGCGGCTCGAGCCGGTGCTTCTGCAGCATCCCGTTGACCTCGGACCAGGAGAGGAGGCCGTGGAATCGCCCGCGCGCGCCGGGGATGTGCGCGAAGGTCTGCCCCCACACGCGGGTGAGGAAATCGCCGACGGCGATGCTGCCGAGGGTCTCGGCGAGGGTAACGGTCATGATCGAGAGGCTGTCATCCTGAGCCGGCGCAATGCGGCTCAGGATGACAGAGATGCCTTACGCGTTGTCCGTCCTGTCGCCGTCACCGTCGGTACCGTCGGCGTCGCCGTTGTCGGTCCCGTCGCCGTCACCGTTATCGGTGCCGTCGGCATCGCCCGAATCCGTGCCGTCGTCGTCCTGCGCGTCGGTGCCGTCGCTGTCGCCGCCGCGCTTCTGATTCGTCGCGTCGGTTCCGTCGGCGGGAGACGCGTGGAGCGCGGACGGCTCGAGGTCACTGACATCCTGGATCAAACCTGATTGGATCTCTTCGTTCATGCATACCTCCAGATGGGGGCCGATGCCTGCACCGGGCGTGCCCGGCTCACGCGAAAACTTCGCGGACGTTGAGGGAGAACTGAGTCTGCATCAGCGTTAAGTCTACGCCTCTGCGATAATCCCGCGCCCGATGAGCACCCATGCGCAGCCAGCCATCCTGATCGAACGGCCCCCGGTCGCCCGCACGCTTCTGTTCCGTATCGCGCCGCAGTCGGACGTCCCGGCGGCGCTGCGGAAGTTGCGCGATGGGTTGCCGCTCGATTGCGGCACCGTGGGCATCGGCGAGCCGCTCGTGCTGGCCCTGCGGAAGCCCGTCGACGGGCTGCGGACGTTTCCGGCGATGTCGGGTGCGGCATGCAGCGTCCCGTCGACGCAGGAGGCGCTCTGTTTCCTGCTGCGCGGGCCGGACCGCGGCATCGTCTTCGATCTGACGCAGAACATCCGCGAGCTCCTCGGCGACGCATTTCTACTCGTCGACTCGAATGACACTTTCACGTACCACGGCGGCCGCGATCTGACGCGCTTCGAAGACGGCACGGAGAACCCGAAGGGCGACAAGGCCGCCGCGGCCGCGCTGCGGGAGGACGGGTCGAGCTTCGTGGTCGTGCAGCGATGGGTGCACGACCTCTCGCGTTTCCGCGACCTGGACGAGGAAGACCGGGAACTGCTCATCGGCCGCCGCGCGGAGTCGAACGAGGAGATCGAGGACGCGCCGCCGTCCGCGCACATCAAACGCACCGAGCAGGAGAGCTTCGACCCTCCGATGTTCATGCTGCGCAAGTCGATGCCGTGGGCAAGCGCGACGCAGGAGGGGCTGGAGTTCATTGCCCACGTCGCCTCGCTGGACGTCTTCGAGACGATGATGCGGAAGATGGTTGGCCACGACGACGGCATCGTCGACGGCCTGTTCACGTTCTCCCGTCCGGTGACGGGCGGTTACTACTGGTGCCCACCCATCGCGAAGGACCGTTTGGACCTCAGCGCGCTGGGGATCTAAACTGATCCTCGCGTGACACGGATGCTCATCCTCGCGGTCGCCCTGCTCACGGCCCTCGTGCCGTTTGTGCCGGCGATCGTCTTCACGACGACCCTCACGCTCGCGGTCATCGTCGCCGTCCGGCCGGTCCGCCGCACGCAGACGCGCTGCGCCGACCAGCCGGTCGCCCTCCTCGCCCTCGTCTCCTTCCGCGCCCCTCCGGCATTCGTCTGACCCCCGGTCCGACGAATCGCAAACGGAGGAAGCCATGTCCCTGAGAAAGATCCTCGGGCGGATTCTGCTTGCCGCCTTGCTGCAGATAGGCGCCCTCGGCGGCGTGAAGATGACGCCGGAGGAGATCGAGAAGGTCATGAACATCATGCACCGCACGAAGGTCGTGCACGTGTTGAAACAGGACGACCAGTGATGGGGTGACGTTGCCCCGGGGGCCTGTCTTCCCATGAGGACGTCCTATGGCATCGATGCCTCAGTATTGAGATCGATCCCTTCCGAGGAACCCCGAGGAACTCCGAGGAACCCGAGGCACTCCGGAACCCGGCTAGGGCGTCACGGTCATCTCCCCGCGCAGGTCGCGTTGCATCTCGAGCTTCACCTTGTCGATGTCGTCGTAACGGCTGAAGAGATAGGTGAGCTTGGCAACGGCGGCTTCGATGGTGAGGTCGTAGCCGCTGATCACGCCGGCGTTGGCGAGGGCGGAGCCGGCGGCGTAGGAGTCGAGGTCGACGTGGCCGGTGAGGCATTGGCTGCAGTCGACGATGACTACGCCGCGCTCCGTCGCCTCCGAGAGAGCGGCGAGGAACTCGGCGTCGCGGTCGGGGCCGTTGCCGACGCCGTAGGCCTGGAGCACGACCGCCTGGACGGGCGGCGCGAGCACGTTGCGGATGAAGCTCGCCGAGATGCCGGGGATCAGGCGGACGACGCTGATCACGGCGGAGCGGAGCTCGTGCACGCGCAGCTTCGCCTCGAGCTTCGGCTTGTGCACCAGGTCCCAGCGGATGTCGATGTCGACGCCGAACGTGCCGAGGGCGGGGAAGTTGGGGGAGGCGAAGGGGGCGAGGCCGTGGGTGGAGACTTTCACGGCGCGGTTGCCGCGCAGGAGCGAGCGTCCGAAGTAGAGGCACACCTCGGGGATGTCGAAGGACGCGGCGGTGAGCAGCGAGCTGACGAGGTTGTCGCGGCCGTCGCTGCGCGGTTCGGCGAGCGGGATCTGCGAGCCGGTGACGACGACGGGCTTGCCCAGGCCTTCGAGGATGAAGGGAAGGGCCGAGGCGGTGTAGGCCATCGTGTCGGTGCCGTGGAGGACGACGAAGCCGTCGTAGTCGTCGTAGTTGCCGGCGATGTCGCGGGCGATCTTCATCCACTCCGCGGGGGTCATGTTCGACGAGTCCAGCAGCGGGTCGTACTCGTTGATGGTGACCTCCGGCATCGCGGTGTCGCGGAGCTCGGACATCGACTTCATCTGCTCCTGGAGTGAGCCGGGTGCGGGTGCGTAGCCGTCCGGCGTCTGCCGCATGCCGATCGTGCCGCCGGTGTAGATGGCGTAGACGCGTTTCTTCATGGTTTTTTGTCGAGCGCGGCGATTCTGGTTTCCAGCTCCGCGACGGCGGCGGCCAGTTGTGTGGACGGTGCGGCGTCGGCGGACTGCAGCGAGCGGAGGAGTCCCGCGGCGGCGGCACGCAATTCGCCCTGATCGTCGCCGAGCTTCTGCAGCCATTCGTACACCTTCATCGACAGCGTGAACTGCTGCGTCAGCTCGTCGCGCGTGGCTTTCACGTGCGGATCCATCTCCAGGACGAGCGGCTGCGTGGACGACTTGCCGTCGACGGTGAGGCGCACGGTATAGGTGCCGGGCATCGCGTACGGCGACGTCGGCGAGGGCGGTGTATCGAACGGGGTGGCGGCGATCGGATACGACGGCCGTGCCTGCGGGAGCGGCGGATAGCGGAGGTCCCAGGTGACCCGATGGTGTCCCGCCTTCAGCGGCAGCGCGCGCAGGGGGCGGATCCAGTACCACGGCACCTGGCCGGTGTCCTGCGGCGGCGGCGCGGGATCGCTGCTCGCGTAGCGGCGGACCAGCGAGCCGTTCGCATCGAGGATCTCGAGCGTGATCTCCTTCGCATCCGCCGCCAGCCGGTAGTCGAAGATCGCCCCCTCGGGCGGGTTCTGTCCGGCGGGCTCGTCGGCCGGCAGGGGAGTGTCGGTGTTTTTGTTCCAGCGGAAGCGCCACGCGCGCTGCGGTTTCAGCAGCACGTCCTTCGACTTCGCCTGCCGCAGCGGCTCGATGTCGTCGAGGATCCAGAAGCCGCGGCCGTGCGTCGCGACGGCTACGTCGTCCTGATGCACGATGAGGTCGCGGATGGAGCTGGCGGGCATGTTCAGCCGCACCGAGTGCCACTGGTCGCCGTCGTCGAAGGAGACGTACACCTGCGTCTCGCTGCCGGCGAAGAGCAGGCCGCGGGTCTTCGGATCCTCGCGGACGACGTTGATGATGCCGCCGTCGGGGATGCCGCGGGTGATGTGCGTCCAGGTCTTCCCGCCGTCGCGCGTGCGGTAGATGTGCGGGCGGAGATCGTCGAGGCGGAAGGTGTTGATGGCCGCATACGCGGTGCTCGCGTCGAAGTGCGAGGCCTCCATGATCGAGACCTTCGCCCACGGCACGAGCGCCGCGGGGGTGACGTCGGTCCAGTTCTTTCCGCCGTCCGTGGTGAGGTGAATGAGACCGTCGTCGGTGCCGACCCAGATCCGGTTCACGTCCAGCGGCGACGGCGCGATCGCGTAGATCACGCCGCGCTGCCGCGGCTGCGCGGCGGGCGTGCCGATGTACTTGCCGACGTTCGCCGGGACGCTCCACTCCTTGCGCGTGAGATCGGGGCTGATCTCGGTCCATGCGCGCCCGCCGCTGGTGGTCTTCCAGAGCGTGTTCGACGCGAAGAAGAGGACGCGCGGATCGGCCTTGGAGAAGACCAGCGGCTGCGTGCGGACCACGCGGTAGCTCGCCCCGCGCAGCGGCTTCGGCGACACATCCTCGGCCTGCCGCGTGCGGCGGTCGTATCGCGAGACTTTGCTGCCGTAGACGATGTCGGGGTCGAGCGGATCGGGGACGGCGTAGCTGTATTCGTCGGCGGCGACGGGCGTCCAGTCGCGGAAGGTGATGCGCCCCTCGTCGCCGCGGCTCGGCACGCAGGCGGAGCCGCTCTCCTGCTGCCCGCCGCAGACGCGATACGGGAAAGCGTTGTCGGCGTTGATGTGAAACATCTGCGCGGTGGGCTGGTTGTACCAGGAGCTCCACGTCGCGCCGCCGTTGACGGTGATCACCGCCCCCTGGTCCGCGGCGTTGAGGATGATGTCGGGGTTGAACGGGTTGATCCAGAGCCGGTGGTAGTCGTCGCCGCCGGGCGCGCCGCGCAGGGCGCGGAAGTTCTTCCCGCCGTCGGTCGACTTCCACGACACGATGTTGCCGACGTAGACGATGTCCGGATTCTTCGGATCGGCGCGCACCTCGTTGAAGTCCCCGGGGCGTCCCCACAGGCGGTCGTCGTCGTTCACGCGCTGCCAGGTCTCGCCCGCGTCGTCGGAGCGATAGAGGCCGCCGCTTTCCTTGGTCGTGCCGGCGATGGCGTAGAGGCGACGCGGATCCGAGCGGGCGATCTCCAGACCGGCGCGGCCGAGGAGCTCGCCGGTGGCGGGAAGGCCATTCGTGAGCTGGCGCCAGGTCGTGCCGCCGTCCGTGGACTTGAACACGCCGCTGCCGGGGCCGAAGAACGCGCCGTTCTCCCACGGGCCCTGGCGCGCCTCCCAAAGTGCGGCGTAGACGATCTGCGAATTGCTCGGATCGATGATGACGTCGATCGCGCCGGTGTTCTCGTCGCGGTAGAGCACCTTTTCGAAGGTCTGACCCCCATCCGCCGAGCGGTACAGGCCGCGCTCCTCGTTCGGTCCGTAGGGGTGGCCGAGGACGGCCACGAACAGGCGGTTGGGATCGCGCGGATCGACGGCGATCATCGGGATCTGCTGCCCGTTGCGGAGGCCGAGGTGCGTCCAGGTTCTGCCGCCGTCGAGGGACTTGTAGATGCCGTTCCCGGTGGACAGATCGGGGCGGTGGAGACCCTCGCCGCTGCCGACGTACATCACGTCAGGGTTCGACGGAGCGATGGCGATGGCACCGATGGATCCGCTGGGCTGGTCGTCGAAGATGGGCGTCCAGACGCGGCCGTAGTCGGTCGTCTTCCAGATCCCGCCGTTGTTGACGCCGATGAAGAAGACGTTGGGCTGCTCGGGGATGCCGACGGCCGCGACAGTACGGCCTCCGCGGAAGGGGCCGACGTGGCGCCAGCGCATCTCGGCGAAATCGAGCTGAGCGGAGAGGAGGAGGGCCGCGAGGTGAAGCATGTTTGTATTGTTCCTTAGCCCCGAGCGAAGTCGAGGGGCCAAGTTAGCATCAACGCAGCGTATGCGGTCTGCGGCTGAGCGTGCGGCGACCAGCGGATCGGGCGGCGCAGGTGCTCAGTTGGCCCCTCGACTTCGCTCGGGGCTCCCCTTCCACCCACCCTGCCGAAATAATTGCGCGCCTGCCGCGCTTTGCCTATCCTTGCCGGCCCGGACTGCGTCCGTGCGCCCGGACATTCTTTAACAATCTGCCAGCTCCTTGGACCCCGCCGAAGGCGAGGTCCCGCTAGGCCAGAAGGAGGATTCATGAGGACTTATGAAGTCCTGTTCATCCTTTCTCCGCAAGTGACGGAGGAAGAAGCGACGACCTTGATCTCTGATTTCAAGGCGATCGCCGAGAAGAACGGTGCCACGCTCAAGAACGAAGAAGCGTGGGGCCGCCGTCGTCTCGCCTACCCCATCCAGAAGTCCAACGAAGGCATCTACCACCTCTTCGTGCTGGAGAGCGAGTCTTCGCTTTCCGAGCTCGACCGGCGCATGAAGAACGTCGATCGCGTCCTGCGCCACGTCATCGTGCGCACGGACCTCGACCACAAGCGCGCGGACAAGCTTGCCAAGCGCAACCCGAAGAAAGATCGCGTCCGTCCCGCCATGCCGGCTGCTGCTGCGCCGGCCGCGGACCTGGACAGCGCGATGCTGGCCGGCGCCGACGAGACGGCGCCTCAGGCCTAAGGAGGAGATGAACCATGGCTACGACGATGCCCCAGAGGAGAGGTCCCGGCGGTCCGGGTGGTGGTGGCGGCGACGATCGCCGCGGAGGCGGTCCGGGCGGCCCGCAGGGCGGCAAGAAGAAGTTCTTCTACCGCCGCAAGCGGGTCTGCAAGTTCTGCGTCGAGAAGATCGAGTACATCGACTTCAAGGACATCAAGACGCTGCAGCAGTTCATCCCGGAGCGCGGGAAGATCCTTCCGCGCCGCATCTCGGGAACGTGCGCGCTGCACCAGCGCAAGCTGCAGAACGCCATCAAGCGCGCGCGCATCGCGGCGCTGCTGCCGTTCACCGCTGACTAAGACTTCTCGATGATCGAATCGTCCCTCCACCAGAGCGAGCCCGTGCTGCTGCCGGGCCGGCCCTTCGGCCGGCAGGTGCGCAGCGTGATCGGGTATTCGCTGCTGACGGCGCTGATGATCGTCACGCCGATGCTGGTGTTCGTGCCGGCCGCGCTGCTGCACTGCGCGGTCCGGAACGGACGCCGGGCGGCGTGGGCGGTGCTGGTGCTGTCGCTGGCGATGGCCGCGCTGTTCTACGGCGCGTCGGTCTCGGCGCCCGCAACGGCGCCGGAGGCGGCAAACCTGGCCTGGTCGTACCTGGCCGGCGTGGCCTTGGCGGTCACGCTGCCGGCGATGGCCGCGATCCCGCTCGTGGAGCGCAGCGAGCCGTTCGGGCGCGTGCTGGTGTTCCTGCTGGCCGGCGCAATGGTCGGCCTGGCGCTCACGGAGACCGCGTCGCAACTGCTGATGTCGTTCTCGCCGTACGCCGCGCAGGTGGCGCAGGCGAAGCAGACCAGCGCCGCTTTCGTGGAGATGTACCGCACCAAGGGGATGCCCGCGGAGATGGTACAGCTCGCCGAGCGGTGGATGGGCTTCAGCACGTTCGTGCTGCCGGCCGTGATCCTGATCAACATCAGCCTCGTGTTCATCCTCAGCCTGTTGATGCTCGGCCGGCTGAAGGCGTGGCGCGAGGTGGCGGCCCGCCGCGGCGAGCCGGGCGCGCTCGGCGCGTACCTGTTCCGCCACTTCTCGCTTCCCGACTGGCTGCTCTTCGCCTTCATCCTCGGCGGACTGACGCCGGTGGTGACCGGGCTGCTGCAGAAGGTCGCGGCGAACACGCTCACGGTGGTGGCGTTCCTCTACATCCTGCAGGGGCTGGCGATCTTCCGCTTCATGCTCACGGCGATGGGAGTAGGCCTCGCCGGCACGGTGATCGGCTGGCTGCTGCTGGTCTTTCTGACGCTCACGGGCGTCGGACCGCTGCTGCTGGGCGTGACGGGACTGTTCGATTCATTCTTCGATTTCCGACATTTCAAGAAGCGAAAGGACGACTCTCATGAAAGTCATTCTGACTGAGGAAATCCGCGGGCTCGGCACGCGGGGCGACGTGGTCACCGTCAAGGACGGCTACGCGCGGAACTACCTCATTCCGAAGAACCTGGCCCAGGAAGCAACGAAGGGCAACCTCAATGCGATCGAGCACCAGCGCCGCAAGTGGGCGCTGCTCGCGCAGGAGGAGAAGAACGCCGCCCAGAAGGCAGCGGATCGCGTCAAGGGCGTGAAGATCCAGATCGAGAAGCGCGTGGGCGAGCACGGACACCTGTTCGGCTCCGTCACGGCGAACGAGATCGCGGATGCGCTCATGGAGAAGGGCATCGAGGTCGACAAGCGCCGCATCGAGCTGGCGCAGCCGATCAAGAACATCGGCGTCCACGAGGTCGAGGTGCGCCTGCACCGCGACGTCTCGGCTTCGATCCAGGTCGAAGTCGTGGCGATGGGCGTCGAGCGGCTCGAGGAAGAGCCCGCGGCCGCCGAAGAAGCGGCTGCCGAGTAAGTCTCGCCGTTTTTGGGGCCGGCACTCGCCGGCCCCAAGTGTATTCTCCGCGCATGGCAGACGATCGCTGGGTCGACGGTCCTCCCGCCGGTGCGGACGGCTGGCGCGAGGTGTGGCGCGAGGATCGCCGCTTCCGCCCGCGGGCGTCGAAGCAGGAGTGGGCGCTGGCGCGCCTGCGGCGTCTGGTCCGCCGCGCGAGCGAGCCGGACGACGAGCGCCAGAAGAACTTCAACCTGGTCCTGCTCGATCTGCTCTCCGACATCCGCGGCGACGTCGAGGCCGTGCGCCGCGACCTGCGCGCGGACATCGACGCGCTGCAACGCGATCTGGCCGGCGCTCTGGCGGCGGAAAGCGCACGGCTGCGCGAGCTCATCGTCATCGCGGCCAAACGGAACGACGCGTTGATCGCGGCACTGGACCAGAAGATCGAGACCGTGGCGGTGCGCGTCCGCGATGCGGTCAATCCGGCCGCCGCGCAGTCGCCGGACGTCGTCTACCGGCGGCTGGAAGACGCGCTGCGCGGAAGCGAGCCTCACGTGCGCGCCGACGTGATGCACTACGTGCGGCTGGCCGCGGAACAGCAGCCCGTGCTGGACGTCGGCTGCGGACGCGGGGAGTTCCTGGCCGCGTGCCGCGAGCTGGGCGTCCAGGCGCGCGGCGTGGACACGAACGAGCGCTCAGTCGCGGACCTGCAGCAACGTGGCTTCGCCGCCGCGATCGGCGCGATTCCGGAGTGCTTTGCGCCGCTGGCCGATGACTCGCTCGGCAGCATCCTGGCGATGCACGTCGTCGAGCACCTGCCGGTCGACGCGCTGCTGGCGCTCTTCCGCGAGGCCGCACGGGTTTTGCGCCGCGGCGGCCTGCTGATGATCGAGACTCCGAACGCGGAGTCGATCCTCGCCGCGGCCTCGGATTTCTGGCGCGATCCGACCCACATCGCGCCGAGGCATCCGGCCGCGCTGACGGTGCTCGCGCGCGAGCACGGCTTCGAGATCGCGGAAGTGCGCGCGGTGCACGAGCTGCCCGAGGGGACGAAGATCGTGATCCTGGAGTCGGACCCGCCGGAGCTGCAGCGCGTGATCCACGCCGTCAACGACCGCCTCTTCGCCCCTCAGGACCTGCGCCTCGTGCTGCGGGCCTGAGCACCATCGCTCTGTCATCCTGAGCCGCGTAGACGGCGAAGGACCGTGCAGTTCGCGACGACCGCGCATCCATCAGGGGGTCCTTCGCCGCGCTACGCCGGCTCAGGATGACAGCGAAGCTTGCGCAGCGGTACGGATACGGAGGCTATCTCTCGTCGCGAGGCATCACGTCGATGACCACTTGCGCCGGTGACGGCGGCGGCAGTGCGGGCTGCGGCCAGACGTAGCCGAGGATCAGGCCGGCGATGAGGCCGCCGATGTGCGCGGCGTTGTCGATCTGGGGGAACTGCGAGCTCACGGCGATGTTTGCGATCGCCCAGAACACGCACTGCTTCGCGACGCTGCGGGCCACGCGGTCGTGACGCCATCGCGGCGAGCGGCGCACCGAGAAGATGAACGCGCCGAGGATGCCGAAGACCGCGCCGCTGGCCCCTACCGACGGGCCGCCGGTGACGATCATGCTGGCGATGGACGCGACGATGCCGGTGATGAAGTAGATCCAGACGAACCGGCGCGTGCCGAACATCATCTCGTAGAGCGTCCCGAGCTGGAACAGCGCCCAGAGGTTCAGCAGCAGGTGCAGGAGGGTGCCCTGGATCGTGCCGTCGCCGTGCAGGAACATCGCGCTGACGAGCCGCCAGTACTCGTGCTCCACGAGGATGCGGTAACGGAGGATCGCACCGAGCTCGGCGAGGACGACGGGATTCGTCCACGCGCCGGTGACGATCTCGATCCCCAGGCCGGCCAGGATCGCGGCGATGAGGAACGCGGTGGCGGGAGTGCCCCTGCGGCGGAGGCTCACTTGCGCTCCAGGAGCGCGGAGGTCCAGCGGAACAGCACGTGCGCCAGGCGCGGAGAAAACTCTTTGAATCGCATGTAGATCGCGGCAAGCGCCGGCAGGATGCGGCGGTACCGGCCATCCTCGGCCGCGTCACACACCGCGCGTGCCACGCGCTCCGGCCTGACGGCCGGCATCAGGCGCGAAGCGCCGGGCATCTTATCCCGCTCCGCTTTGACGAAGAATTCGGTATCCGTCGTGCCGGGACAGATCAGTGCAACGCGCACACCGCTTCCGAGGACTTCGTCGCGCAGGGCTTCCGTGAATCCCGTCAGCGCGAACTTACTCGCGCAGTAGGCGCTCATCCGGGAGAAGCCCATGAGGCCCGTGATCGACGATACATTCACGATCGTCCCGCTGCGACGCGCGAGCATCCGCGGCAACACGGCCTGTGTGCAATGGAACGCGCCGAGGTAGTTCGTCTCGATCATCTCCCGCACCTCGTCCGGATTGGCCTCGGCCACCGGGGAGAAGATCGCGAAGCCGGCGTTGTTCACGAGCACGTCCACGTCGCCCGCGGTATCGATCAACCGGCGGCAGTCGGCGGCGTTGGTCACGTCCGTCGGAACGGTGACGGCGCGCACTCCCAACTCGCGGCATCGGGTGGCGACCTCTTCGAGGCGATCGGCCCGCCGGGCCGCGAGCACGAGGTTCGCGCCGCGCCGCGCCATCTCGAGCGCGGTGGCCCGTCCGATGCCGCTCGAAGCGCCTGTAACGACAATGTTTTTTCCGCGGAGTTCCATATTCCGGAAGCGATCTTATCGGCAGCCTTCTCGCATTTGACACTGCAAAAGAGCGGCACCTATACTCCGGCCGCAGTCCATCCTTCGGCATCACTTCGAGTCACGCTGCCGACGTTCGCCTTCGACGGGGAGGTTTCCGATGCCATTCGAGGAAGTCAAAAAAGTCTGGATGAACGGCCGGCTGGTCGACTTCGCCGATGCCAAAATCCACGTGTTTACGCACGCTGTTCATTACGGCTCGGGCTTGTTCGAAGGGATTCGTTGCTACAACACGAAGCGCGGCCCGGCGATCTTCCGCCTGCAGGAACATACGCGGCGCCTGTTCGACAGCAGCAAGATCTATCGGATGGAGCTGCCGTACACCCCGGAAGAGATCAACGACGGCTGCGTGGAGATCATCCGCGCGAACGAGTTCGAAGACTGCTACCTCCGCCCGGTCGTCTACCGCGGCTATCACTCGCTCGGCGTGTTCCCCGGAGCCTGCCCGGTCGACGTCGTCATCGGCGCCTGGCGCTGGGGCAAGTACCTCGGCCCGGAGGCCATCGAGCAGGGCGTCGACGTGCGCGTCTCCTCCTGGAACCGCATGGCCCCGAATACCTTCCCGGCGCTGGCCAAGGCGACGGGCAACTACATGAACTCCATCCTCATCCGCCAGGAAGCGCAGATCGACGGCTACTCCGAGGGCATCGCCCTCGACGTCAACGGCTACGTCAGCGAAGGCTCCGGCGAGAACATCTTCGTCATCCGCGACGGGAAGATCTTCACCCCGCCCCTCGGCTCCTCGATCCTCGGCGGGATTACCCGCGCGAGCATCATCCGGATCGCGAAGGACTTCGGATACGACATCGTCGAATCGCTCATCCCGCGCGAGATGCTGTACATCGCCGACGAAGTCTTCTTCACCGGCACCGCGGCCGAGGTCACGCCGATCCGGTCGATCGACCGGATCAAAGTCGGCAACGGCCGGCGGGGACCGATCACCGAACGCATCCAGAACGAGTTCTTCGCCTACATCAACGGCGAGATTCCCGACCGTTACAACTGGCTCACGCCCGTCTACGCGGAGCGTGAGGCGGAGATGCGGAAGCCGGCGCTCGCGGCGACGTAGCCCGCTGTCCGGCATCAGAACAACTCCGCCTGCTTCATCGACATGTAGCGATGCTCGCTGACCACGATGTGGTCGACGAGCTCCATGTCCAGCATTTGAAGGGAGTCCCGGACCCGTTCCGTCATGGCGATGTCGTCACGCGACGGCGTCGGGTCGCCCGAGGGATGGTTGTGGTAGAGCACCACCGCGGACGCGCTGTCGCCGAGGGCGAAGCGCAGGATCTCGGCGGGAGACACCATCGACCCGTTCACCGTTCCGATGAAGAGCTCGCGCTGACGGACCTGACGGTACCTCGCATCGAGCAGCACCGCGCCGAGGTGCTCCTGCGAGTAATGGCCGATCCCGGTCACGAGCTTCGGTCCGAGACGCCTCGCGTCGAACGGCTCCTTTTCGGGGATCTCCAGCGTGATCCGATGGGTGAGCTCGAAGACGGCGGCGATGCGCGCGGCCTTCGTCGGCCCGATGCCGCAGGTCTTGCGAAGCTTGTTCAGGTCGCGCCTGCGGAGCCCTTTCAGGCCGCCGTCCAGGAGGAGCTCGCGGGCGAGCTGGATCACGTTCTTCCCGGGCGCGCCGGTGCCGAGGACGATCGCGAGGAGCTCCGCGTCCGAGAGCGACTTCACGCCGCTCTTCAGCAGGCGCTCGCGCGGGCGGCAGACTTCGGGGATATCACGCATCAGGTACATGTTCATGCCTCCAGAATGGCGTTGATGATGGGCGGCGTCGCGACGGCGGCACGCTCGGCGATGGCGTAAGTGCACGAGGAGGTGAGACCGCTCGCCTCCGGATTGATCTCGATGGAGAGGCCCTCGTAGTAGCTGACGAAGCCCGCGGCGGGATGGACGACGCCGGAGGTCCCGATCACGAGGAGCAGGTCGGCCCACTGCATGGCGGCGATCGCGCGGGCGATCTCCTGCTGCGGCAGCGACTCCCCGAACCACACGACATCCGGCCGGAGGAGCGCGCCGCATCCGCAATGAGGAGGCACGTCCGGGAAGGGCTCGTAGCGGATGTGCGTCCGCGATTCGCGCGTACAGCGCACGCGGAAGATGTTGCCGTGCAGCTCGACGACGTCCCGCGAGCCCGCACGCGCGTGCAGGTTGTCGACGTTCTGCGTCACGACGACGGCGTCGCTGAGGCGCGCCACGGCTTCGTGGGCGGCGTTCGGCCGCGCGTCGCGAATGAGGCCGCGGCGCCACTCGTACCACTCCCATACGAGCTTCGGATCGCGATGGAACGCCGCCGGCGTCGCCAGCTCCTCCGGACGGAAGTCCCGCCACAGGCCTCCGGGCCCGCGAAAGGTGGGGACGCCGCTGTCGGCGGAAATGCCCGCCCCGGTGAAGACGACGATCCGGCTGGGACGGGCACTGCGGATCGCCCGGATGGCTGCTTCGATCATGACGAAGCAACTCTAAGGGGGCCGTGTCAAGAGTCCGGTGGAAATCTACCGGAGAGGGGGATCAGCGCTGACCGAGGGCAACGAAACTTGTGCAATCGCGCTACAAAGGGTGGAGTGGCCTTCAGTTTGGAGTGCGGAGGCAATCGATCGCCTCCGCACTCCCAATGGCATTACCCCTTCGGGATCATGTCTTCGTTGATCTGGATGAAGGCGTCCTTGCGCAGGGTCTCGATGTACGTCTTGTAGTCGCGCTGGAACGTCTCTTCGCTGGCGTCCTTGCGGAGGCGGTCCTTCACCGACTCGAACGCCGGTACCTCGGACGGGAGGCGCTGCTCGACGAGCACGATGTGCCACGCCGACTTCGTCTCCACCGGTCCGATGATCGAGCCCGACGGCGCGCTGAAGATGGCTTTGTCGAGGTCCGCGACGAGGTCGCCCTTCGCCACTTCGCCCAGGTCTCCGGCCTTGTCGCGGGTCGCGGACTCGGACATGGTCATCGCCAGGTTCGCGAAGTCGGAGCCCGGCTTGCGCGCGGCCTCGGCGATCTCGCCGGCGCGCTGGGTCGCTTCGGCCAGTTTCGACGGCTCCTCGGGTTTCAGCACCACGATCTCGCGCAGGCGGGCACGCTCCGGGAGGCGGTACTGTTCCTTCTCGCGGTTGTAGCGGTCCCGGAGCTCGGGATCGGAGAGCTCGTTGCGGTTGCGGAGCTCGCGGGCGAACACCTTGTTGGTGATCAGCGTGTCGCGGAGCCGCGCTTCCATCTCCGGCCGGGTGAGGCCGGACTGCTGGAGCGACGCCTCGAACTGCTCGTCGGTCGTGATGTTGTACTGCTGCTTGAGGCGCGTGATCGCCTCCTTGATCTCCTCGTTCGTGACCGTCAGGCCGAGGCGATCCGCGCGGTCCTTGATGAGGAGCTCGCTGATCAGCTCATTGACGAGGTTGTTCCGCGCGGTCTCGCGGGCGGCGGAGGCCTGCTCCGGGCGGCCGGCGGCCTCGATCTCGGCGTACAGGTCGCGGAGGCGCTTTTCGTACTGGGTGCGGGTGACGATGCGGTCGCCGACCCGGACGACGATGCCTTCGAGGACCTGGGCCGCGGACGCGCTGAGGGTGCTCAGCGCCAGGACGAGAGTGAAGATGGTCTTTTTCATAGGGTGCTCAGGTGAGACGAGTAGTCAGGACAACACGTTACGCCCCGATTTATTCGTCCTCGGCCTTCGGGAGCGCGCCGGAATAGAGGAAGGGTAACCGCCTGGTCAGTACGGCGATGGTCATCTGGCTGCGGCTGGAGGAGACGAGCTGGGCCAGACGCTCCCGGACGGCGTCCTCCCGGAGGCGGGACTGGATCAGGGGTGTGGCGGCCTCGAGGTCGAGGGTGCCGGGGGGTCTCCGCTCCTCGACCTTGAAGATGTGGAAGCTGGAGTCGGTACGGATGATCTCGCTGACCTGGCCGGCCTGGAGCCGGAAGATCTCGTCCTCGAACATCTTTGGCACTTCCCCGCGGCTCACGTAGCCGATCTCGCCCCCTCGCTTGGCGTTGGGGGCGCGGGAGAACTGCGCGGAGAGGTCTTCGAACGAGGCGCCGCCCTTCAGCTTCTCGAGGATGTCCTTGGCGCTGGTCTCGTCGTTGACGAGGATTTGCCGGACGCGGACTTCCTCGCCGCTGCGGAACTCGTTCTGGTGCTGCTGGTAGTAGGTCTGGATCTCGGCCTCGCCCGGTTCCGGGATCTCGGCGGTGAGATTGGTGATCAGGCGCTGGCGGCGCATCTCGTCCCGTTTCTCGATGACCGTCGCGCCGGCCTCGGTGCGGACGGCCTCGGCGATCTTGTCGGTCGGGACTTCGACGCCGTGGGACGCGGCGTACTCGGAGAGGATGACTTCCTCGACGTACTGGTCGAGCATGGCGCTCGACACCTCCGGCGTGAGCTGCGCGAGCTCGACGCCGACGTTCCGGTCGAGGTAGCGCTTGAAGTCGGCGAGGGTGAGCATCCGTTCGTTGACGCGTGCGATCACGTCCGGCGGAGTGGACGGCTTGCGCTTGCAGACGGCAAGCAGCGGCAGGAAAACGAGCAACAGGATTGCGGCGCGGCGGGCGAGCACGGGCGCGGCGGAGTGTAGCACCGCCGCCGCGTGCATGGGAGGCGGGGTGGGGATGACCTCCTGTCAGGCCGCGAGCGTCCGCAGCAGTCCCTCGATCGCGTCGATCACCTCGACGCCGTGCTCGCGCAGGGGGAACGACAGCACGCCGTTCGGGGAGAACTTGGCCTCCGGGTTCTCGCCGAGGTAGACGAGCAGCTTGTTGGGGTCGATCTTCGCGTGGGACGTCAGCTTCATCACGCCGCGCGCGCCTTCCCGCACCACCGACAGCACGCCGATGTGCTTCGCGAACCACTTCACCTTCACGAAGTGCAGCAGCGCCTCGACGTTCGGCGGGAGGGCGCCGAAGCGGTCCCGCATCTCGTTGCGGATGTCCGTCAGGCGCTCCTCGGTCGAGGCCGACGCGATCTTCTTGTAGAAGGTCATGCGCAGGTTCTCCTCGCCGATGTAGTCGCGCGGGATGTAGATGTCGACGCCGAGGCTCATCGACGTCTCCACTTCCTCTTCGATCTTCTCGCCCTTCATCTCGCGCACGGTCTCCTCGAGCAGCTTCGTGTACATCTCGAAGCCGACGGCGGCGATCTGGCCGGACTGCTCGCCGCCGAGGATGTTGCCCGCGCCGCGGATCTCCAGGTCGCGCGCGGCGATGCGGAAGCCGGCGCCGAGGTCCGAGAACTCCTGGATCGCCGCCAAGCGCTTGCGGGCGTCGTTGGAGAGCACCCGGTCCGAGGGGACGAGGAGATAGCAGAACGCCAGCCGGTCGCTGCGGCCGACGCGCCCGCGCAACTGATAGAGCTGCGACAGGCCGAAACGCTCCGCGTGATTGATCAGGATCGTGTTGCAGGCCGGGATGTCGATGCCGTTCTCGATGATGGTCGTCGCCAGCAGCACGTCGAACTCCCGGTTGATGAACGCGAGCATGGCCCGCTCCAGCTCGCGCTCGTCCATCTGCCCGTGTCCGACGATCACCTTGAGCCCGGGCACCAGCGTCTCGAGGAACTCCTTCATCGAATAGATCGACTCGACGCGGTTGTGGACGAAGAAGACCTGCCCGCCGCGGCCGGTCTCGAACTCGATCGCCTCGCGGATGAACGCGTCGTCGAACGGCACCACCGCGGTCTGGATGGCCAGGCGGTCCTTCGGCGGCGTCTCGATCACCGAGATGTCGCGGATCCCGACCAGCGACATGTGCAGCGTGCGCGGGATCGGCGTCGCCGACATCGCCAGCACGTCCACGCTCTTCTTGATGTTCTTCAGCTTCTCCTTCTGCGCGACGCCGAAGCGCTGCTCCTCGTCGATGATGACCATGCCGAGGTCCTTCCACGCGACGTCCTTCGACAGCAGGCGATGCGTGCCGACGACCACGTCGATCTCGCCGGTCTCGACCTTCTTGAGGATCTCTTTCAGCTCCTTCGCGGAGTAGTACCGCGTCAGCAGCTCGATCGTGACGGGGAATGACGCGAAGCGGCGGAGGAAGGTGCGGTAGTGCTGGAACGTGAGCACGGTCGTCGGCGCGAGCACCGCGACCTGCTTGCCGTCCATCACCGCCTTGAACGCCGCACGCATCGCCACCTCGGTCTTGCCATAGCCGACGTCGCCGCACAGCAGGCG
Source organism: Thermoanaerobaculia bacterium (assembly GCA_036375075.1). Classification (GTDB taxonomy): domain Bacteria; phylum Acidobacteriota; class Thermoanaerobaculia; order Gp7-AA8; family Gp7-AA8; genus QHVT01. The sequence continues at coordinate 32,448 of DASUSN010000002.1, read as the reverse complement.
GTCCATCGGCTTGCGCGACTCCATGTCGCTCTTCACGTCCTCGATGGCCGTCATCTGGTCGTCGGTCTCGTCGAACTCGAACGCGTCCTCGAAGTCGAACTGCCACGGCGAGTCCTTGGCGAACGAGTGGCCGTGCACCATGCGCCGCGTCGCGTAGAGCTTGAGCAGCTCGTCGGCCATGTCGCGCATGGCCTTCTTGACCGAGGCCTTCTTGCGGCCCCACGTGGAGCCGCCGAGCTTGTCGAGATGCGGCTGCGCCTCCTCACCCGCGGTGTACCGCTGGATGAGATTGAGGTTCTCCATCGGCATCAGCAGCTTGCCGCCGCCGGAGTACTCGATCTGCATCACCTCGCGCTCGGTGTCGCCGAAGGGGATGCGCTGCAGCCCGAGGAAGCGGCCGACGCCGTGATCGACGTGGACGATGTAGTCGCCCGCCTTGAGGTCGCGGAGGTCGGAGACGAACGCGTCCGACTTCTTCTTCCTGCTGCCGACGCGCGTCGACGTCGGCGGCTCGAACAGGTCCCATTCCGAGTACGCGACGATGCCGAGATCGGCGAACGTGAAGCCGCGGGCGATGCTGCCCGGGGTGATGGTCAGGTCCGGACCGATGCGGTTCTCGGAGAAGGGGACGTTGAACTCCTTCAGGAGCCGCTCGATCTTCTCGCGGCCGCCCTTGGTGGCGGTGAAGAAGATCTGCTGCAGCTCGTTGCGCTGCACGTCCGCGGGGAACTCGCTGAGGCGGTTGTTGTAGCGGTCCGTCGGCGAGGCGTGCAGCCGCAGCTCCGCGAAGTCTCGCGACGCGATGTGTACGTCCGACATCGCGATCTTCGCGCCGGCGAGGAACTCCAGGATGTCGGTGCCCGGGGTATTCAGCCGCTCCGGCGCGTACACCGCGCGTCCTTTCTCCGCTGCGATCTCGTACTCGTTCCGCAGCAGGCTCTCGTAGCGCGCGATGCTGGTGGTGATCTGGTCCGGCTCGATGAGCACCACCTCCCAGTCGCGGATGTAGTCCGCGAACGTGGCGTTCTCCATCGCCACGGGGACGTAGTGCTCGATGCCGGGGAACGTGCTGCTCTCCTGCAGCTTCTCGATCTTGTCCGCCACGTCGCGGCGGAAGTGCGGGTCCATGAAGTCGAGGGAGAGGCGCTTGGCGAGCTTCTGCCGGGTCTCTTTGGTGACCGGGAACTGCGTGATCGGGTAGATCGTGATCGGCCCGCTCGGCTCCTCGGACCGCTGCGACTCGACGTCGAACCAGCGCAGGGTGTCGATCGTGTCGCCGAAGAGCTCCACGCGCACCGGCTGGGGCAGGTTCGGCGGAAAGAGGTCGAGGATGCCGCCGCGGAACGCGAACTCCCCGGCCTCGCCGACGAGGTCCGTGCGCACGAAGCCGTTCTCCACGAGCTGCATCAGCAGTTCGCGCATGTCGAGCTCGTCGCCCTCGGACATCCGCACGATGCGCGCGCGGAAGTCCTCGGCGCGCGGCAGGCGCTGGAACAACGCCCGCGACGGCACGACCAGCACGTCCGCGGCCCCGTCGATGAGCATGCCCAGGGCGCGGATCTCCTCGCGGACGACGCCGAGGGAGGGGGCCACGTCCTGATACGGCGAGAGCGACGGGGCAGGGTAGACGGAGACGCAGCCCGGCTCGCGATGGAACAACCGCAGCGCGGTCTCGAAATCGGCGACCGCGGCGTCGCCCGGCGTGATGACCGCGAGCGGCCGGCGATGGCGGTCCTGCAGCGCCGCGATGAGCAGCGCGCGGGCCTCGACCGTGGCACCCGTGACGTCCAGGCGGCCCTCGGCCGTAGCGAGCTTCTGGAAGAACGACGCCCGCTGGATGCGCGCGCGCAGTTCTTCGATGAGGGCAGGGTGGCGATCCATCGCGCGCGCAGTTTAATGCTGAGGGGCGAAGCACCGAAGCATCAACGGAGCCTCTCGAGGCACGAGCCATGTGCCGCGTGGGGGCTCCCTCGACTCTTCGCGTTGCTCAGAGTGAATTCAGGGCGTGAAGTACCCCTTGATCGTCCGCGCCGTAAGCTTCGGCGAGTCCAGCACCACCCGCACCCGCCGGTACTGGTTCGACTTGCCGAAATCCGACACCTGGTACTTGATCGCGAACTGCGCGCGCAGGTCCTTCTCGATGGCTTCGTACTTGGCCATCAGGTTCTGCTGCGTGGCCGTGGCGACGAAGCCGCCGGTCTCGCCGGCCAGGAACCGCAGCCGCTCGAGATCGCGCGCCTCCGCGCTGCCTTCATACGCGATGAAGTAGATCGGGATCCCCGCCTCGCGCGCCAGCTTCTGCACGTCGTCGTACGAGTAGTTCGAGCCCGTGTCGCTGCCGTCGGTGAGGATCACGATGGCGCGGCGGTTCTTCTCCTCCCGCAGCTCGCGGATCGCGCTGATCACCGCGTCGTAGAGCGCCGTGCGCCCGTCCGGCGTGATGCCCGTGACCGCGTTGGCGATCCCCGTGCGGTCCCCCGTCAGCGGCTGCTTCCGCCGCGGCACATCCTGGATGGCGGTGACGCTGCAGCGGTCCCCCTCCTTCAGCGCTTTCTCCACGAAGTCCTTCGCCGCCTTCGACACGTGCTGCATCGAGTAAGTCATGCTGGCCGAGGCGTCGAGGAGGAGGGCGATGGAGATCGGCTGGTCGAACGCCTTTCCGAACTCGACGATCTTCCCCTCGGCCTCGTTATCGATGATGCGGAACTGCGAGCGGTCCACGTCGTCGAGCGTGTTGCCGTCGCGGTCCACGACGGAGACGAAGATCGGAATGGTCCGGATCTGCAGCTCCTCGGACACGATGTTCCCGGCCAGCGACCAGAAGTCCGCGGCTTCTTCGCCCGACTTCGTCTTCGCCGTGACCTGCACGAACCCGGCGGTCAGCAGCGAGTCCGGCACTTCGAAGCGATACGGCGGCTCGGACTTCGAGGCGATGGCATGGCCGTCGTCCCAGAGCTGCACGAGCGCGATGGGGTCTTCTTTCGGCGACGTCGTCTCCACCTCGAAGGTGTGCGCGTCGAGCTGCTTCACCTTCACGCTCAGCGGCAGGTTGCCCTGGTTGATCGTCTCGGTCCACCGCACGCGCTTGCCCTTCGGCGCCGTCGCGGTGATCGTGATCCGGTGCTGCACGGGCGTCGGGCCGAAGTCCACGTTGATGTGGTACGGCGCGAGGAGGTTCGTCGCGATCTGCTGGCCGTCGACCGTCACGGTGACTTTGGCCCCCTCCACTCCCGGGTCGATCGCCAGATCGATGACACCCGTGTACTCGCCTGGATGCTGGTTGTGGTCCCCGCGCTTCAGCACGAGCTGCGTCGCGGCTGAGACCTGCGTGGCGATGAGGAGGGAGAGGATGGTGGAGACGATGGCAACGCGGGTGCGTTGTCGGGAGCCTGCTGCGTACTGCGATGTTGCGTTCATTTCAACGCCCGTCCTTGAGAACCGACGACCCGGGCGATCGGATTCGGCTCTACCTGTTTAGTCAGTCATGGCGGAGCGCTTCCTCAAATCGAATGCCAAGTTTTAGTTTACTTCGTAAATCCGCCGGTATTCGTGCCGGTTCCGGGTGACGGTCTTTACGTACAAACGCGTCTCCGCGTAGGGGATGGACTCGATGAAGAGATCGGCATCCTCGGCCGGCGTGCGCTGCATCCACCGGCGCACGGCCGTCTCCCCGGCGTTGTACGCGGCAATCGCCAGGGTCGGGTTGTCGTTCATCACGGCCAGCTTCTGCGAGTACTCCGCCGCCCCCACGGCCACGTTCTTCCGCGGGTCGAACAGGTCCTCGCGCGTCACCGCGCCGAGGCCCCCGGCCTCGCCGATGCGTGAAGCCTCCTCGGGCATGATCTGCATGAGCCCCACCGCGCCGGCATTGGAGACCGTGGTCGGCTCGAACCCGCTCTCCTGGCGGATGATCGACGCCAGCAGATACGGATCGTGCCCGCGGCGCTCCGCCTCCGCGCGGATCGTGTCCCAGTACGCGAGCGGGAAGAGGATCTCCCAGAAGCGCCGGGGGATGTTCTCGCCGCCGTGGCGGACGAAGTCGCGGAAGCGGCGCTGCAGCACCCCGTTGGCCTTGAACGGCTCGCCGCCGCGGACGTAGACGTCCGCGAGCAGGAACTGCACGCCGAGGTTGTCGTCGTACTTCGAGGCCAGGACCTTCATCTCGCGTGCGGCCGCGCGGTCCAGCCCGATCGACTGCAGCTCGCGCACGGTGGTGAACCGCGGCTCGTTGGCCTTCGCGAGCTCCGCCTCGACGTCGGGGAACGTGGCAACACGCGACGGGCGGAAGCCCGTCCCCACGTTCCACAGCTCTTTCGCGCGATAGGCGTAGTAGCTGTGCGGATACTCCGCGACGAGCTGCGCGATCTTCGCGTTCCGCTCCTCGGTGCGGCCGCGCTTGTCCAGGATCTTCGCCGACCAGAACAGCGAGTTCGTCTTCCAGTCGCCGTCCGTGTACTTGCGCACGTACTCGTCGAACGTCTTCAGCGCGTCGTCCTCGCGGCCCCACAGGACATACGTCCAGCCGAGGTTCCAGAGGTTCTCGTCGGCCGCGCCGGCGGCGATGGCTTTGGTGAGGTTGTCGACCGCGCGCGCGTAGTCGGGAGCGTCCGTCGTGTAGTACTTCGCCCGCTGGATCTTCGCGTCGACCGCCTCGCGGCTTGCAGGGAACTCCTTCTCGATCGCGTCGAGCGTCGTGAGGAAGAGCTGCGGTTGATCGTCGCGCCACGCCGCGCGTGCGCGGAGCAGCAGGAGCGCGGGGTCGCCGAGCTTCACCTCGTTCGTCTCCGCGATCAGCGTGGAGTAGTTGCGCGAGTTGAACAGCGCGCGGATGCGCGTCGCCCGGGCTTCCGGCGCGTCGGCCGGGAGCAGCGTGAGCGCGCGATCGTAGCGGTCCGAGCGGGCGAGCTTCGCCGCGAGCGCGACCTTCTCAGCCGCCGGCAGCTTCGCCAGCTCGTCTTTGAGAAAGTCGAACGTCTGCTCCGTGAAGCGACCCTGCGTGTACGTGGTGAGCAGCCGCATGCGCGTGCCCGTCGCGAGGTCGGTCCGTCCCGCCTTCGCCAGCGCCGTGGCCATGCTCACGATGTCCGCCTCGGTCAGCTCGTCGATCCCGACCTGCATGGCCTGCTGCCACGCCGCGTCCGTGGACGCCGTATCGCCGAGCTGTGCGTACAGCGCCGGCAGCCGCAGCCGCGCCACCGTCGCCGCCGAGGTGTCGCTGATCGCGACGATCTCCGACAGGAGGGCCACCGCGTTCTGGACGTTCCCGCGCGCCACCTCGGCCTCCGCCACGCGCAGCCGCAGGAACGGCGCGACCTCGGGGTACTGGTCCGCGGCCGCGGTCAGCGTCGCGACCGCGTCGTCCCACTGCTTCTTTTCCAGCAGCTCGAGCCCCCGCTTCGCCAGCTCGCGCCGCGATTCCGCCGGCGGCAGCTCCTCCGGCTGCACTACCGGTTTCACCTGCACCACCGGCAGCGGCTCCGGCCCCGGTTCCGCCGCAGGCGGCGGCGTCGAGCACGCCAGCAGGGCGCAGAGCGCAGGGGACAGGGCACAGGGAACCCATATCGACGTGCGGTTTCGCCTCTGCTCCTGCCCCCTGCGCCCTGCCCCCTGCCCCCTCGTCACACGCGCTTCGTCCATCGATCCCCCTCGTTCTCGAAACCGACCCGCCGGAAGAACTCCTGCGCGTCGCCTGCGTCGTCGACGACCACGCGGCGCCGGTCGAACTTCGCCGCGAGCTGCTCGACCTCGCGCAGCATCGCGCGGCCGATGCGCTTCCGCCGCAGCTCGCTCGCCACCACGATGCCGTCGACGCGCAGGGCGTCGTCCGTGATCTCCAGCGAGACGACTGCGACGATGTCGCCGAGGAGCTTGCCGAGCAGGCCCCATGCCGGGACGCGTCCCCCCGTGTGGCGCGTCAGGAAAGCCGAGACGGCCGAGGTGTCGGCCGAGTCGATGGGGCGAACGTAGAGGCGGAGACCTCGCAAGTGGTAGCTTCCTCACCTAAATCCGGCATTTACATGCTTTATTAGCATACGCACCGGAGCAAATAAGTGTTGACAAAGAAGGCCCGCCGCGTAGACTGCGATCGGCCCGCCATCTCAAATTTACGGCGCTAAAGCGACTTTGACTATGAACGTGCAGCAGGCGATCACGCAATTCCTCGAGCATGGACAATCCGTGCGCAATTTGTCCGATCGGACACTTCGCGCCTATCAGTCGGATCTCGCGCAGTTCCACCTCCACATGAGCGACGTTCCGACGGTCGAGATCACCGCCGAGCACCTCGAGACCTATCTCGACAAGCTCGGGGACGGTCCGTACCGCGACACGTCGATCCGCCGCAAGGTGGCCGCGCTGAAGGTGTTCTTCCGCTTCCTCGAGGAGCAGGGCGTCGTCGGCGAGTCGCCGGCCCGCAAGCTCAAGATCAAGAAGCCGGTCGAGAACCGCGTTCCGACCGTCCTCTCGAACCGCGAAGTCCGCGCGTTGCTCGCCGCTCCGAAGGAGCAGGTCGAAGAGCTCGCCGGCGCCCGGGACAACTCCGCCGGCAGCCGCAACCGCTACTTCTGCGCCGTCCGCGACAACCTCATCCTCGAGCTGCTCTTCTCCACCGGCATCCGCATCGGCGAGCTGGTGGCGCTGAACACCTCGGACGTCGACGTCGACCGGAACACGATCCAGATCACCGGACGCGCGACGCGCGGCCGCGCCGTGACGCTCACCGCCGAGAACGTGCTCACTTCGCTCCACCAGTACCTCGACCTCCGCGCCGAGCGGACCCTCGCGACCCCGGCCCTCTTCGTCGGCCGCTCCGGAACGCGCCTCACGATCTACTCGATCGAGAACATCTTCAAGAAGCACGTCCGCCTCGCCGAGATCAAGCGCCACGTGACGCCGCACTCGCTGCGCCACACCATGGCCGCGCAGCTCGTCTCCTCCGGCACCGACATCAAGCAGGTCCAGGAGATGCTCGGCCACGCCTCGATCCTGTCGACGCAGGTCTACACGCGCCTCCCCATCCAGAAGCGCGGCCGCAGCTCGCAGCTCTCCCGCCCGGTCGTCGAGAGCGGCGACTCCATGCTGCAGATCAAGAAAAAAGCCTAAGCCCGGAGGCAACGCCTCCGCTTTGAAAACGCGCGGCCCCGGCCGCGCGTTTTCGTTTTCTAGGAGTGCGGTGGCGAGGCGGCGGGGCACGCCCCATTTTCGGCCCCGAAGGGGTCGCAGAAGGTGCTCTGGCGCGCCCCTCCGGGGCGCACAATCTGTCGCGATCCTACCCGGTGGCTGCGCCGCTTCGCGGCTTGCCACCGGCTACCTTCTTGTGGTCCCTCCGGGACAGGTGTCATCCCGAGCGTCGAGCGAGGGCCTCAGTGCCGCGACCGTCGCCGCCGCGCGACCGGTGCCTCCGAGCTCGGCGTGAGCAGCTCGCTGAGCGTGAACTCTCCGCACGCGTTGCCCGCGCGGACCCAGAACGTCTGGCCCGGCGTGTACGAGATGGTAATGTCCTCGAACAGGCCCACCTGTGAGCCGGGCTGCCCCGGGCCGTTTGCCCGGAACCACCGGTAACGGTCGGCCGCGCCGGCCAGCACCCGCAGGCGCACTTTCCCCGGGGAGACGATGGTCGCGCTGGCGTTGACGATCTTCACCTTGGGGCAGCGCAACACCGTGATCTCCGCGGCATCGCTATCGACCTGGCCGCAGGCGTCCGTCACCCGTACCCAGTATTTCGTCGTCGTCGATGGGCGCACGAGCACATTCCACTCGTCGGTCTCGACCAGCTTCGACGTATCGCCGCGGTTGCCGGCGTACCACTGCACGGTCAGGGGCGGCGTGCCGCGCACGCGCGCCCGCAGGGTCGCGGGCAGGTTGGCCAGCACCATGTCGTTCTGCGGCGTGTCGAGGAACGACGGCATCTTGCACGTCGTCGTGCAGTTCCCCTCGTACAGACAGGCAACCGCGTCGCGGTCCCAGTCACGCAGGCCCGTCACCTTCGGGTTCTCCAGCGAGTTCATCACCGACTCGCAGTTCCCGCCGTCGTTCGAGTAGATGCAGCAGTTCGACCCGGCCGGGCAGGCCGCGTCGTTCGCGCTGTTGCGGTCGGCGTGGCGGAGGCCGAGGGAGTGGCCGATCTCGTGGGTGACGATGTCGTTGAGCTGGGCCTGGCTGAAGTTCGCGGACGAGATCCCGTCATTGAGGAGCAGGTCCGCGTGCGTCAGCGTCCGGAACGTCTCGCCGTTGTACACGTGCGAGCCGCTGTCGATGAGGAACGCGCCCGCGATGATGCCGAAGCAGCAGACGTCGGGGATCTCGCCGTGCGGGTCGCCGGCGATGATCCGCCACTCGCCGTCGTCGCCGTCGAGGTCGCCCGTGGCCGCCGGGCCGCGGGTGTCCGTGAAGGTCGGCGAAATCGCCCTCCACGCGGCGACGCCCACGTCCGCCGCCGTCTCCATGCTCAGGTCTCCGGCCTGCCCGCTCACCCGCCATTGCGCCACCGCGCCGTTCCGCCGCAGCGGGATCTCCCTCACATTGAAGGAGTAGCTGCCGGCGGAGTAGGTCCCGTCCGGCTGCACGCGCAGCAGCGACGAGGACGCAACCTCCGGCGGTGCAAAGTAGCTCGCTTTCGCCTCCTCGCCGCGCACGACCGCGCGGACGTAGTCGACGAACGGACGCTCGAGCCGCGCGCGCTCCATGTGGCGCGCACCGTCCTCCGTCCAGCCGAAGATCTCGTTGCGCGACAGCACCCCGCGCCCGTCCGCGACGAAGGCGCCGAGGGCGAAGGAGAGCGTGGTCCAGTGGCCACGGCCGTTGCGGGTGAGGAAGAGGAGCACGCGGTCGCCGGAGGCAAACACCGGCACGCCGGGCACGGTCAGGCGCTCGGCGCCGAGCTGGCCTCCGGGCAGGACGATCGAGACCGTCCGGGTCCCCAACCCTCCTTTGAGCCATTCCTCGACCGCCACTTCGGTCACGGTCTCGATGCGGGCGCCTCTACGGACCTGGGTCGAGACGACCGTCCCGCTGACGATGGCCCGGGACGCGGTAACGAGCTCCCGGTCGTCGGGGACGACGTAAGTTGCAGAAAAGGCGGGCAGAACAGTGAGGGCAAGGAGAAAGAGAAGGGAGAATTGGACGGTTCGCATGGTCTCGGGGGCGTTCGTTGCTAACTATTCTGGCACGTCCCCGTCCAACGAGGTCGGATGGAAACGGATAACGAGCTGGTCGGACGCGTGCGCGGGGGAGACGACGAGGCCTTCCGCCTCCTCGTCGAGCGCCACACGCGAGCCATTTACCGCGCGGCCTATCGCATCACCGCGAACGCCGCGGACGCCGACGACGTGGTGCAGGAGACTTTCCTCCGCGCCTACCGCGCCATCGAGCGTTACGACGCGCGGGCCAGCTTCACGACCTGGATCCATCGCATCGCCATCAACTGTTCGCTCGACCTCATCGACTCCCGCAAGCGCCGCGACGCGCGGCACGCGGCCGACGAGGACCTCGCCGCCATCGCTTCCACCGCCGCCACGCCCGACCGCGTCGTCCACAGCCTGGAGATGCAGCGCGCCGTGGCCTCGGCCATGGAGCGCCTGAGCGGCAACGAGCGGACGGCGTTCGTGCTTCGCCACTTCGAAGGGATGCCGCTCGAGGAGATCGGCCAGATTCTGGGCACGCAGATCAACGCGACCAAGAACACGGTCTTCCGCGCGGTGAAAAAGCTCCGGGAGCAGTTGCAGCCATTCACAGGATCACTCGTATGAGCCAGCATCTCAGTCAGGAAGAATTCGTTCTCAATTACTACGGCGAGCCCGAGCTCGGCGCCGACCGCCGCGAGCACCTCGCGCAGTGCCAGCAGTGCATCGCGGAGCTCGCCGGACTGGCGGCCGTCCTCGATCGCGTGACGCCCGTGGACGTGCCGGAGCCCGGCGACGACTACGAGGCACGCGTGTGGAGCCGGCTGCAGTGGAGGTTGCGCGGCGAAAAAAAGCGTGACCGCTTCCAGTGGGTGAAGGCCTTCGCCGTCGCCGCCACCGTGATCGTGGCGTTCCTGGCGGGCGTGTTGTGGAAGTCGTCGAGTCGTCAAGACGTCGGGTCGACGAGAGTCGTTTCCGCAACGTCGACCAATCCTGCGACTCCCCTCGTCGACTCGAAGGGTCGGCCGTCCGGCGACTCCACCCGCATCCTGTTCGTCGTGGTCGGCGAGCACTTCGACCAGTCCGAGCGCATCCTCGTCGAGCTGACGAACCTCACCCCGGACGGCAACACCGACATCTCGGCGGAGCGCGAGCGCGCCGAGGAACTGATCTCCGCCAATCGGCTGTACCGCAGGACCGCACTCGATCGCGGCGAGGAGGACGTGGCCACGCTCCTCGACGAGCTCGAGCCGGTGCTGTTGCAGATCGCTCACGCGCCCGAGCAGGTGAGCGCGGAAGAGCTCCGCGCGATGCAGAAGCGCGTGGAGACCAAGGGACTCGTTTTCAAACTTCGTGTCGTGCGTGCGGACGTCAAGCGCACCGCCGCCGGCACCTCAACCAGCATCTGAAGGACGACATCATGAACGTACGTAAAGCACTGGCGGCCTGGGCGGTCGCGGCCACTCTCCTGATCGGCGGCGGACAGGCTTACGCCGACGCATTCCCCAACGCTCTTCCCTGGGCGGAGGACCGTGAAGAGGCCGACGACCGCGAGTCGGACCTCTACGAAGAAGGCACCGACGCCATCGACGAGCAGGAGTGGGATGAAGCCATCCGCGCCTTCAAGTCCGTGGCGGAGATGGGCGGCAGCCGCGCCGACGGCGCCCTGTACTGGATGGCCTACGCGCTCAACAAGTCCGGACGCCGCGCCGAGGCCGTGCAGGCCCTCGACGGACTGAAGAAGAACTACCCGAAGAGCAAGTGGATCGACGACGCCAAAGCCCTGGAGCTGGAGACGCGTCAGGCCCGCGGCGAGCGCGTCGCGCCGGAGCGCATGCAGGATGACGACCTGAAGGTAATCGCCATCAACTCGCTGATGCACACGGACCCGGAGAAGGCGTACCCGCTCCTGGAGAAGATCGTCCGCGGCCCCTCGGACCAGAAGATCAAGGAGCGCGCGCTGTTCATCCTGGCGCAGTCGCCGTCATCGCGCGCGCAGGCGCTCATCGCGGACATCGCCCGCGGCAACGCCAACCCCGACCTGCAGAAGGCGGCCGTGAAGTACATCGGCATCCACGGCGGCGAGCGGAATCGCGAGGTGCTGTCGAGCCTCTACGCGTCGGGCTCGCGCGAGGTGAAGAAGGAAGTGCTGCGCGCGCTGATGATCTCGAACGACAAGGCTCGCGTGCACACGGCCGCGAAGTCGGAGGCCGATCCCGAGCTGCGCAAGGAGGCCATCCACCTCCTCGGCGTCATGAACGCCCGCCCGGAGCTGCACTCGCTGTACGCGAACGAGACGTCGGCCGAGGTGAAGAAGCAGATCATCCAGGGCCTCTTCATCAGCAACGACGGCGAGCGCCTCGGCGACCTCGCGCGCGGCGAGAAGAACCCGGAGCTGCGCCGCGAGGCCATCCGCAAGCTCGGCCTGGTCGGCAGCAAGACCGGTCCGACGCTGCTGGCGCTGTACGGGTCGGGCGACACGGACGTGGAATCGAAGAAGGCCATCATCGAAGCCTTCTTCCTCCAGAACAACGCCCGCGCGCTGATCGACCTCTCGAAGAAGGAGACCAACCAGACGCTGCGCAAGGCGGCGCTGCAGAAGCTGTCGCTGATGAACAACGACGAAGCGCTCAACTACATGCTGCAGATCCTGGAGGAGTAATCCGATGCGCAAAGCCTTCGCGGTGCTCGCTCTCCTCATCCTCACCGTTCCCGCCTGCGCGCAGAGCAACCCTCTGCGCCAGGCCGCCGCGGACGGCGTGAAGTCGATGGCCTGGAAGATCAAGACCGAGGGAGTGTCGATCTGCTGCTGCGAGGACGAGGGGCAGTCGTGGACGAACTACGGCGACCGCTCGCGGATCGAGTACACGACGGTGATCGTCGTGGCAAAGATGAGCGGGGGCCGGGTCACGGACCTCCGCATGAAGGAGCCGAACTGCCCGGTGAAGGCCGACCGGCTCGTCACGGCGACGAACGACGAGAGCCTGGACTTCCTCCTCGACCAGCTCCGCGACGCCGACCGTGAAGGGAAGTACCTGTCGGTGATCGCCACGCACGACCACCCGCGCGTGGTGCCGGAGCTGATCCGCCTGGCGCGCAACGATCGCTCCGAGGACGTGCGGAAGCACGCGCTCTTCTGGCTCGGCCAGAAGGCCGGCGAGAAAGCCGCGGGCGAGCTGGAGCGCGCGGTGGACGAAGACCCGGACGACGACGTCCGCCAGCACGCGGTGTTCGCGATCTCCCAGCTCCCGAAAGACCGCTCCATCCCGCTGCTGACCAAGCTGGTGAAGACACACAAGAGCCCGTCGGTGCGCAAGCGGGCGATGTTCTGGCTGGCCCAGACCGGCGACCAGCGGGCGCTGGACGTGATCGAAGACATCCTGGCGAGGTAGCCCTCCCCCCGGACGCCCGGTTCCTCGGGTTCCTCGGAGTTCCTCGGAGTTCCTCGGTGCGATTGTGCTGACTCCCCTCCGAGGAACCCGAGGAACTCCGAGGAACCCGAGGTACCGGCGGGCGGGGGGACCTATTTGAGGTCGCGCTCGACCCAGCCATACGAAGCGTGGGTGTCGTAGTCGATGCCGTGCTTCTGCTTCAGTTTCTGGATGCGTGCGAGCTGGCTCTTGGTGTGCGGTTCGACGCCGTCGTTGGTGTGGAGGAGGATCTCCTCCACACAACTGCTCAGACTCATGCGCTTCTCCCGCGCCAGGTCGTAGAGCAGCGCCGCGAGGCGCTTCTCCAGCCGGAGCGGGACGTCGACGCGCTCGATCTCGACCTTCGGTCCGGTGTTGAAGATGTGGTGGCCGAAGGTGAGGTAGTAGCCGTCGGAGTCGCGGACCGAGTAGTCGCGGATGCCGTAGTCGCGGTCGTCGATCGGCTCCGCGATCTCGACGCCGTTGCGCTGGTGGAACGCGAACAGCTCGTCCGCATCGCCGACCTTGAAGTACACCGAGGTGCCGCCGGGGGCGGGCTTTCCCTGCTGCAGGAAGATCTGCACCTTGTCCAGATGCACGCCGGCGAACGTCGCCGGCTCGCCCCAGGTGAAGTCGAGCTGGAAGCCGAGCTTCGTCGTGTAGAAATCCACGGCGGCGGGGATGTCGGCGACGGTGAGTCCGGGGTGGTGCTGCTCGCACTCGATCTGCGGTCGTTCGTTCACAGGGAAAATGATATGGCGGTACCATCCGCAGATCACGACCGCTCCCGTCAATCCGCATACCGTTCGCCTGCAATTCCTGCAGCGAGGGCGCCGCTTCGCTCTCCCCGCGTCGGACGGGCTGATGGCGCTGGTCTTCGCCGCCGCGGCGCTCGGCGTCTTCCCGCCCGAGATCCGCGACGAGCTGTTCTTCGTGCTGATCGTCGAAGGCGGGTTCCTCATGGCGCAGGGGACGCTCGTCGACATCGCCACGCGCCTCCGCAAGCGCCCGCCGGTCTGGGCCGCGGCGTTGATCGTCGTCGCCGTGGTGCTCTTCTCCAATTACACGTTGGACGTGATCAGGATGGCGTGGCAACAGGGATCGCTGGTGTTCGTGCCGCTGCTCATCTCCATCGCCGAGCGCGGCACGATCCTCTGGCGCATGCCCGACCGGCCGCAGATCGAGAAGATCGCCGCCCGCGCCCTCATCGCCAACCGCATCGTGACCGGCCTCGGATTGTTCGGCCTCGTGACCATCACCATGGTCATCGGCGTGGCGTTCCCCGAGCTCTACGACTTCAGCAACGCCGGCCCGGTCCCGGGTCTCGTGGCGGGCGCGATCTACTTCGCCATCGCCGCCTTCGACGACTGGCGCGTACGCCGCCCGAAGTTCGCCGCGCGCCCGCGGGTGCTGTTCGGCTGGGACGTGATCGGGATCGACTACCTCGCGCCGGTGTAGAACGCCAAGCACGGGTTTTCGCGCCCCGCCCACCCAGGTCCCTCGCTCGACGCTCGGGATGACAGATCACACGAACCGGATCTGGAACTCCGCCCCGCCCGCCCTGGCGTTGCGCAGCTCGAAGGGCAGGCTGTGGTTGGCGAGGATTTCCTGGACGATGGTCAGGCCGAGGCCGCGGCCGTCGCGTTTGGTGGTGAAGAAGGGGGTGAAGAGGGCGGGGCGGGCGGAGTCGGCGATGCCGGGGCCGGTGTCGGCGATGGTGAGGACGCCCGCCTCCAGCGACGCGCGGATCTCGCCGTCGCGGTGCACGGCCTCGATGGCGTTGCGGAAGACGTTCAGGATGACCTGTTCGAGCTGCGAGGCGTCGACGTCGTAGAGGGCGCGGTCGGCCAGGTCGAGGTGGAGGCGGATGGAGCGGTCGGTCAGCTCGGGACGGAGCAGCGCGGCCACGCGCTCGACCAGCTCCGCGATCGACGCCGGCCCCTTCACCGGCGGCGGGATGCGCACGACGTCCGCGAAGGCCGCCATGAAGCGGTTCAGCGCGTCGATGCGCGCCGAGGCGATCTGCAGCGCGTTCCGGAAGTCCTCGCGGTCCTCCTCCCCCACCTGCGGCGCGTAGCGCAGCGACGACTCGAGCAGCGAGCGCACGGCGCCGACGGAGTTGTTCACCTCGTGGGACATCATGCGGATGAGCTTCTCGTACGCGCCCTTCTCCGACAGCCGCAGCTCCTCGGTCATCTCCTCGAGCAGGTAGAAGCTCTTGGCGAAGCCGCGGTCGCGGAACTCGCCGCGGGTGACGCGCACGCGCTGCGAGCCGCGGTGCTGCACGAGCCGGGACTCGCCGGGAGCGATCGCCGGCAGCGGCGCGTCGCCGAGGATGCGGGCGGCGGCGGGGTTCATCTGCTGCACGCGTCCGTCGAAGTCGCAGATGGCGATGCCCGCGGGCGACGCGTCGACGAGCTTCTGCAGCAACTGCTGCTGCTCCTCGGCCGCCAGTCTCTCCTCGCGCAGGCGATCGATCATCCGGTTGTACACCTCGATGAGCGTGTCCATCTCCGGCTGCCCGATGGGCACGAAGTGCGACGTGAAATCGCGCTCGGCGATCAGCTCCGCGCCGGTCTGGATCAGGTCCAGCGGCACGAAGAGCCCGCGGATCAGGCGGACGCTGATGGCGATGGAGACGACGAACACCGCCTCGACCGCGAAGAGGAGCAGCGGCCGCTCCATGAGGATGAAGGCCGCCGCGACCGCGAGGACCGCGTGCAGGGCGACGACGTAGGCGATGATCTTGGCGCGGAGTCTCATTCCGCGGCGATCCCGTACTTCTCCATCCTCCGGTACAGCGCCGCGCGCGAGAGCCCCAGCGCCTCGGCGGCCCGCGACACGTTGCCGTCGTAGTGCTTGAAGCACTTCACGATCATCCGCTTTTCCATCTCGTCGAGCGTCATCGTGCCGGCGTCGGGCAGCGTCTCCTCGCGCGGCGCGGCGGCGACCGCGTCGCGGACCGCGAAGAAGTCCTCGACGTCCAGCTCGCGCCCGCCGCGGATCAGCACCGCGCGGTCGATGGTCTGCCGCAGTTGCCGGATGTTCCCCGGCCACATCTGCGACCGCAGCCACTCCATGGCCCGCGTGGAGATCGACGCCACGTCCGCGCGGTAGGCCTCGTTCGCGAGGCGCAGGAAGTGATTCGCGAGCCGCGGGACGTCGCCGCGCCGGTCGCGCAGCGGCGGCAGGTGGATGTTGATCAGGTTGAGGCGATACAGCAGGTCCTCGCGGAACTCGCCGCGCTGCACGAGCTCGTGCAGCACGCGGTTCGTGGCCGCGACCACGCGCACGTCCACCGTCCGGGCGCGGCTCGATCCCAGCACCTCGAACGTCCGGTCCTGCAGCACGCGCAGCAGCTTCACCTGCGACGCGGGATCGAGCTCGCCGATCTCGTCGAGAAAGATCGTCCCGCCGTCCGCGGTCTCGAACCGCCCGCGGCGCGTCTCGCGCGCGTCGGTAAACGCGCCGCGCACGTGGCCGAACATCTCGCTCTCGAAGAGCGTCGACGAGATGCCGCCGAGGTTGACCTTGACGAACGGACCGCCCCGCCGCCGGCTGTTGCGATGCACCGCCTCCGCGACCAGCTCCTTGCCCGTGCCGCTCTCACCGGTGATCAGCACCGAGGCGTCCGTCGGCGCGACGCGGCCGATCATCTCCAGCATGCGGATGATCTTCGGGTCCGTGCCGATGATGTTCGAGAAGTCGTAGCGCTCGTCGAGCTCCGCGCGCGTGACGTCCTTCTCCTCGCCTCCCGCGCTGGCGAGCTTCAGCGCCGTCTCGATCGACTGCAGCACCGTGGCGTTGGCCCACGGCTTGGTGACGAAGTCCGCCGCGCCGCGCTTCATCCCCTCGACGGCGAGCTGGATGGAGCCCCATGCGGTCATGAGGATCACCGGCAGCGCCGGCTCCTCGGCGCGGATGCGCTCGAGCAGGTCGATGCCCTCGGCGCCGCTGGTCTCGCGGCTGAAATTCATGTCCTGGAGGACCAGGCGAGGGCGCTCGCGACGCAGGATCGCGAGCGCCTCGGACGGCGAATGCGCCTGCACCGACGCGTACCCGTTCTGCTTCAGCAGCAGCGCGAGGGACGCGGTGATGGAGGCGTCGTCGTCGACGATCAGGATCATTCGTATCTCAAGGCATCCGCCGGTTGCAGGCGCGACGCGAGCCAGCTCGGGTACAGCCCGCAAAGTAGCGTGAGGCCGTAGATCGTCGCAAGCGCGCCGGCAAACCCGAGGGTGAAGGCCGACGGCGAGACGAACGAGAACGCGCCGAGCACCGGGAGCTGCCACACGATGATGCTGCCGATGACGACCGCGATCGTCGCCAGCACCGCGACCTCCGCGAGGATTTGCCGGTGTACGCGCGTGCCCGACGCGCCCATCGCGCGGCGCAGCCCGATCTCGCGCGTGCGGCGCGTCACGTTCTGCCACAGCACGCCCGTCAGGCCGAGGCTGACCATGCCGATCAGGAACAGCCCGACGATGCCGCCCGCGACGAGCGGCGCGAGCCTCGTGCGCAGCATGTTCGTCCGCATGCGCTCCATCTGGCGCACGTCGAACGACACCTCCGGCGCGACCTGCCGCAGCCGCGAGGCCAGCTCGACCTCGAACTGCGGGCTCGTGCCCGGCTGCATGCGCAGGAGGATGTGGCTGCCGAGGCGGCCGTGCTTGCCGTTGTTCGCGACGTGGCGGAACATCATGTTCATCGGCGCGGACGTCTCCCCGTCCTTGCGGTACGGCTCGACCACGCCGACGATCTGGTGGAACAGGTTCTCGTCCTCTTCGAACTTCTGCCCGATCGGATCGGCGTTCCCGTAGACCTCTTTCACGAAGTTCGTGTCGACGACGACCGGCCAGTGCTGCGAGATCTCGTCGTCCTCGTTGAACCAGCGCCCGCGCACGACCTTCATCTGCATCGTGTCCGCAAACCCGGAGGTGACGTCGTCGATGATGACCGTGACGTCCTTGCCGTTGATGTTGCGCCGTCCCTCGGTGGTCGAGAACGCGTACGGCGGCGTGTTCGACACCGAGGCCGCGGCGACCTGCGGGAGCGCGCGCACCTCGTCGAGCATTCGCATCACCGAGGCGTGCAGCTCCGGCGAGGCCTTCTGGCCCCCGTCGATGTCGAAGTCCATGCTCACGTCCCAGACGTTCTGCCACTGGAAGCCGATCGGCTTTCCCCAGCCGCCGGCGACGGCCACGGCGCCGGTCAGCACGGCAAAGACCACCAGGAACGAGACGAAGATCTCCGCGACGATGAGGGCGTTCGCGCGCTTGCGGTTCCACACGAGCTTGAGCAGATGACGGATCACAGTGCACCTCCGCGAAGAGCGTTGACAGCCTGAATGCGCGACATCCGCCACGCGGGATAGACGCCGGAGACCAGGCCGAAGAAGACGGCCAGCAGCAGCCCGTAGAGGAAGACCCGCAGGTTCACGTCGAACACGGCGTACGGGATGAGCTCCGCGCGCGACAGCGCGGCGAGGAAGGCCACCGACAGCACGAAGCCGATCAGCCCGCCGATGACCGTGAGCACGATGTTCTCGACCACGAACTGCGCGACCAGCGTGCGCGACGATGCGCCGAACGCCTTGCGCACGCCGATCTCGGAGGCGCGCTCCATGATCCGGCTGAGATTGATGCTGACCAGATTCATCGTGGGCAGGAGCATGAACACCAGCGCCATGCCTCCGAGGATCAACTGCAGCACGAGCGCGCGGTTGCCCTTGACCTGATTGCCGAGGAGGTTGCGCGCCGCCGACTCGAACGGCGTGTCGAGGCCGGCCTCGATCCGGTTGTACATCTTCGGGTCGTCGAACACGAACGCCGACGTGCGCCGCTTGAACTCGCTCCGCAACGCTTCGAGGTCGCCGCGCTTGCGCGCGAGCACGATGCCGCCGAAGCCGCCCATCCACTGCCGCTCGTATTCACGCGTCTTCAGCGTACGGATGGGGGCCCAGATCTCCGAGAAGCCGACGAGGCGGGTGATCGGCACGGCGCGCACGACGCCGACGACGCGGAAGCGCTGCCCGTCGGCCTCGAACGTCTTGTCGAGCGCGGATACGCCGCGGCCGTACAGCTTCGTGCGCATGTCGTCGGTGATGACCGCGACGAAGCTCGCGTTCTCGTTGTCCGCTTCAGTGTACGGACCGCCCTCGACGAACTCGAAATCGAGGATCTGCCAGTACGCGCCGTCGGTGCGGCGCAGGTGCGTGTCGATCTTGCGGCCTTCGTGGTACATGGCCAGCATGGACTGGTTCGAGAACACCGACGTCGCCTCGGCGCCCGGCAATCCGAGGACGTACTCCTTGATGAAGCGGTAGCCCGGGTTGCCGGTGGAGTTGAAGTTCGGACCGTACATGCCCAGGCGGTAGACACCGACCACGCGGTCGAACTTCGATTCCGGCGCGCGCGGCGCGAACACGTTGTCGAGCACGGTCGTGGCGACCATCAGCACGACCAGCGTGAGACTGATCCCGAACAGGGAGATGAAGGTGAAGAACTTCCTCCGGCCCAGGACCTTCAGCGCGATCTTGATGTAGTTCTTCAGCATGGCTACGCCACCTGCCGTCCGTCGAACAGCCGGACGATGCGGTCGGTCCGCGTCGCGAAGCGCTCGTCGTGCGTGACCATCACGATCGTGGTGCCGTCCTTCTTGTTGAGGTCGTGGAGGATGTCCATGATCTCCTCGCCCATCGCGGAGTCGAGGTTGCCGGTCGGCTCGTCGGCGAGGAGGATGCGCGGCTTGCCCACGATGGCGCGCGCGATCGCGACGCGCTGCTGCTGGCCGCCGGAGAGCTGCGTCGGGAAGTGATGGACGCGCGAGGCGAGGCCGACCCGGTCGAGCGCGGCCTGCGCGAGCTTGCGCCGCGGCGTGCCGTTGGTCTTGCGGTACAGCAGCGGGATCTCCACGTTGTCGACGACCTTCAGGTCCGGCACGAGATGGAAGCTCTGAAACACGAAGCCGAGCTTCTCGTTGCGGAACTGGGCCAGCCGGCCGTCGCCCCATTTGGCGACGCTCGCGCCGTCGAGCGAGAGGCCGCCGCTGCTCGGCGCGTCGAGCAGGCCGATCAGGTTCAGGAGCGTGCTCTTGCCGCAGCCCGACGGCCCCATCACCGAGACGAACTCCCCCGGCGCGACGTCGAGGTTGATGTTCTGCAGCGCGAGCGTCTCGACGCGATCGGTGCGATAGACCTTGTTGACGTTTTCCAGTCGAATCATGGGCGTGCTCCCTTCGTTCCTCATTTGATGCGGACGTTCGCGACGTCCGAGTATTCACTCATGTCGGAGATGACCACTTCCTCGCCTTCGCGAAGGCCTTCCGCGATCTCGATGGCGTCGTCGCCCGCGAGCCCGAAGCGCACCGGCACGCGTACCGCGTCGTCGCCGCGCACGACGAACGCGTGCGCGCTGCTGGTGCGCCCGAGGGCGCCGCGGCGGACGACCAGCGTCTCGGCGCGGCGGCCGGTGACGACGGAGACGTCCACGCGCAGGTTGTTGCGCAGCCGCGCGTGGGACGGCTGGTCGAGGGTCACGTAGAACTTCATCACGCCACTCTCGATGCGCGGGTCGACGCTCTCCACGGTTCCGCCCAGCGTCAGACCGTCGAGCTTCACGTTGACGCGCATGCCCGCGCCGATGCGCGAGGAGTGGACGTCGGAGACCTGGGCGATGACGCGGTAGGCGGAGAGGTCGGCGATGCGGGCGACGATGTCGCCGCGCCGGACCATGGCGCCGACTTCGGGGACGACCCAGGTCAGCACGCCGTCGCGGTCCGCCCGCAGCATGGCCAGCGCCAGTTGCCGGCGCGACTCCTCGGCCTCGCGGCGCACGAACGAGAGGTCCGTGCGCGCGGCCGCGAGCTGCAGATCGCGGGAGCGCTTCGCGCGACGGACGGCTTCTTCGATCTGCCGGATCTCGATGTCGCTCTTCTTCGCCGCCGCCTCGGCCGCGAGCGCGTCCTGGTCGGTGGCCAGCCCCTCGGCGCGGAGCTTCCGCTTCTGCGTGGCGGTGTGGTGGAAGATCTCGGCGTCGAGCTTCTTCTGTTCGAGCTGCGCTTCGAGCGAGGCAATGCTTTCGTCGAGGCCGAGGCTGAGCTTCTCGTTCTCGCTCATCTTCTGCGTCAGGCGCTCGTCGTTGCGCTCCGCTTCGAGGCGCGTGGCCGCTGTGTCGAGCGTGAGCAGCTCGTCGCCCGCTTTCAGCGTCGCCCCGGCGCGGCGGCCGACGCGGAGGACACGCGCCTCGACGGGCGACGACACGACCTGCTCGACCAGCGGCACGACCGTGCCCGACGCCTGCAGCGTCGCTTCCACCGAGCCGCGGGTGACCTTCGCGGTCTGCATCTCGTCGCGGGCGACCGAGGGCCGCAGCCACTCGACCGTCGCGGCGAGCGAGAAGGAGGCCGCCGCGATGGCGACGCCCGCCACGAGAACGCGCCGCACGATCCGGCGGCGCTGTACGTCTTGTCCGATCTCACGATCCATGGTGCCGCTCTATCGCGAGCGGCGTGCCGGGGTTGGGGTGAGTGTTTTCAGTAATTTAGGAGGAGGGCGGTGTGCGGTTGTGAACGCGGTGTCCGGTTTCGGACATAGGACGGATAGGACGAATAGGACCTATAGGACTCATAGGACGTCCTATCTGTCCTATTCGTCCTATTCGTCCTATTCGTCCTATCCGTCCTATCTCCTCACCCCCAACCTCCTCAGCTCCCTCGCGCTCAGCCCCGTGCGGGCCGCCACGCTCTCCATCGTCAGCGAGGGCTCGTGCAGCAGCGTCTTCGCCAGCTCCACGCGTACGCGCGTGGAGAACTCGTGCACCGAGATCCCGGTCGCGCGGCGGAACGTGCGGGTGAGGCTGCGGGCGCTCATGCCGGCGACGTCGGCGAGGTCGAGGAGGGTCATGCGCTGGGCCGGGTTGCGGACGATCCAGTCCTGCACGCGGTGGACGCCCGGGTGCAGGTGCGTGCGGTAGTCGAGGTAGACGCTCTCCTGCTGCTGCGAGCCGTCGCGGCGGAGGTAGACCACCATTTCGCGCGCCACGTCCGCGGCGACGAGCGGGCCGTCGGTCTGCTCGATGAGGGCGAGGGCCATGTCGATGCCCGAGGCGATGCCCGCGCTGGTCGTGACGTTGCCGTCGGTGACCCAGAGGCGGTCGTCGAGGACGCGGGCGCTCCGGAAGCGCTTCGCCAGTTCGCCCGTCCGCGACCAGTGCGTGGTGCAGCGGCGGCCGTCGAGCAGACCGGCTTCTCCGAGAACGAAGGCACCGGTGCAGACCGACGCGATGTGCGCGCCGCGCGTGGCCGCGTCCGCGAGCCACTTCGTCACCTTCCGCTCGATGCGCTCGGTCGCGGCGTACGGCATCCCAGGCACCACGACGAGCGACTCGGCGGACACTTCGGGCAACGGCTCTAGGTCCGCGAACACCGCGCCCTGATGTGAGTGGATGCGCTCGCGCGTCGCGCACAGGCGCGTGCGGTAGCGCTTCGCCTCGGAGAACGCCTGCAGCGGCCCCGCGAGGTCGAGCACCTCGACCTCGGGGAGCAGCAGAAAGATCACCTCGCGGATACGAGCATCTCCTCTCTGATCTCGTGCACCGTCACGATGCGGGCGAACCGCCCCCGCAGCACGGCCTCGGTGCGCTCGACGATGGCGTCGGTCGACAGGCTGCCGATCGGGAACGTCGCCGTGGCCTCGGTCACGAAATCGACTTCGTAGCCGAGGTCCGCGGCCACGCGCGTCGTGGTCTCGCAGCACTGCTCGGTCGAGATGCCGCAGACCGTCACCTTCCGGACGTCCAGCGCGTCGAGGCGCGCCTGCAGGTCCGTGCTCGTGAACGCGTTGCGCGTGTTCTTCACGATCAGCGGATCGCCGTCCCTCTTGTCGAGGAACGACATCAGCCGCACCTCGGGGTCTCCGGGGCGGAATCCCGGGTCGCTGTCGTTGTGGAGCACGAAGATGACGGGACGGCCCGCGTCGCGAAACGTCGCGATGAGCTCCGTCACGTTGTCCTCGAACTTCGGGTTGTTGCGCGACGCCCAGCGCGTCGGGCTGATCTTGAAGGAGTCCTGAATGTCGATCACCAGCAGTGCGTTGTTCATGGCTGCATTGTCGGTCCGCCGCGCACGGCGCGTGGGACGATGATCGGTCAAATCGGGCCAGGGAGAAAAAAGTTCCTCGGGGTTCCTCGGGTTCCTCGGGTTCCTCGGGGTTCCTCGGAGTTCCTCGGAGGATCTCGGACCCCATCCACCCGAGGAGCTCCGAGGAACTCCGAGGAACCCGAGGAACCGTTCACATCGTGAAGTCTTCGAACTCGAAGCCGGGGCCCACCGTGCAGCCGACGAGCGTGTACGCGCCGAGGGTGCGGGCGGACTGCCACGCGCGCGCCGGGATGACGTGCACGCGGTTGGTCGCGTCGAGCACGATCGTCTCCGTCTTCGTCGACAGCTCGAGCGGGTCGCCCTCGTAGAAGTGCCACACCTCGTCCGACTCCACGCGATGCCAGGCGCTGGACGTGCCTTCGACGAGCAGGAAGTAGATCGTCGTCAGCGCCGTCCGGTCCGCGCCGTCCGCCTGACGCGTCACGCGCTCGGACGATTTGTACACCTGCCGGTACCACCCGCCCTCGGGGTGCGGCTGGAGCTGCAGCGACTCGATGAGCTGGCGGGCGCGGTCGTTCCCTGTCTGCGTCATTGCCTGGTCATTGCTTGAACATGGGCGGCTCCGGCGGCGTCGGGTGGACGTGCCCCGGATGGCGCAGGCGGCTGTGGCGGAAGCCGTACAGGAAATAGAACACGAGGCCCACCGCCAGCCAGAGGAAGAAGCGCTCCCACGACTTCGGCGGCAGGTAGATGGCCAGGCCGACGCACGAGATCGCGCCGAGGACCGGCAGGAGGAGCCCGAAAGGCACCTTGAACGGCCGCTCGCGGTTCGGCTCCTTGATGCGCAGGATGATGATGCCCACGCAGACCAGGAAGAACGCGAACAGCGTCCCGATGTTCGTCAGGTCGACCATGTCCTCCAGCGTCGTGAACAGCGCGAAGACGCCCACCGCGACGCCGGTGATGATCGTGGACACGTGCGGCGTCTTGTACTTCGGATGGACCTTCGCGAAGAACTTCGGCAGCAGGCCGTCGCGCGACATCGCGAAGAAGATGCGCGGCTGGCCGAGCTGGAAGACCAGCAGCACCGCCGTGTGTGCGATGACCGATCCGAGGGCCACGACGCCGACCATCCAGTTCGGCATCTGCACGTGCTTCATCGCCAGCGTGAGCGGCTCCGCCTGTTCCGTCGCGATGGCGTTCGTCAGCGCGCGGTACGGGATCATCCCCGTGAACACGGCCGCCACGATCGCGTAGATCACCGTGCAGACGATCAGCGAGCCGATGATGCCGATGGGCATGTCCCGCTTCGGATTGCGCGCTTCCTCGGCCGTGGTCGACACCGCGTCGAAGCCGATGTACGCGAAGAACACCACCGCCGCGCCCGAGAAGATGCCCGGCATGCCGTTCGGCGCGAACGGCGTCCAGTTCTCCGGCTTCACGAACTTGAAGCTCACGATGACGAAGAAGCCGAGGACGATGAGCTTGAGGCCCACCATCCAGAAGTTGAAGCTCGCCGACTCGCGGATGCCCCAGACCAGCACGATCGTGATGGCCGCGACGATGGCCAGGGCCAGGATGTTCACCACGATCGGGAAGCCGAAGATGTGCGGCGCGTTCGCCACGACCTCCGGCATCTTCGCGTGCGCGGTCTGCCAGTCGACGGCCAGCCATCGCGGCAGCGGCCAGCCGATGCCGTCGAGCAGCGTGTTGAAGTAGTTCGCCCACGAGATCGCCACCGCCACGTTGCCGATCGCGTACTCGATGATCAGGTCCCAGCCGATGATCCACGCGATCAGCTCGCCCAGCGTTCCGTACGAGTACGTGTACGCCGAGCCGGAGACCGGCACCATCGACGCGAACTCCGCGTAGCAGAGCGCCGTGAAGCCGCACACGATCGCGGTGATCACGAACGACAGCATCAGCCCCGGCCCGGCGCCGGGGCGGCTCGCGTCGCCCGCCGCGGCCGTGCCGATCGTGGCGAAGATGCCGGCGCCGATAACCGCGCCGATGCCGAGGGCCACCAGGTTCCACGGCCCCAGCACCTTCTTGAGCTGCTGCCCCTCTTCCTGAGTCTCGGCCACGAGGGCGTCGAGCGACTTCGTGCGGAACAGTTGGCCGAATCTGGACATGTGCCGCGCATCATGCGAGCGCGGCGGTTTGGCGGTCAAGCGTCGCGCTGTGAATTAAGATGTCCGCCACACCAGACGGAGGCCCACCATGCCCGTGCTCGAACAGACCTATCCCGACGTCCGCAACTACATCGGCGGCGCGTTCGTCGACGCATCCGACCGCAGGATGCTCGACGTCATGAATCCCGCCGACGGGAGCGTCATCTCCCGCGTGCCGCTCTCCGGCATGACCGAGATCGACCGCGCCGTCGACGCCGCGCGCAAGGCATTTCCCGGCTGGAGCGCCACGCCCATCAAGGAGCGCGTGCAGGTCTTCTACCGCTACAAGGCCCTGCTCGAGCAGAACCTCGACGAGCTCGCGTCGCTGGTGACGCAGGAGAACGGGAAGATCAAGAGCGAAGGGGCGGCCGAGGTGCTGAAGTCGGCCGAGCTCTGCGAGTTCGCCACGTCCCTGCCGCAGATCGTTCCCGGCGAAGTGCTGGAGGTCTCACGCGGCGTGGAATGCCGCGTCGAGCGCTATCCCGTCGGCGTCGTCGCGTCGATCACGCCGTTCAATTTCCCCAACATGGTCCCGAACTGGACGATCCCGAACGCGATCGCCCTCGGCAACTGCATGATCCTCAAGCCCTCCGAGCAGGTGCCGCTCAGCAGCGGGCGGATCGCGGAGCTGCTCAAGGAAGCCGGCCTGCCGGACGGCGTGCTGAACGTCGTCCACGGCGGGCAGGAGACGGTCGAGGCGATCTGCGACCACCCGTTCATCGACACCATCAGCTTCGTCGGATCGACGCACGTGGCGAAGATCGTCTATCGCCGCGCCTCGCACAATCTCAAGCGCGTGCTCGCCCTCGGCGGCGCGAAGAACCACCTGATCGTGATGCCGGACGCCGAGCCGGAGATGACGTCCTCGAACGTCGTGGCCTCGATGTCGGGCTGCGCGGGGCAGCGGTGCATGGCCGCGAGCGTGATGATGGCCGTCGGTGCGACCGACCATATCGTCGAGCGCATGGCCGGCATCGTCCGCGGCATGGTCCCGGGCGTCCACCTCGGTCCCGTCATCTCCAAGCAGGCGAAGGAGCGCATCGAGCGCTACATCACCGAGGCCGAGGAGGCCGGGGCGACGGTGCTGGTCGACGGGCGCGGTTACACGGTGCCGGGCAAAGAGAACGGCTACTACGTCGGCCCGACACTCATCGACCACGTCACCCCCGACATGCGCATCGCGCAGGAAGAGATCTTCGGGCCGGTGATGGTGATCATCCGCGCGAAGGACGTCGACGAGGCCCTCGACGTCCAGCACCGCTCCCCGTACGGCAATGCCGCGTCCGTGTTCACGGAGCGCGGCAGCGTCGCGCGTTACGTGATGGAGAAGGCGAGCGCGGGGATGGTCGGCGTGAACGTCGGCGTCCCCGTGCCGCGCGAGCCCTTCGGCTTCGGCGGCTGGAACGAATCGAAGTTCGGCGTCGGCGACATCACCGGCCGCGGCTCGATCGAGCTCTGGACCCGGTCGAAGAAGATGACCACCAAGTGGAACAAGGAAGCGGGAACGAACTGGATGTCGTGAGCCGGCTTCAGAACCGCTCGAAGAACGTGTCGATCGGCCCGAATCCCTCGACCGGGACGTCGTACATCCGCAGGCCGAATGCCTTCGCGCCGTTCAGCGAGCGATTGGCGAACGAGCCCGAGATCACCCGGAAGCTGCCGTCGTCGAAACTCGCCTGCGCGGTGAACTCCGAGCCGCGGATCGCGATGGCATTGAGCACCGCCACGCGTCCCATTTCCACGTAATTGCCGCGCAGCGTTCCGTTGGGCGCGAGCTCCAGGACCAGTCCATACGACTCCGCCGGGCCGCGATAACTGCCCACGACCGCCTGCGTCTGCATGACCACCGCCTCGAAGCTCTTCTGTTTCGTCTTCGGCGCCTTGTCCTTGACCTTCCCGTATACCGACACCGACGCAACCACAATCAGCAGCACTGCCGCGAGCTTCCGCATGAGCATGTCCTCCATGCGCTATTACGCGGAAATTCCGGATTGGTTAGCGATTCGCTGTGAACTTTCGCACGCGCTCCAGCAGTTGCTCGGGCGTGGCTTCGAACGTCTTGGCGATGTTCTCCGCGTGAATGGCGTCGTGGAGCGTGCCGCCCATGTCGTCGAGGATGGGCGCGAGCGCGGAGCCGCGCCACTGCGCCTCGGTCGCGGAGATGAACTGGTCGGTGACGGTGCAGTTCGCGTCCGTCCGTCCGGCGGGGGTGGTGAGGAAGACCAGGACGCGCTCGACCGCCGTGCGCAACGCGGCGTCGTCGCCGAAGGCGTTGTAGACGTCGTGAAGGAGTAGCTCGAGCTCGCGCGAGGCGCGGCGGAAACGCACGGTTGCGCGCCACAGCTCGTCGAAGTCAGTCATCCTTCTCTTTGAACACGGTGTCGATCGCCAGTCCGGCGGCGAGCAGCAACTGCGCCGACTCGCGGCGGCCGTCGGTCAGGCTGATTACGTATGTATCCGCCGTCGTGAACAGCTCCTTGCCCAGGCCGGCCCACTTCTTCGTCACCCGGCCGAGCTCCTCGCCCTGCGCGCCGAGGAGCTGGAAGTTCCAGCCCTTCCAGTCGCCCTTGACGCTGCCGATCTCGCGGTCCTGCGTGTCGAAGATGCGGAACGACGGGCCGATGGAGATGGCCTTCGCGCGGAAGTAGCCGAGCTGCTGGCCGCGCGCGGTGACGTGCACCTTCGGCCGGAACAGCGCCACGCCGCGGTGGATCGACAGCACGGGCGGGTCGCTTTCCCGCTCGTACACGTTCACCTCCGTCGGCAGCCACTTGTTGTTCACCAGTAGCCGCAGGTACTTCACGATCCCCGGCGGCTCCTCCTTCGCCACCCCGAGCGGTGCCCCCGAGGGATCGAGGAGGTCGTAGGTGCTCGCGAGCTTCATGAAGCCCGCGCGTTCTTTGACGACATACGTCTGTCGATCGAACATACAGGGATTTTACGCCTTGACGATGACGCCTTTCCGCTCCCGTCCGTTCATCGTCACCGTCACGCCCTGCTCCAGCCGGAGGTGGCGCACGAGCGGCGTCTCGTGGACGGCGTGCTGCGCGGCGAGCCAGGGCCAGTCGACGAAGCTGTCGCGCACGCGCGGGTTGACGGAGAAGTAGCCGACCTGGAACGCCGTGAGGTTCTGGAAGAAGTGCGATCCCTGCGAGGGATCGACGGCCATGTCGCGGAAGCCGGCCTCGACGATCGCACGCGCGCCGCAGATCTGCTCCCAGCGCACGGGGATGCCGAGGTAGGGGTCGAAGCTGCCCCAGCGTCCGGGACCGATCAGGAGATAGCCGCGCTCCTCTTCCAGCAGGCGTGCGTTGATCTTCGCCACCTCGCGCGCGGCCTCGTGGCTGCGCGCGCGGTCGAACGTATCCGGGCCGATGACCACGATGTCGTGCAGGTCGCGGATCACGCCATGGCCGAGGACCTGGTCGCTCCGGCAGAGCACCCGTTCCTCGGGGATGTCGGCGAGATTGAGCTCGTCCATCTCCCGGCTCAGGACGAGCGGGCGCATCTGCAGCACGCCGAGCTTCTTCGTTTCGCCGTAGAGGTCGACGGCGAACTCGATCTCCACCGGCGTGCCGATCCCGCGCGCGCCGGTCTGACACAGCTCGTCCAGCGCCTCGGCCAGCGGAATCATGCGATGCCGCAGGATCTGCGCGAAGGTGACGACGCGCGTGCCCGCGCGCGAGATGCCGTCGTAGAGGGCGTCGTTCTCCGCGGAGTACGTCGACGCGACCCACTGCAGCGTTCCGTCCTCCTCGGCGGTGCGGAGGTCGAAGGAGGCGATGCGCTCGTCCTCGATCGGCGACCTCCTGTCATCCTGAGCCGCGGAGACGGCGAAGGACCCCCTGCCACTTGCGCCGCCCGCGCCTGAATCAGGGGGTCCTTCGCCGTCTACGCGGCTCAGGATGACAGGCAGGAGCGACAGCGCGTAGAACGAGGTCTGGGTCTCGCGGAGGAACTCCTGCAGGTGGTCCGGGGACTTCGGGCAGAAACGCACCGTCGCGCCGCCTTCGACGATGGTCTTGCCCAGGCCGAGGGCGATGGCGACGATGCCTTCGTCCGGCTTCTGCGGGCCGGCGGGATAGAAATTGTACGAGCGCGCGACGCCGGCGAGCTCCGGGTAGAAGCGCGGGCCGTGCGCAGCGCCGACCACGCGCTGGACGATCACCGCCATCTTCTCGTCTTCCACCCGCAGCGACGTCACGCGGACGTACTCCCGCGCCGCGCGGTAGAACGTCGAGGCGTAGACGCGCTTGATCGCGGTCAGCAGCTCTTCGAGACGCACGCCGGGATCCGCGCCCGCGTTCGGGATCATGTACGTCTGATAGATCCCGGCGAAGGGATGGAACTGCGTGTCCTCGAGGAGACTCGACGACCGCACCGCCAGCGGCTCGCGCATCAGCTCCAACAGCTCCGCCAGCCGGTCGACGGCCTCCTGCGGAAACCGCCGCGCGGCGATGAAGCGCTGCATGATCTCTTCATCGCTCTTCGCGCTCAGCGCAAACGCGCGGAGGTCGTTGTCGCGCAGGAACCGGTCGAAGACGTCCGTGCCGATGACCAGGCCGGCCGGGACCTCGATCTCCAGCCCGGCGAACTTCGTGCGCAGGCTCTCCATCGACAGCAGCGTGTTCAGGAACACCAGGCCGCGGGCCTTGCCGCCGAGGGAGCCGCCGCCCGTGCGGGCAAAGGAGGTGGCCGGATCGAAGGTGGCCTTCGAGAACTCGGTCAGCAGCCCCCGCTTCTGCGACGCGCGGTGCTCGTGCAACTGGCGGATGAGGTCCTCGCGCAGCTCCGCGGGAGACGCATAGTCGGCAACCGTTCGCGGGCGCAGGCGCTCGGCGAGCTGGAACTCCGTCCGCGCCTTGAGCCAGTTCGAGAAGTCGTTGCGCGAGCCGTGGGAGACGAGGCTCTCGTCCGGCACGGTGCGGAGCTGCTCTTCGAGGGACTGCAGGTCCTTCGCG
This sequence comes from Thermoanaerobaculia bacterium, assembly GCA_036375075.1. Classification (GTDB taxonomy): domain Bacteria; phylum Acidobacteriota; class Thermoanaerobaculia; order Gp7-AA8; family Gp7-AA8; genus QHVT01. The sequence continues at coordinate 2,689 of DASUSN010000002.1, read as the reverse complement.
CGGCCGACCGCCGTCCCGTCCTCCAGCCGGAAGACGAAATCGCCGAAGCCGAAGTACTCGCGCAGAAAGACGCCGACGTCCTCCCGCAGCGTGCCCGACTCCTTCGCCAGGAACATCGCGCCCGCGGCGTTCGCGTCCTCTTCGAGCGCCGGGTTGGTCGACTGGATCAGCACCGGGATGTCCCAGAACCGCCGCTTCACCTCGCGCGTGAAGGCGATGCCCGCGCGCGCGTCGTGATGGCCGCCGCGCCGGAAGCCGGCGTCCGTGATGACGCCGATCACCGCGTGCTGGTACTTCTCGAGGTAGCCCATGGCCTGCTCCCAGGTCGAGGAGAGCAGGATCTTCGGCCGCGCGCGCATGCGCAGCGCGCGATGCGCCGGGTTCAGCCCCTCGGCCATGAGGCTCTGCGAATGCGTCATCACCTCGGAGTACAGCAGCGGGAGGAAGAAGGACTGGTAGCGGACGCTGTCTTCGTTGAGGAGGATCACCTGCACGCCGAAGCGCGCGGTGTCGTCGGCGACGTTCCGCTCGTCCTCGAGGTTCTTGATGATCGCCATCAGCAGCTTGACCTCGCCGCGCCAGATGAAGACGCGGTCGAAGTCCTTCGTGCCGTGGTGCGTGACGAGGTCGTTGAGCTCGCGCTTGTCGTACGCGAGGAGCACGATCGGGATCCGGGCGTGCCCCTCGCGGATGGCTCGCGCGAGCCGCAGCGGCGTCATGTCGTCGATGTGCAGCGTGGTGACGATCAGGTCGAACCGCTCGCCGCGCTCCAGCATCGCGAGCGCCTCCGCCCCGCTGGAGACGCGCGTGATCTCGGGAGGGTGCGAGAGCTGAAAGCCGTGGTACTCGTGCTGGATCTGCTCGTAGAGCAGCCCTTCCTCCTGGAAGAGGTAGAAGTCGAAGAGGCTCGAGACGAGGAGGATGTCGCGGATCCTCCGGCGCTCGAGCTGGTGGAAGTCGTGGTGCATGGGGTGACGGTTCCTCGGTTCCTCGGAGTTCCTCGGAGCTCCTCGGGGGGGGGGAACAGTCCGCGTCGGCGCCTCCCCCCCCCGAGGAACTCCGAGGAACCCGAGGAACCCCGAGGAACTAAACCACGCCCTGGTCCATCATCGCGTCCGCCACCTTCAGGAAGCCTCCGATGTTTGCGCCGTTGACGTAGTTGCCGGGGGTGCCGAAGCGGTCGGCCATCTCGACGCACTTCTGGTGGATGCGGCGCATGATGCCGTGCAGCCGCTCGTCGACTTCTTCGCGCGACCACGACATGCGCATGCTGTTCTGGCTCATCTCCAGGCCGGACGTGGCGACGCCGCCGGCGTTCGCGGCTTTGCCCGGTCCGTAGAGGATGCCGGCGTCGACGAACCGGTCCACACCGTCGGGCATCGTCGGCATGTTCGAGCCTTCGGCCACGACGTACACCCCGTTCCGCAGCAGGTTCTGCGCGTCCGTGCCGTTGATCTCGTTCTGCGTCGCGCTGGGGAACGCGCAGTCGGCCTTGATGTCCCACAGCGGGTTGTGGTCCGCGCCGTCGCTCAGCGGCGTGTACTGCGCCTCCCTGAACTGCTCGGCGTACTCCGCGATGCGGCCGCGGCGCACGTTCTTGAGGTCCATGAGCCAGTTCAGCTTCTCCCGGTCGATGCCCGACTCGTCGTAGATGAAGCCGTTCGAGTCCGACACCGTGACGACCTTGCCGCCGAGGTCGAGGACTTTCTCGATCGTGTACTGGGCGACGTTGCCGCTGCCGGAGACCAGGCACACCTTGCCGTCCAGCGATTTGCCGCGCGTGGCGAGCATCTCCGCCGCGAAGTACACCGCGCCGTAGCCGGTCGCCTCGGGGCGGATCAGCGAGCCTCCCCAGTTCAGGCCCTTGCCGGTGAGCACGCCCGTGAACTCGTTGCGCAGCTTCTTGTACATGCCGAACAGGAAGCCGATCTCCCGGCCGCCGACGCCGATGTCGCCCGCGGGGACGTCCGTGTCCGCGCCGATGTGGCGGAACAGCTCTGCCATGAACGCCTGGCAGAAGCGCATGATCTCGTTGTTGGATTTGCCTTTCGGATCGAAGTCCGAGCCGCCCTTGCCGCCGCCCATCGGCAGCGTGGTGAGGCTGTTCTTGAAGACCTGCTCGAAGGCGAGGAACTTCAGGATGCCGAGGTTCACGGACGGATGGAACCGCAGGCCGCCCTTGTAGGGCCCGAGGGCGGTGTTCATCTGGATCCGGAAGCCGCGGTTGACGCGGATCTCTCCGCGGTCGTCGAGCCAGGGGACGCGGAACATGATCACCCGCTCGGGCTCCACCATGCGCTCGAGGATCTTCGCGGAACGGTACTCGGGATGGCGCTCCAGGACGATCCCGACCGACTGCGCGACTTCGAAGACGGCCTGATGGAACTCCGGTTCGGCGGGGTTCTTCGCCCTCACCTCGGCCATGAAATCCTCGACGAACGGCGAGACTCTCTCGACGTCGATGGTCATGCGTTCCTCCGTGTGTGGAGAAACGATACACCGGAATGTAGGGCCAAGCCCTTTGGAGTGCGGAGGCAATTGGAGGCTGTCTCAAAACCCATCGGACCGCCGGCGTCCCGCCGGCTGTGCGGCGGCGTCCCGCCGGCGCGTACTCGGGAGGACGGAGCCTCTCGCCACGTGGCACGCTCCACCTCCCACCCGGGGCGGCGAGACGCCGCCCCGGCAGCCG
>DASUSN010000001.1:0-2756 GCA_036375075.1 Thermoanaerobaculia bacterium | reverse complement strand
GCACGATCTACTTCACCAAAGCCGACACGTCCTCGTGGATTCCGGGCGACTACCGCGTCACGTTGAGCGCCGGCCCGCGGACGCTGATCTCCGAACAATTCCACATCCTGGGAAGCGAAGCGGCGGTCATGCCGCACCAATAAGGAGAGTATCGAATGCGAACGACGATCTTTCTGGCGATCGCGATCACCGCGGTCGCCGCGTGCCGGTCGGAGAACGACAAAGACGGTCCATGGCTGGGCGGTTCAACGTCGACTCTCGATGAGGCGAAACACCCCGGCTCGCCGGGCGGCACCGCCGTCGTGCCGGATGTCACGGCCGGTACGACCGTGATGGTGGTTCTCGAAGACGGTCACATCGCCGTCCGCGAGGCGTCAATTCCACCCGGCTCCGCCGTCTTCACCGTGACGAACGGCGGCGATCAGTTGCACAACCTCTACATCGAGGGACCGGGCGTGCAGAAAGCGGCCGGCGATCCGATCGCGGAGAACGGCACGCGGACGGTGTCCGCGGTCCTGCAGCCGGGCACGTACACCCTCCATTGCCCGATTCTCGACCATCGCGAAAAGGGAGAGCTGACGACCTTCACGGTGCGAAGGTAGTGCGCGTGTTCGACCTTCGGATCGATGAGCGGACGCCGGTGCAGCAGATGGTTCCCGCGCTCGCAGCGCTCACCGACGGCGTTCTGATGCCCGGTAATGGGGTGCGGGTCATCCGCAACGGAGCATTCTTCGATGCGCTCCTCGACGACGTCGCCGCTGCGACGAGCTCGGTCCATCTGGAGAACTACCTCTGGAAGAGTGGCCGCATCTGCGACCGGGTCATCGCGGCGCTCGCCGCGAAAGCACGCGACGGCGTTGCCGTACGCGTCATCCACGACCGGCTCGGCGCGCGCCACACCGAGCGGCACGTCTTCCAGCCGCTGCGCGACGCCGGCTGCGAGACCGTGCGGCACCGGCCCTCTTTGCCGCTGAGCCTCGCCGCGCACAACCGCCGCGATCACCGGAAGCTGGCGATCATCGACGGACGCATCGCGTATGTGTTCGGGCACGCCGTTGCCGACGAATGGACGGCGGCCGATCCTGGTGCCGGTGAATGGTGCGACATCGCCATCCGCATCGAAGGGCCGGTGGTGAGGAAGATCCAGTCGGAGTTCGTCGGTCTTTGGGCCCTGCTGAGCGGCCGTGCACTGGTGGACCCGATGTACTTCCCGGAGCCGCGGCATGCGGGATTCGTCGACGCGCACGTGGCAGCCCAGTTCAGTACGCGCAAGCCGCCGCGCAGCGTGATCCAGAGGCTGTACTACAGCGCCATCCAGCTGGCCAGACGGCGCCTGTTCATCCAGAGCCCGTATTTCGTCCCGGACGCCGAGGCCGTTCGCCACCTCTGCGACGCGGCGCGGCGCGGAGTCGAGGTCCGGGTCATGTGCACGGCGGCCGCGCGCAGCGACTTCCCGTTCGTGCAACACGCCGGGCACGGCAGCCTGAAGCCGCTGCTCGATGCCGGCGTGGAGGTTCTCGAGTATGGGCGCGCCGGCCTGCACCAGAAGGTCATCGTCGTGGACGAGCTCTGGTCCTGTGTCGGCTCCGCGAATTTCGACCCGCGTTCGTTCCGATTGAGCGCCGAGCTGAGCGTCGGCATGCTCGACGCGGGGACGGCCGGTTATCTCGCGGGAGTCTTTGCGGAGGACGAGGCGCACTGCCGCGCCTGGACCCGCGACCGGTGGTCGGGCCGTGGCCTGCAGCATCGCGTCGTCGACGGCGCCGCTGCGCTGGTACGCGCCTTCGTATGACCAGAATGCATGGTGGACCAAGCGAGTGGCTGAACGCTTGCACAAAGACTCACTCGTCGAAGGGAGGCGCTTCCATGAGGATCATCGTTGCGGCACTGTTCGCGGCCGCGCTCCTGATGCTGTCCGCGTGCAGCGAGAAGACGGAAGAGCTGTCGACCACCGATCCCACGGGGACGCTCCCGTTTCCGTCCGACGCCGGACCGCGCGACCCGTCGCCGCCCGACCTGCCGCCGCCGACCACCGCGGTCGCCGCCCCTGAGACGTCCGGCGACGACAGTGGATTCGACGCCGACACCACCCGCACCGGGAGAGACGTTCCAGCGCCCGGTACCGATGCGCCGACCGCCACGGACGGAACCGGCTCGAGGCCCTGAGCGTTGGTCACCGACTGGATCGAAGTCACAGGACCCGAGCGCGCGGTCCGCGTTCTCGGCGTGAAGCTCCTCGGCGTGAACGCCGTCACCGGCAACAAGCTCCTCCTCACGCTCGGCCTCATCGTCCTGACGTGGCTGCTCGTGCGTCTTCTGCGCGGGATCGCCCGTCTCGCGCTCCACGGCCGCAGCGACGTTCGAGCGCGGTTCTGGTCCCACCAGGCCATTCATCTCATCGCCACCGTCCTTTTCCTGCTCGTGGCGATCTCCATCTGGTTCGACCGTCCGACGCGCTTTGCCGCATCCGCCGGCCTGATCACGGCAGGCATCGCGGTCGCGCTGCAGCGCGTCATCACGGCGGTCGCCGCGTACTTCGTCATCCTCCGCGGCCGCGTCTTCAACGTCGGCGACAGGATCGCCATGGCCGGCGTGCGAGGCGACGTCATCGCCCTCGGCTACACGCGCACCACCATCATGGAGATGGGCCAGCCGCCGCCGGTGCAGCAGGACGAGCCGGCGATGTGGGTCGAAGCGCGCCAGTACACCGGCCGCATCGTCACCGTGACGAACGACAAGATCTTCGACGAGCCCGT